>JAKBVZ010000032.1:0-11309 GCA_021841005.1 Actinomycetes bacterium | reverse complement strand
GATGCAGTATAAAGATGCAGTATAAAGATGCAGTATAAAGATGCAGCTGCGGCAATAAATACTGGCAGATGCCATGAGGCCATGCGTGTACCAGTGGCGGCTGACGCCGGTCTCGATGCGGTGTAACATAATCGGAAAACAATATACAGAAAGGACAGCAGGCACAAATGCAACACAAGACCCCAGCGGAAATATTAAGGCAGGTATCGGATATGGGTATCGAGATAGTGGACCTGCGGTTCTGCGATCTACCCGGGCTTATGCAGCACTTTTCGATTCCAGCACACGAGTTGACAGAATCATGTTTCGAGCACGGATTTGGGTTTGACCCCGTCGGTCGAACCTTGGCCGACGCATCCATAGGGCGGGGCTTTGGATTTGATGGCTCATCCATCCGGGGATTCCAGTCCATCGAAGAGTCGGATATGTTGCTCCTGCCCGACCCCGATACGGCCGTAGTGGATCCTTTCAGGCAGCATCGCACGCTGAACCTGAACTGCTTTGTACGAGATCCGATCACTGGTGAAAGCTACTCTAGGGATCCCCGCCATGTAGCCAGGAAGGCGGAACAGTACCTAGTGGAAACCGGCATAGCTGATACTGTATATTTCGGGCCAGAAGCGGAGTTCTTCATCTTCTCCGACGTAAGGTTTCACCAGGATGCACACAGCTCCTCCTATTCAGTCGACTCGGAAGAAGGCATATGGAACTCCGGCAGGGATGAAGGTCCAAACCTGGGATACAAGACGCGCCATAAGGAAGGCTATTTCCCAGTACCACCCTCCGATCACCTGCAGGATCTTCGTTCAGAGATGATCCTGATAATGGAAAGCCTGGGCATAGAGATAGAGGTGCAGCACCACGAAGTTGCCACCGCTGGTCAAGCTGAGATAGACATGCGGTTCAGTCCCCTGCTGGATATGGCCGACAAGCTCATGCTCTACAAATATGTGGTCAAATCGGTAGCTTGGCGAGCAGGGCTCACCGCCACCTTCATGCCCAAGCCGCTCTTCGGAGACAACGGTTCCGGTATGCACGTACACCAGTCCTTATGGAAGGATGGAGAGCCGCTCTTCGCTGATGCCGGCGGGTATGGTGGCATATCCGAGATGGCACGCCACTATATCGGCGGCCTGCTCAAGCATGCCAGTTCCGTTCTGGCCTTTGCAGCGCCGACCACCAATTCCTACAAGCGTCTCGTCCCGGGATTTGAAGCACCAGTCAACCTGGTCTACTCGCAACGCAACAGATCGGCAGCCTGCCGTATTCCTATGTACTCGCCATCGCCAAAAGCAAAGCGTGTCGAGTTCAGATGCCCTGACCCTACGTGCAATCCCTACCTTGCCTTTCCGGCGATGCTGATGGCCGGCCTGGATGGGATAAGAAACAAGATCGAGCCAGGAGAACCTTTCGATGTCGACCTGTACGGGCTCCGGCCGGAAGAATTGGCCAAGATTCCACAGGTACCGTCTTCGCTGGAAGAAGCGCTCAATGCGCTCGAAAGCGATAACGACTACCTGTTGGAAGGCAATGTATTCACTGACGACCTGATAGAGACATGGCTGGTTCACAAGAGGGAGAACGAGGTGGACGAGTTGCGCCTACGCCCGCACCCCTGGGAGTTCCATCTCTACTACGACGCCTGATACGAAGACGCGACTGGAGCGCGATCTAATGTACCAGATCCGTAGCTTGCGCCGACCGGCTGTATACTGACTCTGGCTACGCATACTGATACCGGCTACATAGAGTGGCGCCGGCCCCGAGACATCGAACCCTGATCGGTCCGGTGTCTCGGCTATCTGGCAGTCCTGGATGTAAGCATGTAGCCCACCGATCTTATAGTGCTGATCATATTCGCGTGCCTGTCTCCCATCTTGAAGCGTAGCCGGCGGATGTGGACATCTACAGTACGGGCGCCGCCATAATAGTCGTATCCCCAGACACGCGTGAGAAGCGCCTCGCGGCTGAACACCCTCTCTGGATTGGAGGCAAGAAAGGCAAGCAGCTTGTATTCCATGTAGGTGAGATCCAGTACATGCCCGTTGACTGCCGCCTGGTAACTGTCCAGATTGATGTCGAGCGGTCCGTAATGCAGGATGCGGGTACCCTCTCCCGACCCAACTGGCGGATGGAACAGCAACCTGACCCGCATGCCGATCTCGTCTTGATCCGACTCCAGCAGGCACCAGTCGTCGAACAGGCCCCTGACCCGTTCGAGCCAGTCCACCTGTGACCTTGAAACCACCAGGAAAACCGGCACTCCAGCGGTACCGCCAGCTTGCGGAATCCCGCGAGAGTCCTTCCCTGCGGTGCCGACAGAGCCAGCAGGAGCATCTACACCTCGCTGCATGCCGCTCAACTTCACGGCACGGAGTACGGGCAAGCTGGATTCAGGATCCTCCACCATGGATATGATCGCACCCGCATAAGACCCCGGCGCCGGCAGGTACGCTGCGCCACTGATGGCCTGCAGCGCAAGCCCGGCGGCCTGAGCCAGACCTGACACGGTTGTAGGGGGCAGGTCCGGAAAGCAAAGTATCGGGCTAAGCGATTGGTCCATCAGGCGACCACCCCTCTGACACCTATCTCGCCGGTCATCCAAGGCGCTGCCTGCGCACCTGTGACCGCCCCATTCCAAGACCTGAGTGCGTCATGCCCACGACACCAATATACATGGTTGCCACTGGAAAACACGGTGGAGACGGTACTGCTCATCGTCACGCCTACCAGCACTGGCATCAGGCACGTCCGCAGCCTAGTACATGCGCGGCGCAAGCAGGCATCAGAGTATTTTCAGGTACTTGTCCAACTCGAACTCGCTTACATGCTCCCTGAAGGCATGCCACTCTTCGAGCTTGTTGCGGATGAACCATTCGAATGCGTGCGCACCGACCGTATCCACCACCAGTTGCGAATTCTCCATGAGTGACACGGCCTCGAACAGATTGTGCGGCAACTGGACAACTCCCATGGCCTCGAGGTCCCTGGCCGAAAGATCGAAGAGGTTGACAGCGGTTTCGGGCGGCAACTCGTAACCCTCTTCCAGCCCTTTCATACCCGCCGCGAGGATAAGGGCAAAGGACAGGTAAGGATTACATGCAGAATCTATCGCCCTGTACTCTATACGGGTGGTATCGGGCTTGGTTCTCCTGATGACGGGCACCCTGATAAGTGCAGATCTATTGTTGCGTGCCCACGAGACATGAGCCGGTGCCTCGTAACCTGGCACAAGGCGCTTGTAGGAATTGACCCACTGGTTGGTGACGGCTGTAATCTCGGGAGCGTGCCTGAGCAGCCCAGCCACAAAACCCTTTGCCACCTGCGACAGCCCAATAGGATCATTGGAATCGTAAAAAGCATTCGACTCACCATCGAAGAGGGATAAGTGCGTATGCATGCCTGATCCCTGTACACCCGAAAGCGGCTTGGGCATGAAACTGGCCAGCACTCCATGGCGAAGGGCGATCTCTTTTATGATCATCCTCGTGGTCATCACGGTGTCAGCCATGGTAAGTGCATCGGTGTAACGCAAGTCGATCTCGTACTGGCCGGGAGCATCCTCATGCTGGGTATGCTCCACAGGGATGCCCATCTCTTCCAACGCCTGTATGCTCCCGCGCCTCAGATCGCCGCAGAGCTCAGCAGCAGTCAGGTCAAAATATGAGCCGCTGTCGATTGGGTGCGGATGACCGCCATTTGAGCCCTCGCCAATGTCCCCGTCGGCGAAATAAAAGAACTCGATTTCGGGCCCCACAAAAAAGTCATAGCCCGCGGCTCGAGCCCGTCGAATGGTACGCCGCAACACCTCCCTAGGGCTTCCCTCGAATGGCGTACCATCAGGATTGGCGATATCACAAAACATCCTCGCCGTAAGCGAACCTCCGTCATCCCACGGCAGGAGTTCAAATGTACTTGGATCAGGGTGAGCAACCATGTCACTCTCCTGTACCCTGCTGAACCCGTCCACAGCCGAACCGTCAAACGTCATGCCATCGGCAAGTGCTCCCTCCACCTCCGCTGGTGCGATGCTGAACGCCTTGAGCGTGCCGAGGACATCGGTGAACCAGAGCTGTACGAATTGAACGCCACGCTCTTCTACGGTCTTGATGACGTACTGCACACCGGATTCGTCTTCAACCTGGGATCCCCCCGCGGACATCACCTGCTCACCTACGTATCCAACTCCAGCTTGATCGCCGGGATCAGCCATCATCTCAGCTCCTGCGTAGACGCATCGCTTGCATCACCTCATCGCCTGCATAAAGCCCGTAAACGCCGTGGAGCTACCGCTTCCTGAAAACCACACGAGGGTCAAAATCCAGGCATCCCTGGCAACAGGCTCGGATGATTGGCAAAAAGTTCACCCTTACGCGCCGCCAATTCGCTCGGTGTCCACATGGAATCCTGCTTTATCTCGCCAGCTGGCGTGAATCCCTGCATAACCGTCACCTCGCCGCCGTATACAACAAAGATCTGCCCACTTACGTCACTGGCCAGATCTGATGCCAGGAATACAGCCATTGGGGCAACGTTGGTAGGAGCATAGGCATCGAATTTGCCCTCACCAGGATCGCTGAACGCACCAAACAGATTCTCGGTCATCCTGGTCCTGGCCCTGGGGGCAATTGCATTGACCCTTACGCCGTATCGTTGGAGCTCACGTGCCATTACCCATGTCAGAGACGCGATACCGGCCTTGGCTGCCGAATAGTTGGCCTGGCCTGGGTTACCGTAGATACCCGATTCTGAGGTGGTATTCACGATAGCCGCCTTCACCTCTTCGCCAGCTTTCGAACGTTCGCGCCAGTAGGCGGCAGCATGGCGGGACATGGCAAAGTGGCCCTTCAGGTGTACCCTGATCACGTCGTCCCAATCGGACTCGTCTATGTTGAAACTCATCTTGTCACGCAGGATCCCTGCGTTGTTGATTACGATATCCAGCTTGCCCCATGTGGATACAGCCTGGTCGACGAGGCTCTTTGCACCATCCCAGGAGCTTATGTCGTCGGCATTGATTACTGCTTCACCGCCCTTGGCCTGGATGTCGTCCACTGTCTGCTGCGCAGGACTCTTGTCCCCACCCGCGCCGGTTACGTCAGCACCGAGGTCGTTTACAACGACCTTCGCTCCCTCAGCTGCAAGCAGTATTGCCTCTCCCCGCCCTATGCCACGTCCAGCACCGGTAACTATTGCAACCTTGCCATCCAATATGCCCATATGAGAACCTCCTATACCATTACAATGTCATACACTAGGTGAGTATGACACTATCGCAAACTCCCCGCGCCAAGCAAAGGCCAGGCACATGGTCGGCATCCAGGCTTGGCGTAGACCTCGCAGATCGCCGTACTTTCTCCACCGGGCTCGCGAGAGCCGTAGCACGCGCTTCGAGGACGCTTCATCTTGGCTCGGGCTCGGTCATAGGTGGGAGGATCGCTCTTCTGATCCACCCGGAACTACTCGAGCATCTGGCATCAGGAAAGCAGGTGGTGCTCGTGAGCGGTACCAATGGAAAGACGACCACCACGCGGATGATCGCATGTGCGCTCCAGATGGGCGAGATGCAATGCGCTGGCAGTGGAGATGGTGGTGGAGATACTGGTGGAGCTGGTGGTGGAGCTGGTGGTGGAGCTGGTGGTGGAGCTACTGGTGGAGCTGGCACCCCCCAGAACGAGGTGGCGACTTCCGGGCCAGGCTCTAACCTTCCTGCAGGAATTACTGCGGCCCTGATCGATTCGCCGCATGCCACTTCGGCGGTGCTGGAAGTCGACGAAGGATACTTGCCAGAGGTCATGCGCCAGACCCGTCCACATGTAATCGCACTGCTCAACCTCTCCCGAGATCAGCTGGACAGAGTCAACGAGGTCAGGATGACTGCTGAAAAATGGAAGGGCGCCCTTGCTCGGACACGAGATGCAGGCCACGAGCCGGTGGTCATTGCAAATTGCGATGACCCCATGGTCACTTGGGCCGCGTGTGATACCTCTCCCTCCCGGATCGTATGGGTTGCAGCCGGCCAGAGATGGCTGTCCGATGCTGCGAGTTGCCCGAAGTGCGCAAGCAGGATCGCGTTCTCAGACAATGGCGCATGGGCATGCTCCTGCGGTTTTCACAGGCCGGAACCATCTGTATCGTTATACGGTACTTATATGGTAACCCAAAACGGCCGCCAGGTGGCATTGCGGACATCGCTACCGGGAGACTTCAACCGTTCCAATGCGGCAGTAGCGGCCACGGCTGCATCGTTTATGGGCATTGATGAAGACCGTGCCATGGAAAGCATTTCCCGCCTCGAGTCGGTCGAGGGACGGTTCAGCGTGGTAGCACTTAAGCTAGTCTCGAATCCTCCTCACGAGGAAAACATGAAGATGATGAGAATCATATCGCATAGATGCACTCCCTCCAGGAAACCCCCTCCCCACAATCCTCCTCACGAGGCAAACGTGAAGATGATGCTCGCGAAGAACCCCGCCGGCTGGCGGGAGATGCTCGATCTTATAGACAGTGGATCTGGCCCGGTTGTGATCGGGATCAATTCGAAAACTGCGGACGGACTCGACCCGTCTTGGCTGTGGGACGTGCCTTTCGAGTATCTCTCGGGACGCTATGTAGTTGCAACCGGGCAGCGCTGCCTGGATATGGCGGTGCGTCTCTCTTACGCTGGTGTAAGGCACGACTGCGAACCCGACCAGTTGAAGGCTCTCGCACTAGCGGCATCTGCCGCGTTATCCAGCGCCAAGGAGTCACTTGCCTCCCCTGTGTCGCCCCCGCCAGCTTCCCCCACTTCTTCCCCCACTTCTTCCCCCACTTCTTCCCCCACTTCTTCCCCCACTTCTTCTCCCACTTCTTCCCCGCCGTCGCCCGGACCAGCCAATACCAGCCTAGCCATGTCGTATATCGATATCATTGGTATAGACTATATAGGCAACTATACCGCCTTCCAGGAATTACGAAAGACGCTTGCAACCGATCCAGCCTTGATCCTGGAGAATACCCGGACGGATAGACCTGGTGATGTTACGGCGTCCAAAGCATCAGGAACGCGGAGCAATTCATCCTGGCTTCACGGAACCATCGGTCCTGGTGATGTTACGGCGTCCAAAGCATCAGGAACGTATCCCCAGCCACAGCTACGGATTGCTCTCCTGTACCCTGACATTCTCGGAACATACGGAGATGGCGGCAACGCTATTGTGCTGGCTGAACAGGCTGCATACCAGGGGATGACGGCGGAGATTGTCTACGTCACCTCAGACACGCCCGTACCGGCACAATGCGACATTTACTGCATTGGCGGCGGTGAGGATGCGCCGCAGGCTTATGCCGCCCAGTTGCTGCGTACGCCGCAGGCATCCAAGGCACTGCAACGTGCCCTGTCGGGAGGCGCCGCCGTACTGGCGGTCTGTGCCGGGTACCAGATTTTAGGTGAGGCTTTCCCCGGACCGGGAGGCGCACCGCTGGCTGGCGCCGACCTTATACCGGCCATCACGGTCACCACCAGCTCCAAGCGAGCAGTGGGCGAGATCCTTGCCACACTCAATACAGCGGCTTTCCCGGACCATCGTTTCCGCTACGATGACGGTCCCCCTGGAACCAGGGTGGATAACCATGCTGGCTCAAGGCACATCAGCCACTCATCCATTATGAAATCCATCCCATCCGCGAATACGCCTCCACGGTCCATGCATCACGGCTATCCTGCTCATATGTCAACCGCCATACGCCTTGCCGCATTAGAGGCAACGCGATGGCCGGCACGCTCGCACGCAGATCATATCCTGACCGGTTTCGAGAATCACTCTGGCAGGACTATAATCGGATCAGGAACACAACCGCTCGGCCTAGTGTATGCAGGCATAGGTAATGGGTTCCCAGCCAACCAGGCGGTTTTGACTGGCCACGATATATTGTCGAGCAACGCTGCCACGACTGACCCAGGTTATGCCCTCGGTACACAAAACAGATACTCCGCTGATGCAGTCCATACCATGAAGATGGCACGCTACCGGCATGAGGGAATTGTCTACGGAAGGATCATCGGTACATATCTTCACGGACCGGTACTGGCGAGAAACCCCGAACTTGCCAATATCATCCTGGAACTTGCCACCGGCCGCAGCAGTTCCACTCCTCTCGAAACACAGCCGGCAGGTAAGGATAGCAGCATGCAGCCGGTACGAGAGGCCGCAACAGGTAGGGGCACCGCAGCAGGAGCAGGAAGTATGTTGTCGATGCCATCGGGATCAAGATCGATAGCAGGTACAGGTGTGCGCAGTACCTTACAGCTGGAACAGGAGTCGACCGCACTTCGCCATGAACGGATACGTGCCTG
The DNA here is from genome assembly GCA_021841005.1 of Actinomycetes bacterium. GTDB lineage: Bacteria > Actinomycetota > Acidimicrobiia > Acidimicrobiales > JAMCPL01 > JAMCPL01. The sequence continues at coordinate 2,974 of JAKBVZ010000032.1, read as the reverse complement.
CCTGAGGCTGGCCTCGTTGATTCGAGCGGTACGAGTATGGTAGTGTTGCATCCGATGGCTTGGACCCTTCAGGGATTCTGAATCAGTGGTGCCTATTGCTAAGAGCAGAAGAGGAAAGTGTCCAGACCTGTTACAACCGTTGGAAATTGAAGTTACGTTGTTGCGTTGCCACCGGCAGTGGAAAGCTGGCCGGAACGACCAGAGAAAAGGAGAAAACACCATAGATGGGATTTCGCGTCACAAGCAGTAGGACGGATACCAGACGGGATCTAGGAAAAGGGTACAAGGTTGCGTTAAAGGTGGTAGGTGCCGGAACAGGAGTACTCATACTCGCTGCCGGTCTAGCGGCATGCTCAAGCAGTCCGAAGTCGAGCACTACGACCACCCCCAAGGCGGTAACCAGCACCACGCTGCCTCCGCTACAGAAAGTGGAAGAATCTCCCGCCACCACTCTAGGCAAGGGCAGTGCAGACATCAGTATGTCGGTATCCGGAAAGGATATCAAGACCACTTTTGCTACGTTTACCACGTTCAATCTTGCAGCTGTAGGTCCTTTTAATTTTGCCAGCAAACAAGGAATACTCAAACTCAATCTAAAAGGTACAGGCACCATCAACCCGGCAACCGTACTCGGTGGCCCCGCTACTACGCTCTTTACGGGTGGAGACCTTTACGTACAGCCGAACGCTGGATCGCTGGTGGCAACGCTGGCAGGTGGAGAGAAATATATACAGTTGGCTCCAGCGGGGCTGTCTACCCTACTCCCCGTACCGCAGGCCGAGACATCGGCATTGATCAGCAATCCCATTGGCTTGATCAATCTCCTGACCACGTCACACATGACAGTAACGGACATGGGGTCATCTTCAGTTGGCGGAAGTTCTACCGAATACAAGGCAGTTGTGAATCTCGCTGCTGCGGCGGCTCAGTCTAGCCCGTACCAGGCGCTTTTCCAGGCACTGCACAGCACTGGGGGATCACGGACCGCCACCATCTTCGTCTATTTGAACAGCTCCGGCGAAATCGTGAATATGAAAAGTACCATCACCGTTCCGGCCAAGGGAACCACCCCCGCCATTACCATTGGCCTCGGAGTGGCGCTCAGTAATTTCGGCGTGGCCGTTTCACCGGTGACAGCTCCCCCAGCGTCTCAGTACAAGGCCCTGTAGAGACGTGAGCCACCGCCATTAGCCAGCTCCTGGACAAATTCCACACGTCATGTAGCGCTAGAATAGGCAATATGGCAAATTCACGGCCGGTAAACCGTACTGCAACTCTAAACGGAGCACTGCAACCTGTAAGGGACAGCATTCGAATATTTCGGCATGTACTCGGATTCCGCAATAGCGCAACCGACTCGCCATGACTCCTGCAGATACATCCAGCTACGCTAGCTCGGGCAATCTCGGAATGATGCTGCTGGAGTTGCAGCGTCACGATTCAGAAATCGATGCCCTTGAATACAAGAGGGTCACACTGCCGGAACGAGTTGCGCTTGGCAACATGCGTGACCGGATCCACGAGATATCGCGTAGGGCCAAGGAGCTGCGAGCCGAAAAGGATGCCATCCGCATTAAGCAGGACGAGATGGAGACACAGGTGAATATTACCGTAGAACGCAAGAAATCCCTCGAGAAGAAACTGTACTCCGGGGAGGTTCTTTCGGCGCGAGATCTGGAAGCAATGGATGCAGAGGCCCATAATCTGACAAACCGGGCGGAGGACTTGCAGGACAGGCAATTCGAGCTGATGGAAGACCTCGAAGCGCTGGAAGCAAAATATGGAGATCTGGAGGATGAGCTGAATCAGCTGTCCACCAAGTCCGATCAGCTTGTCAGCGCCGCCAAGTCAAAGCTATCCGACATCGACTCCCAGCTAAGGGCATGCCGCTCATTGAGAAAGGCTGCCGCAAGACGTATACCCAAGGCCATTCTACAGCGTTACGACGCCATCCGGTCACGGGCGGGAGGGACTGGTGCCGCAGCCCTTGTAGAAGGCAAGTGCAGCGGTTGCCATCTGGCCGTGTCACCTGCTTCGTTGCCTTCCGCTCTGCCCCTCTTCACTGATGACGACGGTCTGAATATATGCGAGAATTGTGGTCGTTTCCTGGTATCGGGCTGATACAGGAACTACCGGCAGATGGAATTGTTGCTTATCCGCCACGGAGAGTCCACCGCCAACTCCTCTCGCCTCACTGCCGGTCGGCTTGACGTTCCCTTGACCGCTAACGGCAGAGAACAGGCTCGCGAACTTGGTATGCACCTACCGCAAATTATGGCAGGAAAAAAAATAGTCAGGGTAATCTCCAGCCCGCTTGCACGTGCCATCGATACGGCCGCACTGCTGCAGCTTCCGTTGCAGGCTGACATGGACTCGCGCTGGATGGAAATGGACTACGGCGATTTCGATGGCCTGCCGATCGATTCCGTCCCTGCCGGCTTCTGGCAACGCTGGATGGCTGATATCGGATACGCACCTCCCGGCGGCGAATCGCTGGTGTCAGTCGGCACAAGGGTGCGTAGTGCATGTCATGACATAGTATCGCAGGGCTACAAAGACGACGAGATTGTGGTGGTTGTAAGCCATGTATCACCGATTAAGGCGGCAATAGCCTGGTCGCTTGGAGCCGGTGATCAGGCGGCATGGCACATGCACCTTGATACGGCATCAGTAAGTTCCGTCAGCATTCTGGATGGCAAACCGCTCATGCACCGGTTCAACCAGCACTATCACTGAAGGCGGTGTCGAGAGCAATCCAAGTGGTGAAAACGATGCTTGACGCAGCGCTTCATCCTGCGCCACCACCCCGATTGGACATTAGTTGGTCTTCAGAGATAATGGGGTTATCAACAGCTAACGAATAGACGCCCATGATAGACCATACATGTGTTTAATGTGCTGTACTATGATTATGAATTTAAAGCAGTGGGCCGACCTTCAGGGCATTCACTATCACACGGCCTCTCGTTGGTTT
>JAKBVZ010000024.1 GCA_021841005.1 Actinomycetes bacterium | reverse complement strand
AGTTCCAGTTCCAGTTCCAGTTCCAGTTCCAGTTCCAGTTCCAGTTCCAGTTCCAGTTCCAGTTCCAGTTCCAGTTCCAGTTCCAGTTCCAGTTCCAGTTCCAGTTCCAGTTCCAGTTCCAGTTCCACCCGTAGTGGCAGTGGCAGTAGCAGCACGACATCCACCAATTCCACTACGTCACCGACCACCACGACCACACCACCGACCACCACGACCACACCACCGACCACCACGACCACGGGTTCTTCATCTACCAGTCTGCCTGGCTCTGGCATCGTGGTAGGCGCTGTGCCTGCTTACAGGAGGGAGTCACCATCGCGTTCGCCCTGATGATGCGAGAAGGGTGCCACATCTTCCTCTGAAGTGTGGTACAATGTTTTATATGGTCGTTTTTACTACACGTGAGTGTTTGGTTGACCAGTCAAATCCAATGGGGTTGTTTTTCGGTGCTGGGTGCAATGTTGGCACGCAGGCAGGCAATTTACAGACGGAATTACAAGGGGAGGAGTATGGGGATGTCTATAATTCAAGGCATATCCCACGATTAATATTCAGAAGGGATCTTTTTAGATGGCAAAACCCGTTGGCGGGCGGGAGATACGGGAGCCTACCGGCTCCACAGGGGAGTCTGTTGAAGAGACTCCAAAGTATACTCCGCGCCCGAAGATCGGAGACACCAGACCGGCGCCGGTCGCTGGTGGAGTGTCAGGCACAGCAAGGGCAAGGGTAGGCAAAGCATCTACGGGTAGCGGTAAGTCGTCTTCCCTGGATACTCTCGACCCACAATCAGCTAAGGTGGCTAGGAGGAGTTCACGTGGCGTGCCCCCGAATTCCCGTGGCAGCAGCGGTGGACGCGAAACGGAGGAGTTTGGCGTACCTGGCTCTGCCACCACAAATGGGGCGGGAGTTGCTGGTGCCGATGTAGGCAGCACTCCTGTTCGCGTTGATCCTGATGGAAATGGCCGGTCGGGGACGGGCACTGATTCCATCACGGCAACAGCACGTAAGCCACGTTTAGAACCACAAGGCGACAACAGCCCTGCCGCCACAAAGAGGCGATCCAGGAAAAAGGTCTCCCGAGGAGCCAAAGGGCGAGCACTTGGACGCTATACGATGTGTGTCCATTCCAGCAAGGATGCCACCCAGATAGCCGTGCTCGAGGGGCGTACCCTTGTAGAGCACTATGTGTCGAAGGTGGCTGATGACTTTACCCAGATCGACGGGAACATATACCTTGGAAGGGTACAGAATGTTCTACCGGGCATGGAGGCGGCGTTCATAGATATTGCCACTCCCAAGAACGCTGTTCTGTACAGAGGGGACGTACGCTACGACCGTGAAGACATTGAACCCGGTGCCGGCGGGAAAGGGGATTCCCGGTCCTCAACTCCCCGGATCGAGGAGATGCTCAAACCCGGACAACTGGTGATGTGCCAGGTCACCAAGAATCCCATAGGGAGCAAGGGGGCCCGTCTCACACAAGAGGTGTCCTTGCCTGGTCGTTTCGTGGTGATGGTACCGGATGCCGGCGTGTTCGGGATATCCCGGCGCATAGAGGGCAATGAGCGCAAGCGCTTACGTAAGGTGATAGAAGATGCGAAGCCGGAAGGGGTGGGAATCATTGCTCGTACTGCGGCGCAGGGCGCAAGTGCTGACGAGATCGCGGCAGACATCAATAGGCTGGTGAGGACCTGGGCGGATATTTCTGCACGAGCTGCCGGTCTCCGTGCACCTGCATTGCTATACCGGGAGCCTGACCTCGCAATCAGGCTGGTCCGAGAAGAGCTCAATTCTGATTACCGGCTTATCATCATCGATGACCCATATCTTTACCAGGAAGTTCGTGGCTATGTCGAAGCCGTCAATCCCGACCTGGCTGACCGGGTGGAATTGTATGATCCAGCGCAGGATGTGATCCCGCTTTTCGAAAGATACCACGTCCAGCAGCAATTGCACAAGTCCATAGATCGTAAAGTATGGCTTCCGTCAGGCGGATCCATTATCATCGAACGTACTGAAGCCCTGACTGTGATAGATGTCAATACCAGCAAGAACGTCGGTACCTCGAATCTGGAGGAAACAGTCTATGCCAATAATCTTGAGGCTGCTGAGGAGATAGCCCGCCAGCTGAGACTCAGAGACATAGGCGGTATTATCGTAATTGACTTTATTGACATGGAGATAAGGGGGAACAGGGACAAGGTTGCTGCTGCATTCCGGTCAGCGTTAGCCAGAGACAAGACGAGAACTCAGGTATTCGATATATCGGAGTTGGGTCTTGTGGAGATGACTCGTAAGCGTATCTCCGAGGGATTGGTGGAGTCCCTTTCTGAGGTATGTCCCACCTGTTCGGGTAGTGGCATGGTGCTGGACCCAAGCCTGTTCTGATCTGTCCGCTGCGGTCTCTATGCTGCAGCCAGTGCACAGGCGACATGGTGCCGGCCCCAAGCCTGTTCTGATCTGTCTGTCACGGCTGACGGATGCATTCCATTGACTCAACGGCCGCCTCCATCCTGGTTCGCACAGTGGCTCCCGGATAGGCTATACTATCTACTCGTGTATGCAGTTGTGAATATAGGTGGCAAGCAGGAACGTGTAAGCGTTGGTGATGTGATCAGGGTGGAGCACTTGGGAGAGGAACAGGGTAGCCGGGTTGGCTTGGACCCTGTACTACTAGTGGCAGGTGATGATATACGAGTATTACCTGATGACCTGGAGCAGGTGCGGGTGGATGCAGAGGTGGTGGGGGAAACACTCGGCCAGAAAATACGGGGCTTCACCTACAAGCCGAAGACCCGATCGCGCAGGCGCTATGGCCATCGCCAGCTTTACTCTCTTGTCGAGATCAGGGATATATCCGCCCCTGGTATAGAGGGGCAGGGTGCATTGCAGCCAGACGTCGGCAGCAGTCGTACACCTGCAATCGATCAAGAGGGTGAGGCGGGGAGGAAAGATTCCGGCAGTCCAGTTGTGATTGTTGACGGAGACGGCGAATAAGTAGAGCACTGTACGACGGTGATGACCGTACTGGTGATGCACTGGGAACTTTAGAAGCGATAAAGACTTTAGAAACGATAAAGAATGGTGGTTAGGAGGAAGGCATGTCCAAGACCAAAGGTGGTGGTTCCACAAAGAACGGAAGGGATAGCCGGGCGCAGCGGTTGGGCGTGAAGGTGTACGACGGGACTGTCGTGAATGCGGGGACCATCCTGGTGCGCCAGCGCGGCACCAGATTCCATCCAGGATACAATGTAGGGAGAGGTAGGGACGATACCCTATTTGCCTTGACGGATGGATCGGTCAAATTCGGAGAGCGCAAGGGAAGGCGCTTGGTGGACGTATCCCAGTAGCGTACGTTCAACACCTGCAGGCGGGCAGGTATGGGAGATTTACTGGTATCGGGTGTAGCGGTCGTTCAAAGAGATGGCAGTCTTGCTCGCCTTGACTAGCCGTTTCATCATATATTTCAAGTGCACCAAGGCTGGTGTTGCGCGATGTCTGGATTTGTAGACGAAGCCCAAGTGCATCTCAGAGCTGGAGACGGGGGGGCTGGTGCTGTGTCATTCCGGCGTGAGGCCCATGAGGCCAGAGGCGGCCCAGATGGTGGTGATGGAGGTAAGGGTGGCGACGTGTGGCTGGTCGCTGGCGATCAGCGATCCTCTCTTGCAGCTTTTCGTGATCATCCATACCAGAGGGCGGCTGATGGCAAGCGTGGAGGGGGCAAGTCCAAGCGCGGAGCGGACGGTGAAGACTTGTACGTGGCGGTTCCGGTAGGTACGGTCGTAAAGGACCGAACAGGGTCTATTGTCTGCGACCTGGCTAATCCTGGTGACAGATGGTTGGGCGCTCGCGGTGGGCGTGCCGGAAGGGGGAACGCGAGGTTTCTCACCAATTCCAGGCGCGCGCCGGCGTTTGCAGAGCGGGCTGAACCAGGGGAGGAGTACTGGTACAATCTCGAACTCAAGCTGTTCGCCGATGTCGGTGTTGTAGGTTTTCCCAATTCAGGCAAGTCCACCCTCGTATCTACGGTCTCTGCCGCCAAGCCCAAGATTGCCGACTATCCCTTTACCACACTGGAACCTCACTTGGGAGTGGTGCGGCTCACCGGTGCTTCACCCAGTGGGGATGTATCTATGTACGACGAACCAGGATTTGTTATCGCGGATATACCGGGCATAATAGCTGGAGCCGCAGAAGGGAAGGGACTCGGTTGGAAGTTCCTGCGCCACATCGAGAGGGCGCAGGTCTTGCTCGTGCTCGTAGATGTAAGTGATTCGTGCGTGCCGGCTCCAAGCGTTCAACTGGACACGATACTCAGGGAACTCCGGCAGTACGATTCCACCATGCTCGATCGCCCGCGTCTGGTGGTCGGTTCCAAAGTGGACATGGCAGGTCCCGCATCTGGCGGGATGGATCCCAGGTTGGATATGACTATATCCTCCATTACCGGCGTTGGGGTATCCAAGATGTTGTGGCGTTTGTGGTCTATGGTAAGAGATGCCAAGGAAGCGTCGCGTGCTCCTTCTGGAGGTCCGGTGGTGGTACATCGTCCTGTACCGGAAGGCATGGAGGTGATCAGGGACGCCAATGGAGCGTTTGTAGTGTCCGGGCGTCAGGTGGTCAGGGCAGTGTCTCTGAACAATCTGGAGGACCTGGATACCGCTATGTACGTTGCGAACAAGCTGGACGCACTTGGGGTGGACAGGGCGCTCAAGAGAGCCGGCGCCAGGGACGGTGACATAGTACGAATAGGGAATATGGAGTTTGTCTACACAAGCGATGGTGATCTGGCTGTTCCCGGGAGAAGACATCGATGAAGCTGTCCGGATTTGCGCATACGGCTCAGCTGGCGGGCGGGCGCGATGGTAATTCGCGGGCTTGGTGACGGGTGCGGGCGCCCCTCTTTGCTCGATCGTCCCTGGAGTATACACCGTGAAGGATTGCCGTTTACGGATGTTTTAGGAATTAAGGTATGACTGTCGAAAAGCGTCAAAAAGTGGTTGTCAAGATAGGATCGTCCTCAGTGACCGGTGATGACGGCCATGTGTCCGAAAAAGCCGTGTCCAAACTATGTGCCGAGATCGATTCCGCGGTGCGTGCCGGCCATCAGGTGATCCTGGTCAGTTCCGGTGCAATTGCGGCAGGTCTGGCTGCGCTCGGCTTCGAGACCAGGCCATCGAGCATGGTGACGCTCCAGGCGGTTGCCGCAGTCGGCCAGCATAGACTAATGCAGGTCTACAGTGATGCCTTTGCCGGCAGGGGGCTGACGGTGGGCCAGGTACTCCTGGCGCCTCTTGATTTCGCTCACCGGGTCCAGTACTTGCATGCGCGCCGTACCTTGGCCAAATTGCTGGAACTGGGAGTGTTGCCGGTGGTGAACGAGAACGATGCCACTTCGGATGACGAGATCCGGTTGGGTGACAACGACAGGCTTGCAGCGCTTGTGGCGCATATGGTTTCCGCGGACCTACTTGTACTGCTTACCGATACGGCAGGCCTGCTGACCGGCGATCCGAGAATTCACCCGAACGCATCCCTCATTGAAGAAGTGGCGGAGGTGGACAGGGAACTCGAAGCGCTTGCGGGAGGACCAGGCAGTGTCGCCGGTTCCGGCGGTATGTCAGCCAAGTTGCAGGCGGCCAAGATGGCGGCCTGGTCTGGAGTGGAAACGATTATTGCCGATGCAAGTCAGCCAGACGTGATCAGCCTGTCATTGAATCGGGCCGTAGGAGTGGGAACGATGTTCAGGGCTCGCACACGGCGCCTCAGTGCTCGGAAACTTTGGATAGCCTTTGCGCTTGGCTCGTCGGGAAAACTGACAGTGGACGCCGGGGCCAGGACTGCATTGAAGCGAGGTGATGCGTCACTATTGAGCGTAGGGGTGATCGGTTCCAGCGGTGTCTTCCGCCAAGGCGATGCGGTGGAAATTGCAGGACCCGACGGCCTGGTGTTTGCCAAGGGTCTTGTACGTTACGGATCACGGGAAATATCCATGTATGCCGGGGAAAGCAGCCATTCCCTGCCGGCAGGGACATCGCCCGAAGTGGTGCATAAGGACGATCTGGTTATACTGGAGTGATGGCATTGTACGATCATTTGAACGGCTACGGCTCTCGCGCCAGATCGGCATCGAGAGTGATTGCTCGTACCAGCACCGCCGTCAAGAACAGCGTGCTGGATCGTTTGGCTGCACTGCTTGAAGAGCGTGAGAACGCTTTGCTGGCAGCCAACGCGATTGACCTGGAGCGCAGCGAGCAGGCCGGCCTCAGTCCTGCCCAGTTTGACCGTTTGAGATTGGATGGCTCAAGGGTGCGGTCTATGGCGGCGGGGCTCAGGCAAGTGGCGACGCTGCCTGATCCGGTAGGCGAGGTGACAGCCGGCCGGCTGCTTGCGAATGGTCTGCAGGTGGAGCAGGTGAGGGTACCTCTTGGAGTGATAGGTATAGTCTACGAAAACAGGCCTAATGTCACTGCTGATGCTGCTGGACTATGCCTGAAGTCCGGTAATGCCGTGATACTGAGAGGGTCTTCCAGCGCCATGGAATCGAACAAGGCAATAGTGACGGTGATCAGGGATGCGTTGGCGGAAAACGGGTTGCCGGAGGACTGCGCCATACTTCTGGAGGATGGCAGCCATGAAGCGGCGGTGGAGTTTATGCGGATGAACGGCTACGTGGATTGCCTGATACCGCGTGGAGGTAAGTCGCTTCTGTCCACGGTGATCGAGAACGCTACGGTGCCGGTCATTATCGACGGGGACGGGAATTGCCATATTTACGTAGACAGCCATGCAGATATCGATATGGCACTGGACATCCTTGCCAACGCCAAGTTGCAGAGGCCAGGCGTGTGCAACGCCGCTGAGTCATTGGTGGTGCATCGCGATATTGCAGCGGAATTCCTGCCTTTGGCGGTAAAGGCGCTACCCGGCGTCGAGCTGGTGGGAGATGCCAGCGCTCGTGAGGTCGTTCCCCTCATGGGCATAGCCACTCAGGAGGATTTTGGTACGGAATACCTTGCCCTTAAGATGTCGGTGGCAGTTGTGGACAGCCTGGATGATGCCATATCACATATCAATACCTACGGGTCAGGACACTCGGAGGCAATAGTCACTGACAACGTGTACGCTGCGGAACGGTTTCTCCGGGAGGTGGATGCTGCCGCTGTCCTCGTGAATGCGTCCACCAGGCTCGTCGATGGTGGTGAATTGGGCCTTGGGGCCGAGATCGGGATTTCTACGCAGAAGCTTCACGCTCGCGGACCTATGGGTCTCAGGGAGCTCACGTGCGTCAAATGGGTACTGCGCGGTAACGGGCAGGTGAGACAATGAGTGGGAGCCTGTCGTTCCCCGTCACCGATGAGCCGATGTTCCAGTCCATCGAAGAGGTGTCAGAGCGGCTTGCAGCTGCCGGCTACCTGCCGGATGAGGGTATTTCCTCTGTCGTGTACCTGGCGGATCATCTGGCAAAACCGGTGCTTGTGGAGGGCCCGGCCGGGACGGGCAAGACGGAGTTGGCGAAGTCGGTGGCTATGATCACCGCGAGCAAACTGTTGCGCCTGCAGTGCTACGAAGGTCTGGACGAGTCGAAGGCGCTTTACGAGTGGAACTACCGCAAGCAGCTCCTTCGCATACAGGCTGAACGTGTGATCACGCCTTACGATGCGCCAGGTGAGCCGTCTTCGCAAGCTTCCGGCTCTTGGTCTTCGCTCGAGGAGAACATATTCTCGGAGGATTTCCTGTTGGAACGCCCGTTGCTGTCCGCAATCAGGACCGATGGGAGAGCCGTGCTTCTCGTAGACGAGGTGGACAGGGTGGAGATGGAGACCGAGGCATTGCTGCTGGAGGTTCTCTCTGAATACCAGGTAAGTATACCTGAGCTGGGTACTGTTCGAGCGTCTCGTATACCGATGGTGTTTCTCACTTCCAACGGAACGCGGGAATTGTCTGAGGCATTGAAACGTCGTTGCCTCTTTCTCTACCTGGATTATCCCAGTGTAGAGCGGGAACGCAGCATTATAACGACACGGGTGCCTGGCGTTACCGTAGAACTGGCTGACCAGGTGGCCCGGATGGTCAGATCCCTTCGTGAAATGGATCTGAGGAAGCATCCGTCAGTCTCCGAAACCCTCGACTGGGCACGTACTCTGCTACTACTGGGAATAGAGAGCATCGACGAGAAAAGTGCGAACGATACGCTGTGGGTACTGTTGAAGTATCGCAGTGACCTGGAAAAGGCGGCCAAAGAGTTCGGGCTGGGATAGCCCGGTGCTCGAGCTACTCACTGAATTCGTAGAGGAACTGAGGGAGGCGGGGTTGCCGGTGTCGCTTACCGAGTCGATCGACGCAGCCAACGCTCTGCATCAGATCCGCCTTGAAGACCGTGCCGCCCTGGAACGGGCTCTCGGCGCCACTATGTGCAAGTCCCAGGCGCACTGGAAGGTATTCAAGTCCGTGTTCGAGATATTCTTCGCAGTGCGTTCGGCAGATCCGGCGGCTGGAGCTGAGCCTGGCACAGCTACCGGGGAGCGGGTCCGAGATCATGCCATCAGCGACAAGTCTCATAGTGGACTTACAGGATACACCCAAGCCGGACATCTAAGTGCAGGCGATCTTGCGCAGGTTGCTCTCGAGGCGCTTCTGTCGGGCGATGATGCACGCATAGCGATGGTTGCTGCGTATGCCGTGTCGCGCTTTGCCGGCATGGAACCTGGCCGGCCGGTCGGCGGCACGTATTATCTTTACCGTACCCTGCGCGCACTCGAGTTCGACAATCTTACCGCGAAACTCATGGAGATCGAGAGGGCATCTGCGCCACAAGGGATGCTGAGTTCGCTGGAAGAGAGACTTGCACGCGATGAGCATCGTGTCCATATAGAGAAGCTGCGTACAGCGATCAAGGACGAGATCCGCAGGCGCCTAGTCGAAGACAGGGGGGCCAAGGCACTGGCCAGATCCGTGAGGAAGCCGTTGCTGGAGGATGTCGACGTGATGCATGCTACAAGGGAGGAACTCGATGGCATGCGCAAGGCCATACGGCCGCTTTCGAGAAAGCTCGCCGTTCGTCTTGCCAAGAGAGACCGTCATCTGCACAGGGGAAGTCTCGATTTTCGAGCCACCGTGAGGCAGTCGCTCTCGACGGGTGGCGTACCGTTGCAACCCCGGTTCCGATCACCTAAGCCGTCAAAGCCTGAGATTGTAGTGTTAGCCGATATATCTGGATCGGTAGCCACCTTTGCCCGCTTTACCCTGGAACTTGTCCATGCTGTTGGATCTCAGCTGAAAGGTGTGCGCAGTTTTGTATTTGTGGACGGTATCGACGAGGTGACTCACCTGATAGAGGGTCAGGAGGATATCGCGCAGGCAGTGCGGCGTGTGAGCACGGAAGCCAACGTGATGTGGGTGGACGGCCATTCGGACTACGGGCATGCGTTTACCGTATTTCTGGAACGATGGGGCGGGTGCGTGGGCCCCAAGACGACATTGCTCATTCTTGGTGATGCCAGGAACAACTACCATGCTTCGCAGGCGTGGGTGATGGCGGAGTTGTACAGGCGAGCGCGAAGCATCTTCTGGCTGGATCCCGAACCGCGGGCATACTGGGGAACCGGGGATTCCGTGGTGGGGGAGTATGGTATTTACTGCGATGCAGTCGTGGAGTGCCGGAGTCTCCGGCAACTCGAAGACTTTGTCTCCGAGTTGGCCGGCAATGGCAGGTTACGCAGCCTATCGCATGCGGGCGCTGGTTCTCGATAACCGGCAGGTGAATGGGCGGCTGGGAGGCTGGGAGGTGAATGGGCGGCTGGTAATGCAGGTGGCCGGCAGGTGCTCCTCAGCAGGCGTAATCTTCGTCGAATACAGTGTTGTTCGGACCGGCCGTGCCCTGTACCAGGGTGGGGGAGCCGCCTGCGAAAACATACGGAGATGAGCAGTGATTCTGCCAGGAGGAGTCGTATGCTCCTGCTACCCATAGTGGTCCACCTGGTGCATAGGTGCCGGCGATGCTCGGCCATTGGACGTAAGTGGAGTAAATACCAGGTGTCACGCCAGCGGCCTTGAACGCTAGGAGCATGCCCCGGATGACTTCCATATTTATATTCTGATTACTTGACCAAGTTCCGTTGCCGTTGCTGGGGAAGCTGTTGGTATACCCGCCTGCGACTTCTACATCCAGCCACCAGACCGGTGAGGATGCATTGCTGGATGATGCGAAGGAGAGCGCCTGCTGCGCTGCCGCCCAGCCGAAGTTTGCGGCTTCACAGTACCAATTCCCAGACGATTGGGGGCAATTGCCGAATGGACCGCTGGTGTCACCCAATTCTCCTGAAGTACTGGGAATGTTGACGTTGATATAGTTCTCGTGAGCATATCCCGCCCACGACGCTTCGGAGGCTAGGCAGGGATTCTGGCTATTTGCAGTGCCACCGGTGACTCCTACTATAGCTATGGTGTACGGCTTCGATGGGTAAGGATTGTTGCATTGAGGCCAGGATATGTCGTATCCAAAGCTACCTGAGGGGTAGGTCAACCGGCTGGGCGGGTCACCATCTCCAGGACCTTCAGTTACGCTTACCACCGTCATGCCGGGCGCAAGGATGCCACCTGCTGAGCCGCCATACTGAGCTGTCCCAAAGTTCAGCAGGCCTCCATTTGTCATGGCAAGCCAGTATCCGTTACCACCTGGAGTAACTGCCATAGATGCTATGGGGGCGGAGAGTTTGGCATTGAACTGGCCCTGAGCTTGTGCATCCCCGAAGGCAATGACTTGCCCACCGGCGGTCGTCAGCCAGTAGCCCTTTCCGTCAGGAGTGGACTTAATGGCAACTATCGGGGGCTGGGCATTGACACCTTTGCTGAGCGCAGAGCCGTAGAACGACGCGCTACCGAAGGTATATACGTTCCCGGTCTGATCAGTCAGCCAGTAGCCTTCACCATCTGGAGCTGCTGCGATACCGGTAACCTCGCTGGGGAGCGGTATCCTGTTTGCCGGTATGGAGCCATAAAATGGTGCATTGAAACTGAACACCTGCCCACCGGCGGTCACAATCCAGTAGCCACCGGTTTGAGGATCAGAGGCCATAGCCACTGCAGGATGTCGCAACGGCTTGCCTGCCATCGAGCCAAGGAAGCGCGCGCTGCCGAAAGCGGTAACCTGTCCATTGCGTTGTAGCAGCCAGTAGCCCGTCTTGCCGGCCGTGGTGGCCATGGCTGTGACGGGAGATGAGAGCTTCTTGCCGGCCAGGGAACCGTAGAATGGTACTCCGCCAAATGTGAGTACATTCCCGTAGTTGGTGGCCATCCAGTAGGACGGTATGGACGGTTGCGAGGACGTCGAGGATTGGGGTTGTGAGGATGCCCGGGGAAGCCATGGGGATGATGCTCGGGGAAATGCCTGCGGCTGCGTCTGGGATTGGGATTGGGATTGGGCTGCGAAGGCTGTAGCTGCAATGAGTTGCAGTACGATGGCGACGGCGAAGGTGGCGGCGGCAAGCGATCTTGCTCTCGATATATTGCTCACTAGCTTCATCTTCAGGTGTGGCCTCCCAAGCATTTTATTAATTATCTCTCCTATTGGCGAATCATGCAAGAGTTGGGACGAAATGCGTACGTGATTGGCTGAACGATTCCCGGCACGAGACGCGAGAGGGGATTGGCGATAAGCCGAGGTAAGGAAAATGTATACCTAGTGGAGATGGTCATACACCACATGCGGGCTTACCATGAACAAAGGATACAAGGGTATCCACCGAAGAAAAACAAAGGAGATAACATGACTACAATAACCTCAGCTACAAGGCGTATCGCTACCGTAGTGTTTGCCGCCATAATGCTTGTGGCATTCGTGACGGCAATGCTTATCGCATTCCATACGACAGCCGCGAATGGTCACCAGGCGTTGCACCATGCAAGTGAAGACGCCCATCTCGCATTCGAGCATGTGTGGGATTGCTGCCACATTGCTGCTTGATTGTTCCACCTCATCGGTCCTCCCCTAAGGGGGAGGACCGATCCATTGTTGTCACTTGATCGTTTCGCCTGCTTGAGGCAAGCTCAGGACCGCAGCAGTTCCGAAACCTGAAAGGCCAACTCGATGGATTGCCTCGCATTGAGTCTGGGATCGCACGTAGTGGTGTAACGCAAGTGCAACTGGTCTTCAGCGAGGTCGTCAAGGCCACCAATGCATTCTGTGACGTTGTCGCCGGTCAATTCTATGTGCACTCCACCCGGCCGGGTGCCGGCTTCTTGGTGCGCCTTGAAAAAACCCCTTATTTCTGCGAGGATATCATCGAATCTTCTTGTCTTCCTCCCGCTCGTAGAGGTGATGGTGTTGGCATGCATAGGGTCGCATGCCCATACAACCGGGAATCCTTCCTCCTTCACGGCTTCCAGCAACGGCGGCAAGAGATCAAGCACCTTGGAGTGTCCGATCCGGGCAATCAGTGTCAGCCTGCCCGGCGTTCTCTCGGGGTCCAGTCTGGAACAAAGCGTGATCAGCTGATCTGGTGTCATTGTCGGTCCAATTTTTACACCTATGGGATTAGTGATGCCGGATAAGAATTCCACATGTGCCCCCTCCGGTTGGCGGGTTCTTTCCCCCACCCAAAGCATATGCGCAGATGAGTCGTACCACGAGCCACTGAATGGGTCGACGCGTGTCAATGCCTCTTCATAAGGGAGGATAAGCGCTTCGTGGCTGGTATAGAAGTTCACTCTGTGCAGTTCCTCTTCTGCATTCAGTTCTACGCCGCAAGCCGATATGAAACGTAGAGCCTGGTCTATCTCATTAGCTATCCTGTTGTAACGCTTTCCCTCCTTGGAGGAAGCCACGAATTCCAAGTTCCAGGAGTGCACGTGGGACAGGTCCGCAAAGCCACCCTTGGAGAATGCACCGATCAGCGCAAGGGTGGCGCTGGATTGGTCGTAAGCGGCAATCAGGCGTTCTGGATCAGGAATGCGTGATGCCTGATCGGGAAGGTCGCAATTGACCATGTGGCCGCGGAATGATGGCAGTATCGTACCATTTACATTTTCGGTTTCCGATGTACGGGGTTTGGCGAATTGCCCGGCGATTCTCCCTACCTTTACCACTGGGAGGCCTGCAGCATACGTAAGTGCAACCGCCATCTGGAGGATTACTTTGAGCTTGTCCCGTACGGCTCGTGCTGAGAACTCGTCAAATGATTCCGAACAGTCGCCGGCTTGCAGGAGGAAAGCGTTTCCATCGGCCACTCGCGCCAATTCGCTGCGAAGCTGGTGCACTTCGGCAGACTTCACGAGTGCCGGCAGGGATGCAAGGCGTCCGATTGCCCTCTCCAACGCCAGTGTGTCCGGCCAGTCCGGCTGTTGAAGAGCCGGCAACTCTTTCCAGCTGGAGGGATGCCACGCGTGTCTCGAACGTGAACGTGCAGTGCCCGGCTGGTTTTCTGCTGTCCTTGTAGTTTGGCCCATCAGATGGTTCCCCTGAGCATCATGATCGATTTGCGAGCGCCGTATATAGTTCCAAGTGATCGTTGACCATGCGTCCAGTGGAGAAGTATCCCTCCACCGCTTCACGGCACTTCCGCCTGTCCAGAGATCCCACTTTGTGCAATGCTGCAGCCATTTCCTCTTCATCTTCGCACAGAAAACCCGTTACACCGTTTTCAACCACTTCGGGAACTGACCCTTCAGGAAAAGCCAGGACAGGAGTGCCGCAGGCCATTGCTTCCAGCATTATCATGCCAAATGGCTCATTCCATCTGATCGGGAACAGGAGAGCGCCGGCATTGGCAAGCAGGTCCAGCTTTACATCATGCTCCACCTCTCCAAGGTAGACGGCATCGGGGCCGAGCAAGGGTTCAACCTTTTCGTGGAAGTATTGCTTTTCGGGATCCTCTCGCATTTTTGCAGCCAGCAGTATGCGCATTCCCGCCTTTCTGGCTACGTGGATTGCCCGGTGTGCACCCTTTGCACTGGCCATCCTCCCTAGGAATAGTGCATACGGACCTTCGCTGTCTCCTTCCCCGTTGCCGAAGGGAAACTTACTGGCATCGAGGCCGTGATGTATGACCCGAGCAACCGGCAAGGAAGGCAAGGTGGCAGCCTGTGCGTGAGATATGGCTACGATAGCGATCCTTGGCGACAGGTCGGAGTACAGGTCGCTCAACTCTTCGTTCAGTGGTCCATGTATGGTGGTCACTACGGGCATGTGGGGAAATCTGTCCGAGTAGAAAGGGCCAAACACGGTATGGTCATGGATGATGTCCTGACCAGCAAGAGCCTTGTAGCCGTGGATGGCGTGACGCATTTCAGGGACTGCTGTGCCTATGCGGAAACCGTCCGCCTCATCCAGTATCCACAACTTGCGTACCGGACATGTGGAGTCACCGGTGGTGAAGAGTGTCACGTCATGCCCCGCCCCTGTCAATCCTCTGGCAAGCTGATCTATGACCAGCTCTATCCCTCCGTATAAAGGGGGAGGTACCGGCGTCCAAGGCGGAGCTAAAAGTCCAATTCTCATATATACATTCAATCATGATTCCGGGCACTCCGTCGCATTTTGCCGGCTGCCCAGATCTGTGGACAGGTACGCTCACGATGCGTCCGGCTGGATCGCCTCACGGCCGTAAAGAACCGGTATTCCGTTGCCCGCATCTGGTGATGCTACAATGACCTAGTCTGGCGGCGTAGCCGAGTGGTTCAGGCAGGGGCCTGCAAAGCCTTGTACAGGGGTTCGAATCCCCTCGCCGCCTCTTCTTGAAGTGGTGACGGTGCATTCCGGAGCTGAGCGAGTCTATCGTGGATGGAAGTAGCACGAGACAGTGGAGAACCAGAAGTTGGCGTTGGCGTGTAGTGATGTGTACCGTCGCTCTTAGATGCGGATTGCTTGACCGGTTGCAGCCATTTTTACGGTGCCGGTATGCAATGCTATCCTGTATGCAAGGGCCGTTGGCGCAGTTGGTAGCGCACTTGCATGACGCGCAAGGGGTCAGAGGTTCGAGTCCTCTACGGCCCACCGAGAAAGTCCTGCTGATTCATGGTGGGCATCTCGGACCGCTGCAGCATGTTGTCCAGGGAGAGGGGGATCTGGAAGCGTGCACAGGGGTCATGCACGGTGCTACAACGATCCAAGATGTCTATGTGGGCATTCTAGGTGACGCGATCGCGAAATCCAACGGTAGAATCACGGTAAGTGTGCTAGGTAATTACCACATTACGCGCTAGCATAGATACTGATTTAATCTATACGCATGTGAGATGGAGAGCAATGCAGCAGGCAGTCCTCTGCATCAATCAAGTGAGGTATGCGTGCATGGATATAAGAGCACACCAGCCAGCAATACAAATCCAATTGTCAAGGGCCATCTCAACCTGCACAGTGGCGGACAGATTAACGGCTCTTCGCGCCAATCCGTGGGTCATTTATGCGGCTTTCCGTCCTGGAAGCGGTGGGCAGTAGCCTCCCCTGTCCAGAAGACAGAGTGCTATGAGGTTATCTGTTGACCTGAAACCGAATGCCATTCTGGTAATCAAACGTAGTTTGGTGTTAGTTGACTCGACCAGGGCATTGGATAGTCCGTGAGTGAGTGTAGCTACGATTGACTCTCGGTGATCTACGATGCTCTTACATAAATCTACGAAGGCTCAAACCTCCGGCAGTAGTGGGTCCACGACCATGTTGAGCAGGTAGTTCGCGGTCTCAAGAATATCGCGTGAATAGTTGAAGTTTGTGGCTCCAGATGGTACCCTGAAGGGGTGAGCAAAGCTGTAACTGAACAGCTTCCGGGGATGCCGGGATCGTGGGCCCTAGAGCGCTTCGAGTCCAACGGGGAGGTCCGCATCCGCAGGGGACCGCAGCTGCTGGCCGTCTTCGACAAAGACGACCTCGGGATGCGCAACGTGGTTGCGGTTGGCCTCATGGACGCAGGCTTCGCCTGCAAGGACGTCGCCGCGTGCTTTGGCCTCAGCGCCCCGTACATCTCGATGCTTCGTGCCCGGCGCGACGAGCGCACCTGCGAGTTGTTCTATGTCGACGACCACTTCGTCACCTACTGGGGGGCCCAGCCCGTGGCCATTGACACCTTCACCTTGGTCATACCCAGGAGACCTAAGGCCACTTATCCGCACCTGCGCTTCGTAGACCTCCAGGTGCGGACATGGGCAACAACATAGTTACCTGCCTCATCTGCCTCTACCGACTCAATTACCGTCGGAAGTCGACACCCAGCACAGAACGCCATATATTAGTATTTAACAACGCCATTCTCCTTTCCTATTTTTTAGAGTTTCTAATACCTAGAATATAGGCTGGGAGATGGCGTTGCTAGCGTTAAAGGCAGGTCAGGGCACCCACGGATGTGTTAGGAGAGCCCAGGAAACCCGGTACACGTCTGTACCCAGTTACGTATGACGGCCAACGTCTCTTGTGAGGTCTTGCTCGCTTCTGTCCTGCATCATGAATGACCAACTAGTGAGTTTGAGTATCAGTAGATAGCCATTATGTGAAATATATACAGACACGGGTCAATGCCTCCACTCTTTGGGAAGGCGAAAGTAGTAGTAGAGAGAGCGAAGCCCTGTAGCAACTACAAACCAACAAAATGCAGTAACGACTACTAGTATAGGAACAATAATGACCGTGCTGCTAGGATGTTCAATGATCGCTGCTATTCCAATGACTGCCATCACCAAGAAAAACCCAATAGGTATCAACATAGCAAAAAATACCTGGATAAGCCCGGCCTTTAGACCACCATAGTAAGGCGGACGGTCAAAACGCAATAACAGTTGTTGCACCTCATCTTCAGACTTCATCTCAAGGTGGATTCGCGGGTTTCTCACCCTATTCGCCCCAGTTGTGAATACACAAACGACAGTACTGTCATCCTTTGTACTGACATGAAAATCTTTGGTAACATATTCACCCGCCGACACTTTTAACCGGTGTACCGTACCGGTGATCTCAAGCAGTTGGCTGTCGGCAAGGTGATATTTGTGGTTGCCGTTAACTGTAACCCGGTAACGTCGCCAGGCATCAACCGTCCCTCCATGTACCCGATATACCCGTGTCTTTGCTAAGACTCTTGTAGCAGTCATCCTGCCGGCTCGTTCAACACGCCCGATGCACAACCTAGTAATGCGTTCCCGGCAGTTGCGATAGCAGTGGAAGCATCTACTATCAGATCTGCACCTGGCACTATTTGGGAGGCGGCAAGTACGGTACCAAGCGCCATGAGCTGTTTGCCGCCATCGGACAAGTTGCTTTCAGCGCCAGCTACACAGCTTAGCAAGTCAACCACAATTGGGCCATAGCCGTTGCCCGAATGCGATCGCTTGGTACCAGATGAGGGAAAGAGATGAGAGAGATACTGTTGCCACTCCTGAGTGGTGGTAGGACTGTTGGTGATAAAGGGACCATATCCTCCCTGCGACTCACTCTCCCCCCCGATACTGTTACCGTTCGCGGCGAAATACTCCAGTGATCCCATGGCTGTCCATAGCTGGTACTTCCCGCAAGCAACCGGTGAAATCAGACTTTCAGGTGGCTGAGGAGAATTCATGTTGTATGGTGGCCCGGGGGTATATCCAGTTGGACATGGCCCAGACGCTCCCTGAGGCATGCACCACCACAGCCCCAGGGGATCGCTCCCATTGATGGGATCCCCTCCTGCATACTGGTAGGGCTGGTCAGTGATACCTACAAGCGGATCGACCGATAAGAACTGTCCAGTAGAGGGATCGTAGTAGCGATTTACCAAGTAGATGAGACCTGTGGGGTCTGTATATCCACCAGCGTATCCAAATGGGGTGACATTGGAGAGACCACCTGCAATTACTTGACCATAGGCAGAATAGGTAGCACCTGCTGTGATGGTGCCAGATGAGTTGAAGGTGAGCCTTACACCTTCAGGATCAGAGACGAGGTAAGTGACTGATGATTGGGAGTTTGGAGCAGATAGGGATATCTGTTCAACTGGAGCTGTGCCTAGGGCAGTACCCTGTGGTCCATATATGTAGGCATTGGATCCATCCATGAGAAGCTGTGGAACAGATGACTCGATATTCCAAGTGAAATACTCCACTCCAAGAGGAGATGTCTCAGATGTCCTCATACCTTCACCATTGTATCTGTATTTCCAGGTTCCTGCTGGATTGAGTGGTAAAGAATTGGTGGAATGGGTGGTAAAGAGTTGCGGAATATTTACGGTGGTCCCTTTACGAGCGCCGCTGTCCAGGCAGTGACCATTGACATGGATCTTGTAGATCTGGGCCAGCTCCTGGTTGGTCTTTTCCCCGCTCAATGCTTCCAGTGCAACCTGTGCCTTGAATTCAGCCTTGTACTTATTACGTCGTGCTGCCATATTACTAGCCTCCTTTTTGTGTTACAACAAGCTTAGCTCCCTGTCCAGTTTTTGGGGTCCACTTCAGACAAGCCCATTCTTGGCACACCAATTCTCGTACGCAGGAGACTTCCATGGTGGCTTTTGTCCTCACTTCCTCCCCACCCTAATCCCTAGATCCTCTGATGCCTCTCGATACATTATTCATCCGTGAACAATGTGGCCGGTTACCCACTTACTGAACAATCGCAGCCACGCCGATAGCGACAGCTAGACATACGAATAAGGTACCAGTTATAATTCGAAATGCAGTAAACATTGGCCTATATTGGTCATAGGGCACTATCCACTTATATATCCGCCCAATTATCGGAATCCTGGTTGTACGTTCATATTCGTTTGACATGAGTGTATCACTACGCCAAAATCTATTAAACAGCATACTGATGCCAAAAACGAAAAATAATATAGCAATAGGCCAATTATCATTTACGTTAGATGTTGCTAGAAAAATACATCGCATAATTCAACCCCAGCCAGATCCAGAATATATTTGGATTCCCCATTCTTGGAATACTTCGATACCAGGAGTAGTCCATCCACCTTGATATCCCCAATCATGCGAACCGGTATGACCCTCATTTCCCCAAACGACACTTCCACCCAATCCGGCTCCTCCACTGGCTTCTAGGGTTGGACCTTGAAGATACTTGTTAATTTGGCAAGATGATTCGATCTGGCCACCGTTAATCCAGCCTGCACCACCAGAGAAGCCCGGAAATCCAATACCAAGACCAGGGCTAACTATTACCCCGCCATGACTTGTTACGTCTATACATAGCTGTACAATCACGAATGTGCCACACAAGTAGCCATATTGTGGTACAACTGAATGCACTTCGCCAGAGCCGTTACAAGGACTGTTGGGAGCGTTGGTAGTATGACCAAAGGGACAATAACCAGATCCCTTAGGACCACAGTTACCAATGCAGACAACGCCAAGGTCTAAACCTAGAGCTAGTCCCAGGGGATCGCTCCCATTGATCGGGTCCCCTCCTACATATTGGTAGGGCTGGTCTGTTAGGTCTACGAGTGGATCGACCGATAGGAACTGTCCAGTAGAGGAATCGTAGTAACGATTTACCAGGTAGATGAGACCTGTGGGGTCTGTGTATCCTCCAGCGTATCCAAATGGGGTGATACTGGAGAGTCCACCTGCAATTACTTGACCATAGGCAGAATAGGTAGCACCTGCTGTGATCGTACCGGAGGAGTTGAAGGTGAGCCTTACACCTTCAGGATCAGAGACGAGGTAGGTGACAGATGATTGGGAGTTTGGAGCAGATAGAGATATCTGTTCAACTGGTGCTGTGCCTAGGGCAGTACCCTGTGGTCCATAGATGTAGGCATTGGATCCATCCATGAGAAGCTGTGGAACTGAGGAGAGGG
>JAKBVZ010000025.1 GCA_021841005.1 Actinomycetes bacterium | reverse complement strand
GTGCCGGTGTCAACGGTGGGCCGAGTGATTTTCCGACGCGTCGGGGGTTGTCGAGCAATGGCCCGATAGCGCAATGTAATCGGCGCTGGACAGAGGGGAGCGCAACCGGTGCAATTTTGGCGTCCGCCACCGTGTAATTATTTGGCTACATCCTTGCAGTTTTGAATGTCCGATAGTCGTTGTATCTTCGGATCGAGTGAACCACTCTCGCATTGGAACCGTAATCGTATAAGCAGTAACCAGCAACCTCCGTCTGGCCGGCGTCCTGGTAATGTTAATGTGTTTCTTGAAAAGGAGAAGATGAAAAAGATGGATCACGCAGACCAGATGGAGAAGATGAAAAAGAAGGACCACGCAGACCGCGCAGACCAGATGGACCGCGCAGACCAGATGGACAAGGTGGTCAACCTGTGCAAGCGCAGAGGCTTCATCTTTCCGTCGGCCGAGATATATGGTGGGTTTCGTTCCACATATGATTACGGCCCTCTGGGGGTGCTGCTGCTGCGCAACGTGAAGGAAGCTTGGTGGAAGTCGATGGTCCAGATGCGCGATGACGTTGTCGGGATAGACGCCGCCATCCTGTCGAGCCCGCGTATATGGGAGGCATCCGGTCACTTGGACAACTTCACGGATCCACTCGTGGACTGCAGGCAGTGCCATTCGCGTTGGCGAGCGGACAAGATTTCCGGTAAGTGCCTGTCGTGCGGGTCCAGTGACCTTACCGAACCTAGGGCGTTCAATTTGATGTTCAAGACCCATGCAGGTCCTCTTGAAGATGAGGGAGCGGTCGCCTACCTGAGACCAGAAACGGCCCAGGGGATGTTTGTCAACTTCATGAACGTGCTTACCACGGCTCGCAAGAAACCACCGTTTGGTATTGCCCAGATGGGTAAGTCGTTCCGTAACGAGATCACCCCTCAGAACTTCGTATTCCGGACGCGCGAGTTCGAGCAGATGGAGATGGAGTACTTCGTGCCCCCTGATGAGGCTCCCAAATGGTTTGATTACTGGTGTGACACACGTATGGAGTGGTACAAGTCTCTGGGCATGTCGGAGGAGAGGCTGCGCCTGCGCCACCACGCCCAGGAGGAGCTGTCTCATTACTCCACCGCTACGGCGGATGTGGAATTCCTCTTTCCCTGGGGATGGGATGAATTGGAAGGGGTGGCCAACCGGACTGACTACGATCTTAGGCAGCACGCAAAGGCATCGGGGGAGGTGCTCGAGTACTTCGAGCCTTCCACGGGCACTCGTTATGTACCATACGTCATAGAACCTGCAGCCGGGGCCACCCGTACCATGATGGCCTTTCTCATAGATGCCTACACCGAGGACGAGGTCGCCGGCGAGAAGAGGACCCTGCTCAAGCTGCATCCAGGCCTTGCGCCGTACCAAGTGGCCGTGCTGCCTCTTTCCAAGCATGACGATCTCGTGCCGCTGTCCCGGGAGGTGCTCTCACTGCTCCAGCCCTTGTGCATGTGCGACTTCGACGTTACCCAGTCGATAGGCCGCAGGTACCGCCGGCAGGATGAGGTAGGTACCCCCTGGTGTGTAACGGTGGACTTCGATTCGCTTGAAGATCGCGCGGTGACAGTCCGGGACAGGGACACCACCGAGCAGGTGAGGATCCCGATCAGCGGGCTGGTAAACGAGATTTCTGCTCGCTTGGCACAGTTCCAGTAAAATCTTAAAATCCCCGGCCGTCGATCAGGAACGCCGATCAGGGTCCGTGACTTCTCTCGGCCCTGAAGGGCCAGGTCTTCCGGCGCACCATTGATAAAGGCCTGCCGCCGGTGGATACGTAACAGCTGGCCAATCGCCCTTCATCGTCCACGCTTGCCTTGCATTTTTCGATCCGGCGAAAAACTGCTGTAGGATGGAAACTGCCGCAAGATCTTGTGCTCCTCCATGTGCAGGCGGTTCCGCAAGAGTGTCATAGGGCGCTATGGAGGTACCGTGGCCAGCGCACAATGGGCATAAGGTTTTCGGTATTCAAGGGGCTGTTCGGGCAACCGGGAGAGCCCAGCGGATATACGAAGTATAGAAAGAGGCACGACATGTATATATTCGACTTTGATCACATCCACGACCGCTCGCCTAAGGATATGAAAGACCTTCTCGGAGGCAAAGGCGCTAATCTGGCGGAGATGGCGTCGGTACTGGGACTCCCTGTACCTCCAGGGTTCACGATCACGACGGATGCCTGCCGTGCCTACCTGGACGGTGAGGGTTGGCCCGAGGGATTGCTCGACGAGCTTCGTTCTGCGAAAGAGCGGTTGGAAGACCGCATGGGTAAGGTGATAGGTGATCCAGCCGAGCCGTTGCTGGTGAGCGTGCGTTCGGGAGCCAAGTTCTCCATGCCGGGGATGATGGATACGGTGCTGAACCTGGGGCTGAATGACGAATCGGTGAAAGGGCTCGCATCTCAGACCTCAGATCCACGCTTTGCATACGATTCATACAGGCGGTTTGTCTCTATGTATGGCCGCATAGTGTTGGGGATGGATGGGTCTGGCTTCGATGAGCCGCTCGAAGAAGCCAAACGGCTTGCCGGAGCCACATCGGACGCCGGCCTGCCTGCCGGGGAGTTGCAGCGGCTGGTGGAAGTATATAAAGACCTGGTGGCCAGGGAAACTGGAAAGCCATTTCCACAGGATCCCTGGGATCAGTTGCAAGGGGCCGTACTGGCTGTGTTCAGCTCATGGAATGGTCCACGAGCTGTTGCATACCGCGATCACGAGGGAATACCACACGATCTCGGTACGGCGGTCAATGTCCAGGCCATGGTCTTCGGCAACAGGGACGATTCATCTGGTACCGGAGTGGGCTTCACAAGGGATCCTGCAACCGGCGAGAAGGGCGCTTACGGCGACTTCCTTATCAACGCCCAAGGCGAGGACGTCGTCGCGGGTATCCGCAATACCCTGCCGCTCTCGGCGCTCGACGAGAAGATGCACGATGTCTATGTCGAACTGCTGGATATATTCGCCAAGCTGGAAAGACATTACCGCGATATGTGTGATACGGAGTTCACCATAGAACAGGGCAAGCTGTGGATGCTCCAGACCAGGGTTGGCAAGCGTACCGGAAGGGCGGCGTTGCGGATGGCGGTGGACATGACCAGCGATCCCGACATAGCGCTCACTCCCGAGGAGGCGGTCAGCCGCATAGATGGCGGCCATCTCGAGCAGGTGCTCCATCCACAGTTCTCCGAAGGTGATCACCACGTGCTTACTAGGGGGCTCGGTGCTTCCCCAGGTGCAGCCGTAGGGAAGGTGTATTTCACGGCCGACAGCGCGGTAGCGGCTCATGAAGCAGGCGAGAAGGTCATTCTGGTACGGAACGAGACTTCCCCGGAAGATGTCCACGGGATGCTGGCGGCAGAGGGTATATTGACTGCTCGGGGCGGGTTGGTGTCGCATGCTGCAGTGGTCGCCCGCGGCTGGGGGAAGCCAGCGGTGGTAGGTGCTGAGGCTATCAAGATTTCTGCGGGCGAGGAAGCCGGCGGTCAGGTGCAGCCATCTTTTTCTGTCGATGGCGTAACGGTCACCGAAGGGGAGTGGCTGTCGATAGACGGAACTACAGGTACCGTAGTTGCAGGGCAAGTTCCACTGCGCGCAGCGGAGGTTCCGCCTGAACTGGAGCAAGTGCTCGGATGGGCAGATGTGATCCGGGCCGGGAAACTGGGTGTGAGGGCGAATGCGGACAACGGTCCTGACGCGGCCAACGCGAGGAAGTATGGAGCGGAAGGCATAGGGCTTTGCCGCACGGAGCACATGTTCCTGGTGGAGGATCGCTTGCCGATAGTAAGGCGGATGATCCTGGCAAGTAGCGACACAGAAGAGAACGATGCCCTCGAAGAACTTCGGGTGGCTCAAAGGGCGGATTTCGTAGAGATACTGAGAGAGATGGATGGCTTGCCTGTAGTGGTCAGATTGCTTGACCCTCCCCTTCATGAGTTCCTTCCCCATACGGAGGACCTGCTTGTGAAGAGGGCGACCAGTGGATTGACCGCTGAAGAGGAAAAGCTCTACCAGGCGGCCAGGGCCTGGCAGGAAGCCAATCCCATGCTCGGCACCAGAGGCGTGCGGCTGGGAGTTATCAAGCCCGGCCTGTACTCCATGCAGGTCAAGGCACTCATGGAGGCGGCGCTCGTACGGATCCGTGATGGAGGCACTCCCGTAGTGGAGGTGATGATTCCCCTCACTGTCGCGCGCGCTGAGATGCATCTTGCCCGTGGATGGGTGGAGGCGGCCATTGCTGAAGTGCTCTCCGGGGCGAGCGAGGCGGAGAAGGCGGTGCTGGATGTGAAGATCGGCACCATGATAGAGACACCCCGGGCGGCGTTGCGGGCGGGTGAGATTGCCTTGGAGGCGGAGTTCTTCTCGTTTGGCACCAATGATCTTACCCAGATGACCTTTGGCTTCAGCAGGGACGACGTGGAGGGCCGGATGATGTCTCGGTACCTGGAACTCGGACTGTTGGCACACAACCCCTTTGAGGTGGTGGATGCAGACGGTGTAGGTGAATTGGTACGGATTGCTGTCGAGCGCGGCAGGCAGGCGAGGGCTGATCTGAGCATAGGTGTCTGCGGCGAGCATGGAGGTGATCCGGAGTCCATAGCCGTGTTTGCTGCAGCGGGAGTCGACTATGTAAGCTGCTCTCCGTTCAGGGTGCCGGTGGCCCGTCTGGCCGCCGCTCATGCAGTGCTTGGTGTTGGGTCCGCCTGAGCCGAGTATGCTCTGCCAGGGCCCCTGGTAAAGCCATGGGCTTGCACGCTGCCAGCGTCACCAATAAGTACCGGTTACCAACCAGCACGTGCCACTAATCAGTACCGGTTGGAGTGAGCGGCAAATTGGGCTGGGACGTTTCTCCGGCCAGAAAACTTGCATGCAATTGTTGCAGGTAACCGGGCAGCTGGCGCACATATTTGCTTGGAAGCGCCGGCATCCTGCGGCGTATTTCCACGACGAGCATGCCGTTGCCTGCGAGCGGTGAGCCCGTGTATGCCGGTGGTGCTGCCGGTGGTGTCGGTGCCGGTGCTGCCGGTGGCGATAGGCAAGGTAGTCGGGCGATATCGAAGCGGGCGCATCGTCTCAGGGTCTTGCTGAGTGCGCTGTTGCGTCCAGTTCTGGTTCCAACCCCTATGCGTCGGGCTATCTCTTCTGCATCCAGCGTGATGCCCTCGGGAGATGAGTCAAGGCTGTAAGCGACGAGTCGCATCAGCCACGTGGACGTAGGACCGAGCGTGCCCAGCCAGAAAGTCTCGACATACAGTGAGCGCGGGTCGAAACCACCAGAGCTGTTTGCGGAGTCGTTCCACGGCAATATGCGTACCCTGCTGTATTGTTCGTACGGTTCATGTCGTTCTGACGAGAACGTCCGTCCGTACGATGACGGGCGTTTTACTGGCATGTCTACATGAAAGATCATGGAATAGATTGTAACACACAGAAATGCTACAAGGCGAGTGCTCCTTTTGTCTCTTATAGTTCGGTCACGCCCCAACGACCGTAATAGATGCGATCGTTGGGGCCAGGGTGGTTCCTTACGGAGGGGGATGGGTAATCGTTGCCGTCGGGATAGCCTATCAGCACCGTGCCAACATGACGCCATGGTTCAGGGATGCCAAGCAGTCGTTTCAGTTCAGGTTCGCCACGGAAGTTGCCGAGAAAGAGCGACCCGAGGCCGGCATCGGTTGCACCTAGCATGATCAGCATGGCGGCGAATCCGGCGTCCACGTACCAGTAGGGGATCGGCCATGCTTGCTCGCTGCCTCCGTCAGGAGGGTTGCCAAGGCCCGCACTGATTTTGTCGGGCAGGCTGTAACGGTCGGTATAACACTTTGGATTGGTGAGCAACACGACGGCTGCGGGTGCCCTGGACAATCCATTCCATCTTTTTGACTTCGCTCTCCACTCGGCATCGGTGACCGCTTGCCAGAACGACGAGATGGAATCCTGGTCTTCAAGAATGATCGCTCTCCATCCAGAGGTGTTGCCCGCGCTTGGAGCGGCACGGGCATAGGATACGAGTTTGGTGGTCATCCCTGCAGGGAGCGGCCGACCGGAAAAACTCCGTACCATGCGGCGGGCATTGATGATGTCCGGTATATCCACGCTTAGTACATGTTCAGTGTATACCGAGAGGTTGCACTGAACGGTTGACTGTCCAGTTGATTGAACGATTGGCTGTCCAACCAAGGGCGGCAAGAGCCGGCCCACTCGGTCCGATTGTTGCTTTAATCGTCCTCATCCTCGTCGTCCCAATCGTCGTCTTCCTCCAAATCATCCTCGTCGTCCCAATCGTCGTCTTCCTCCAAATCATCCTCGTCGTCCCAATCGTCGTCTTCCTCCTCCCAGCTGAACGTGCCATCCTCGAGAAGGATGGAACCTAGGCCGGAGATATAGTCCTCGACTTCCTCCTCCTCCAAGCCGTCTTCCCAGTCTGTCATGTCAGGAGCGTTGCCAGCCATATCGATTCCTTCCTCAGTGGCATCAGTGTCATCCACGGTACTTCCCGTACTGTCTCCTTGTGCTTCGTCAACTTCGTCCACCTTATCGGCACCGCCTTTCCTCTTTGTATCCCGTGATTCCGGACCCACCTTTCCTCCGGTCACCCTTCCAGTTCGACCCGGTTGCCTCTTCTGGCGTGATGCATCGGCGGATGGCATGGGAAGAGGTCCTTCCGGAGCATGCCTCTCTAATTGCACAGGGCTACGTGCTCTCAGCGCATCATCATTTTGGGTACCTCCTCCAGCATCACCGGCATCCAGCAGATGGCCCATGTGGAGGTATCGCTCCAGTTCCGTAGCTATCTCGTCACCTGTGGGCATCTGGCTTATATCAAGAGGGTTGCCTTCGGAGTTGTCGATGCCTTCTTCGAGCTCTTTGACCATCTTGGAATGCTCGTCGGAACGTCCCATTATCTCGTTGATCCGGCTCAATGAGCTGTCGGCTGCAGCCATCAGATCTCCACTCGGAAGGGACAGGCCCGTCAGGTCACACAGACCATTGAGCAGGGACAGGCTGGCTGGGGGGTAGGGCATTGTTGCGACGTAATGGGGTACGCGTGCCCATAAGCCTACAGCAGGAATGCCAATGTCAGGCAGTGCATGTTCCAGAGGTCCCCAGATCCCACTGGGCACTTCAACGGTCCCGCGCACTACGCCTATCTTCTTTGCCATGTCGGCATAGCGGCTACTCGCAGTTGCAGCCAGGCGGACGGGTCGGGTGTGAGGTACGGGAGCTGGGAATGCCCCAAGGCCAACTGCCATCTTCACGCCTAGCTCGTTGCATATGGAAAGTACCGAGTCCACGAAGGATTTCCAGCGAAAGTCAGGTTCCGGACCGAGTAACCAGCAAATGTCGTGGCCCTCCATATCCTTACTGGACACCATGCGAATACTAGGCCACCGGGGAGGTTCACTGACCCCATCGGTGATATGTAAGGTCGGGCGCCTGGCACGGCGATCTAGAAATGTCTCGTCGTCAAAAACTGCAAGCAGCTTGCCGCCTGTGTCGCCGCCGTCGTGTCCAATAATGGTACTGACAGCAGTGGCAGCTGCATATCCTGCGTCTATCCAACCTTCCGTGGCGACTACCAGTACGGGACTGTCGAGAAAGCTATGTTCTTTTATCTCGTAATACGCCAAGGTGCCTCCCAGAGGCCTGGAATGTGTCTCATGTTCACAATCTTAGAGCTTGGGCAACTCAGGTGATGCGCAATGCCTGCTGTGCCAGCCACTCTACGATGGTGGCGTACCTGTCTACACTTGTCCGGTCACCACCCGCTGCTCCAGATACGTACCGGGCATAGACACCCGCGAGTATGCAAGCCAGCTTCCAGTATCCGAAAGCCATGTAATATTCGATGTTGCCGGCATCCAGTCCTGACCTCTGGGCGTAGCGCGCTATAAGCTCATCCCGAGAGTAAAATCCTTCAAGAGCCGTGGCTGGAGACTCTACGAGAGGTGACTCGTCGGTTTTCTCGGCCCAGTAGACCAGCAATAGTCCGGCGTCTGCAAGCGGATCACCGAGTGCGCATATTTCCCAGTCGAGTACCGCCTTCACGGAGGCATTATCATCTAGAACGATATTATCCAATCTGTAGTCACCATGTACCAGGCTGGTGCGTTGTGCGGTGGGGACCGATGCGTGTAGGCGGTCATATGCGCGTATCACCGGATCCGCCGGGCCGGCCGGCTTGCCCAGGGTATCCATTGAGGCTGCATACTGCCCCATCCAGCGTTTTAGTTGCCGCTCTATATAGGACTCCCTGGGCCCGAGGTCTCCAAGGCCAATGACATCCACATCAAGCGAGTGGAGGGTGACGAGGGTATCCACCATTGATTGGCTCGCCAGGGTGCGATCGGTGGGTCCGAGCGTGCCGTCGCAGTCAGCCGCTTCACGGATGATGGTCCCATCGACGTAGCTCATTACGTAAAATGGGCTACCCGTAATCGTTACGTCCTCGCAGAGCGCAAGCGGATGAGCCACCGGCACGAGGGTGGATGCCAATGCCGAGATGACCCGGTACTCTCGGGCCATGTCGTGAGCGGTCGGTAGTATATGGCTGCCCGGAGGCCTTCTCAGGGCATACGCATTCCCGCGTGCATCGGTAATCCTGAAGGTGAGGTTCGATCTGCCTCCTGCTATGAGCGAGAAGGAGTATGGAGCCGTGGTTCCTTCCACGTTATGTTCCATCCACGACGAGATCTTGGTACTATCGAGCACATCTCCAGAAAGACTGTTCATGCGACCAGCCTACCCCCGTTCCTACCGGATGCTCGAATAAGTTGACCTATTTCCAGCATAGGCATAGTACATGTGTTAGATTTGTCTCGTGGTACTGTACGGAGGTGATACTGGTGGTGCGTTGCATTTCGATGGTGTAGTCCTTGTGACTCAGGCTGCAAGCGGTCCAGTAACTATAGAAGGTCTTTCGCTTGCCGTGGATCCGGGGGGGATTACAGTTACCAGCCACCAGGAGGGCGAACGTACCATTTTGTGGAATAATGTGACGGCTGTCCTGTGGGGAACCCAGATGACAATGGCAAACGGCAGTACGGCTTGGGTGCTCGATGTGCTTGCAGGTTCTGGATCGACTAGGTTTCTTGTTCCTGCTGGATCTGTTTCACCTGACGATGTTGAATCAATTGGCAGGCAGATCGAGATGTTCAGGATACATAGTACAGCCCAACCTGGAGCCGTCCTGCCTGAGGTCGCCTTGCCCGGTGGTTCTCAACCTGGAGCCGTCCTGCCCGGTGGTTCTCCGGTTTCTCTTCAGGGGGCTCCACCTCCACCTCCACCTCCACCTCCACCTCCACCTCCACCTCCACCTCCACCTCCACCTCCACCTCCACCTCCACCTCCACCTCCACCTCCACCTCCACCTCCACCTCCACCTCCACCTCTTATGGCACAACCAGTTGCAGCACAACCACCACCACCTGTAGTACCACCAGTACAGCCACCACTAGGAGAGATGCCTGGATCGTCGATCGCTGCAACTGTCTTTGTGGGCTTATCGGCTGGAGGTACGCCGGGTACTCCGGGGGGCATACCAGCGACCATGGGGCCGGTAGCAAGTACCACCGTGCCGTTGAAGATAGGCAAGGAGCGTTCATGGTCGGGTAGCAGGATGCCCAGCAAGGCATTCATCATTATCGTTGCGGCGTTACTGGTGGTTGGTGGCGGCGGGATCGGAGGGTGGTACCTGTCCAGGGCCGGCACGAAGTCGATATCCAGCACGCCCAGATCTAATGGATCCGGCAAAGGCTCACCGGCCGGAAGCGTTCCCAACACGAGTAGGCCTTCCACGCATACGCCCTCGACGACTGCAATGTCTGGTGTACATCTTTCAAATGCTCAGCTACAGAAGATAGCTCAGAGCGCCAACCTGGTTCTCGGAGATTTTCCATCGACTTGGAGAGTGTGTGCCAGTGCGTGCAACAGTAGTGCAGGAGGGCCAAGCCAGGCGCAATCAAAACAGATAAGTAGCCAGCTGGCTGCTTGCCTGGGTGTTTCGATCCAGCGCTTGAATAATGCTTTTGGCGGTAGTTCGTCTGGACCTCCGCCCGGCTACATATCTACCAGCTCTCCGAATTTTACCGCGGGACCCACTGGCAACGGCATGGTAGTCGCATCTTCGTCCGTGGAGATAGCTCCCACCGACGCTGATGTACGGTCCGATCTATCAATTATTGAGAAGCGAGGAGCTCCTGCATGTTTTCAACAGGCATTTCTGAAAGGAGCTCAAGAGTCTGCAGGCTCACATTCAAGCGCTATTACCGCTCCCTACCCTGCCTACGCTCCACCCATACCACCGGAGGCCGGCATTCACGGTATCGAACTGGTGGTACCTATATATTTAAGCATTCAAGCAAATGGAGTTGCCACCGTAGTGCCGGTTTATACCCAGATAGCTTTTATAGCGATGGGGAGGTTCGAAGCAGCCGTGATGACTCAAACACCTGACGTGCAGGTCCCTTTCTTTGACCAGCTGGCAACAGCGGTGGAGCAGAAGGTCATTGCTGCGGCACATGATATGGCGACGGGACACGTACCATCAATCAGCAATTCCTCTGGCCCGAGTGGCGGGAGGAGTATCCTTTCTTAGAGGTGCGGTTGCAGGAGTGCTCGGGCGGCAAATGCGAGAAGCCTCTAGCTATGGCTCCATGGGTTGCAGAATGATTACAGGTGTACTTGGGAGGCGTATGGTATCATTTTGTCCATGGGTGACCTATCGTCTTTCCTGGCAGCACGACAGCAACTGATCGAGCTTCGAAGCGACTACCAAGCTGCTTACGAGCAATTTCGATGGCCGGTGATGGAAGAGTTCAACTGGGCGCTTGATTACTTCGATTCACGAAGTGATAGCATCGGAGAACGAGTGGCGCTTCGGCTTGTAGAGGAGGACGGGAGCAGTTATGCGATCACCTACGCCGAGATGACCGCTCGATCCAATCAGGTGGCTAATTTTCTGAGGGAACTAGGGGTCCGGCGAGGAGACAGGGTTCTCGTTGTACTTGGAAATCAGGTCGCACTGTGGGAGACGTTCCTGGCTGCCATGAAAGTAGGCGCAGTCATCATTCCTGCTACTACCTTGCTGGCGCCCGTAGACCTGAAAGATCGGCTTTCCCGGGGACAGGTCAGATGCATAGTGGCTGCATCGAGCCAGGCGGCAAAATTTGAGGCGATTCCCGGCGGGATGGCAGATGACGTGATCAGGGTGGCGGTAAGTCCTCCTGGCGATCCCACCCCGGCACGATGGAGATCGTATGACGAATCGACCGGCCTTGACAGCACATTCTCGCCGGACGGCCCTACCAAAGCTACCGATCCTCTCCTCCTGTACTTCACCTCAGGCACCACAGCCCTGCCAAAGCTGGTGGAGCATAACCACGCCAGCTATCCAGTAGGGCATTTTACGACTATGTACTGGATCGGCTTGCAGCCTGGTGACACCCACCTCAATCTTTCCTCCCCTGGCTGGGCCAAGCACGCCTGGAGCAACATCTTTGCTCCATTTAATGCTGAGGCCACTTCTCTCGTATTCAACTATGAGCGTTTTTCGGCACCCGCCCTGCTCGAGGTGCTCGCTGACTATGCCGTTACCACCTTCTGCGCGCCGCCCACAGTATGGCGCATGATAATACAGTCTGATCTTAGCCAGGTAAAAGTATCGCTACGTGAAGCATTGAGTGCAGGTGAGCCTCTCAATCCTGAAGTGATCGAGCAGGTAAAAAGACATTGGGGGCTGACCATAAGGGATGGGTACGGTCAGACTGAAACCACTTTGCAGGTGGCCAATTCTCCTGGGCAGGTGGTAAAGCCAGGTTCCATGGGAAGGCCAATGCCAGGTTACCGGATAGAGCTGATCGATCCGCAGACAGATGAGGCAAGTACCGAGGGTGAGATATGCATTGCTCTGGACAGGCCGCCTCTAGGCTTGATGGACGGCTACCTTGATGATCCTGCACTTACCGAGCATGTCATGAGAGATGGTTACTACCACACCGGTGATGTTGCGCAGAAAGATGAGGAAGGCTACCTGACCTATGTGGGCCGGGCTGACGATGTGTTCAAGGCATCGGATTACAGGATCTCGCCTTTCGAGCTAGAGAGCATCCTAGTGGAGCACGAGGCCGTCGCGGAAGCTGCGGTCGTTCCATCGCCTGACCCCGTACGCCTGTCGGTTCCCAAGGCCTATATTGCCTTGGCAGCCGGATGGGAACCTGGCGAAGAAACCGCTCATGCAATTTTCAAGCATGTGGCATCTACCGTGGCCCCATACAAGAGGATACGAAGGATGGAGTTCTATGAATTGCCCAAGACCATCTCCGGAAAAATTCGTCGTGTGGAACTGCGCACGCGGGAGAATACCGTTCATCCGCAGGAAACACCGCTGGGCAAGGTTGGCAATGAATGGTGGGAGACCGACTTCCCTGATTTGCGCGATAGCTGATTGCCGGTTATCACGCCGTGGAGATACTAGGAGGAGTCAGGATGCATATGAGCGTGTACTATATTGCCCCCACTTCCATGTTGTTGCGCTGTTGCCCGATTAGTTATGCAAGCTCAAGGTATGGTCAGCGGCCATGCGGATGGCGGGTATCTTGTCGGAGAGCAACGTTCTGAGATATTCATAACTGGTATGCGGGTTGGTGGCGGCTGCATAACGTACAAAAGGCTGGCTATCCATTGCAAGGAGGTTAAGTGACTCGATAGGAGTATGCGGGTTGGTGGCGGCTGCATAACGTATAAAGGGGTTTTTATCTACTGAAAGATAGCTAAGAGACTGGGTGGGAGTACGGGGGTTTACAGCAACCTCATAGCGTACGAAGGGATCTTTATCGAATAATACAAGGTGAGCCAAAGTTTCGCTGTCTGCATGCGTAGGAGCGAAGTAACCGGAGGCAAAACCGTTGTGACCTGGGGGTTGGCCTGAAGGTGGGGGCGTGTACCAAGTATCCCCATGGGATGGAGGGGAATCCGCCTGGTTGTCATTATTCCCAGTGAAATTGAACCTGTAAGCTCCATCGTGTTCCGTGTGGGATGGAGGGGAATCCGCATGGTTGCCATTGTGTCCCGGTTCCGACGTCTCGTTTCCGCTAGGCGTGTCGTCCACCCTTACCCACCCGGGAGCATTGTATTCTTGCTCGTCGTTCCCATACATCCCCGCTGGGCTCGACAGCAAGTCGTCATACTGTTGCCTGCGCACTGGGTCGGAGAGCGTATCGTATGCTTCCTTCACTGTCCGGAAGAGGGCATCGGTCCCACCGCTGTCGGGGTGTATCTTCATGCTGAGTTGGCGAAATGCGGCCCTTATCTGGTCCGTGTCGGCATCAGGCGTGACGCCGAGCAAGTCATAATACGTCTCTGTACTCACGGGTATCTATACTAGTACCGGGGTGTATCATTTTTGAATGGGTTGCGCGCCGGTACCTTTTCCAGTCGATACCGGCCTTGAGCTGGCTATGGGGGCATCAAGCGTATCCAATGTCCAGCTAGCACTGTCAAGCTTCTTTTTCGAGGTCGCTTCCCTGACTGCCCGAAGGATCCTTACTCTATTGCCAACCATTTTCATGGCTACGATCGTTTCTTGGACGAATCCCTTGCGAGATATCTGCCATGCGTCAGACCTTCCGCCTCTTACGGGCAGTGCTACATCCGGTGGAAGCAGGTCGAGAGCTTCATCCGTATATTGGTTGCCAGTTCTCTTTCTCGCGTTACTTACAGCGACCTGCGATGGTGGGCGCTGCCATATAGAGCGAACCGGTTGCAGATTACCGGACAGTAGATGGATAGTTCCCGTAGCTGACCACGGACCATTAGGCCTGAACCGTCCATCTCCCGTCGCCGCAAGTTCCCGCGTGACATCTATGATTGTGCAACATCTGGTACTTGCCCACCAAGCATTTGTGAACTGGTAGTGAGAACCGTCCGTCCGGCGCTTTGTAACGATATGGTCAGCAGCTGCGGCAATTTCATCGCCAAGAAGGCATTGGCGGAACTTCAGCGCTTTCACCACCTCATCGGGAACCAGCTCAAAACCGATCTTGTCAGCCGTTATATATTCTATCTTTTTGTTGTCGATACCGGCAAGGGTTCCGCCTTGGCGTTTGGCTGGCTGGCCGGCAGGCGCTGTTTCCAGAGTGCCCATCACCGATCTCTCCATATCGTGGCTGGACATGCGTAGGTATCCAAAGTGCGTAGAGCGCCGACGTTCCTCCAGCGGTTGAGGGCAAAGGTTTGTAGGGCACATCCACCCGGCGGCATCATCTTCCTATCCATTTTCTCCTCCATTTTCTAAATATAACTATTAATCCAACTATTGGCAGCAAAAAGAATATTAAGAGAGCAAATAAAACCGGCTGGGAATTACTCAGTAGCATGACATATACCAACGCGAGTGAAATCACGATGACCTTGGTGCGGATGCTTCGTTGGTATCTGGGGTATCCGCTTGGTGTGTAATCGTAGGCAAAACCGTTGTGACCTGGGGGTTGGCCTGAAGGTGGGGGCGTGTACCAAGTATCCCCATGGGGTGGAGGGGAATCCGCATGGTTGCCATTGTGTCCCGGTTCCGACGTCTCGTTTCCGCTAGGCGTGTCGTCCACCCTTACCCACCCGGGAGCATTGTATTCTTGCTCGTCGTTCCCATACATCCCCGCTGGGCTCGACAGCAAGTCGTCATACTGTTGCCTGCGCACTGGGTCGGAGAGCGTATCGTATGCTTCCTTCACTGTCCGGAAGAGGGCATCGGTCCCACCGCTGTCGGGGTGTATCTTCATGCTGAGTTGGCGAAATGCGGCCCTTATCTGGTCCGTGTCGGCATCAGGCGTGACGCCGAGTAAGTCATAATACGTCTCTGTACTCACGGGTATCTATACTAGTACCGGGGTGTATCATTTTTAAATTGGTTGAAGATTGGTTGTCCCAGGTACGGAGGCTTTATCGCCCTGATCACAGACACATGAGGCCGCAATGACGGCACCCACAGGTACGAAAGAAGGGCAATACACTTAGGAGAATGAGATAGTTTGTCTTTGACCAGCACTTATTCTGTGGGCGCTAGAGGACTCGAACCTCTGACCTGCTGGTTGTAAGTTCGTTCAAGCAACTTTTTTACCAGGACGTATGTTCGACATATCGCTGTGACCTGGTACTATGTAAGACACAGAGATACCAGGAGATTATATGCTAGGGCATGCCTTCGGGTACGCGCATTCCCTGTGAGCGAGTGGAGTGCCGAGTGCATGGGGGGTCCGGGCTGCGATTCTACTCACTACTGCGGGTCAGTGTGAGTTATACTGACGATGAAGGAACGCATTTGTGGTATCCGGGCCGCGCTGGATGGCTCAGAGTGTTCTGGATGGCTCAGAGTGTTATTGTGAAATGTGTCATAGTATCCATGCGGTGCGGTGACACTTGCGGGAAGTGGCGCAGTTTGGCAGCGCGCAGCGTTTGGGACGCTGAGGCCGGGGGTTCAAATCCCCCCTTCCCGACTGATGCATATCCAGGTGCCACTGGCAGACCTCACACCGTATGGAGCGATGCTCGAGCGATTGAATTCGGGACTCGCTGTGGATACGCTGGTCTCGTCGCTTGTCGAGGAGGCCGTGGCGGTCTGGAGCCGACCCGGGTTCGATACGCTGATGTGCCTGCCGAGGCTGCGATTCGAACCGTTCGAGTACCAGCTCCGAGCTGCCGAGAACGTACTTCGTCAAATGCACGGGCGCGCCATCCTGGCGGACGAGGTGGGGCTCGGCAAGACTATCGAAGCCGCGATCATCCTTTCCGAGTTGCGTCTGCGCGGCATGGCCTCCCGCTCTATTATTGTTGTTCCCGCTGGTCTGGTCGAACAGTGGCAGGAGGAACTCGACCGGAAGTTTGCCCTTCCATCGATGGTGCTCCGAAGCGGAGACCCGCTGCCTGACGAAGCAGATGAGTGGCCGGTCATGCTCGTTTCCCTGCCAACTGCCCGCCGCCCATCGTTACGTGATCTCTTGGCGTCAGTTCGCTGGGATCTGGTTATCGTAGACGAGGCTCATCGTGTCAAGCAACCTCGGAGCGCGTCTGCGCGCCTCGTACGCTCGCTCCCTACCCGTTCACTTCTCCTCCTCACTGCGACTCCCGTGGAGAATCGGCTCGATGACATCTTCCAGCTGGCAAGCCTGGTCAAGCCAGGGCATCTCGGCAGCGCGAAGGAGTTCCGGACACGTCACGGTGGGTCCCGGACTCCGGGGTCTCAGACCTCCGGAGGGGAGCTACCCCGAGACCTTGCCGGACTCCGGAGGGAACTCCGTAAGGTGATGGTTCGCCACCGTCGCAGCGAGGTCGCCCTGATGCTTCCGCGACGCCTGGCAGAGACGCTCCGAGTGTCACCGAGCCGGGACGAAAAGACGTTGTACGAGGCGGTATCGGAGCGAGTACGTATTGAGGGACGTGAGGCCACCCCGTCGCGTCTTCTTGCGCTCCGAGCCGTTCAACGTCTCGCAGGGTCGAGCCCACGGGCACTCGCGCCGACTCTCGATAAGGTAGGCTGGCACGATCTCGCGGCCGTCGCCGGCGCACTTCCCGCACCGTCAAAGGCAAACGCCCTGATGGAATGTCTTCGGCGCTACCTGAGCGAGGGGAATAAAGTGATCGTGTTCACAGCCTTCCAGGAGACCCTCGCCGATCTTGTGGAACTTTGCGCTGCAAGGGAATTGAGTGCGGTCGCCTATCACGGCAGATTGTCGCGCCGGGAGAAGGAGGCCGCTATAGCGGCTTTCCGTGGCGACATCCCTGTGCTGCTCACGACTGAAGCCGCGGGGGAGGGACGGAACCTCCAGTTCTGCCACGTCATGGTCAACTTCGATCTGCCCTGGAACCCGATGCAGATCGAGCAGCGACTTGGTCGCATCCACCGAATCGGTCAGGACCATAATGTGTTCGTCACCAATCTCGTCGCTACTGGGACAATCGAGGACCGGATACTTTCGGTACTCGAAGCGAAACTCAACCTGTTCGAGCTGGTAGTGGGAGAG
This sequence comes from Actinomycetes bacterium, assembly GCA_021841005.1. Classification (GTDB taxonomy): domain Bacteria; phylum Actinomycetota; class Acidimicrobiia; order Acidimicrobiales; family JAMCPL01; genus JAMCPL01. The sequence continues at coordinate 2,885 of JAKBVZ010000025.1, read as the reverse complement.
CTCGATATGGTACTGGGAAGGGTCTCCGACGAGTTCGACTTCGAGACCTCCGTCTTCTCGGCACATGTCGATAGCGTTGATAGCGAGGAACTCGACGCCCGCTTGGCCAAGCTCGGGGAGGAACTCACTCGGGCCCGGACAGATTATCTCAACAGTCGGGCTCGCACCGACACCCTCGTGGCGACGAGTGAGGAAATTGAATGAGTTCGCCGGACCAGCTTGGCAGCCGATCCGATCCGGCGCTTGGCTTCTGGCTGCGCTACATGGAGTCAGAGGGCGCTCTTACCGAGGACGACGGGGAGCGTGTTGTAGTACTTCTGACGCAAGCGCTACAGGAACGCTTCGGGCTTTCCGAGGAGGTCGCTGTCACGTCCAATCCCGAAGTGGCTCGCGAAGAAGGCGCTCTGCTGCTGCTACCCGGTCATCCCACCCTTGAGCAGGCTGCTTCGACTGTTCTTGCCAATGGCGACGTCGGATACTCCTATTTACCCCTGATGCCCGGTCCACCCATCTCCCTGTCGACCCTCACGACCCGTCTTCGAGACCAGGTCGTGGTTGATCACGGACGCCTTGACATAGTTGGCCAACCAATAACTGGCTACCTCCCCGTACTCCGGGTCGGTGCGCTTCTTCGCTATGCTGTTTCGCTCGAGCACCGCTTCCAAGAACGTGAGGAGGTATTCGTCGATGCCCGTAGCGGAATGGCTATTCCGCCAGCTGTCGAACGCGTCCTGTCGACTCGCGCCCTTCAGGCTGGAGCTCCAACGGATCGTTCCTTGTTCACGCCAGACTTTCCACGTGCAGTAGCGGCGGCGCATTCTCTTCTTATTAGTCGTGCCGAGACTCGGCGCGGGACTTTGGCAGCAGAGGCAAGCAATCTCCTCGCCGACGAGCTCGCCAGAGCAGATACCTACTATCGTGCCGCACTCGAGTCTATTGAGCGTCGTATTGAGCGAGTAGAACCAGAACGTCAGAAGCTCCTGTACGCCCGTGCCGAGGCGACAAAGGCCGAGGCCGCTCGCCGACGAATCGAACTCGAAGAGCAACACGAGGCGACTTATGAGATACACCCATTCCGGCTCCATCTTATTGGATTGCCTGCGCTGACGGTATCCGCAGAGGCCTGCCGGGGAGCGCGCCGTTTTCCGCTCACGCTGACCTGGCTACTGCAGCTCAATGCCTTTCTTGCTCCAATCTGTCCAGCATGTGGTGTCCGAACTGTGCTTGTCGCAGGCAAAGAGCGCCTCGGCTGCCGTGAGTGCCTCGGTCATAGAGACGGACCCGTGACAGCTTCCACCTCTGCCAAGCCGACGGCATCCAAGCCAGCGGCATCAGTGATCCCATCCACCTCCGCCAACTCTACCAGCTCCGCCAATGTCGAGTCACAACCTGGCACAGCAGAACCGACGCTGGTGCGTAAGACGGTAACTCCGGCTTCTTCCCGTTCAGCCGGAAGAGGAATCGTTGCAGCGCCGCGGAGACCAGCTCCGACTCGCCGCACCACTCCTCGTTCTTCCAGGAACTCAGGCATATCCAGGACAGGTGACAAGCTCGCGACGGCGTTGTGGAACGCGGTCCGGGGGAGCGGGAGGTGGAGGGCACATGGGACTGCCGACCACTCGCCTTTCTCTGCGCTCTTCCGTCTGTACGGTTCTTCCGGTTCTGCGTACGCCATCGGGATGCCACCCGGTGAGGCGCCTCGGAGCATTTCGTCATTCACTTATTCTTGTTGGTCCGACCTGGTCCATCTCACTGGAGGGACTATCCTGTCGGAATGTTCTTCGTACAACTATGCACTTCTCTGGCGCATGGAGGGCGGAGAACCCGTCGTGGGCGAGGTCCTTCCGACACCGGACTTCGCCAATGACCCGCAGGAGCTGCTCGACCTCCCATCACCGCTCCGGGCTCGGCTGAGCACCAAGGCGCCATCACCAATAATGCCCCTTGACCCCGTCGCCTCCCCTGACCCCCTTGGCTCTGTTGCCTCGCTGCTGTGGGAGCTACGGATCCGTCACAGTTTGGCGATAGCCGTGCGAGCACTCGCGGCCTGGTGGTGGCTAGTCGAAAAGTCGACCGAGGTGGCTGGCAATTTCGGCGTGGATCTGGCGGGTATCGCGCCAAATGCCGTAGCAGATGCTATCGCCGCTCTTGTCACCAACCGTGATAGGGGCGATATGCCGGGAAGCTCCAGCCGGGCACAAAAATCGGAGCCCACGTTGTTCGTTGAGGAAGAGAACCTACTGGCCCGACTGGCAATCCTGGTCGCTGCTTCCCCTGCTCTGACCTGGGGGTGAGCTGCGAGAGCATGAAAATGAATACCTGGGTATTCTGGAGGGGCAGGCCAGGGAGATAGGTTCCGATTGCTTGTTACCCCAACTTATCGCGCTGATGACCGCAACGCCTCTGGTAGCGGTCTTGTAGGGTCTTAATTTGGCTCCCTTCAACCTTGCAACTATTCGGTGATTTCTCTTGGTGGTGTCCTTCACTTCACCTTCAAGGTGTCGTAGATCTCCTTGTGGCACGCTTCAGGAGTGGAGGAAACCCGCAAGTGATGGATCTGGTCCTTATCATCTGTAAAGATAATGGTGGAGCGTATATGGGTGGAGAGTATCTCCTTGATGGTGGAGAAGCGTCTCGTATCTCCATTCGCTCGCAGGTCATATTCGATTGCAGCCATGATATGGTATGCAAGAACTGAGATGAACAGATGTGCAGCCGTTCTCTCTGTCTTCTGGTGATATACGGGTCTAAGACCAAGGTCCATGGCGATGGACAGAGGCGCTGAAATGGTGTTCACGGCGGCAAGGGAGTCTATTATGCCGGCCAGAGTGGATGGCTCAGAGCGGTTCTCTTCGTAGATCTCCGAATGCACAGGCGCTCCCATC
>JAKBVZ010000018.1:117028-170443 GCA_021841005.1 Actinomycetes bacterium | reverse complement strand
CTCCTGCCGTGCACACCGGTGAGCCGTGGTCAGGCTGGGACTGGTGGCTGCTCGATGGCCTCATTGCCGCAGCAGGGATGTTGCTTATATGGGCAGGTTATAGGAGGAGGGCTCCGTCACTGCAGGCCATGTCCTCGAGGAGGCTATGATGACGACACGTATGATGATCAAACGATGGTTCAGCTGTTCCAGCGCTAGGCGCGCAGTCAGGTCGGGCGCCACGATGGTGTTGCCCGTGCTGTTCCTTGCGGGTGGCATGATCGGCATGGTGGCTGTGAATGCCCATCCTTCGGCGGCGGCCGTACCCTCTGGCTCGGTCGGGCATGCTGGTTCGGCAAGACCTGCTGTATCGGCCACGGAGGCAAGTGCGGCGGCGTCTACTACGGCAGGAAGCGGTGTGACATCGGTCTACCCTCCGTCACCGGTATGCGTGCAGTCCTGTCAGCATGTTGCGGCACCGGGGTCAGAGTCCAATGTGCCTGCGATGTCCGATCACGGCTCCTTGGGGATGAACCTTGCGCAAGCTTATACCAAGTATACCACTGGAAGTCCCAATGTGGTCGTGGCATATGTAGAGGGCGGCGTAAATTGGCAACTGTCAGGGGCACAGAGCCTCTCCAACAATATGTATCTGAATTGGCACAATCTGCCTGTACCGTGTACAGGCGCCACCCTTGCAACAGCCACTATGGTGATTAATGGAGTGACTGAGAAGTGCCATCTCTACTACTCCAACAATTTTGCTAATTATGACATAGACCACGACGGGGTGATACGGGCAGGCGAGTGGGCACACGACCCGCGTGTCACCGATGTCAACCACAACGGCTATATAGATCCTGAGGATCTCATAGCCGCATTCTCCAACGGGCATGGCAATGGACCTTATCCCAATGATATATCTGGATGGAACTTCTACCGTAACACCAATGATCCAGCAACGGCGAATGCATCGTACCAGCATTCAGACCAGATGATGGGACAGATTCTCAGCGTCTGCCCGAATTGCTCCATACTCCCGGTAAAGGCTGGCAACGAGGCGGTGGACGCAACCGAGAATCTGGCCAAGGCTTGGATGTACGCGTATCATGCAGGGGCAAGGGTCATAGTGTCGGTGACGGCTGATTTGGGATACTCGAACTTCATGCGCCAGACAATTGACTATCTGTACTCAAAAGGCGTGGTCATGGTGGAGGCATCCAACGACTTCGACTCTACGGATCATCAGGGCGGTATGTTCTGGCCGCACGTCATACCAGGCAACGGGGCCATACCGGCACTTACGGGGAATTCATGGACCAGATCAGATATGACCTCGTGGGGTCCGCACAATATGTTTACTGCACCCAATGAGGCGAGCACTTCTTTGTCGACGGCCACTATTGGTGGAGCGGTGGGGCTGTTGCTGTCGTGGGGCAACGAGGCTTACGATAAGCACCTGATACCCCAGCCGCTTACCGGTCCGCAGGCTATCCAGGTGCTCCGGGCGACTGCAACCCCAGTCACCAATCCGCAGCTCAGCTGGCCAGGATCTCCGGGGCACTGGAACATGCAGTATGGATACGGAATCCCGAATATACCTGCCGCGATGGCGGCAGTCTCGGCAGGCCAGATACCACCGGTGCCCAGTATTTCCTCGCCGTCATGGTACTCGATGTGGGATCCTACTGTGGAGCAGTCCGTGCCCGTGACGGGTACGATCAGCGCTGCAAGTGGCCAGAAGTTCACCTGGGAGGTGCAGGCGGGCATCGGAGCGCAACCTTCATCCAACGCCTGGTTCACCATAGGGTCCGGAACAGGTTCTGGGTCATTCAGCGGGACATTGGGCGCGCTGGATCTGTCCAAGATACCGCGTTCGTACTGGAGCGCTCCATTCCGGCAGGCGAGAACCAAGTTCCTCAATTCCACCGAGCAGTACGCAGTGTCACTCAAGGTGACGGTGACCGCGTCGAACGGGCAGGTGGGCGTTACCAGGCGTGCCATCAATGTGGTGCATGCATCGAACTGGATGGCCGGCTTCCCGATGCATTTCCGGTCCAGCATAGAAGGCACTCCTGCGCTGGTCGATCTGCAGGGAACGGGGCGTCTCGACATGGTGTTCGGCACGACCGGAGGCTACATCCACGCTATAGACCCTGCTACAGGCAAAGAGCTGCCTGGATGGCCCGTACATACCCTGCCGGTGAGGGTGCCGCTCTCGTTTCCTGGCATGAGTACGCCGTACCAGCCGATTTTTACACCAGTAGCGGTGGGAAGTCTTTACAACAATGGAAATCTGTCGGTTGTGGCAACGACGCTGGAGGGTTATACATACGTGTTCAATGCACAGGGTCAACTCCAGCCCGGGTGGCCCAAACGGGTCGGCAGGAACCTACCGCCCTGGCCGGTTCCAGTGCCTACCGGGCAACATGTAAGGCAGCCGGTTGCAATGGCCTTGGCCGCACCAGTGCTTGCTGACTTGCAAGGAAATGGCCAGCTGGATATAGTGCAGGCCGGCATGGATGGTTATATCCATGCATGGACACCAGCTGGATCGGATGTGCCTGGATGGCCGGTGCAGGTGAAGCTACCGGCAGGCTTCAAGTTGCAGCCAGGGTACTTCCTGGAGAACGACAAGACCTTGATATCCACTCCGACTGTTGCCCACCTCCAGAACAGCCACTCAGTGGACATCGTGGAACGCAGCCAATTCGCCCAGCTCCAGGGTATCGGGATGCATCCCTACGGGATGGTATTTGCATACCAGCCTGATGGAAAGCCGGTACCCGGCTGGCCGGTCACACTTCCTGGAACACTCGAGGTTACCGATGTGGCCATGCAATTCCTCACAGAAGGGAGCGCATCTCCGGTAGCCGCTCCCCTGGGTGCCAGCGGTACCGATCAGGTGGCGGCGGGGCCGGTCTTCACCCCCCCGTACCGGCTCGGTGGGAACGGTTCCATACTAGGCACCTTTGGGTCGGCGCAGCGCCTTATTTCCTTGATGCAACAGCTACTTGACGGGAACATCACCGTGACTGGAGAACAGTCCGTAGTAGGTCCGGTTCCATTTTCGAGCAGTGGAGCTTTTGGCAGGTTCGGTGGACAGCTGGTGTATGCACAGGGCGGTACTGGGTTGGCACATGTAGCGCTGGCATTGGCGGAGACCAACAAGGGATTGGGAATGGCGGAGTACATGAACGCGTACCCTGCGAAGTCCTTGCTGAACAGCAAGTCGCTTCCCGGATTTCCTGCAGTTTCCCAGGGTTGGAGTTTCCTCAGTTCTCCAGTGTTTGCCGGCGTAACTTCCGGTGGGCATATGTCTATCGTACAAGGGGGAGACGCAGAAGCGATAGATGCATTCATGCCCGGTGGGAAGCTTGCTCCGGGTTTCCCATTATTCACTGGCGGCTGGACTGTGTATTCGCCGAGTACCGGAGATCTTCTCTCCAACGGGCAACTCGATCTGGTGGACAGCACGCGCGAGGGATACCTGCTCGCTTGGACCACTCCGGGAAGCCCGGCCTCGAACAACCAGTGGTGGCACTGGCACCATGACGAGTACAACAGTGGCCTGTACGGGCTCCACACTAGGCCACCAGGGGTTGCGCGGTCCATGAGCTGGACGGCAGCCGCTAGCAAACTGAGCTTTGTTGCACCCGGCAGCAGGTGGTATACTGGAGAAGTGAACGGGTACCGCATGACGTTCAATGGTCTCAAGAGCACGCTGAGCCCTCCGGGTACGAGTACGACCACGGTGACTGTCAAACCGTCCGGTCCTGCTGGTACGGTGGAGTCTGTCCCAGTGCCTGCAGGCAGCACCTCAGTTACTGTCCAGGCGGTAAATGGGTCCGGGCTGAATGGCCATGCCGAGACGCTGGCAACACCCGGTGCGTCTGCGCCACTGTCCGCTCTCATGGCACTGGTCAGTACTTCGCAAGTGAAGCCGGCCAAGAGTACGGTTCAGCAACCTGGCGTCCTGCGTGTACCGGCTACCCATACGGGCGAGCCTTGGGCAGGGTATCTCTGGTGGTTGCTGGATGCATTGGTGGGGATGGCTGGGCTTGCACTGCTGGTACGAAAGGGGCACGCAAAATCCCTTCAGGCGAAGCAGGGTGTAATGTGATAACATGTGTGGCGTGGTACAAGTCGCTATAGGTGATTGGTGTCGTTGAAGGGGAAAATGCGCATGGATGGTGTAATGGATCAGGGTGAGCGAAGTACGGAGCCGGGATTTACGCTGATCGAGCTGATGGTCGTGCTGCTCATAATGGGCATTCTCATGGCGATTGCCATACCGACATTTCTTGGGATGACCAATTCGGCCAAGGACAGGAATGCTCAGGCCGAATTGGCGACTTCGCTGTCCATGGCGCAGATGGCATATTCAGGACAGGGCAGCTACAGCGTCGTGTCGCCCACTTACATGTCAACTCGGGAACCGTCGTATACCTATGTCCAGACTCCGTGCTGTAGTATGACCGCTAGCGTGAAATCAGCCAACGACACCATAGAGGGCCCCTTCTCCGGCTCCAGTGGCAACTCGATCGAGTTTGGTACGTGGTCGGCATCGGGAAGTTGCTGGTACATAGGGAGTAATCACTCGTCATCCACCAGTTCGTTTGGCCAGATCCCACCTGGTACCTGGTACGCAGCCATGGCAGCTCCCAGCCCTACAGGTTGTGTACTCTACTACACGGCAGGTGGTGGCTACGGTAGCGGGTGGCAATCGACGTGGGGCGCCGCAGGTGATGCTGCAGGCGTAACCTGATCATGGTGGAGGGAGATGCCCGGAAGGATCGAAGCGGATACTACCGCGAGCAGAAGGGGAGGTGTAGAGTAGGTAGGGGTGGCATACAGTCCAAGTGTTTGACGGCACGGGAGTATCTAGCTATTATAATTGTTGCAATAGAGTCAGAGGAGGTATTGGCTTGAGTTCTACGACGAAGGTTGGGCAGGAATGGATGTCCAATGGGAAAGGCCGTGTCAGTGAGAATGGGGTTTCAAGGGGTGGTGCTGGATCGATGAATCAGGATGAGGATATCGATGTACTGGCGGTAGGTGAGGTGCGGGACTTGGAGCCCATCAAGCTGGCTCCACACGTGCTGCTCCACGTGGACGATCTCTTGCGATACGCAGTAAGTGTCGGTGCCTCTGACCTGCACATCACTGATGGGATGCCTGGAGTCATAAGGCTGAATGGTGCCTTGATCCCCATAGAAGGTTGCCCCGTTCTGGATGGCATCGCCATACGGGAGATGGTATTTGGGATACTTCCTCAATCCCAGCGCGAACGCTTCGAGACAGAGCATGAGCTGGACACGTCGCACTCCATTGCAGCCGTGGGTCGTTTCAGGGTAAATGTATACATGCAGCGGGGCACGATCTCGGCAGCGTTTCGGGCGATACCTCACGAGGTGCCGTCCTTCGAGTCCCTGGGCATCCCAGAGGCGGTTCGCAGCTTTACCGAGCTGAGGCGTGGGCTGGTTCTGGTCACTGGACCAACGGGGTCAGGCAAATCGACCACACTTGCAACACTCATAGACATTATCAATCAGACTAAGCCGCTGCATATTGTGTCGATTGAGGACCCCATCGAGTTTATGCACTCTCACAAGCGTTCGGTGGTTAACCAGCGTGAGGTCGGGTCCGATACGTATTCTTTCTCGGAGGCGCTGAGGCGGGTATTGCGTGAGGATCCTGATGTCATTTTGGTAGGTGAGATGCGTGATCTCGACACCATAGCCATGGCTATAACTGCTGCAGAAACGGGCCATGTCGTCTTTGCCACCCTGCATACTCAGGACGCGCCGCAGACAGTGGATCGTATTATTGATGTGTTTCCCACCAACCAGCAGTCACAGGTACGTGCCCAGCTTGCCAGCGCTCTGGAGGGAGTGGTCACCCAGCAGCTATTGACAAGAGCGGATGGCAAGGGCAGGACTGCATGCTGTGAGGTGATGATGTGCACTCCTGCAGTGAGGAATCTTATCCGTTCGTCGAAGACCCATCAGATATACTCACTCATGCAGAGTGGTGGGCAATACGGTATGGAGACGATGGATCAGGCGCTTGCCAGGCTGGTGCATGAGGGCAGGATAACGGAGGGAGTGGCATTCGACAGGTGCAGGAACGAAGAGGACCTGCGTAATCACCTGGCGACATCTTGATGACTGGATCTGGTGAGTGGGCGGATCGATACACAGATTTCTGCAAACGTGGAGAGGTTGGGTCCGATGGGGGGTATGGCATGAAGGGCAAATCGCCGATTCGGTACGCGGGCCGGCGGAAGTGAGGTGGCAGTGCCGCTAGTATATGACTACAAGGTAAGAGATCAGCAGGGGCAGCTTGTCGAAGGTGCCTTGGAGGGTGACAGTATTGACCTGATCGCTCGAAGGCTGCGGGAAATGGGGTATCTGCCGGTGTCCGTGAAGCCGCGCGCCAAGAGAGGCTTCAAATGGAACTGGAATATCCAGATACCAGGCCTCACAAGGATCAAGACTTCGGAACTGGCCGTAGCTACGCGCCAGCTGGCATCAATGGTCGATTCTGGACTGAGCCTGGTACGGGCACTTGATGTCATGGTCAGCCAGGTGGAGAACATCCAGCTGGCAGGTATATTCAGGGAAGTCCAGACGGATGTGGGCAGGGGCCTTGCGCTGCATCAGGCGCTGTCCAGGCATCCGAAGGTGTTTGACAATCTTTATGTTTCCATGGTGCAAGCTGGTGAGGCAGGAGGTACGCTGGATATGGTTCTTGTCCAGTTGGCAACGCTGCTCGAGAAAAAAGCCGCCATTATCCGGAGAGTCAGGTCTGCCATGACCTATCCCGCAGTGGTGGCGACAGTCATGATAGTGATCTTCCTCGCCATGATCACCTTTATAGTACCAATTTTCAAGAAGATCTTTGCGTCTCTCGGTGGAGCAAAGCTACCGCTGCCTACCAGGATAGTCCTGAAGATATCGTCCATCCTGCTGTCACCCTGGGCGCTTCTGGTCCTTGCCGTGATTATCGTGGCGATCCTGATCTTCTTACGCTGGAAGCGCACATTGAGCGGTAGGCGAGCGTGGGACGGCTTCAAGCTGAGGTTCCCTGTATTCGGTCCGCTAATGCACAAAGTGGCCATCTCGCGGTTCGCGTCAAGCTTCGCATCCCTTCTGGCGTCCGGTGTGCCGATGCTTCAGTCGCTGGATATGACGGCAGAGGCCTCGGGCAACCAGGCGGTCGCGGATGTGCTCATAGAAGCCAAGGAGGCGGTCAGGCAGGGGAGATCCATCGCCGAGCCGTTTGCAAGGCATGATGGACTCATCCCCAACCTCGTCACGCAGATGGTGGAGGTAGGAGAGCGGGCCGGGTCTCTTGATGCGATGCTGCTGAAGGTGGCGGAGTTCTATGATCAGGAGGTGGAGGAGACGGTAAACTCACTTTCGTCGCTACTGGAACCGATGCTGACGGTGGTCATGGGCATTATGGTGGGTGTCATGGTGGTGTCTCTTTACCTGCCGATGTTCGATTACGTGAAGCATGTGCCGACTTCGTGATGCTGGCTCGATGCCGGCTCGTATGTACCCTGCAACGGTGGTGGTGCGTTCGGGGGAAAGAGCGGTACCTGGCTTGACCATGAGGTTGTCTTTTTAGTTGTGAGTTATCGTTGCATTCCGGTATAAGAGGTGTATATAATTTGGGGCGCTGCATGCGAAAAAAGTTAAGTGCATGAGTGGCGGTATACTGAGAGAGAGGAAATGAAGTAGATGGCGCGAACAATCGGGCTTGATATTGGAACGAGCGGCGTAAGAGCCGTGGAGTTGGAGGTTGGGGCAGGCAGCTTGCAACTTTACCGGTTCATGCAGGTGGCTATTGCTCCTGGTTCCGTGGTCAGTGGTGAGGTTCACGATGTACAGGCGGTTGCCGGCGCCATCCGTAGGCTTTTTGCACAAGGGGGTTTCAGCGGTAAAACCGTCACGGTGGGGTTGGCAGGCCTGCGGGTGATCACCAGGGAGATCGAGATTCCGTGGGTACCTGATGATGAGGTCGAAGGGTTGCTGCAGTTCCAAGCGCAGGAGGTATTGCCGTTTCCGGTTGAACAGGTGGCAATGGGATTCCAGGTACTGTCTGATTTTGCTGGAACCGACGGCACTATGAAACGTAGGGTGCTGATCGGCGCTGCACACAAGGACGTAGTGAAATCCGTCGTGGCGGCGGTGGAGGAGGCGGGACTGGACTTGGTGGGGATTGATCTGGTGCCGTTCGCTCTCGTCAGGGCCTTGGGGGATCCATCGGTCGGACCTGGCCAGTTGGAGGCGGTAGTATCGATTGGAGCTGGGCTGACTGTTCTGGTGGTTCATGAGCAGGGACGGGCGCAGTTCATCCGGACGATGGTTGCCGGCGGCGACACGGCCACTATGGCGATATCGAGCAGCATGGATATGCCCTTTGCAGATGCTGAGGCGTTGAAGAGGCATGTCGGTATGGATGAATCTCCACAGGCAAAGGCCGCAGCTAAGCCGGTCGAAACTGCCATTCGAACTATAGCTGAGGAGATCAGTAATTCCCTTCGATTTTACTCGTCACTTCCTGGCCGGACTCAGGTCAGCAGGATACTGGTAACGGGTGCCGGGGCGAGATTGAACGGCCTCCTGCCCGAGTTGCAGGCGCAGGCAGGCATTCCTGTAGTTGTAGCGTCTCCGCTCTCCAGGCTGGACATGAGCCAGATGGCAAGACCGAGTCCTGAGCAGTTGGAGGAGATGGACGCGGTCATTGCGACTGCAGCCGGTTTGGTGGAGCCGGATGTATTTCCTGGTTTGAAGCGCTTCAACCTTGTACCGCCGGAAGTGCTGGAGAAGGCATTCCAGAGAAGGCTGAGATCGATGTCGATCGCGGCGGCGATTGTATTGGTGGTGCTCATTGCCGGGGTGTCGTTCTGGCGGTACTGGCAGGTGCATACGGTCAACCGGTCGATTACTTCCGTTACTGCCTCCATGGCCAAGTTGAGCAGGGAGAAGCTTAAACTGAACAAGCCTGCAATAGCGGCCCGGGAATTACAGTCGGTGACAAGTACGGTGCATGAGCAGGCGAAGGGAGCGATCGATTGGGCAAAGGTGGTCGTCGCTCTCAATTATGCTACGGATCCAGGGTTTGTAATCAGCCAGGCCACAGGTACGGGCGGTGCCCCATGCAGCAACAACGTGGCGAGCGTACCGGGCTGCACCCCAAATGGAAGCGGGTCTCCTGCATCCATAGCAGATGGGATAGGGACAATGTCAGTGACACTGGAAGGGCCTACCACCAACTTCAAGCCAGCCTCCTACTGGCTTAATGCTGTCAGCAGTATGTTCAATCAGGAGAAACAACCACTTTTTGGTGCTGTAACCAATTCCAACGTAAAGAATACGAATGGTATCCAGACCTTTACTTCCACCATCGTCATCCTGCCGCCCATGAGCCTATCGAATGATCCGGCCTATGGATGAGATGGGCGGGCGTATGGAGTCGATGGATGGATTCGACAGTAGGAGAGAGATCGGCTGTTCCGATTGTAGGTATATGAAATGGAGTGGAGTGTTGGATGTTACGGTATAAGTTCCCAATGATTGCGGGAGGTGTGGTGATTCTAATAGGGATCATTGTGTATTTCGCCTGGATCGGACCGGAGGATACGCATCTTTCGGCGCTTGACAAGACAAAGGCAGGTCTTGTGGCGCGAGAGAGGGTTCTCGAGGCCGACATCGCCAGCCTGCGTCTGATGAGCAGAAATTTCAATGTCAACTGCAGCAAGCTGGGCACGCGTATCGCCCAGTTACCGCCCTCTGCCGACGAGGGGCAGTTCCTGTCGCAGGTGGATACGGTGGCGGGCGTTTCAGGGTCTACGGTGACGGGATATTCTTTCAGCCTGCCCACCATATCCACCAGCCCGTTTACATCGGGGTCGGCTGCGCCAAAGGCATTTCTACCGTCCGTGACCGTTACTTTGGATCTGTCGGGTAGCTATAGCCAGCTAACTGCGTTTCTCCTAAAGCTCGATAGTCTTTCACGGTTGTACACCGTGACGGCATACAACCTTTCTATCCCGGCAACGTCTGGGGTGACTGCCTCTTCCGGAGTGCTTCCGTCCGCCGGCACCACATACACCCTAGAGCTTACTGGGAGCATATACTACAATCCCAACGAGAAGGACGTATGTTCGTCGTCAGCGGCTGGGTGACAGCGTGATGGATCGGGCATGTGGTGACATGGCGGTTGCGGGAAGCACTGTGTCAATGCGTTCGGGCACGGCGATGTGCCTGCATGAGGCCCTGGCGTCTGGTTTAAATAGAGCATGAAGTAGATATTATTTTTGCTGTGTATTGATTAAGCTGGGGTGAATGGAAGTCGATATAGGACTTGATGGTGGTTCCAGGTTATGCTGGTACCATTGAGTAATTGAGAATAGCGCTGTAAGCGATACGAATTCGGATTGGCTGGCGCTGGATTGATATAGAAAGGAAAATAGGATAATGACATCAATGTTGGAAAGATTGAGATCTGCCAGGGCGGTATCTCTGGCAGGCGAGCAGGAGGCGGAGGAAGGCTTTACCCTCATAGAGCTGATGGTCGTACTGCTTATAATGGGTATACTGCTGGCGATTGCCATCCCGACGTTTCTCGGGGTGACCGGATCGGCAAAAGACAAAGGGGCGCAGTCGGACCTGACCAATGCGGATACTACTGGAAAGGTGTTCTACGAGAACAACGTGAGTTACATCGCGGCGACAGATAGTTCTCCTATGAGTACAGGCTACCTCCAGTCTGCGGAACCGCAGCTGCAGTTTGTCGCTCAGGGAGCGGCCAATTCAGCTAAGAACCAGGTCTGGCTGGCAGTGAGTACCAATGGCAACAGTGCCATGTACGGCACATGGTCACCTACAGGAGTTTGCTGGTTTCTGGTGGACAACGAGGGGGGGACCAACAGCTCCATGTCTGCTTGGGGTTCGCCTTCACCTGGAACCCACTATGGTTACACCGTGGTTGCCAATGCGGGCGGTTGCGTGCCCGGCAACCCTCAGAGTGGCTGGGGTACCACTTGGCCGGCCGCTCCTGCTGGTAAGTAGCAGAAGCCATCAACGGGTGTAATGCATTTGCACCGTAGTAGTAGCGTGCAGGGGGGTACCTGAAAGGCATTCCCCTGCACCTATCTATCGGACACTTACCTAGATGGAATGGTGTCTAGTAAGTACTCCAGATTATGCCGGCTGTTGATGTTGCCGGCGGGGAGATGGCGACGTATCGAGAAATGAGGTAAACGATGAGAATGCGATGGGTGGTGGGTCAGCTCGCTGGCAGGATGGTGAGAGTTGCGCTATCGATTGTGGCAGGTGGTATCGTATGTGTGAGCGGCATATTAGGTGTGGCGGGTATCGCGCCAGCAGCATATGCTGCAGCCAGCGCTGTCTCCACTCCATTGGTTTCCCTTACATCCAGCTCGGCAGGTGCGTCCGAGATCACTTACACTGTCACTTTCGCGGTAAGTTCTTCAGGTCTGCTGGCGGCGGGTACGGGTACTGTTGCACTGGTGGGACCATCGGGCACCCGGTGGCCGGCATTATCGAGCAACTACACCGTGAGTGATGAGCAGACAGGTGGCAGTGGCCCGGCATCGCAGGTAGGTATTGGTGACAACGGTCGGGTGGCTGATATTACCGTACCGATCGGGATCAGGTCGACCGATACCGTCAACGTCAAGGTGACCGGCGTATCCAATCCGGCTGCTCCAGGCAGCTCGTATACTATAGGGGTACAGACCTCTTCGGATCCACAATTGGTCCAGTCAAAGCCCTACACGATCACCACTCCTGGACAGGTGTCCAGCCCGACGGTGAGTCTCTCCGCCTACGGTGCGGATGCCACCGGTGTGGCATATACATTCAACTTCGCCTTGAGTCCTTCGGGCGCCCTAGCCGGCGAGAGCGGAACCATTACCCTCAAGGCTCCACAGGGTACGCAGTGGGGTACGTCGTGCGGATCTAGTGGGAGTGGGTCCGGAAGTGACTACTCCATCAGCGACAAAACAAACCCGGCAGAAGGGGGCCTGCCTGTCGCCTGCAACATCGCAGGGTCCAGCGTGACGTTGACGGTACCTAATACGCTGCACAGCGGGGACAACGTGATGGTCATAGCTACAGGCGTGACCAATCCACCTGCCGGTTCGCAAGACTCCATTCTGGTGTCAACCTCTTCCGATGGCGGTAAGGTCAGTACCAACCCATACAGTATAGGGCCGTTTTCAGCGGTGTCAGGCCTGAGTGCATCGCCTTCCACCAGCGCAGCAGGTGCCCACGATGTCACCTATACGGTCAGCTTCAGTACCAGCAGTGGCGAGGAGCTGGTTGCCAACCAGGGCACGGTATCGTTGTCGCTCCCGGGTGCCTGGTGGCCGTCCAGAACCACCACCAATGCGATAGTGATCGCCGACACCACCGCCGGTGCCACCAACTCGCAGGTAGTGGGCAGCAATGCCACCGGTCCCCAAGATGGCGAGAGTGGGGGGATGATGCTGACAGTACCATTTACGATTCCAGGGGGCAACAGCGTAAAGGTGATCGTAAACGGCATGGTCAACCCGCCTTCATCTGGCACTGCCGACCTTTCCGTGGCCACTTCCTCCCAGCAGGCATGGGCATCGGTACCGGTCAGCATAACCGCACCATCTGCAGTTACTGGCGTATCCACATCCTCCGCCAGCTTCAACGGTACTCCCATCACCAATGTCAGCTTTACGACGAGCGCCACCGGTGAGCTGATGCCAGGCTTCAGCACGATCACGCTGGTTGCCACTGGACCACTACCTGATTTGAGCCTTCTGGGTAGCGCTACGTTCTGTGTTACTGATACCACTACTAATGAAATATATGCTTTCCAGCTAACGTCAGGCAATTCAGCCTTTTACGGTGCGAACCCTACGGTCGTAACGCTGAGCTTGGGAAATGAGCAGGGAACTCCCGACACGAGTTCCACCGCCTCATTCTGCAGCACGACGGGTACCCCACCGTCTACAAGTTCGCCGATCAAACCCAGCGCCGGTGTAGTGGTCTCAATAGAGGCCTCACAGTCTGTCCTGGGGGCATCCCTTTCAGGGGTTGCCTTTTCTGTGGAGACGTCATCCGATACGGTGCAGGCTTCAGGACTTCAGCCCCCGGTTCCCTCGTCGAGCGCACCGAGCATTACGCTTGACCCGACTGCTGCTGCTGGGGGGTTCTCGACCTATACGTTTTCCTTTGTCGCCACAAATGAGATTCCTGCAGGGTCGGCAGTCGAGCTGGTATTTCCCCAGGGAACGGTGGTGACCGGTTGCAACAGCTCGCAAAGGCTGGAGGTAAATAGTTACTGCCCAGCGAACTCATTCTCTATAGTTGACGGGACGACTTCGAGTGGCAGCAGCAGCGGTACGGCAACTGCCATAGAAGCGAACGACACCGTGGAGGTGATCAATGTCCCCAATACGATTTTTGCTGGAGACCAGGTCAGCATCAGTGTGGGATCTATCCAGAATCCACCGCCAGGGAACAGCTACAGCGTGGGCATAGCATTCCCGCCTGCGTCAGCGAATTCGACATCGGCAGTACCGATGGAGAGCACCCAGGATTATGCAATTACCCCTGCGTCATCTGTCACATCTCCGCAGGTCAGCCTGTCAAGTACTGCTGCCAATGCCACTGGCGTAACCTACACCATGACCTTTTCAGTGTCGAGCCAGGGCAGGCTGCTCGGAGCGAGCAACCAGATGGCCCAACCGTCAGTGCTGACCATTACTGCACCACCTGGTACTGTATGGCCTACGAACCAGCAGGACTATACGATCGTGGACAACTCGGCCAGCAGTCCCCAGGTAAATCCGCTGGGCGGACTAGGTATCAGCGTGTCAACCGTCGGCAGCGGCAGATCTGTTGGCCAACTCGTGCTGCCACGCCTTGTGCACGATGGGGACAGCCTTACCGTTACGGTGGCAGGCGTGACCAATCCGCCCGCAGGAACTAATACACTGAGCTTGTCGACCAGTTCCGATACGGTGCCCGTAACATCTGCAACTTACACCACCACCCAGCCCGCATCGGTAACCATTTCCTCTGTGGATGCCTCGTCGAATGTTGCGGGTTCCTCCGGAGTGACCTATACGGTCAACATGGCCGTGAGTAACACCGGGGCGCTGGTGGGCGGGCAGGGAAATATACACCTGCTTATGGGCGACGGTACCGTATTGCCATCCCATGCGGCTTCTTACACCATAGCTGACAGCACCACTCCCTCCGGCAGCGGTGCTGCTCAGAGCGTCGACGCCTTCGGATACAGCGCGCTGATCACGGTAAGCAATACGATATCCGGTGGTGATTCCATATCACTACAGATATCGGGTGCCACCAACCCGCTCACTGCTGGAGCCAGTACGGTAACGGTATGGACATCTTCTGACAGTGTACCGGCCACCTACGACTCCTTTGTCCTTACGCAGCCCGCTTCTCCTGTGGGAGCGAACCTTTACATGACTTCGTCCAGTCCCAGCCAGAGCAGCGTCAACTACACAGTGGATTTCAACACCAGCTCCACCGGATCATTAGGCGTGAATTCCCAGTCCTCCAGCACGCTCGGTAGCTCCATTACCATCATTGCACCGCCGTTCACCGATTTCTCGTCGGCCACGTATACCTTGGAGGATGATACCACCGGTACCAGCTTAGGCCCTGCCAGTAAGGTGGTGCTGTCAGGAGAACTCTCGATGGTCACCCTTTACCTATCTGCGCCTGCGGGTCCCGGCAATACCGTGACCATCCAGATAGGCAACGTGACCAATGCTCCCACCATGGGAAATCTGACTGCCGCCACCTCATCGGATGCAACTGCAGTTACACTTGGTGAGCCGGCGCTGGGATTGCCAACAGTCACTGGAGTCAAGCCTAATTCCGGGTCGTCTCTGGGAGGTGCCAATGTCACCCTGACGGGTACTAATTTCGAGCTGGCCACGGGCGTGAGCATCGGCGGTACGCCGGCTGATTTCACAATTGTCAGCCCGACCTCACTCGAAATCGTGGCACCGCCGGGTACTCCTGGTACGGTGAACGTCATCGTGAGCAATCCCATCGGCCAATCCACTTCCTCGGCTTCCAGCCTGTTCACTTACGTCACTGGCAGTAAGCCGACGTCACCAGCCACGTACGTACCGGTGTCCCCGGCGCGGCTGGCCGATACACGCTGCACCTCCAAACCACAACCATCCTTCTGCGCGGCTGAGCAACTGCCATCGCCGAACGCCTCACTCAGCACGATACCATCGCAGGCTTCCATCAACGTGGCCGTCACCGGCGTGGATGGCATTCCCCCGGCAGATACCACAGCAGTGGCATTGAATGTGACATTGGTGAATCCGGCGGCTCGTTCCGGATACCTGAGCGTCTATCCTGGTTCCTCGTCCACCACCGCTCCCACTGTATCTAACATCAATTGGGGAAATGCCGGAGCAGATATACCCAATCTTGTAATGGTAGGAGTGCAGCAAATTGGTTCCAGCCAGTATGGATATGTGAGTATATACAACGGTTCGAATGGGAGTACCAATGTCACGGTTGACATAGAGGGATATTTCACCACTTCCACCAGTACAAGTGGGTCAGTTCGTTCCGGTTCCTATTACAATGCGGTCAGCCCGGTACGTCTGGCTGATACCCGCTGCGGTGGTATTTTCAAGCCGTCGTTCTGCACGAGTACCTACCTTCCATCGCAAAACAGCAGCCTCACGACACTGGGACCTCTCGGCCAGGAGAATGTATCCATTGGAGGAGTGGACGGCATACCGCTGACCGCGAGCGCTGCAGTGCTGAATGTGACGGTTGCCAATGCTGACTCTTCGGGATTTCTGACCGTGTGGCCGGCAGGCGGCACAAGGGCGGTGGCATCCAACCTGAACTGGGTAACCGGTAAGGATGTAGCCAACCGGGTGATGGTACCCTTGGGCAAGAATGGCGACGTGAGCATCTATAATGGGGCAGCTGACGGTTCGGTGAATTTCATTGTCGATGTGTCAGGATATTATGCATCTGCTCCTGCCACGGAGTTCTCCAGTGTGAGCCCGATGCGGCTCTGTGATACGAGGACGGAGAGCGCTACGCATTACACTACCGAGTGCACCAATGAGGGCGGTGTGCCACCCGGTGGACTGCTTGATGTCCAGGTGGCCGGTGTCGATGGTATCCCGCTCAGCGGGGTCGCCGCCGTAGTGGCCAATGTCACATCTGTTGGGTCCACTTCGAATGGCGGGTACCTGTCGGTTCTCCCTGGTGGGACAACGGTGCAGGCTGGTAAGCCGCCGTCCATTTCCGACGTAAACTGGGGGGCCAGCGGGCAGGATGTGGCCAACTTGGTCGTGGTGAAGCTTGGGTCCAATGGCAACATCTTGGTATATAATTCGTCGGGGAAGACCAACGTGATCGTGGATGTCATGGGGTGGTATGCCATCCCGTCATCCTCCGGATGAAGGGAGTGTGCGAATATATGGAGAGGTATCATTTGCGCGCAGCATGCCGCAGGGGAGTACTGGGTAGGTCTGTGTCGCTCGAGCAAATGTACTTGGTACAGCGTTCAGTGAAAAAGGGGATGAAGAGAGGTACCCTTCTAATGCTGCCTGTGGTTATTGTCTTGGGTATGCTCAGTACGCTGGCTGCTGCAGGTGAGCCTGCGGAGGCGGTGTCCCGCATAGTGCCGCAGAGCCGTGTGACAACGGTACTGCACCCCGGTGAGATTACTATAGGCAGCGGGTCACAGTCTGCCACTATTTACCGGGACTCCCTGGGCATTCCTCATATCTACTCCTCTACCACTGCAGGTATGTGGTACGGTGTCGGCTGGGCACAGGCCCAGGATCGGCTTGTCCAGCTCGAATTGACCAGGTTGTCGGTGGAGGGCAATCTTTCCAGCGTCTTCGGTAAGAGCCAGCTATCTACCGATGAGGCGCAACGCCTGTATTTTTACAACTCTGCTGAGATCCAGCAACAGTACAATGACCTTCCTGCAGCCACGAAGGCGCCATTGCAGGACTATGCGAATGGCGTGAACGCCTATATCACCCAGGCATATTCAAGTACTCTGAGTGAGCTTAAGATGGTCCCGTACGAGTTCTGGATGCTGGGCCGTGCGATGGGCCTGAGTGGTCCCTACAGGCCATCACCATGGCAGCCTACTGATACTCTCGCGATCGGAATCTATCTTGCCAGAGCATTTGGTGGTGGTGGTGGAGCTGAATTACAGAATCTGGCCTTCATCAATTATCTTACAGCTGAGTTCACCAAGATGGGATCTGCCAACCCGGCCGCAGATGCCATGGCCGTCTTCAACGACACGAGCTGGATCAATGACCCTGCCGCTCCTACCACCGTACCGGCCACCTGTCCGGACGGTCCGATTCTCAGCAGTCCGTCACAGTCCAAGCCCAATACTTGCTTGCCTGCACAGCCTTCGAGCGGGTCAGCTTATGGCAGTACGGCGCAATCCATTGGCAGTACGGCGCAAACTACCGGGAGTCGGGCGCAGGTAGCATCGGTAATCCGGCAAGAAGTAGCGGCAGTGAAGCCACTCTTGAGCCTGCCATCTGGGTCGGTGCTCCAGGCTGAGCAGACTCTGGCTCACGACAAGCAGTTGCTGCTTGCTCGCGGTCCCACCATGAAGGTGCTCTCACACGGTGGATCCAACGCAATAGCAGTTGCACCATGGCGTTCTGCTGATCATCACGCACTTTTGTGGGGAGCTCCCCAGGAGGGCTTTAGTACACCCAGTGTGGACTACGAGGAATATCTCCATGGTCCAGGATATGATGCTTCTGGCATGGCAATCGCTGGTGAGCCTTTCATACTGATTGGCCATAATGCCAGCATCGCATGGACGACAACTAGTGAAGAGACAGTGAACCAGGGTGTCTTTGTGGAACAGGTCCATTTTACAGGAAGCCCGCCTGTGCCATCGACCTACTATTTTGACGGCAACTGGATTCCGGTCCAAGTTGTGAATGAGTCTATTGCGGTGGCGGGAAGTAGCACGCCGGTTGCATATACTATTTACCGAACCGTCGACGGGCCCATCTTCTCTACTGACCCGGCAGCAGGCATTGCTTATTCGTTGGATTTCACTTCATGGATGCAGGAGTATAAGTCGCTGATTGGCTTTTCCCAGCTGGGTGGGGATACGAATCTTCAGCAGTTTCAGAGTTCCATGCAGGAGATCGTCACGCTTCACAACTTCATGTATGCCGATACACGGGGGAATATAGCATTCTTCGCTGACGGCTTGGTGCCGGCCAGCCCATCGCCACTGTCGGCCCGAGCCGATCCCCGCCTACCTCACCTCGGAGACGGCAGCCAGCAATGGACATCCTTCGTTCCCTTCTCGCAGATGCCACGCAGCATAAATCCAGGACAGGGATACCTGGACAACTGGAACACCAAGCCTTCGCAACAGCTTTTCTACCAGCAGAACCGGCCTGCAGGCGGTGCGTATTGGGGCGCGATATTTCGCTCGCAACGGATCAGCCAGATGCTCGCTGCCAATACCAGCATCAATATAGGGTATCTTGACCAGATCCAGCACGATGTCGGTACAATTGATGGTCAGGATGTTGTCAGACCAGCTGCGCTATACTTCATCCCGTATCTTGAAAGCGCCTATCAGAAACTGGTTGCAGAGGGTTCGTCTCTTGTGAGCGTGTCGACTCATCCTGACCTCCAACAGGCCATGAGAGTGCTAGAGACATGGAACGGGCACACCACCTTGGGCAGTCCGGCGATGTCGATATTTATACAATATATGGAGGCGCTCGAAAGAAACGTCTTTGAAGGGGGACTCAATCCAGGCGAGAAGTATGTCGGTGGAGTCAATTTCAGCAATGCCAGTCTTGGCCTGGGTACTTACGGAGGCATCCGTGACTTTGGTACGTACAACTTTATGTACAATATCTTATCTCGTGCAAGTGGGCTCGTACCGTGCAATACGCTGTGTTACACGGGGCACTATTTCGGAGGTCACAGGGACCACATCATGGTGGAGAGCCTCAATGATGCTATTACGATCCTGTCCGGAACAGGTCCTCAGTTCGGGCATTCTGCAAACGGTTTTGGAACGACCAATATAGCAAGCTGGGGGTGGGAGCCATCTCAGAACATTGACTGGAACAGCCTAGATCCGATTGCCAGCGCCGCAGGTCTTACGGTCAACTGTGGTACCAGCGCTGCACAGAATCGCAGCACTTACTTCATGGCAGTGGATCTGGCTCCGGTACCATTCGGATACCAGCTTATGCCACCGGGAGAGAGTGGCTTTATCAGTGGTATGGGTGTTCCATCGCCTTATTTCTGTGACCAGACCAGCCAGTTCGACAATTTCCAATACCTGCCTATGTCATCGTATTCCTACGTGCCGCTCACTGCGTCGCGCATATGCGATACGAGGCTGGGAAACCCCAGCCATCTCACTGGCGGGGAGCTTTCCAACTGCGCGGGAAAGACTCTTGGAGCGAGAGACACTCTGGCTGTCAGGGTTGCCGGCCTTGGAGGGGTACCCGCCAACGCCGCGGCGGTAGCGGTAAATGTGACGGCAATCGGAACGACCGCCAGCAGCTACCTCAGTGTCTATCCCGCTGGGAGTCCACGACCATTGGCCTCTACTCTGAACTGGGGTCCTGGTCAGACGGTTGCGGGGCTTACGACCGTTGTACTACCGGCTTCGGGAATAATTGATCTTTACAATTATGCTGGGTCGGCAAATGTGGTGGTGGACGTGGAGGGTTACTACCAGCCGGGCAGTATGCCGGGAGGGTCGTTTACCCCGCTGGCTGCACCTTTGCGTATCTGCGATACCAGTCCGGGAAATCCAAGCCATCTTAGCGGCACTGCACTTGCCAACTGTTCGGGGAAGGCAGCGGTTCCTGGTGTCGCACTCTCGATGCAGGTGACTGGCGTCGGTAGCGTACCGGTGAGTGGAGTTGCTGCTGTATTGGTGAACATTGGCGCAACGAATCCAGGTGCGGCAGGCTACGTGAGCGCTTACCCAGCCGGTAGTGCTGTACCGGTGGCTTCAAACGTGAATTATTCAGCACATCAGAGTACGTCGGGTGCAGCCATAATTCCAGTGGGGCGCAATGGCGCGATCGACGTACTGTCTTCTGCCGGCAGCCCGGCACTTACCGTGGATGTGGAGGGATGGATAGCCGCGCCATCGTCGTCCGTGGCGGGGAGTAGCTATAATCCGATATATCCTGCCAGAATCTGCGATACACGGTCGTCATCGATGGTAGGATACTCTACGGAGTGCAGCGGACATACCCTTTCCGGAGGGAAGCCGTTGGCCGTGCCACTCGCAGGGGTGAATGGTATATCCAGGTCGGTAACCACCGTAATTGCTACGGTTACCGTCACGGATACAACTTCGGCCGGCAGTCTCTATGCCTATCCGGCAGGGGGCGTCCGACCTGCGACGGCGGCATTGAGCTGGGGTAAGGGGACAACGGTTTCGGGGCTGGTAGTGCTCGAACCCTCGTCTCTCGGGGCAACGGACTTACTGGTTTCGTCCGGTACTGCTGATGTAACGGTCGATGTAGTTGGCTTTTACGGCTGAAGGCCTGGCGCGCTGATTCCTCCGCGGCGCACTAATTGCATGTACGAGACCTTGGCCCGATAGTAGCCAATAGTTGCGAATGAGTGCATATACTATGTGCTTGAGTTCCCTGCTGAGTATCACGACCAGTGCGAGAAAGCGCAAATGGCCACTCGCTATTGCAGTTATCGTGGCTGTCACCGGGATGGCTTACTCTCTGCTGTGGCCGCCAGTCGTGCGTCACGATGTTGTCAGATATTCCAGCCATCCGCTTTTTCACACTGCTCTGAGCAGGTACTTGGAACGTATCCACCCCGTTGCTCATTACTGGTATTGGGTCACCCCGGGCGATATCTGGGGGACCCTGAGGGCTTCACAGACTATCGGGTGGGGCTATTTGGGGGGCATATATTCAGCGCACGGTGCGTTCCTGCTGCCACCAGGCATGCTGTTCATCCTGCTTCCGATCGACAAGGCCATAGCAGTGTTTCACCTCCATCCAAGTTATCCCCTCCCTCTATTCAGGCCATCAGCGTGGGTGATACTCGGGCCTTACGAGATGCTGCTTTCAGCGGTGGCTCTGTGTGGGATTGATGCTCTGAGTGAGCACATTGGTATCTCGTCCAAGCGGAGGGCGTTGCTGTGTGTGGCTGAGGCTGTGGCGCTTTGGCAGGTGGTTGTCATTTGGGGTCATCCCGAGGATCTGGTCGCTCTCGGATTAGGATGCTATGCCATCGTAGCAGCGATGGATGGGAGGCCCGTGGCCACCGGATGGCTCATGGGGGCGGCGCTTTCTGTGCAACCCTTTACGGTGTTGATCCTTCCAGTGGTACTTGCCATTAATGCAGTCAAGAAAATGCCTTCAGTTCTGGTCAGGGCATTGTCTGTACCAGCAGTGCTTGTCGCCGTCCCGGCCATCTCCGACTTTCACGCAACATGGAGGGCGCTTGTGGTCCAGCCTACCTATCCTAGGACGGATCACCCGACTCCCTGGCTGTTTCTGGCGCCAAAGCTGGGCAATCACGCAGTGTCGGGAGGGCCTACCCGCATATTTGCGGTGATTGCCGCAATAGTCATCGGGCTTGTACTGTTTCGCATGGTACACCGTGGCAAAAAGATAGAGAGAATATTGCCAGTTGCCTGCGCGTTGTCGTTCACCGGGTGGTGCATGTTCGAGTCGGTGATGACTCCTTATTACCTATGGCCTGCTTTGGCATTTGCGCTCTTAGCTGCTGCGTGCCTGGGCAGGATACGCTTGGGCATAGTGCTCGGTGTGGGCATGTTTGCCACGGTATTCGCGTTTCATTATTACGGTCCATGGCTGTGGTGGGGCACTGTTACCGGTTCCCTCCTGCTGGCCTGCGCAGTAGGGATACCATATTATTCAAATTCCCGCTCTCCAGGTATAGATGAAGCACAAAAGACTACCCCTGAACTGCCGGCAGTGGCTGTCTCCTGATAGTGTTGTCCGGTTATATGTGCCTTCGAGCGGCTAAACTGCGACCCTCATGACCTCTTTAAGGGTGGTCTCACCTTTAAGTACCTTTTGCAGTCCTGCCTGCCTCAGCGTAACCATGCCATTGGCTGCGGCCCACTGCTGTATATGGTCTGCGCTGGATCCAGATGTTATCAATTTTTCCAGTTCGTCATCGGCGACCAGAAGCTCGTAAACGGCTTCCCTGCCCCTGTAGCCAGTGTTCGAACAAGCAGGGCAGCCAGTGGGACGATACAGTATAGTGTCTCCTGCACCGGTCATGACATCATCCACTTTCCAGCCTGCAGCCAGGATCTCTTCCTCTGTAGGGCTGTAAGGCTCCTTGCAGTGGACGCAGAGTACTCGCACCAGTCGCTGGGCCATGATGGCAGTCAATGCCGATGCCACCAGGTAGGGCTCGATACCCATTTCCACCAGCCGCATAGGAGTCCTTGATGCATCATTGGTATGCATGGTAGCGAGCAACAAGTGGCCGGTCAGGGCAGCCTCTATTGCGATGAGAGCAGTGTCTTTGTCCCTGATCTCACCGACCATGACAATATCGGGATCGCATCGAACTATGGAACGTAGCGATGACGCAAAACTGAGCCCTGCCTTGGCATTGGTCTGTACCTGATTGATGCCGGCAATTCGCAGTTCAACTGGATCCTCGACCGTGATTATGTTCTTTTCGGAAGAGTTCAACTCTGCAAGGGTGGCGTAGAGCGTGGTAGTCTTGCCCGATCCTGTCGGTCCTGTGACAAGGATAGTTCCATAAGGACGGTTGAATACCGCCCTGAATCTCTCCAAAAGGCTGGTCTCGCAACCAAGCTTTTCGAGGTCGAGTACAATCTCGGATTTGTCGAGTATCCTGAGGACAACCTTCTCCCCGTACACAGTGGGTATTGTCGCGATACGCATGTCAATCACGCGGTTCCCGACGCTGACCGATATACGACCGTCCTGGGGTATCCTGTGCTCCGCCACATTCAGGTCACCCATGACCTTGAGCCTGGTGCTTACCGCGCTGTGAAGGCTGAGTGGCGCAGGCTGCATGTCGTGGAGGACACCGTCTATCCGGTATCTTATGCGCAGCGAATCGTGACTTGGTTCGATATGGATGTCCGATGCCCGCTCGTTCAGAGCCTGGAGGATAAGTATGTTTACATATCGGACCACTGGAGCATCTTCCGTAATCGACTGGATGTCCAGTTCTCTCCTTGGCGCTTCTTCGATCACGCCTTTCACGTCCACGGCGGCTTGCTGCGCAGCAATGGCGGCACCGGCCCCCCCACCATGGGTGTAGCACCGCTCTATATGTTTCGATATTTGCAGCCTAGGGGCTACCACGAGCTTGAGGTTACTGCCAATGATCGAGCGAAGATCGTCCATGGCGAATACGTCTGCAGGATTAGACAGCGCTACGACATACTGTCCTCCCTGCTCGCCCACCAGCAGAACATTGTGATGCTTGGCTATGGCCTCGGGGATCTTTGACACTATGTTCATATCTATTGTCATGAGATCCAGATTGACGAATTCCAGGCCCATTTCCTTGGCTGTTGCCCATGTGATGTCAGCGTCACTTACGAGCCGCCTCTGGATCAGCACGTTTGCAATTGCCTGGTCAGTGGCATCGCATTCCGCCAGAACGGAGATCATCTCCTCCTCCTTTACGTGCCCGCTCTCGACCAGTATGCGAGCCAGCGGCGGGAAAGAGGATATGTTGTCTCCAGAACCTTGACTTGCCGGGATTATCTTTCCGACAAGATTCTGCAGCGCCACATCGAGAGACGCTCCTGATCCTGCATCAGCAGTGTCAATGTCGACAACTTCCACCCTTCCGGAGTCTGGTGTACGTGTCTTATCCGCATCAGTACCGGTATTGCCGGTGCGCTCATCCTGTTGTAACGCTGGACCATTTGTCTTGACGAGGCCCTCACCGGCGACTGCTGTTACCGTACCTGAAGGGGCGCTCTTCTCGCTGCCGGGCGTCGTGCCACCTTCATCTGTACTATGCTTTGTGCCTCCCCTTCTCCAGTGGCGTTTGGAGCGTTTTGCTTCCCGACCGGAGTCCAGAAGCGGCGGCTCTTCACTGGGCGGGGACTCTTCGAGCAGCGTGGTGTCGCTGCCCTCGATATCGTGGGCGGTTCCGGGAGTGGTGGCATCTATGGATGTGCCAGTTTCCGCTATGGCATCTGCGAGGATACTGGCTACTGGATCGTCTAGGTCGGTAAGACCGGGTTTCCCACCGTCGCTGTCCTCTGTGGCATTCGCTTCGCTGCCATTTCCGATGATGGTGCCATCCGGATAGACAATGCTCAAGCACTTGGCCATGTGGTCATCACTGGTTATCACAGTGATGAAATCTCTCTTTACTTGCGATTCGAGCTCCT
This sequence comes from Actinomycetes bacterium, assembly GCA_021841005.1. Lineage (GTDB taxonomy): Bacteria > Actinomycetota > Acidimicrobiia > Acidimicrobiales > JAMCPL01 > JAMCPL01. Next base: position 145,996 of record JAKBVZ010000018.1, on the reverse strand, counting down.
TCATCACGTATGTGTCACTGGGGTCCGTAACCGCGATGATAGGTACGCCAAATTTCTTCCCTATGGGGACAACGCCGTGCTTTCGTGCGAACTCCTCGGTAACAATATTCTTTACGCTCCGGTCGACATTATAAGAGCTCAGGTCGACGTACTCTACATTGTACTTGCTCGCCAGCATCTTAGCCTTGGTAACGTCGCTCATATGTCACCTTTCCCTGTGATAGAGATTCCCTTGCCGGCAATCCCGATATTGTCGGATTGCACCATCGTTGTTCTCATAATTTGCCCCACTGTATGTATTGGTATGTATTGTCCAGTAAGTCGTGCCAACCGGTTCCTGCGCTCGTACCGGCCTTACCCAGATACGATCGCCGGCACCCGTCTTGCATGCTTGTCACGAGACAGCCACATCCATAACCGTCATGATGTCCATTGTACCATCCCTACCGATTATAGTCATTATACTGTACGTTGCATGCGTCAAGCTTGCCGCTAATCCATTAGCGACACAATATTTTGTATTTGCCAGGAATTCTCGTAGCCTCATAACTGGAAGTCGAGGTCATGTCCCATTTAGTTGAAGAGGGCGTCGACGTACCAGCGACCCTTGACCTTCAGGCAGGGCACCACATTGGCGCCTCCTGAAGAGCTGGTTGCATTGGCAAATGCCTGCTGGAAGTCGACCTTAGCTGAGGTCAGCCCTGACCTAGGGTTGCTATTGGACTGGCAGGATGGACGGTTCTTTGGCACGCGGGCACATCCGCGTCCCGTCACGGAGACAAGCGCACGGTTTCCCTGTATTTCCGTCTGTGCCATGGTGAGATGGCCCGAGAAGCTGACCTTCCCAGCTTCCTTCTTCCAGAACAATTCACATGCGTGCTGCTGGCTTGGCACGATATACTGGCAAGAGGTGGCAGGATGGCTGCTGTAAATAGCGCTCATCATGCCGCCTGCCGCGCTGCTTGGCGAATTGCCGCTACCGGTAGTAAGGAGAACGATGGTGACGATTGCTACTGCTGCCACCAGTACGACCACGCCGGTGATCATGACGGTGATACGCCTCCGACCGGTACTATCTTTCCCGGCTGCTGCCGGAGGTAGCTGGCCTTGCTTGGCATCTTCCATTTCCGGTTCAGGATCCATACCTGCTTCTCCCTATCTCAAAGTGTGTCTTCATATTCATATTCATATTCATATTCATATTCATATTCATATTCACGATCGGCTGCATTCGATTGCCTGCAGGCACATCAAATATATGTGCCACCAGTACAGCATACCAGACGATTATTGTAATGTACCGCTATTGTAATGTACCGCCTCTATGGCTTTGCCGGGATGTACCTGGCCTGCACAATTGCATGATCTATGCATGATCTAGGAGTCATTGGAATCTTCCGGCGTCCCAGCTATTAGATAGCGTACCAAGCGGCTGCCTGCCGCGGCGTCAGGCTATGATGACGAGCTTGCCTGACTGCTGCCCCTGGTACAGTTTCGCAAATGCACCGGCAGCTACTGAAAGTGGTGTAATGCTGTCCACCAACGGATCGAGTTGCCTACGGGCAAGGAGTCCCACCAGCCTGTTCAGTTCCTGAAAGGTGCCCATGGTGGAACCGGCGATGCGGATCTGGCGCCAGAACACCCTCTGGAGCATTGCCGCTGGATTGCCCCCGCCGGTGGCTCCGGAGACCACCACTATCCCGTCAGGTTTGACCGAGCGCAAACTCAATTCCCATGTGGGAGCTCCTACCGTCTCCATTACGGCATCCACCCCGCCTGCAGTGAATTTCTGTATCTCCCTGGCGGAAGCGGTATCTGATTCAAGTGCCAGCACTGCTCCCATGCTGAGTGCAAACTGTCTCTTTGCCTCGTTACGCGCCGTTGCTATGACGGAAATGCCTCCTATCTTTGCAAGCTGCATAACTGCTACGGCCACGCCGCCAGTAGCGCCGTGGATGAGTAGCGTATTGCCGGGGACCAGCCTGGCGCGGTCGTACATCATGTGGTAGGCGGTCAGGTAGGTAGTGCCCATGCATGCGGCTGCAGTTGGAGTGACCGTGTCCGGCAGCATGACGAGATTGGCAGCCGGTACCGGGAACTGCTCAGCCAATGTGCCTTGGTACTTGCCTTCGCTCAGTAGCGCCACATCCCGGCATAGAAGCTCATTGCCCGACCTGCAATTGGCACACTCCCTGCACGATATGACCGGATAGGCGAGTACGCTGCTGCCCAGCGGCGGCGCCGTGGCGGGAACGGGTCCTGGACCGTATGCTACGACGGTGCCGGCTCCATCACATCCAAGCACCTGTGGGGGAGATATCGGTCTTGATGACACGCCCTGGAGGGTCCAGATGTCATGATGGTTCAACGATGCCGCTGCCATCTTGACCATAGCCCATCCTGGAGGAAGATCAGGCTCCGGAAGTTGCCCGATTGCCAGGCGATCCAGAGGGCTGGACCCTGCCGCACCTTTGCTTGCCATTTCTTTGCCTGCTGTTCCCTCGCCGGACTGCCGGGTCACTCCCTCGCCGGCGCTCGCTTCACGGGTGGCGCTGCTCTGGTGCTCAGCCGTACCGGAGGCGCTGCCTGCACTGCCGGCATCGCCTGCACTGGCATCAGCTACGCGTGTCATAGCTGGATCAGCTACGGCAGATAGGTAGGCAGCCAGCATCAGCTCTTCCCGATCGATATGCTTGCCGGTGATGCATAATACTTTCTTAACATATGCTTTACCATAACATCATCTGGGTGCAGTTTAATATAAGTAGCGACCAGGCGACATAGGCTAATGGTATGTGTTGCAGGTGAAGCCACAGTGTGTGATCGGGAATACTGACCGAGTCGGGCAGTGTGAGCAGGCTTGCGTGATGTACCATCCAGCTGAGCCCGGCAGAGACGCTTCATGGAAGCCTTGGTGGCGCGGAGATAATCAAGTCAGCCAAGTGAAAGGAGAACACATGAAGGATAAGTTCAGGGAGCTGGGAGCCCACATGACCAAGAGGGTGGCGGTGGTGACAGCGGTGTTCACGCTGGCCATGGCCGGCGTGGCAGGAGGGGCATTTGCATTGACTGCATCTACGCAGGCACCGGCTCCGACATCCACCAGCACCACCCCTCCCGGGTCGACCCATGCTAAGGGAAGTCACGTCCATAAGGCGCATCATCGCAACTTTGCAAAGTCGATACTGCGCCGTGAGCTTAGGCACGCGTCCAAGATGGCTCGCCATGCCATTGGGGTACAGGTTACATTGCACACCAAGAGCGGCGACAAGACGGTTGAGGTGGAGAGAGGTACGGTGACGGCACTGTCGTCCACTTCCATTACCATCAAGCGTATTGATGGTCAATCATTCACGGCAACGCTAAGCACGACCACCCACGAGCCTCGCAAGGCAATGCTCAAGGACGGCGCGCACGTGGTGCTTGTGGAGAGCGCCGGTCATGCTACCTTGGTACTGCCTATGGGCGGGCTGGGACTTGGGCACAAGCCAAGTACCACACCCAAGACGCCGACCGGGACGTCGTCGGTATCAGGCGGCTCGGGGGCTGCGGCATAGTGTCGGCATAGCGTTTAGCAATGATTGGAATACCAGTGCGCCGATGTGCTGCGACCACGAAGTGACAACACAGGCCGTAGAAACTGGTATAATAAATGTGGCGTAAGGTATCCCTATGGGGCGACTGCACCCCTTGCCCCTGGGTACCTTGCGCCATGCACATTTCGGTGAGGCGTCGCATCGCTGCTGCTGATACCGGGATATCGGGCTGCAAATTGCCAGCGGTCCTTCGCGTAAGCAAATGGTGGCTCGTTATGCAGTTTTTACCGGAGCGACGCAGGGGAATTGATGGTGGCATCCTGCGCATCCCGTAGTGGAGCTTACCCGAGTCAGGTAGCCGAGCCACTGGTGCCAGCAAGCACCGCAATGTATGCAGAGGAAATTGATTCGATCATCGACGCTACGGACGATCTCGAATTCGTCGCCACCGCAATTTGGGCAGGTGAAAATGCCTTTTACTGTCCTAGCCGGTTGCGTAGCTAGGCTCCTTCCAAGCCGCTGGCCGCATGCTGGGGGGTGGCGACAGAACTGTCAGTGGAGGGATGTCCTATATGCGTCGCTATCGCTTTGGCAAGGCGAGCGGCAACCGATTCAGGTGCGCCCACTCCGTCCACGCTTACGAATGGCACATGGGTGGCGAACCAAGTCGTTACAGGACGAAACAGGTGATCATAATTGGCAAGCCTATTGTGCAGAGATCTTGCAGTGTACCCTTCAACTGGTCCTATGTCGCCGCCGCAGTACTCGCAGTGCGGTGGGATGATGGTTTCACCTGCGGTGCCATAAGGCATGCCACAGGCCAGGCAATTCCGGCGCGCGAGCAGTCTATGTACCAGTACAGCTCGTGGCACGACTAAATGTAGAGCGAGGCTGACCTCGTCCTTGCCAAGCAACGCATCCAACATCTCCGCTTGGCGAAATGTGCGTGGGAACCCCTCTAGAACAAACCCATCATTGATATGCTCACCCGTTATAGCATCGGCGAGCACCTCCGCAACCAGGTCGTCGGGTAGCAATGCACCTACGTGCCTGTGACGGGCCGCTATATCGCCAATACGAGTATCTATCGCGGCAACCCGTTTCAGCAGGGCGCCCATGGATATATGAGGTAGCCCAAGGCGTCGTGCCATGCTGTCTGCGTGGATGTCCTTGCCGGAGCCCGGATACCCCAGAAGTACGATCCTGAGGGGACGGCTTTGGTTGGAGCCTGCACTTCTGTAGCCCTGCTTGTCGGGTGCGACCCGCCTCGAGCTGGGCAGCACCTGGTGATCTCTGCTGTCTGCGGCGATTCCAGATAATCGGGATGATCGCTCGGTGCTGATCTCGCCGATGATCTCGTCGCTGATCGAAGTCATTCCTGCAAACCGTGGATAGTGATCCACAGAATGATCCACCCGAGAAACGCCGTCTCTGCCCATCATATCCTCCTTTTTCCGGTCCATCCGAAATGTCACACACTATATTGGGTGGTAATGGGTCGCAATGCACGAGCCACCCACGTAAACAGGGACACACCCTACAACCATAATTATGCACTATTTATTTATCGATGGCAACGGGTACTACCCCTATTCCTGATCAGTGCGATCACTGAATCTTCATTGGGCCGTACGTACGTACTATTGCGTCTCTTTCTCTCACCGGTGCAACCGCCTTTTCTTTCCCCACTTCCACATCCTCCCCCCACTTCCACTCCCACTCCCACTCCCACTCCCACTCCCACTCCCACTCCCACTCCCACTCCCACTCCCACTCCCACTCCCCCTCCCACTCCCTCTCCCACTCCCACTCCCACTCCCACTCCCACTCCCACTCCCACTCCCACTCCCACTCCCACTCCCACTCCCACTCCCACTCCCACTCCCACATAGCGGCGTCTCATCATTGGCCGCTCATGTGTGGTGGGCTTACTCCCTGCATGCACGAAGATTATCGGTATGCGGGGATCGAGAAGTAGGCTAAACTAAGGAGTGAAGATGGATGCGTGAGGTGGTCAAGGATCGCGAGACGCGGTGGAACAGGCAGCATATAGCACGTGTCAGGATAGGAAGTGATCAGGATGTTCCAGGTGCGTATACACCAAGTCTGCTGCGGCCACTATGCCGCAGCTCGTGGATAGGAAGTGATCAGGATGTTCCAGGTGCGTATACACGGTAGAGGAGGCCAGGGGGTCGTAACGGGTTCAGAGTTGCTCTCTGTGGCTGCGTTCCTGGATGGCCACTGGGCTCAGGCGTTCCCTAGCTTTGGATCCGAGCGCATGGGCGCCCCTGTCGTATCGTACTGCCGTATTGATGATATCGAGATCCGCACGCATGAGCCGATCAGCGAGCCTGATGCCATCATTGTCCAGGATGCAACCCTGCTGCATCAGGTGGACCTGTTCTCTGGCGCAGGTAAGGATGCCTACATCATTATCAATACCTTGCGAGAGCTTGACCATCTCGGCCTTTCGGAATTTGTCGCTGGGTTCCGTCGCGAGCGTATCCTGACCGTACCGGCTTCGGACATAGCTCGCCGGCATGTGGGCAAGCCTGTGCCAAACGCAGTGCTGCTGGGAGCCTTGGCGGCAGCAAGTGGCATCGTCACGCCGGAATCTCTGTACAGCGCCATCCGCCGGAGATTTGCTGGTGATACCGGTGAGCATAATGTGGCCGCCGCCGCCGAGTTGTTCCGCTATGTGCAGGACGAGAGCAATGCCACCATTTCTGTCGTAGCTGGTACAGGCGAAGCGAGTGCTGGGGAGAGTCAAGGCAATGCAGGCAGCGCGGGCAATGTAGATCCGCGGGCGGTATCCCGCTTGGCTAGCTTGCCGGCAGGAAAACTGGCGGGGGCGTGATGGCGGATGCTTGAGCAGATTGAAGGTTCCAAGGCTGTAGCCAGGGCAGTGGCATCGTGCAGGCCGGAGGTGATCTGCGCTTATCCAATATCGCCGCAGACTCATATTGTTGAGGCACTCGGTTCGATGGTAAAGGGTGGGGAGCTGGGGTCCTGTGAGTTCATCAACGTAGAGTCCGAATTTGGGGCGATGTCGGTGCTGATAGGTGCTTCAGCTACGGGGGCACGCAGCTATACGGCCACTGCCAGCCAGGGGCTTCTGTTCATGATCGAAGCGGTGTACAATGCGGCAGGACTTGGATTGCCGATGGTGATGACGCTTGCCAATCGCGCGATCGGTGCACCGATCAACATCTGGAATGATCACAGCGACGCTATGGCCGTTCGCGACAGTGGCTGGATACAGCTCTTTGCCGACTCGAACCAGGCGGCCGTGGATTTGCACATACAGGCATTCCGACTGTCGCAGGACGTATCGTTGCCCGTGATGGTCTGCATGGATGGCTATATCCTGACCCATGCCGTGGAACGGCTGGATTTGCCGGAGCAGGAGTCTGTGGATAAGTTCTTGCCCCCTTTCGAGCCCAGGCAGGTGCTGGATGTGGATGATCCTGTTTCCATAGGAGCGATGGTTGGCCCGGATGCGTTTGCAGAGGTGCGTTACCTCGCTCACGCGAAGCAGATGCAGGCTATAGAGCTGATTCCCGCAATAGCCTCGGAGTTCCGGTCGGCCTTTGGTCGTGACTCTGGCGGCCTTGTCAGGGAGTACGGGCTGGATGGTGCAGATACGGTTGTGGTTGCGATGGGTTCAGTGCTGGGTGCCATCGAAGACGCTGTGGACGAGCTACGCGGTGCTGGCATAAGGGCCGGAGTAATAGGGATCACCACGTTCAGGCCCTTTCCTATCTCCGCCATAAGAGAAGCGATAGGTACGCCAGCCCGGGTCGTGGTCGTGGATAGGGCATTTTCAGCAGGGATGGGAAGCATACTGGCGACGGATGTCGCTCTTGCCCTGTCGCATCAGCCAGTACGCATCTATACGGTGGTGGCTGGCTTGGGTGGCAGGGCCATTACCAGAACGTCACTGGTACATTGCCTGGAGGATGCAGCGAATGACGTACTGGAATCGTTGACTTTCCTTGATCTGGATCACGATGTGGTGAACCGGGAGTTGGAGAGGATGAGGAAGGACCGGAGGTCTGGTCCATCTGCAGAGAATATCCTTCGGGATATGGGCCTACCTGGGGGTGCGTGAGAGTGGCAACGGTAGTGATGGGCATAGATGAGGAAGTGAGTTGGCAGTGGCGTACAGGCAGGTAAAGTTCTACCAGACAGGCAGCTTTGCCGTCGGTGGTAGGTTGCTCGATACCCCGGAGCGTACCGTACAGTCAGGGATGACCCGTACCAACGCCCTTACGCTCGGGCATAGGGCCTGCCAGGGTTGCGGGGAGGCGCTGGGAGCCAGGTATGTTCTCGATGCGGCCATGCATGCAACCGGCAACAAAGTAATCGCGGCGAATGCCACAGGTTGCCTCGAAGTGTTCACTACCCCCTATCCCGAGACTTCCTGGCAGGTTCCGTGGCTCCACTCCGTTTTCGGGAATGCTGCGGCAGTAGGCAGCGGCATTGCTGCGGCATTGCGAGCCAAGGGACGCACGGATATCCGCGTTGTGGCCCAAGCGGGAGATGGTGGAACCGTAGATATAGGCATCGGTTGCCTGTCGGGTATGTTCGAGCGTAACGACGATGTGCTGTTTGTCTGCTATGACAACGAGGCATACATGAATACTGGCGTCCAGAGGTCCGGTTCGACCCCACCGGCTGCCAGGACTGCAACCACGGAAGCCGTTGGTGACGAACCGGGGAATCCATGGGGACAGGGGAAGGATATGCCCCGCATAGCCATGGCACACGAGATTCCCTATGTTGCCACGGCCACCGTTGCCGAGTTGCACGATCTGGAGTACAAGGTCGAGAAGGCCATGGAGTATAGGGGAGCCCGCTATATCCACATTTTGGTTCCTTGCCCTCTTGGATGGGGTAGCGAGCCGGCCGACACCATACGGTTGGCCCGGTTGGCCAAAGAGACTGGAATCTTTCCGGTTTTCGAGGCGGAGAAGGGTGAGGTGATAGCGGCAAGCAAGATAAGATCAAAGGTTCCAGTGGAAGACTACCTGTCTCTGCAGCGCAGGTACGCCCATCTCTTCAAGCCCGCTAGGCGGGACGACGTCATAGGCGCGATCCAGGATTCCGCTGATCGTAATATCCGTCGGTTCGGCCTGTTGGGGGAGGTATAAATGATGGAGAGACCTTTTGCCATTACCTTGGAGGTAGGTTCCAGCCGCGCCAACAAGACAGGAAGTTGGAGAACGCAGCGGCCCGTGTACGTGGACAGGCTGCCGCCTTGCAACGATGCCTGTCCTGCTGGGGAGAATATCCAGGGCTGGCTATACCGGGCGGAAGAGGGAGACTACGAAGGCGCTTGGCGCGTTCTCATGGAGGACAACCCTATGCCCGCGGTCATGGGGAGGGTTTGTTATCACAACTGCGAGACTGCTTGTAATCGTGCCAACCTCGATGAAGCGGTGGGCATCAATGCGGTCGAGCGTTTTCTTGGAGACCGGGCGCTCACCAGCGGCTGGCGAGTGGGAGTGGACCGGCCCGGGCGGGCAGGGCGGGTGCTGGTGATAGGGGCAGGTCCGTCAGGGCTGTCTGCCGCCTACCACTTACGGCGACGTGGCCACGCAGTGACCATTTACGAGGCGTCCACGGCATCGGGAGGGATGATGCGTTTTGGCATACCCGCTTACAGGCTGCCTCGCAATGTGCTGGACGGCGAGATACAGCGCATAGTAGATATGGGTGTTGAAATCGAGTTTGGTCACAAGGTGCGCGATTTGATGATCGAGATGGAAGGAGGTGGTTACGATGCCGTGTACCTTGCGACTGGAGCGGAAATAGCCAGGAATGCTTATATACCGGCTGGTGATTCTGCGCGAATCCTGGACGCTCTGTCGTTGTTACGTTCGGCGGAAGGTATGACCTACCCGCAGCTTGGCAGGAGTGTGGTGGTCTACGGAGGCGGGAACACCGCCATGGATGCGGCCAGGACGGCTAAGCGTCTGGGAGCGTCCGAGGCCATCGTGGTGTACCGGCGTACCAGGGATCGCATGCCGGCTCACGATCTCGAAGTGGAGGAAGCGCTCGAAGAGGGGATCAAGATGCGGTGGCTCTCCACGATAAAGAAAGCGGATGCCGAGAAGTTGCTGCTAGAGAAGATGGAATTGGACGCAACCGGCTTTCCGCAACCTACCGGTGAATTCGAGGAGCTTGAAGCTGACTGCGTCGTCCTGGCGGTCGGTGAAGAGGCAGATCTATCACTTCTGCAGAATGTACCTGGGCTGGATATGTCCGGTGGCATAGTACATGTCGATTCCACCATGATGACCAGCTACCCGGGGCTGTTTGCCGGTGGAGATATATCACAGGCGGAGCGTACCGTTACGGCCGCCATAGGAAACGGGAAGAAAGCCGCCAGGCACATAGATTTGTGGCTGAAGAGTGGGGGCATGCAGGCTGGCCTGCCTGGCGATCCATCTGATAAGGGATACCATCAGGCGCCATCTGGTGAACGCCACAGAATAGCAGGTTGGGGTGATCTGAACACTTGGTACTACTCTGATGCTCCAGCGACGGTGCGTCTCAAACTGGACATGGTTCGCCGCCAATCGACCTTCGATGAAGTGGTGCTCGGACTCGATGAGAACAACGCCCTCTTCGAGGCACGCAGGTGCCTGTCATGCGGGAACTGTTTCGAGTGTGACAATTGTTACGGGGTCTGCCCCGACAATGCCGTTGTCAAGCTTGGTCCAGGAATGCGCTACGAGTTCGACTACGATTACTGCAAAGGTTGCGGTATATGTGCATCCGAGTGCCCGTGCGGTGCGATAGAGATGGTGCTCGAAGAGACCTGATTTCCCGTCCGACCGCTATTGATCAGCGATGTCACGGTGGCTCCGTGAGTTGCTTCAAGAAGAGGATACAGCGTGGTCAGATTATACGTCCACCTTCAAAGCGCCACCGCAGGATGGCCACCTTCATGGGACCTACCATGAAGAGCCACATGAGCAACCAGGTGGTTGCAAAGTGTATGGCAAACATGGGCATACCTGGTGAGTTCAGAGCCACTGTACCATTTTCTACGTGAACCAAGTGAATGACGTACCACAGTACCAAGCCCTCGGGGATGCCTGCCAGAAGGGTGAAAAGTGGAGGCCAGTCTTTGTCCCAGCGGAATTGCTGAAGGAGGTGGTAGAGCAGTTCCCACACCACTCCTACCACTGCCATCATTCCTATCGTGCCGAACGTCATCTGGTAGTCTATTGGGGTAGGGTTGTATGGAGTAGGTATGAGTATCATTAGCCTGCTCATCTGCATGGGTACCATGCCAACCCCGCCTATCGCGCCCATCGGCGGGCTGGGCAGGAAAGGAGTGATAATGGCTGTCCATAGTACGCCTACGGTAGCTGCAAGGAACAGACGCGTCTGGATGCGGCCAGCGAGGGTAAAGGTCATGGAGTACGATTCCTCACCAAGCGCCACCATCCGCCAATAGAGCGGCGTGTATTGATGCGGTTGCAAAAACCTTCGTTGGCCAGGGAGTTGGCTATTGTCAAAGCGCAGTACTGGTATCCCCAGAAAGAATACATTGGTACTACGTAGGGATTGCCCAACGCAGAGAAGCCAGTAGTGAATACCTTGCCGTTGCCGCTGTACGCCCCTTCTACTTCGAAGGACCGGTTGACGGCCAGTTGTCCTATCGCATTCAATCCAGCTCCCCCGCAGTCAATGAGATCTGCCAGAACCTCATGGTCGCGTACATCTACGGTGACTCCCGTGCAGTCTATGACGTAATCTACTTCAAGGGTGCTGGCTGCATTTTCGCTACCATGGTCGTCATGGTGATCTGCTGTATTATGATCTATTGTTGCTACGATCTTCTCGTTGTCTCCCTTTTGCAGTCCTGCTGCAGAACCAGCCAGCATCTTGTACCAGCCCTCGCTCGTTCCTCGAGCGAGTTCTCTCAACCATTGGCGACGCTTTGGTATGGCTGTGCTTGCCAGCAGGCCCAGCAGCCTTGTACGATCCTCATCGGACCTAAGCGAACGCCAGCGATCCTGCAACTGGCCACCGTACGCTCCTTTCGTGAAGGTGAATGCTTGGTAAGCGAAACCATTTCCTCCGGGTATGCGCCACATTGGTGAACCCTTCGGCTCCTTTACGTAGTGATGGAGGAGATGATATATCACTACCTTGCTGTCGTGGCTGTTCCGGTCGTGTATTAGCCGCCCGATGACCTCCATGGCAGAAGTAGCCGCTCCCCTTACAAGCACGCTCGATCCAGGTCTTTCAATCAATGCCCTGTATACATGCTCGTGCGGTTCGTACACATTTACCACATGATTCATATCGCCGGTGATGGCGCGGTACGATTCGAGGTCAGGGAGTATGCGCAACCCAGCTGCTCCCAAGGAAAGGTGGACATATCGTGCCCTAATTATCTCGAGTTTCGAGTCGGATACGTCGCTGGTGCTATCGGCATTGTCCGGCGGTACGACAACAACGAAATATCCTCCTTCGCGGCGCTTTCGTACGAGCGGCACCTTGCCGGGAGTGAACATTTGATGCCACGATATCCTCTCTGCTTCCCTGTCCATGGAAGCATACACGTCAGATGCTCTTGGAGTATAGTATTCACATAGGACTGGTTCAGCTGCCAGATGCATCAGTAAAAGTGGGTTCTTGCGACGGAATGCCTCTGCCATCCCGTAACCGGGCCAACCCCATATGTTGTCCATCCTGTCCGACGACCCCGACCTTATCCTATGCGAATCAGGTATTTGAGAGTTGATGAGCAAGCTTTTCAATGATTCGTAGGCATTAGCGAAGGGGCCTATCACAGATATGTTTTCAGCACTGACTCCTGCTATGCGTAATGTATCCACAAGGGCAAAAGAGCCTATTCCTCCACCGATGGTCACAAACGAGACATCACGTTGCCTCAACTGGGAATCCGCCACCATGTTGTCGTCCCATACGCATGATGAAGCGAGATCAGCCGTAAGGCTTGGGACCCTTGATGCTTTGACGACTTGCTTTTCTTTCACCCGTGCACCCAGGGTGGCATGATCGCTCATATGTCTAGAGTATCCAACGTCAGCGTGGCATGTCAACTGATGCAGCTATACGGGTTGCCTTCATGCTGTTGCCCACCTTTCCGAGTATTGTCTGTATCGAATATTGCTATATTTCATGTAACCGTTACCCCGTAAGCTTGGCAACAATGGTTGCCGGCTCAGAGGCAATTGCTATAGCTTGCGGAGATACTCCTATGTGTATGGGTACTCCGGCACAATTTTGGGCAATATTGATTGGGGTGACCTCTTTGCCACGGTTTCCAATGCGTCCGCTGTCTGCCACATAGGCCCACTTGCCGTTCGGCGTGATGGCTACCCACGTAGGACCAGGTCCTACGGTAATGGGTTTGCCGGGAGTGTTGGTAGTCAGATTGATAGGGGTGACAGTAAAATTCTTGCCCAGACCGTACCCAGAGTTGGCCACATAGGCCCACTTGCCGTTCGGTGTGATGGCAATAGACAAAGGTGCCGATCCTACGGGAATAGGTTTGCCGGGAATATTAGTAGCCAGGTTTACCGGGGTAACGGTATGTCCCTGTTTCTGAGGCCATCCGGTATTTGCCACATAGGCCCACTTGCCGTTCGGCGTGATTGCGATGGCCATGGGGCTTATCCCGGTGTGTATTGGCTTGCCTATCTTGCCGGTTGCCAGATTCATGGGGACTATATAATTGGCCACGTGGAGCGGAGTGCCGGTAACTGCCACATAGGCCCACTTGCCGTTCGGCGTGATTGCGATAGCTCCCGGCCCAGGGCCTACCCGAAATGTGCCGTCAGTACGGTCTGTTGCGGTGTTTATCTCATCCACCGTGTACCCGTCTACGGCAAATGACCTCCTGCCCAATCCCCCTAGGAGCCCCATGTCCGCCACATAGGCCTGCTTGCCGTTCGGGGTTACGGCGATGGCTATTGGCCCGAAACCAGCAGAGATAGGCTTACCGGCTTGTCCTGTCACCAGATTGATCGGGACGACCGTACCGTTGAATACCGGAGAACTTTTGTAGTTGGACAGACTCGAAGCAGTTGCGTAGCCTCCATCTGCCACATAGACCTGCTTGCCGTTCGGGGTAATGGCTATGGCCTCGGCACCGAAACCTATGGATATGGGATGCCCCACCTTGTCCGTTCCAAGATTGACCGGATACAGGTTACCGGTTCCTACGTCTGCAACCAGTCCCAGCAACTGGTTCTGCTGACCCGGAGCTACCTTTGGTCCAGTACCGCAACGGGCGGCTGTGATGGCCGTGGCAGGGGAAGTTCCATTGCTGGCTTGGCTGCATGATGCCAGTAGGGTAACTGCCGCTGCCAGAGATACCGCTGTTGCGGCAGCTTTCTGCAATGAAAGTCTCCTTGTTGTCTCAGATGTCCTAGACTTCATGACGTTTAACATTAGCATTCTTGATTGGAGTTCGCATGCAAACGCGTATTATCCCATATTATGACCGCAAGATGGTGGATACTGGCATGCTACGTGGAATTTCACAGGCAAGGTAACATAAGAGGCGGTGCTGGTATGCCCGGGATTGCCGTTGCGATCTGACAGTCGCTACCCGGTGCCGGTCTGCCGGTGCCGCACTCGTTCATACTGCAACCTGCTTCTGTGCTCGACCTGGAAGGTTACTACTGGCCATCGGAAGGGCTTCTCGCAATGCCTGACGCGCCTCGTGCTCACCGACTGCAATGTATAAATGTATAATTGTGCTTGATGGCGGCACGGCCTGGAAAGTGGAGAACCGTCTGCAGCGGCATCTCAGTATTTGGAATGCTGCGAGGCATGGCTCGAGCATATGGTGCTCTGGGGTTGCTAGCTGTGGCTATGGTCGCGGGTGTCCTTGTCGGGGTGGGTACGAGTTCTCCTGCCCCTGGATCGACTCTCGAGCGGGCAGGAGACTCGCAGGTCTCTCCTTCCATGATGCGGTCTCTGCAACGGCGCGTAACCTGCGGTGGGTGTGTCCCAGCCGAGGGGGGAGCACAGTTACTGCGCGATCTTCCTGTTGCTAAGAGGGTGAATCTGAGACTGGGTGATCTTACAGGAGGATGGAGGGAAGTGATGCCAGCCCAGGAAGCTTCCAGCGACAAAACGTTGGCCGTACGCGACCGTCCTGCTGCGCTTCAGTTCGCCGCATGTATGCATTTGAATGCCAGAGAGAAAGCTGATGAGTTCTACAATGCCAACCAGGTGCTGAACATCGGTTCGCCTACGTTTGGTCCCACAGAGTCCAATCCGCTTCATAGGTATTACGTTGCCTTGGGTTCCTGGGTGGACATGACCGCCAAGCCGTTTGCCAGCTATTTCATGAGAGATTCGTTGCTTTACAAGAAATGCGCACCGGCTTTATGGGCTGCGACGCTATCGACCGCTACGGATTCTGGAACCCAGGCAGGGAGCGCCAAGCTCAAGGGAGGGAATGTTCTCAAACCTGCTTCTATGGAGGTTAGCAGGGTGAGTCTTCCTGATGGTGCTCGTGGCCTGATTACGGAGGTGGGGGCGCCGGGGATTCCTTACGCTTACCTGCTGGCCTCCATGGAGTGGGAAAGAGTACAGGGTGTCATTGCAGTAACCTTTGGTGACGGATCCAGCGGGATAGCAGCTGTGCAGGGTCTTTCCAGGTCGCCGCTTCCGGGACTTGCGAAAAAGCTGCTTGTTTCGATGGTGGTCAGGGCTTGCGGTTGTCAACGGTGAAGCGTGTTCAGGTGAAGCGTGTTCAGGTATGGCCGAATAGACAAGATGCTGCACTTGCACAATACTGTTGGATAGGTGGTTAAGCGGCCGAAGGAGGTTGGCAATGTCAGATGAGCCATGGGCAGGTGAGCATAGGGCAAGAGAGATCGGGCGGGCAGGATGGTCTGCGTTGCCAGTCAGCAGGCGCACAGTACTGCAAATGGCGTCACTCAGCGCAACTGGCGTAGTGCTGGCAGGGTGTTCGTCGTCGAAGGCCGTGAAGGTGCCGACCTCTAAAGTGCCTGCATTCCCGCTGGGAGCAGCTGCACGCGCCAAGTCGAAGCCGGTGAACATTACCATGTGGCAGTCCATGACCGGTACCAACGGGACTGCACTGGCGGACCTTACGGCTAAGTTCAATGCATCCCAAAGTGATGTACATGTGAGCACGGTGAACCAGGCCAGTTATACTGCCACTCTGACGCTTTATACTGCCGCGCTGAGCGGCGGTACGCTGCCGGATGTGGTTCAGATGGAGTCGTCCGACCTCCAGTTGATGATTGACAGTGACAGCGCTACCCCGGTCCAGTCGGCAATCGATGCCGAGCGCTACAACTTATCGGATTACGTTCCTTCCACCGTCGACTATTTCCGGGTGGATGGCGTGCTGTGGGCGTTGCCGTTTGCTATTTCGGGTGAGGTTCTTTTCTACAACAAGGTCGCTTTCTCCAAAGCCGGGCTCGATCCGGAGAAGCCGCCAACCACTCTGAGCGAACTGCGTGCCTACGCTGAGAAAATCGTCAGCACCAAGACTGAGAAGTACGGGATGAGTCTCAAGCTCACGCCCTCCACTTTCGAGGAGTGGATGGCGATGGGGGGCGAACTCCTTGTCAACCACGAGAACGGCCGGAGCGGGAGGGCTACTGCGGTTACTTTCGACGATTCGCTCGGCAAGTCGCTATTTACATGGTGGTACGATATGGTGCATGACAGGATCGCCCAGACCACTCCATTTTTGGGTTATGATGACCTTTTTGCCATTCAGTCCCAGATAGCGCCGATGACCATTGAGACTTCTGCAGCCATAGGGGATGCGGTATACGTGCTCGAGAGCCGCCCCAATCCCAATCTGGAATTGGGAGTAGGACCCTTGCCAGGACCCTCGGCATCCAACGGAGGAGTGTTTGTTGGGGGGTCGGGTCTCTATATCGTGAAGCTGCGTTCCACTCCTGAGAGGCAGGATGCTGCATGGCAGTACATCAAGTTCCTACAGGATCCCGCCAGCCAAGCCTACTGGGCTGCCAAGACCGGCTACATTCCTGTCCGCAGATCGGCGGTCAGTGAGCCAGTCCTTATCCAGGCATGGAAAGACGTCCCCCAGTACCGCGTTGCCTACGAGCAGATCTTGGCGAGTCCCGCCGATCCGGCCACTGCCGGCTATGTATCGGGTGCATCGACAGAGGTGGACACCGCGATAGAGAGTGGCCTGACGGCGCTATCATCAGGGGTGTCTCCTGGTACGGCCCTTACCCAGGCGGCCCATACCGCCAACGCGGCTATATCGTCGTACAACTCGCGGGTGTAAAGGACGGGCGCCGGAGTTGGGTAGCGCCACCGGCCGTCACGAAGTGTCCCCCGTACAATTCGCGGGTGTAAAGGACGGGCGCCGGAGTACGGCGGCAGGCGCTGTGCTTTCCAGCGATGCTGGCCGTTCGCCAGCTGCAGTCTCTCTGGAGGGGGTGAGCAAGTGGTATGATGATGTACCCGCTGTGCAGGATTTTACCATTGATGCTGAACCGGGGGAGTTCCTCGTGTTGCTCGGTCCATCGGGATGTGGCAAGACCACCGTGCTCAGGCTTATTGCCGGGTTGGAGACTCCATCGCAGGGCGTGATCCGGATTGGTGGCCAAGTGGTGAATGATGTGGATCCCCGGAATCGCGATATAGCCATGGTCTTCCAGAGCTATGCTCTCTATCCACACATGACCGTGCGGCGTAATATCGAGTTTCCCCTGCGCTCGCGTGGTTATCCTGCGCTGGAGCGCAGCCGTACTGTCGAAGAGGTTGCCCGCAGCTTACAGCTTGACAGGTTGCTCGACAGGAAGCCCGCGCAATTATCTGGGGGTCAGCGCCAGCGAGTCGCCCTGGCCAGGGCGATTGTCCGTAGGCCACTGGCATTCCTCATGGACGAGCCCTTGTCCAACCTCGATGCACAATTACGGGTCGAGATGAGGGCTGAGCTGGTGGAACTGCATGCAAAGCTTGACACTACGATCATCTATGTCACTCATGATCAAGTGGAGGCTACAACCATGGGCAACCGGATCGCCGTCATCGACCAAAGCTGGCTCCAGCAGGTGGGCACACCGCGAGAGGTATACGAGCACCCTGCCAATGCCTTCGTTGCAGGATTCGTGGGGAATCCACCCATGAACATTATCCGTGGCCGCCTAGAGGTGGAGGGTGATGCGATGAACGTTCGTTTCCAGGACGGGTACCTGCAACTCCCCCCGGGACTGGCCGCTGCAGCTCGCAGGGAGAACCTTGGCGAGGTGCTGCTCGGTATCCGCCCGCAGGACTTGCAGATCGTGGAACGAGGGACGATGCATGCGACTGTCAGCCTGGTCGAGGCGGTGGGAAGTGAATCCCGGCTGGTATGCAGGTTTGCAGGAGGGCAATTCATCACGGTCGATACGGATCGCGACATGGCGCATATGCGCAATGGGGATGTGATCGATCTCGCGGCGGGAAAGCCTCGGAGTGAGCGGCAGAGAGCGTCGCAGGTAGAGGTGAGATCGCTGCCGGAGGTACTGCCGGAGGTACTGCCGGAGGTACTGCATCTTTTTGACGCTGCAAGCGGTAGGCGGTTGGATCCGTGACGGATCCCGACACTCCACGAGGTGACGCCGTGACCGGGGCAGCCGGGGTGGTGGTGGTATTGGTGACACGAGTGATTCCAGCGGGATGGCCGGCACCGGAAGTAACGACGGTAACAGAAGTGGCGAGAGCGGCGTGGGTGACAATACCTGCGGGAGTGGTGCGATGAGCGGGTCCACCGGCAGGCGGGAAGTGCATGGAAATAGTGGTGGGAATGGCAGCAGAAAAGGCGGTGTCCGATCGCTTGCCTGGCTGAATGCGGTACGGGAGGCTGGGCTTGGCTACCTGTGGATACTCCCTGCCCTTGTCGTGTTCGGAGTATTCGTGTTTTTCCCGCTGCTGAAGGCGGTATGGCTGGGTTTCTTCGAGACACCGCCATTTCCCAACCTCCCTGCCCACTTCGTAGGTCTTTCGCAGTACGCATCCACGCTGTCGTCTGCGATTTTTCTGCACAGCCTGTGGAGAACCGTACTGTTTGTAATCTTTACGGTTCCAGCCGGCATAGTTCTCGGCATTGCCCTTGCTACCTTGGCCCACCAGCGCTTGGCGGGGATACGAGTATTCAGGACAATCTTCTCATCCACTGTCGCAACGTCTACGGCTGTTGCGTCAGTGATCTTCTTTACGTTGCTGGATCCCCAGGTAGGGCTGTTCAGCTACTGGCTGGGCCAGCGTGGAGGTACCGGCATCCTGGCAAATCCCACACTGGCGCTTCCGGCAGTTTCGGTAGTCACGATATGGCAGAACATCGGTTTCACGTTCATCCTGATGAGTGCCGCACTACAGTCGGTGCCGGACGATCTGCTCGAGGCCGCCAGGATAGATGGTGCTTCCAACTGGTTCCGTTTCCGTACGGTGACGCTTCCACTTCTCTCTCCCACGGTGTTTTTCGCATCCATAATAGGCATCATCGGTTCCTTCCAGGCCTTTGGTCAGATTGACCTGCTTACGCAGGGCGGCCCCAACAATCATACTCTGGTGCTCATCTACTACATCTACCAGGCGGCTTACACGGACAGCAACTACGGGTTGGCTGCAGTGTTGTCGATAGCGCTGTTCGCCATCCTGCTCGTGCTCACCCTTGTGCAGTTCTGGTTCTTCGAGCGGAGGGTCTTCTATGCCGGCTCGTGAGACCTTGCAGGAACAGTCTGCGGCTGCCGGCGGTTATGGTGGTTCAGGTGGCGCAACAGGCAAGGGAGGGATGGGAGGCAGGAGGAGTGGCGCAGCATACGGGCGCGGCCATAATAGATCCCGCAGCCGGGTAAGGCGACCCATGACGATGGGTGCCAGGTACTTGCTCCTGGCGGTACTGGCTATTGTCATAGGCTTTCCGATCTACATCACGGTGGTCAACTCTCTCCTTACGTCGCGCCAAATCGCGGCACGACCACCTGTCCTCTTCCCGGTCCATCCGCTATGGGGAGACTTTGCGGCCGCGTTCAGCCAGGCCCATCTGGGTATTTACCTGCGGAACAGTGCCATCGTGACAATCTTGATAGTCGTCGCGGAACTGGTCACTTCCGTGCTTGCGGGATATGCTTTTGCCTTCCTTAAGTTCCCGTTCCGGCGACTGCTTTTCATGGCATGCATAGCTACGATGATGGTTCCGATGGAAGCGACCATAGTGCCAAATCGTCAGACCATCGTCGCTCTGGGATGGTTCAACTCCTTCCCCGCCCTAATCGTGCCGTTTCTCGCCAGCGGTGTAGGGATATTCCTCTTCCGCCAGGCATTTCTTGGTGTGCCGCGAGACCTGAGAGATGCAGCGCGGCTGGATGGCTACGGTCACTGGCACTTTCTCACCCGTATAGTGATCCCTCTCAACCGGCCGCTCATAGCCGCATTCGCCCTCTATGCCTTCATGAGTGCATGGAACCAATACCTCTGGCCGCTCATAGTCACCGATACCAACAGCGTGCGTACGGTGCAGATCGGGCTGAAACAGCTCGAAGGTGTTGGCCTGAATCACTTCAACCTGATCTTCGCCGGTACGCTGCTTGCCGCCCTGCCCATCTTCCTGCTGCTCATAGTCTTCCAGCGCCAGCTCGTACGCGGGCTTTCCGCCGGAGCCCTGAAGGGGTAGGCAGTGGGCTCGTCGTAATATCGCCAAGCGCAATGCTCGGAACTGCACCGCACGATTGATCGCACCCTACATACTTGGCAACTCCGTGCCGCGATTCATAATCTCGATATAACCTGCATAGCTGAAGAGACGGTTACGCTTCTTGCCGGTCAGTTCCTTCACTATGTCAAGTCGCTCCAGTCGTTCCAGCGCCTTATTGTCCGGTTTTCGCTCAGGCTATCTGAGGTCTGTCCCACTCGGCGGGAAGCACAACAATTACATCGCCCTCTTCGGCCATTGCTCTTGCAATATCGTCAATAGACGCTCCGGCAACGCATGCCATACTGCTGGTACCTGTAGCAGCCTCCAAAGATGCTGCACGTCGCATCGCCCTTTCCACATCCTCGGCATGCACGCGACCGGATACCTCAGTGGCAATGTACACTGCTGCAGAGGAGCCCTTATCGACTGCACTGTGCACTGCATCCACAAGTAGTATATCGTTCTCGGTGTCGCCATCCAGAGCGCCACTGTCCACGGCATCGTCGAGAAGATTGGCAAGGGTGCTCTTGTCAATGAGACGCACCCTGCGAAATCCCTTGCTTCCCAGATAGGCCGTGCCATTCTCTTTCCACTTGTTCTCGAAATGGCCGCCCTCCAGCCGCCCTACCCTGCTTTCCAGCCGTCCCATCCCGCTTTCTAGGTGGTCCAAGCGCTTCTCGGTGACATCCCTGAACTGTTCCATGGAAGTCCTGAACTCGTTCATGGATTCGACGAACCTGGCAAACTTATCAGGCAGCTCCAGCAACTCGTCGGTCAAGATGGCGCGTCTCACCGCTTCACGGATCTCCGCGTTGGTTTCGATAAGCCTTATGATCCGGCGTACCTCTTCTTCGGTGGCTACATCCACTGCCATGCCACTATTGTACCAGCAGGGGCGGGCGCAGAATACACAACGACCGCGAGACGTGTGGTTGATAAGCGCAAGGGTTCTTGATAGCCGCCAGAATCTGGATTAAAGAATCTGGATTAAACTGTCCACATGGTTCACACTGAAGTGGACCCCAATATCTGGACAGGTGGTTAAGCTCGTCGTGACCGAATAAAAAGGAGTATAATAATATGGTAGCACGACGTAATAAGTACAAGGCTGAATGAGGTGGACCCCATTTGACCGGACACCTGAGCTAAGGACTCATTAACAAATAACCTGGTCAATCATGTCCTCGGTGAGATGACATAGTTCCATTCGCCGTGGAAGTCATCACGGGCAATTTGGATGGTAGCAAACTCTGTTGGGAGCGAGACAGATACTTGACCAGCTTTCGAAGCCTTCGCTCGAGCCCCCGGAACTCCTCGGTGCCATGGAGAGATCTTCAGAGAATTATGTGGTCTAAATGTGGTCTGTTTTCGTCGGTATCGGAACCATTTTGATTCCAATAGGCGTTGCATAGCTTATGACGTGGGAATTTACTAGAGCGGGCGACGGGAATCGAACCCGCGCTATCAGCTTGGGAAGCTGATGTTCTACCATTGAACTACGCCCGCAAGTGCAGTCGAATCTGCCAGCTTCAGCCGGCTGTACGCAATATATTATCACTATTATTGCCGTGGAGCGGCGCCTTTTGCTGCGGGCAGGGCACTGCTTCAGTAAGGCACCGTTCTAGGAAAGCACCATTCCGGCAGGGCACCGTTCTAGGAAAGCACCATGCCGGATGGTTGCCGAGCACTCGGATACTTGCTACGCGATATCCATTCCGAACGATACCTATTCCGAACAGCAACGGCTGTGCAGGCATATATATCGTGGTGCGTAATAGGTTGATTGTCTTACGAGTACCATCCGGCAATATCGACAATACACAAGTAGTGCCGGCGGAAAGAGCGGTCGAGATGCATCGATTGCACTACGAGTACCATCCGGCAATATCCACCACCACATTGGCCGTAGCGGAGGTGTATATCTCCATCTGGCCTGACGGATTCAGGGCGCATATCACCATGCCCGGGATGATCCGTCCCGCACTCCAGTTGAGGTTCGAAGTTGCCGGCCGGGCGGCAGTGCCTCCTGGCCAAGCGGTGAGGTAGCCGCTTCCAGCACCGGAGGCACTTATGGCGGTTACATTCGCCACCACCACCTTTGCGCTTGCCGGTATCCCGCCGGCACCTGCAACCTGTACGGTCAAGGGTGAAGATGGGCTTACCGGTGTACCGGAGTTTGCGCACCTCCCGGTAATCCCACTTGTCACATCGCCGGTTCTACCGACGGATGCCGTTCCTCTGGTATCGCATATCCTTACCGGGGAGCTAGGGGTGAGTCCCTTGCCGCTGGAGGAGAAGTACCCGGTTATGTCCACTACCACATCCACCGCCTTGCCTGACCCGTTGTACACCTCCACTTGGCCACCGCTACCTACCGGTACGGTTACGCTGTCTGCGGAGGCTGAGCCGGCAGCGAAGTTTACGTTGGAGGTGACGGCCCTGTCCTGCCCATCCGGCCACACCGTAAGATATCCCTGGGCTTCTGGTGATGCAGCAGTTACGACGAGAGACACTGCTGTGGCCGTCAAGGGAATACCGTCCACGCCCGTAACGCTCGCAACCAATGATGTGCCTACCCCAAGCGTGCGTAGCTGTGCATTCTGTGTGGGAAGGTTTTCCCCTGCACAGAAGGAGGGTTGTGGATGTGCGGTGCATCTGGTGTCGGCCAGCCTTGCCGGCTCACTGAGCGGTTCGAACATGCCAGAAGCATAACCGGCTCCGGGCTGCTGCTGGTTCTGAGATTGAGCGTAATAGCCCTCCACGTCCACTATGACGTTCACCCCGGATGAGGATGAGAGGACGGATATGGCTCCGCCCTGTCCTAGGGCCACCGTAACCAGGTTGGGTATTATCTCGCCTGGAGAGTAGTTGAGGGATGATGCTACCGGCGCGTTGGTGCCCGCAGGGTAGACTGACAGGAATCCACTGCGAGCCTGCGGAGATGCTACTACAGTGATGGTGGCAACTACTGCCTGTGCGGTTGGGGTGACGCTGTCTCCAGGTGAACCGGTCCCGGAGATCTGGATTGTCATGGGTATGCCTGCTGTGGGTGAGCTCAGGTCCTGGTTGGCGGTGGGCAGGTGCTCGAGCGAACAGTAATTGAGCGTAATGCCCGGCTGGCATCTGGTGTCGGCTGCACGGTAAGGGGCCAGAGGGGTATAGGACATCCCTGTGCTGACATATACCAGATCCATCGCATTACTGGTTCCAGCGGATGTGGTTACCGTTACCGGCAGCATACCTGGGGTCAAAGACGGCGGTACGGTGACCGTGATGGAAGTCGTGGAGTTCACCGTGACAGCGCTGGACGCCAGTACAGCGGACCCGAACGACACATGTGAATCAGGGGTGAAATGCGTGCCGGTGATAACTATCTGCCCTCCACCTGCAAGTGGAGACGACGACGGGGTCATCGAACTGATATATGGTGCGTCCGGAGAAAGCGTGACCGCGAATACCATGCCGGTGAGCTGACCTATTGTGGGAGACGTACCCGAAGGAAGTAGGGTGGCGTTTACGCAGGGTTGCTGTCCGGAGACGTAGTTGGCGGTGGAAACGGGTTCCCAGCTTGTGCCGTTCCACCATTCGAGAGACGATCCTCCGTTTAGATTGCAGTCCGAGATGGTCAGGCTTGTGAAGCTGCTGCCTATTGCCTCGCCTACCCATAGGTAAGCTGTTGCTCCAGAAAGTGTAGAGCTCCCGCCTGGCCCTTGACTTCCAGTAAACGAATCAGGAAATTGAGCTACAGTCAGCGCGCCCGCACCGTTCCCGCTCACGACGGTGCCGTCATTGGTTGCGGTGGCGGCGCCTGACGAGTAGGGTGACACCGCACTTCCTGCGCTTGTGGTTCCAGGAGGGGCCGGGGGGGCAACGAGTATTCCGTCAGTACTGCCGCTTACTGCCATAGGTCTTGCTGCTATGGTACTTGCGCTCGCTGGCTGTGCCTTTGTGGTTAGTGCACCGCGCTGATACCGGAAACCCGGCTTGGATATTCCAAGCGTTGCCTGGGGTCGCCGGCGGCTGCCGGCCCTAGTGGCTGGACCCTTGGCAGGCCGCGTCCGAGTCCGAGCTTGTGGCGGCAGCTGCGCCTGCCCTGACCCCTGAGCCTCAGCAGCGTTGAAGCCAGATGTCTGGGAATTGACCTGGAGGACCAACCCAGTCGACTCTGATGGCTGATAGGTCACTCCATTGGCCTGGAATCCCGAATAGGAAGCCACTACCGTATATATACCCGGTTCAGGGCTTGAAGTGCAACTGGCCTGCCCACCCGAGAGACCGACGGGGCCGCAGAGCGTTTGGCCGGTAGAGGGAATCTCGAAGGTGACCGTACCACCTGGGATAGCCTGTCCGCCTGTATTGGTGGAGTTCTGGGGGATTACATCAGCGGAGAATGTGGTTCCGTTGCCATTGCTTGCTTGACCCATCCCGAAGTTTGCGACTTCAGTTGCAACAGTACTTGCAAGGCCTGCTATGGTGAGGCTTTCCGCGCTCGATTGGGACGGATAGTAGATGGCCGTGCCAGTGGTGGCGCCGGAATATTCGGCCACCACCTGGAAGGTGCCGGCAGGGGGGCTCGAAGTGCAGTTGAAGTTACCCGCAGAGGATGAGTATGCTACTGGGCCGCAGAGCACCTGGGTTCCCGCGACAAACTTCACTGTTCCCACTGTAACGATCTGTCCGCCCGCAGACGGCACTTCGGCCACCGTGGCGTTGAAAGTTACTCCGGTCGGGCTTGAACTCGCCTGGCCCATACCGAAGGCATCCACCTGGGTCGGCACATCTGCTTCTTGGCCTCCTACGACTACAGAGATGGGTGGTTTGGATTCAGAAGGCGCATAGATGGTGGAACCGGACGAATATCCCAGGTACTTGCCTACCACCTGGTAACTTCCAGGGGCAAGCGGCGAGGTACATGTAACGGGTCCCCCGGTAACTGGGAGGTCTGTGCATCCTGATATAGGGGCATAGGTCCCACTACCATTGTCGGCGAGGAAGCTTAAGTCGCCTACAGTGATTTCAGGCTGGTAGCAACTGCCCCCCTTGGTCACAGGTGCAGACACGGAATTTCCACCAGAGCACTCGCCGTTCACCACCGTGGCGGAGAAGTCCGTATAGCCAGTTACGTAAGGGTCTGATGATGCGCCGATATTGATTATTGCCGTCGGCACGGCGGCGGTTCCCGAGAACGAGCAGTCTGGTGCACACGCGCCGAATTGTAGGAAGACCGCTGCCGAGATGGAACTACCAAAAATAGGTGACCCGGATGATGGCGGGGAATAGCTTGCCGTCACGATTACGCCGCCGGCATCGGAACTGAAAGTCTGCGCGCAGGTGATCTCATTGCCCTCTGCTCCCGAGGGAAGGGCGACGGTGCAGAACGAGCCACCCGGGGATGCCGAGATCGTAACCGTACCAGAAGTGACTGGTTCGGCTACCTTGGTAGTTTCACAAACTGGGTAGGCGGGTATATTGACGGGCATATTGGGAGATGGGGCCTGAATTGGCGGGTTGGGACACTTGTCGCCAATTTCCGTCATTACAGTAACCGCGGTGGTCTGTACCATAGCAGTGAAGGATACGGTGTTGGACGTGCTCCACGGGACCGCATTAAGTGACACCGTGACCGGTATGTCGTACAAGTAAGGTTTGCTGTTCGATGTCCCCTTACCTGTTGTGACCGTAACGTTGACCGTGGCTCCCGAAGTTTCGTCCGGGAGAGCAGGGGGCACGGTGACAGTGCAGGTAGTGGTCGACGTACAGAGCACCTTTGGCGCAGGGTTGCCTGGCCCGAAATCGACCGTTGTACCGTCAGCGACGGTGGAGAAGTCGGTTCCCTTGATGGTGACGCTGTTACCTCCTGCCACAGAACCGGAAGAGGGAGAGATCGAGCTTATCTGCGGAGTGGCTGATGGCTCAATTGGAACGTCGAGCGACAGTACATATTGAGCTGTTGATGTCCATCCTAATGCCATGCAGAATCCCCCAGAGGAGCAGGATACAAACCCTGTCCTTCCGTTCGCCGAGGGCCAATTCAGGTCTGTTACGGGTAGGCTCTGAGGCAACCATGCAGAACCTTTCGACAGTTCTGCCTTGCCTGCATTCCAACTATTTCCATACCCCAACACTTCGCAGAGTTGAGCAGAGATACACGAGACATCACCAGAATTAGGAAGACCACCCGTAGTAGTGGACCAAGACGATCCATTATATGAGAACACAGACGAACCGAAATTAGTATCTTCTCTAAGCTCACAGAAATTATCTCTGCATGATATGGCACTAGCGTACGCGAAATTGTCGGCTGTAATTCCTGGAACAGAGCGTTGCGTCCAACTCGAGCCGTTCCAGTACAGCGTGCTGTAGTTGTCCACGGCCATGCAGAATGTAGTCGAAGTGCATGACACGCTACTGAGCTCATCCCACAAGGATCCAGAGGGGGAGGGCACGTTCTGAGAAGTCCAGGAAGTGCCGTTCCAGATCTCTACGGCGTTGCTGGCCTCGTAACCGTCATCGAGGGAATTGAAGCCCACGGCCATGCAGAATGACACCGATACGCACGATACATCATTTAAGACTACTTGGCTGTCGCTCAATGGCTGCTCTGTCCATGTCGTGCCGTTCCACAGGAGTGGGATCGGGCTCAGGGCAGGGCCATTGTCGAGCTGCAAAGGCGTCGCCAGTGCCATACAGAAAGTTGACGACACGCATGAAACGTCGCCAATGCCTGAAATATTCGTAGGCAGGGTCAAGGTGGCAGGTGCAGATGTCGATGTCCATGTCGAGCCGTTCCAGATTTCTGCAATGCCGCCGTTCAGATCGGCTGTCTGCCCTACCACCATGCAAAAGGTTGCCGATACGCATGAGATATCATTCAGGTTGTCCGAACCAAGGTATTCGGTAGAGATTGCCCACTGCGTGCCCGACAACGAGGTGTAGGTATAGGTGGTACTAGCTGATGTACCGTCTGGGGTAGTTACCTTCACCGGTACCGTTTCACCGGGCGAGGAACCCGCCGGTGCCGTCACGGTGCAGACCGTTACCGTAGGGCAAGAGACGTTCATGGCAGGAGTCGAGCCGAAGGTCACCGTGGTGGTGCCTGGGGTGGTGGAGAACCCGTTGCCTGCTATAGTTACCGCAGTACCTCCGCTGACCGGACCTGATCCAGGAGATATGGATGCGATCACGGGAGCGGAACCGAGGGAAATTATGATTACCTGCGATGAACTATATCCCGCGGCCTCACAGTCACTCGCAGATGTCTCTACGCATGATACTGCTTCGAGAGTACTAAGTGTGGAAGGTATGGCCTGGGTCGTCCACGACGAACCGTCGAAGGCAAGCGCCGCGCCACCGACCGTACCGCTCTCGTCGCCTACTGCCTCACAGGAACTCGAAGAGGCGCATGATACGCTGTTCAAAGCTCCGATGCCTGAGGGCACGGACTGTTGCGACCACGACGAACCGTCGAAGGCAAGCGCCGCGCCACCGACCGTACCGCTCTCGTCGCCCACTGCCTCACAGGAACTCGAAGAGGCGCACGATACGCTGTTCAAAGCTCCGATGCCTGAGGGCACGGACTGTTGCGACCACGACGAACCGTCGAAGGCAAGTGCGATGGCTGCTGAAGCTGCACTGGTGAGTCCTACTGCCTCGCAGTAGCTTGCCGTGACACATGATACGCTACTGAGCTGGCCGGTATCCGAGGGCAATGACTGCTGCGACCATGCCGATCCGTCGAAGGAAAGCGCAGTATCATATCCCACTGCAATGCAGTTGTCGGCAGATGTACATGATATGCCCGTGAGCCCTCCTATACCTGAGGGCAATGACTGTTGCGACCATGCCGATCCGTCGAAGGAAAGCGCCACGCCGGCCGAACCAGCCTGGCTGAATCCGACCGCTTCGCAAAATCCTGCCGATGGACACGAGATCCCGGTGAGCCCGCCTATGCCTGAGGGGAGATCCTGGCTGGTCCAACCGGTGCCGTTCCACCCAAGGGCGGCTGCTCCTGAACTGGAGCTATTGGCGTACCCGACCGCTTCGCAGGAATCGGTCGATGCACACGAGATCCCGGTGAGTGGGGGTGTGCTTACAGGCAAGGACTGCTGCGACCACACCGATCCGTCGAAGGACATTGCAATGGGTGCAGAGGTCGACGAGGCGCTGTCTCCAACTGCTTCGCAGAAGCCGGCTGATGCACAGGAGATGCCGTTGAACTCTTCTACTCCCGAAGGAGTTGCCTGGCTCGACCACGCCGAACCGTTGAAGGAAAACGTTACGGTGGGAGAACCATCTGCGGTGGAGGCGGCGTACCCTACCGCTTCGCAGGAGGTCGCTGAGGAGCACGATACCCCTGTGAACTCTTCCGCTCCGAAGAGCCCGCTCTGAGAAGTCCATGATGTGCCATCCCACAGGAGCGCCACCGCACTTCCGGTGTTCCACCCCACTGCCTCGCAGAAGCTGGAGGACACGCACGAGAGACCATACAGGTCCTCGATTCCACTAGGCAGGTCTTGGGCAGACCACGCCAACCCGTTGAAAGTGAGTGCAGCATTGTTACCTACCGCTTCGCAGAAGCCAGCCGATGCACACGAGATGGCGTTCAGCTGCGGAGTACCCGATGGCAGGGACTGTTGCGACCACGAAGAACCGTTCCACCCAAGGGCTGCAACTGCCGAGGTGGAGCTGTTGTACCCTACCGCTTCGCAGTAAGTGGCTGACGCGCACGAGATGCCG
>JAKBVZ010000018.1:0-116928 GCA_021841005.1 Actinomycetes bacterium | reverse complement strand
GTACCCGATGGCAGGGACTGTTGCGACCACGAAGAACCGTTCCACCCAAGGGCTGCAACTGCCGAGGTGGAGCTGTTGTACCCTACCGCTTCGCAGTAAGTGGCTGACGCGCACGAGATGCCGCTGAGCGGAGGAGCGTCGGAGGGGAGAGCGTCGGAGCTATTTGTCCAGGTCGAACTTTCCGACCCTGAACTGCCGGTGGACGCCGGTCCTGAGCTTCCGCTGCCCATCGTATATAGAGCCGGCCCACTGACTGCATTTGAACCGGCTGCGAAGCAGGTGGATGTGGTAGGGCAGGATACGCTGTCCAGTGAGGTGGCTGGGGCCAACCAGCCGGCCTGGGTGGACCAGGCAGCCTGCGCGGTAACAGCCTGGGCCTTGGGGCTCGAAGCGATGATTCCCACGCCGAGTTGCGCTGCAGCCACCATCATGAAGGCAACCACCTGCAACGGTATCTTGAACTGTCTTGCTATGCCATGTTGCGCCATACTATACTTATACACAGGAGGCGTACCACCAGCGTACCAAGTCGGCCGCCACAATTTTTTCCTTGCCAACTTCACAGTGGGTTCCTTTACGTACTATCCTGCACAGAGTGATACTTTCAGACCATTCCATCAAGGAGGAGATTGCCGCAGGCAGGATTGTCATCGAACCGTTTGATGAGACCGACATACAGCCCTCTTCGGTGGATCTTCATGTGGATAGGCATTTCCGGCTTTTTCGCAACCATTCCATGGGAGTAATAGATGTGGCAGAAAGCCAGGAGGATCTGACCGAGCTCGTGTCCGTCGGCGAGGATGGTCCCCTGATACTGCATCCTGGGGAGTTTATCCTGGGTTCGACGTTGGAGCGGGTGAAGATTCCCGATGATCTCGTGGCGCGTCTGGAGGGCAAGTCGTCACTCGGCAGGCTCGGCCTGCTCATACATTCCACAGCTGGATTTGTCGACGCAGGTTGGGATGGTCATCTTACCTTGGAGCTTTCCAACGTGGCCAACTTGCCGATTACCGTGTATCCTGGTATGGCGATAGGTCAGATCAGCTTCTTGAGGATGACCACACCCGCCGATCACCCTTACGGTTCGTCTGCTGTGCGCTCCAAGTATCAGGGACAGTGGGGCCCGACACCTAGCCGGTACTTCGAGAATTTTGGCGCGTAACAGTCCGGTAGGTTTTCGGGATTCCCTACGGTGTTTACGGAAATGAAATATTGAGCGCTATGTATCGGATGCGATACGATGTCCGGAGTTGCACACGCAAGTTGAATGGACAGAAGGAGAGTAATTGAACATGACGCACTTAGCCGGAATGGTTGCCGCAGCCAATCCAGGTGGTCCGATCGCGTTACGCATGGCAATCGGCCTGCTTGTTACTGTGGTGGCTCTGTCCATAGCAGGGCGAAGGCTCCTATTCCTCATGAGGCTGGTGTCATCGGGGAAGCCGGATAACGCCCGCCTGAAGGACATTCCTGCTCGCATCAAGGCGGAGCTTTCGGAGGTGGTGGGGCAGAGGAAGATGTTCAAGCGGCGGTTACCCGGCTTTGCTCATGCCATGACATTCTGGGGTTTCATCATACTTATGTTCACCATTATCGAAGCATATGGTGATCTTTTCAGCAGGAAATTTGCGATTCCGTTCATCGGGCATACGGCTGTGCTCGGTTTTCTGGAAGATTTCTTCAGCGTTTCCATCCTTGTGGCGCTGGCGGTGTTCACCGTGATAAGGCTGAAGCAGTCACCGGCCCGCAAACTACGCGAATCCCGCTTCTATGGCTCGCACACCAAGGCGGCCTGGTTCACGCTCTTCATGATCGCTATGGTGATCATCTCACTGCTCGGATACCGTGCCGCTCAGACCAATGTCGGGGAGTTCCCCTATGGATGGTGGGCATTTGCAAGCCATGGTATAGGCCGGGCATTCTCCGGTCTCGGCAGGGCAGCCAACGGGGACCTCGTTACGGCTTTCCTGCTGTTGAACATCACGGTCATCATGGCGTTTCTCGTGTTTGTCACCTATTCCAAGCATCTGCACATCTTCATGGCGCCGGTAAACGTCATCACTTCCAGGCGACCCAGAGCGCTTGGCGCCCTTTACTCGACTCCATCCATGGACATGGAAGAGGTAAGCGAAGATACGGTATTTGGAGCGGGGCACATCGAAGACTTCAGATGGAAGCAACTGCTCGACTTGCTGACCTGTACCGAGTGCGGGCGCTGCCAGGCGGTCTGCCCGGCGTGGAACACCGGCAAGCCGCTGTCGCCGAAGCTGCTCATCATGTCCCTGAGGGACAACCTGTTCGAGTCTGCGCCGAGAGTGCTTGCAAAAGGCGTGGATGGTGGATCTGGTTCCGATGGACGATCCGGTGGAGGATCCGGTTCCGGTGGAGGATCCGGAGAACAAGCCCATGCGCCTACCCTGGTGCCTGCAACAATAGACAATGATGTCTTGTGGTCTTGCCTCACCTGCGGGGCATGTGTGGAGGAGTGCCCGGTGGACATCGAGCATGTGGATGCCATCGTCGACATGCGCAGGTACGAGGTGCTCATGGAGTCCCGTTTTCCACAGGAAGCAGGTCTCATGCTTCGCAACATAGAGAACCAGGGTGATCCATGGGGACTCGGAGGATCGAAGCGTACGGATTGGACCGCTTCTCTCGATTTCGACGTTCCGGTCGTCGAGGGGACCATCCCTGACGATGTCGAGTACCTGTACTGGGTCGGCTGCGCTGGAGCGCTTGACGAGAGAGCCCGCAAGGCTACGCAGGCCATTGCCCGTATCATGCACCATGCCGGGGTGAAGTTCGCCATCCTCGGACAGCGCGAGTCCTGCACCGGTGATCCGGCCAGAAGGATGGGTAACGAGTACCTCTTCCAGGAGCAGGCCAAGGCTAATGTGGACACTCTGCGGAGTGCAGGAGCAAAGAAGATAGTAGCGTCCTGCCCGCATTGCTTCAACTCGATAGCACACGAATACCCTGCACTTGGCGGTGATTTCGAGGTGATACATCACAGCCAGCTTCTCACCCGCCTGGTACGTGACGGCAAGCTGGTTCCCGGTAAGGCGCTTAGTACGAGTGTCACGTATCACGATCCCTGTTATCTTGGCCGGCACAACCGTGTCTTCGATGAGCCGAGAGATATGCTCAGCGCGATACCGGGAGTGCGCCAGATCGAGATGGAGCGCCATCGGGAGCGCAGTTTCTGCTGTGGTGCGGGAGGCGCTAGGATGTGGATGGAGGAATCAATCGGCAAGCGAGTGAATATGGAGCGGACGGATGAGGCGCTTTCCACCGGTGCGGATGTGGTCTCCACTGCCTGCCCGTATTGCCTGATAATGATAGACGATGCAGTGAAGGCCAATCAGAAGGAGGATGAGGTCAAAGTTCTCGATCTGGCCCAAATCATGGAGGCATCACTGGAGGGGCAGTAGCCAGCGACGACTTCTTCTATCGCTTTCCTGATTGTCCGCAGCTGTCCCGCAGAGCATGCGGAGAACAGCCATATGCTTCCGAGCTCCACTTCCTTCAATGATGGGTTGGATATAGTCACGATGCAATATTGCCGTATTTACCGTGTGGCGTCATGCTTTTCTATCAAGCCGGTCGCCTTACCGGGAGTTGCCTGAGCTGCTACCGCCTCCGTGGCAGCCTCGATCTCTTCCGGATCGCCCAGATATGTGCTGCTCTTCACGTTCATGTCCTCATCGAGCACGTACCGTCGAGGGATGCCGGTTGGGATGTTGAGGTTTTCGATGGCTCTGTCGTCGATGTTCTCGAGTTGCTTCACCATGGCACGCAATGAGTTGCCATGTGCCACGACGAGCACCGACCCATACCGGTATATGTCAGGCACGATAGAATCGTAGAAGTACGGCAACATCCTTTGGACGACATCGGCCAGGCACTCGGTCGAGGGCAACGCCCCCGGTGCTACGTGCTGGTAACGGGGATCGTGTACAGGGTGGCGTGGATCACTGTAATCGAGAGGCGGAGGCGGTGTGGAATAGCCGCGCCTCCACGCTTTGACCTGTTCGGCACCGTAGATCTCGGCTGATTTTACCTTGTGCTTTCCTTGCAGGTCGCCATAGTGGCGTTCGTTCAGTCTCCAGTGCCTACGGACCGGTATCCAGCAACGTTCCATGCTGTCCAGAGCTATATTGGCGGTACGCACTGATCTGGTGAGGACAGAGGTATGCACGACCATTGGTTCCACCCCGCTCTCCCGTATCGTTCTCCCGGCCGCAGCCGCCTCCACCTCCCCCTTTTCAGAGAGGTCGACATCCGTCCATCCGGTGAAGAGGTTCTCGGCGTTCCAGACGGATTCGCCGTGTCTGAGAAGTGTGAGCTCGTACATGCTGAAATACTATCTGATGTGTTCCCAGATTGCTAGGCCTTGCGGACGAGCCGTAGATACCATTTCGAGAAAGAGTTGGCGTATAGTTGATGATAGAAGAGTTGACAATTACTCACTCAAGTTTGCTATACTAAAGGTAGTGAATATTTCGATGGATGCGCCACCGGATGGTTAGGCTAGGCAGCAAAGAAATGAATGGAGGAACAGCAATATGGCAAAAGCAGTAGGAATAGACCTGGGTACCACCAATTCGGTGGTCAGTGTACTGGAGGCCGGTGACCCGGTCGTCATACCAAATGCCGAGGGTGGAAGGACCACCCCGTCCATTGTGGGTTTCGCGAAAAATGGTGAAGTGCTGGTAGGCGAAGTCGCCAAGCGGCAGGTCATTACCAACCCCGATAGGACTATCCGTTCCGTCAAGCGCCAGATGGGTACAACCTGGAGTGTGGAGATAGACGGGAAGAAGTACACTGCTCAGGAGATATCGGCACGTATCCTGCAGAAGCTGAAGCGTGATGCCGAAGCTTACCTGGGGGACAGTGTTACCCAAGCGGTCATCACGGTACCGGCCTACTTCGACGATGCTCAGCGTACTGCTACCAAAGAGGCAGGTCAGATAGCGGGGCTGGAAGTGCTGCGTATTATCAACGAGCCTACGGCCGCTGCCCTGGCATACGGACTCGACAAGGAGGGGAAAGATCAGACTGTCCTCGTATTCGATCTAGGAGGGGGGACTTTCGATGTGTCCGTCTTGGAGATCGGTGAGGGGGTGTTCGAGGTCAAATCCACAGCAGGCAACACCAAGCTTGGTGGCGACGACTGGGATCAGCGTGTGATCGACTGGCTTGTCAAGGGATTCAAAGATACCGAAGGCGTGGATCTTTCCAAGGACAAGATGGCTTTGCAGCGTTTGAAGGAAGCTGCGGAGAAGGCCAAGATCGAACTGTCTGCCGTACAGGAGACCCAGGTCAACCTGCCGTTCATCACCGCCACGTCGGAGGGGCCAAAGCATCTTGACATGAAGTTGACGCGGGCGAAGTTTCAGGAACTCACCGCCGATCTTGCTGATGCCTGCAAAGGACCCTTTGAGCAGGCGATCACGGATGCCGGCCTGAAGAAGTCGGACATAGATCACATAATTCTTGTCGGGGGCTCCACCAGGATGCCCGCCATCCAGGATCTGGTGCAGTCGCTTACCGGGAAGGAACCGCACAAAGGAGTCAATCCTGACGAAGTGGTTGCGGTAGGCGCCGCCATACAGGCGGGAGTATTGAAGGGCGAGGTCAAAGATATCCTGCTACTGGATGTCACGCCACTTTCGCTTGGCATAGAAACCAAAGGGGGCGTGATGCACCGTCTGATAGAGCGGAACACGACCATACCTACCAAGCGTTCCGAGGTGTTCACTACGGCTGAGGACAACCAGCCATCGGTCGAGATACACGTTCTACAGGGTGAGCGCGAGATGGCGATGTACAACAAGACGCTGGGCAAGTTCCAGCTTGTGGACCTGCCTCCGGCGCCTAGAGGCGTTCCGCAGATAGAGGTTGCCTTCGACATAGATGCCAACGGCATAGTACATGTATCTGCAAAGGATCTGGCGACTTCCAAGGAGCAGTCCATGACCATTACCGGGCAGTCTTCTCTTAGCAAGGACGAGATCAACCGTATGGTAAGGGATGCTGAAGCGCATGCGGAGGATGACCGTAGGCGCCACGAGGAGGCTGAAATCAGGAACAACTCGGACACCTTGGTATATCAGACCAAGAAGTTGCTCAGTGAGCAGGGCGACAAATTGCAGGGTGAAGAGCGCGATAATTTGCAGTCGCGGGTGAACGCTCTGGAAGAGGCGTTGAAAGGGTCGGACATAGAGAAGATCAAGGAAGCCACAGAGGAGCTGATGAAGGCCAGCCACGGCTTTACCGAGCGTCTCTACGAGGAGGCTACGCAAAGCGCATCGACCGGTACCGACGGGAGCACCCCGCACCAGGACGACAGCGACGAAGTGGTGGATGCTGAAATCGTGGATGAAGGTGGCGCATGAGCCGGAAGGAACCGGATGAGGCACGGCACGCCGGTAGGGAGCAGCGGGCAGACGAGGGATCAGACCAAGAATCGCATGGCGATGTATCCTTTTTGGTAGGTGTGCCGGGATCTACAAGCACGCCGAGCTCTCCAGGCTCTCCAGATGCGAACGATGCCGGGTATCTCAAGGGTGGTCTTCATAGCGAAGGAGTATCTCGTCTGGCATCCGGAGGCCATAGAGCCGGTAGGCATGCCGGTACTGCTGCCTGGGAGGCTGGTGGCCAGGATAGTCAGGATGGCCAGGATGGCAAAGGTAAAGGTAAAGGTAAAGGTGACCCTGGCAGTAGGAGCAACATCGATGAGGGCATCGCCGGTCGGGATGCTGCGCCTGGAGAGGGTTCGGATGAGATCCAGCTAGGTCAGGATCAGCCGGATGAGATCCAGCTAGGTCAGGACCAGCCGGATGAGATCCAGGAAGGCCAGGAGAGACCTGAGAGCGAGGAGGGCCAAGTCTCGGAGATTGAGCAAATTGTACGGGAGCGGGACGAGTACCTTGATTTGGCGCGCCGTACGCAGGCAGACTACGAGAACTACCGTAAACGTATGATGCGCCAGCAGGTCGAGGCCTCCACGCGTTCCGTGCAGGACCTGGTAGTCAAGCTCCTTCCTGTTCTGGATGCTTTCTCGATAGCCCAGATACACATGGGTGACGATCCGGAATTGGATCCGGACACGAAGGCATTGATGCAATCTGGATCGATGCTGTCCGATATTCTTGCTTCTGAGGGACTGGAACGTATAGATCGAGTGGGGGTCGCGTTCGATCCGAATTTCCATGATGCTATCGAGCACGTAGCCGGGCAACCTGGCTCCGAGACGACGGTGGTCGAAGTACTCCGGGCGGGCTATGGCTGGAAGGGCAAGGTTCTACGCCCGGCCATGGTCAGGGTCGTTGGATGAGAGGGTACATGGGCAGATGGCTGTGCAGCGAGAATGGTTGGAAAAGGATTACTACAAGACTCTGGGTATATCCAAGGAGGCATCTGAAAAAGATATAACCAGGGCTTACAGAAAGCTGGCCAAGAAGTATCATCCCGATGCCAACCCGGGCTCTGAGGAGATGTTCAAGGAAGTGGCTGCTGCATACGATGTACTTGGCGATGCATCTAAGCGTAAGGAGTATGACCAGGTACGCAAGCTGACTAATGGGGCCAAGAACCCCTTTGGCACGACATTTGGCAGCAAGGGAGGCACTGGATACCGGGTGGAGGACATAGGAGATTTCCATGACATCCTTAGTGACGCACTTGGCGGTATTTTTGGAAAGGGGCGTTCCGGGCAGCGTACCACCGGCGGTCCGCGCAGGGGGATGGATGTCGAAGCTCAGCTCAATCTATCGTTCGAAGATGCTGTCAACGGTATTACGACTGCAGTGAACGTGCCAAGCCAAGAGCCCTGCTCCACGTGCCATGGCACAGGCGCAGCCCCTGGCACCAAGCCGGTTACCTGCAAACGTTGTTCGGGAAAGGGCGTGATCGATGACAACAAGGGGATGTTCTCCCTGTCCAAGATCTGCCCAACCTGTGGAGGCAAGGGAGTCATCGTGGAGCATCCTTGCCCTGCCTGTAACGGCACGGGCAAGGCATCCAGTAGTCGTTCCGTGAATGTGAGGATACCTCCTGGGGTCGAGGACGGCCAGCGTATAGTAGTGAAGGGAAGAGGGTACTCTGGCCATAACAATGGTCCGTCCGGTGACCTCTATGTCAACGTCAGGGTAGCGCCTCATGCTCGATTCGGCCGCAGGGGGAGGAACATCACCGTTACGTTACCCATTACTTATCCCCAAGCGGTTCTCGGCGCTTCAGTTCCGGTACCGACCTTGATGAAGCCGCTGACACTCAAGATACCACCGGGTACGCAGCCCGGCAGGACATTCAGGGTAAAGGGCTGGGGCGTGCCAGCAAACGGTCACTTAAGTGCGGGCGATCTACTCGTAACCGTGCAGATCCAGGTACCCCAGTCGCTTTCCAGAGAGCAGAAAGCAGCGGTGGAGAACTTGGCGAAGATGCTCGACTCTTCGGGAGACGGGAATGCCGCCGGAGCCAACGGCACCACCTCTGGTGCCGGCATGAAGGGGGGGACCAATGCGCGTTGAAATAGTGGATTCCCGTTGCAGGAGGCCTGCATATGTCTGATACCAATAGAGCGCTATACGTGATATCCGTCGCTGCTGATTTGGCTGGTGTGCATCCCCAGACCTTGAGGATATACGAGCGCAAAGGGCTACTGGATCCGTCACGTACCGGTGGTGGGTCCAGACGCTACTCGGATAACGATATAGAGCGACTACAGCATATCCAGGAACTCACCTGCGCGGGGCTGAATCTTCAAGGTGTGCGTAGAGTGCTCGAGCTGGAAGCGGAAGTCGAGAGGCTCCGAGCCGAACTGGAGAGAACGCGTGAAGAAGCCCGTAGCAAGCTGGAGCAGGTACGCCGCCAGTACTCCAGGGAACTCGTTCCGCTCCAGCAGGCAACCGTGCCTTGGAGAAGGAGGAGGGCGTAACGGTGACCTCGTATTCGAGATACGTAAATCCAGCGAGTAGGAGGTGGGCATGCCTGTAGATCCGTCAAAGTTCACGCTAAAAGTCAGTTCTGCCCTCGAGAAGGCAATCCAGCTGGCCGGAGCGGAGAACCACGCAGAAGTCACTCCTGACCATATGCTGGCGGCACTGCTGGCCCAGACTGACGGGGTGACCCTTCCCTTGCTGGCTACCTTGGGCGTGGACAGGCTCAGCCTGGCCAACCAGGTGGCGGCCCGCTTGGAGCGTCTGGCACGGTCTTATGGTACATCCAGCCCGGCGTTCGGGAAGGAAGCCCAGGAGGTGCTGGACAACGCCGACGAAGCCAGGCGGGAGATGAGCGACGAGTACCTTTCGGTGGAGCATTTACTGCTTGCTCTCGTGGGCAATGTGGGCGTATCCCGAGATGCGATGCTGGATGCAATAAGGCAGTTGCGAGGGAGCCACAGGGTCACCTCGCCCAATCCGGAGGAGTCCTACAAGGCCCTGGAACGCTACGGGCGAGATCTCACCCGGCTCGCCAAGGCGGGGAAGCTCGATCCGGTGATAGGGAGAGACGAAGAGATAAGGCGTGTCATCCAAGTGCTCTCCCGGCGTACCAAGAACAATCCCGTCCTGATAGGTGAGCCGGGAGTTGGCAAGACCGCCATTGTCGAAGGATTGGCTTCCAGGGTGGTGGATGGCGACGTACCGGAGTCCCTGCGCAACAAGGTGGTTATCGCCCTTGACGTAGGCGCCATGGTTGCAGGGGCGAAGTATCGAGGTGAGTTCGAGGAGAGATTGAAAGCGGTGCTGGAGGAGATCACCGGCTCGGAGGGTCAGGTGATTACCTTCATTGACGAACTCCATACG
Organism: Actinomycetes bacterium; assembly: GCA_021841005.1. Lineage (GTDB taxonomy): Bacteria > Actinomycetota > Acidimicrobiia > Acidimicrobiales > JAMCPL01 > JAMCPL01. Next base: position 107,119 of record JAKBVZ010000018.1, on the reverse strand, counting down.
ATTGTCGGAGCGGGTGCCGCCGAGGGGTCCATGGATGCCGGCAACATGATCAAGCCCATGCTTGCCAGAGGAGAGCTCAGAATGATCGGTGCGACCACTCTCGATGAATACCGGGAGCACATCGAGAAGGATGCTGCCCTGGAGAGGAGGTTCCAGCCGGTATACGTGGGGCAGCCATCGGTGGAGGATACTATAGCGATACTCCGTGGCTTGAAAGAGCGCTACGAGGTGCATCATGGTGTCCGCATCCAGGATGCGGCGCTCGTGGCGGCGGCTATGCTCTCAGATCGATACATTGCTGGAAGGTTCCTGCCTGACAAGGCAATCGACCTGATTGATGAAGCCGCCAGCAAGTTGCGTATGGAGATAGACTCCATGCCTACAGAGGTGGATGTTGTCACTAGGCGTATGCGCCAGCTGGAGATGGAAAAGGTTGCTCTATCCAAAGAGACAGATCCGGGCTCTGCAGAACGGTTGCGCAAGCTGGAGGACGAGATAGCCAACCTGCGCGAACAGGTGGACTCCATGACGGCCCAGTGGCAGGCCGAGAAGGAAGCCATATCCTCGATAAGGGACCTGAAGGGGCAACTCGAATCGTTGCGGGGAGATGCCGACAGGGCGGTACGTGATGGTGATCTGACCGTTGCATCGGAGTTGCGCTATGGCAGGATACCGGAGCTGGAGAGGAAGATCGATGAGGCAGGTGTACGCCTGCAGGAGTTGCAGGCACATGGTGCCATGCTCAAAGAAGAGGTGGATCCTGAGGACGTTGCAGAAGTGATCAGCCGCTGGACCGGGATCCCGATCACCAGGCTCATGGAAGGGGAAGTGGACAAGCTTGTACGCATGGAAGATGCGCTGCATGAGAGGGTGATAGGCCAGGATGGAGCGGTACGCGCCGTATCCAATGCCATAAGGCGTTCCAGGGCGGGGATGTCGGATCCCAACAGACCTATCGGATCGTTTCTCTTCATGGGTCCTACTGGCGTGGGGAAGACCGAGTTGGCCAGAACGCTTGCAGACTTTCTCTTTGACGATGATAAGGCCATGATCCGCATCGATATGGGGGAGTACCAGGAGAAGCACACGGTTTCACGGCTGATCGGTTCCCCTCCGGGATACGTGGGTTACGAGGAAGGGGGCCAGTTGACCGAAGCAGTAAGGAGGAGGCCTTATGCAGTGGTGCTGCTCGACGAGATAGAAAAGGCCCACCCGGACGTGTTCAATGTGCTGTTGCAGGTCCTTGACGATGGACGTCTCACCGATGGTCAAGGTCGTACCGTAGACTTCACCAATGCAGTACTCATAATGACTTCCAACCTGAGAGTCGAGCCGACCGAGTTCTTCAAGCCGGAGTTTGTCAACCGGATAGACGAGATAGTGCGGTTCAACAGCCTTGAACAGGGGGACATCCGCCGTATAGTGGACATATATTTGAAGCGCCTGCAGGACAGGCTGGCAATGCGCGGTCTGGCCATTTCAGTCAGCGACGCGGCCAAGGACCATCTTGCTCGTCGAGGTTATGATCCAGCTTTCGGCGCAAGGCCATTGCGCCGCGTCGTCCAGCATGAGTTGGAAGACCCGCTTGCTCTGGCGGTGCTCGAGGGGCATTACAAGGAAGGCGCCATCGTCGGGGTGGATGTTGCAGATGACCATGATGAGCTGGAATTCAGTTGATCGGGCCGTCTGTCCGATCGTTATCCGTCGCATTGGTGACCGTTCACAGTGGTGGCCTTGCTCCACCTGGTGAGTAATGGCCGATCTGTGGCTGCCCAAGGTGGATTAGTGGCTGCCCGTGCGGTGAGCGGCGGCATGCTGCAATTGCCTGTGCATTTCATGGGTTGTAGGATTGGATGTTTCATGAATGTATTCGATCAGAGGCCCGGCGGATAGAGGAGGTATTTTGCCCGCAACCGTAGTAGTAGGTGCCCAGTGGGGCGACGAGGGCAAAGGAAAGCTCACCGACCTGCTTGCAGGAGAGATGGACATGGTCGTGCGCTACCAGGGTGGTCATAATGCCGGTCACACCGTGGTGGTGGACGGGATGCGCTTCGCATTGCAACTGGTGCCGAGCGGGGTGTTGTATCCCCACATCACCCCGGTTATCGGCAACGGAGTGGTGGTGGAGCCCTTATCGTTCATAGAGGAATTGGATGGTCTGGCCACCAGGGGCGTTGATACGTCCAAGCTGGTGGTAAGTGGCAACGCTCACTTGATCATGCCTTACCATCAGGAGATCGACCGCCTCACTGAAAGGTATCTTGGCAAGGCTTCTCTCGGTACCACCAAGAGAGGGATAGGGCCTGCCTATGCGGACAAGGCCGCAAGGGTGGGACTCAGGGTCCAGGATATGCTCGACGAGAAGATTTTCCGGCAGAAGTTGGATCTGGTTCTCAAGGAGAAGAACGCGCTCCTGGCCAAGGCTTACAACCGGCTGCCTCTTGACTTGGACGGGATATGCGACAAATATCTTGGGGAATATGCACCAAAGATTGCCCCGATGGTAGGTGACAGTGTAGGGATCGTGCATGAGGCATTGGAGTCGGGGCGCAACGTGTTGCTGGAAGGTGCGCAAGCGACCTTTCTCGATCTCGATCAGGGTACTTACCCCTTTGTCACCTCATCCAATCCGGTTGCGGGGGGTGCATGTACCGGTAGCGGCATAGGCCCGAAGCATGTGGAACGGATCATTGGTGTGGCAAAGGCATATGTCACTCGTGTCGGAGCCGGCCCATTCCCTACCGAGTGTTTTGATGATGCCGGGGATGTCCTGGTGGAACGCGGTCACGAATATGGCACGGTCACAGGCAGGAGAAGAAGGGCCGGATGGTTCGATGCCGCCATGATGCGCCAGGCGGTGCGGTTGAACTCGCTCGATGAGATAGCTCTTACAAAGCTTGACGTGCTGGACGCATTCGACAGCCTCAAAGTATGTGTCGCTTACGAGGTCGACGGTGAAAAGTGTCTCTACCCTCCATACCATCAGTCGAAACTGCATCGTGCTATACCTATATACGAGGAGCTGAACGGATGGGGCGTCGATCTTTCAAAGGTTACCAGGGTGGAGGATATGCCCAAAGAGGCGTGCGAGTATGTGTCGTTCCTGGCTGAGCAGGTGGGAGTGCCTGTCAGTCTGGTTGGAGTCGGTCCTGCTCGGGATCAGGTTGTAGAGTTCCAGCCCTAGACCGGCTATTATTGTGGGCACATGATACCCCGCTACTCGCTCCCGGAGATGTCCAATCTGTTCTCGGATGCAGCGAGGATGGCGCGTTGGCTGGAAGTGGAATTGCTGGCGGTGGAGGGATGGGCATCCATCGGGCGCATCCCGGAAAAGGATGCATTCGAATTGAGGCACCTGGTTCCAGCGGTCGACGAGGAGTTCTGCCGATCGGTTGCCAGGCGTGAACAGGTGACCAATCACGATGTGGCGGCCTTTGTGGACGTGGTCCAGGCAGCAGTGGCTGCACCTTGCGCATCATGGTTCCATTACGGAATGACTTCTTCCGATGTTGTCGATACCGCATTGGGTGCAACACTCTTAGAGGCTACTGATCTATTGATCACGGCTCTCCGCGGGTTGAGGGCTGCGCTCAAGAGAAAATCCATCAAGTACATGCACACCCCGATCGCAGGGAGGACTCATGGGATGTTCGCGGAGCCGACGACATTCGGGGCCAAGCTGGCGTTGCTGTGCCTGCAGGTGGATCGTGATGTGTTGCGCTTGAGAAGGGCAAGGGAGAATATTGCTGTAGGTAAGCTGTCGGGTGCAGTAGGCACTTACTCGAACATAGATCCGAGGGTCGAGAGCTACGTGTGCAGCCGGTTGGGTCTGGTTCCTGTACCGGCCAGCCAGGTGGTGGCCAGGGACCGCCATGCCGAGGTCTTGTGGGCGTGTGCATCGGCGGCGGCTTCCGTGGAGGCCATAGCAACCGAGGTGCGGTTGCTTCATAGAAGCGAGGTAGGCGAGGTGCAAGAAAGCTTTGGGTCTGGTCAGAAGGGATCTTCGGCCATGCCTCACAAGCGTAATCCTATCCTGTCCGAGCGATTGTGCGGTATTGCTAGGGTATTGCGAGGCTATGTCGTTCCCGGACTGGAGGATATTGCCCTTTGGCACGAGAGGGACATCTCGCACAGTTCTGTCGAACGTGTCATCCTCCCGGATGCTTGCCAGCTGGCGTACTATTCATTCGTCAAGTGTACCGAGCTGGTGGAAAATCTCGTTGTACAGGAACAACGGATGATGGACAACTTGATGGATCGTTCACTGGGCCTTGTGTTCAGCCAGTCGGTGCTGCTTGAACTGGTCGAATCGGGAGCGGAGCGTAATCGGGCTTATCGCATAGTACAACGTGATGCGGCACTGGCGGTGGAACGCGGCAAGACCTTTCGCGAAGTGCTGGAAGAGGATGGCGAGGTCAACCTGGAAAGCGATTCCCTCGATAGGGCGTTTTCGCTGGAGCGGTTGCTCCTGCATATGGATAGGTTTGCCGAGGCGTTGAAGGGCATAGGAGACGATGACGATGATCCCGTGGTATCCAGTGGTGGAGTCGATGCATGAGAAGCGGTGATCTGGAGCTGTTGCAGAGGGGTAAGGTACGGGACATCTACCGGTGCGGTGAAGGATTGCTGCTCATGGTAGCGAGCGACAGGATATCTGCATTCGATGTGATCCTGGATGAGGCAATTCCGGGGAAAGGCCGGGTACTGACCGCCATGTCAGCTCATTGGATGGAGATGCTGCAGGAGGTGGCTCCCAACCACTTGGTTGCCGTAGACCCCGACGATTTCCCACCAGAGATTCGCTCATCAGATGACGTCGATTGGCGAAGCGGTCGAGCCATGGTGGTCAGGCAGGCCAGCATGCTGCCAGTGGAATGCATAGTCAGAGGTTACCTGGCTGGTTCGGCCTGGAAGGAGTACGCACAGTCAGGGACTGTGCACAAGATGCCGGTTCCTTCCGGCTTGGAGCTGGGTAGCCAGCTGCCTGAGCCTATGTTCACGCCGTCGACCAAGGCAACCAGCGGCCATGATGAGAACATATCCTATGACGAGGCCGCTGGCATTATCGGGCAATCCGTTGCCGCCGAGGCGAGAAGGATCTGTCTCGATGCTTATGCAATTGCCGCTAGTGCTGCCTCATCCAGGGGATTCATCGTTGCTGACACCAAGTTCGAGCTAGGTTTCGTGGATGGACAGCTGGTACTGGCTGATGAAGTCATTACGCCTGACTCATCGCGGTTCTGGAAGGCCGATGATTGGCGGGCCGGATACGATTTGCCCTCTTATGACAAGCAACCGGTGAGGGATTGGCTGGAGGTTACCGGCTGGGACAAGACCCCTCCCCCTCCTCATTTGCCGGCTGACATTGTTGCGGAGACTTTGAAGCGGTATGCGACTGCTTATGAGTCTATTACCGGGAGAGACCTTGACGACTGGTATGGTGGCAGGTAATGCTGTTGGGTCTGTTTCTGAACACTAAATAGGGCGATCCCAGTCCAGGAGGTTGGGTATGTTGGATATGTTGGATATGTCAGTAAAGACTAGCATGAGCGCGTTGCTGCCTGGAAGTATCCTAGGGGGCAGGTAATGCTGTTCACGGTTACGGTGGAGGTGATGCCCAAAGCTTCAGTAGCGGATCCTGAAGGGGCAACTATAGCAAGGTCGCTGGATACTCTTGGCTTTCCGGGGATAGCGCAGGTAAGGGCAGGGAAGGTATACCAGCTGTCTCTGGAGGCACCTTCGGAAGATGTTGCTCGTAGCACTGCTCAAGATATGGCCAGCAAACTTCTTGCCAATCCGGTCATCGAATCGGCGGCCATCACCGCTGTTGCAAGGACTGATACAGCAGGTATCCGCTAGTGACCACCCGTGTAGCGGTTCTGACCTTTCCTGGTACCAATTGCGAGTTCGATACCGTCAAGGCATTGAACCGTATAGGTTGCGATGCGGATCTTGTGTGGCACGATGCCCGTCAATTGAACGGTTACGACGTACTCGTGATACCAGGTGGTTTTTCTTATGGCGACTACCTGCGTCCGGGAGCAATAGCCAGGTTCTCTCCCGTGATGCAAGCGGTTGAGGAATTTGCGTCTGCAGGTGGGCCCGTTATAGGGATATGCAACGGATTCCAGGTCCTCACAGAAGCGCATCTACTTCCAGGAGCGTTACAGAAGAACATATCATTGAGATTCGTATGCCGTACCGTTCGAGTAAGGGTGGAGACGGTGCGCTCCTCGCTGACACGGATGGCGTCGAAAGGACAGGTTCTGTCAATTCCTATAAACCATTTTGAGGGGAACTTTACCTGCGATGACGCCACACTCGAGATACTGGAGGAGGAGGAGCGAGTGGTGTTGCGCTACGAGAACAATCCCAATGGTTCTGTCAATGATATAGCCGGTATATGCAATCCGACGGGTAATGTTGTGGGGATCATGCCGCATCCAGAGCGAGCAAGCGATGAGATGCTGGGTTCTACCGATGGCTTGGTCCTGCTCGAATCCCTTTGCAGTGTTTCCAGGTAGGGGTTGCCGAAGAGGTGCCAGAGCTTGTCGAAGGTGTAGTGACATCTCGTAAATAGGCACACCTAGCCTGCTTTCCAGCAGACCCTATTGCTTTTTCTTCCTCTCGATACCGGCTCTCTCGAGTACGGATGGTGATATGCCAGAGGCTCTCCATGTCGAGTAACTAATGGATTTTCGCTCGGAATATTCCTTTGCCACTTTAATGAAATCAGCCTCAAGGGTGGAAAGCCTGTCGGTGGACTCCAGCTTATTCAGTTCTGCCTGCCGATCCAATAACTCCTGACGGAGATGAACTTTCTCCAGGGAATTGGCTCGGCTCATCCTCAGCTGGATCGCATCTATCCTTCGCTGGATCGATTCGGGGCTGCGGCGCCTGCCTCGACGGGGACGCTGCTGTTCCAATGCATCCAGATAACGTCGTATTATACTTCCTTGCGTACGTCCCTTTGCCAGTGCATCCTTATGGTTTGCTGACAATGGTGAACGTCCAGTTTTATCTGTCTTAGTCATGAGACCATTATGGTATATATATTGTTGCATTGCAAGTATACGCAATAATTGGAGAAATATATGGATGGTGATCCCCGGCATTTTGCCGCGAGGCATAGCCACGTCATGTAGAAGGTGGCGAGATTGCTTGCCGAGTGCGGTTTCAATGGTCATTCCAACCTGCACGCTCACGGTGACTTAGATTGCACGGGTCCAAGTACGGGGCCTAGCCTAATTTCTGCCTGATCGACCCCAAAATGGCCCAAAACAGCCATATTCCGGGGTTGCCACGAGTGAGTCTCACCCATCCCTGACAGAGAGATGTTCGAGGTGGCCGTAGACAAACCAAATACGCATAATGGCGGCAATCAGCCGAAGAGCGGCATTTTGACGCGGCTGTCCGTCTTGGCCATGAGGGGAGTGGCCAGCACGGTAGCTGCTGCCAGACCTGCCATTATGATGAAGGCGGTGCTGAGGTGCGAATATGATCCGAATGTCAGCAGCCCGACGACCAGCGGTCCGAGCGCCTGCCCTCCTGTCGAGCCAAGTCCCCATACCAGAGCGTTGCCAGTAGTCGTAGACCTACGAGGCACGTAGTCGGATACCAGCGACAGCAGCAGTGGAAAGCCGCTGAAGGTGAAGAATCCGAAGAAAATCAAAGATATGAGCGCACCGGCTCCGGAGAACGAGATGTAGGTGAGGATCGTAAGGGCTGAACCGAGGCTGTTGAGTGCCAGTACGATGCGTTTGTCGAAGCGGTCGGCAAGTTGCCCGAATACCGGTTGCCCGACAATGCCCCCGGCAAACATGATGGTTACCGTGTAGCCAAGCTGGGAAGACAGGCCCAGATGCTTTTGGGTGGTCAGGTAGATAGGCACCCATGACACGATGCCTATAAAGGCCATTGATCTGATGAAGGCGATAGCGGTCAGTGCCACAACGCTCTTGGTGAGCATACTCCTGATCGTCTGGGCGTTGCCTTTGCTGTTGCCACTCGTACCATCACCGGTACCATCCTTTGTAGCGGTAGTAGCATCGTCATGCCCAGCATTGCCCGATGCCTTGGCAGGAGCAGGCTTCGCGCGGGACAGCGATCCGATTCCGTATGCAATGACTGCCGCCGACAGGATGCCGAAGGCTGCAAAAATGATCACCGTATTGGCCTTGGAGATGGCGAGCGCAGCTACGATGAAGAACAGTGAGGGGTACAGGGCGCGCCCTAGGCTGCCAAAGGCCCCATTTACTCCCAGTGCCTTTCCTCTCGACTCGGCGCTGAAGGCGAGTTGGATGACCGAGCCGCCGAGCGGGTGATAGAAAGAGCTTCCGATGCCGGCCACAAGGGCGGCAGCCAGTGCCAGTATGTCGCTGCCTACCCCGGCGGTGGCGGCCAAGGACAGGTAAAAACCGAGCAACCCAAGCGAGAGGATCAGGAGCCCAAATGCAATCATTAGGCCCCTCCTGCCCAACGAATCAGCCACACGCCCGACAAGGAGGCCGAATCCGGCTGATGCTACGTAGAATACGGTCAATATTGCTGTCACCAGTACTGCAGACGCACCATGGCTCTTGGCCAGGATGTCGGCAACCACGGGGATGAAGAAGACCATGCCGTCGTTCATGAAGTGGCCGAGCGAGGTGAATGCGAGCGTTCTTGTTCTAGAATGGGCTGGACCGGTTGTGACCACTGATCCTGCGTTCATTGGACTCTTCTCCCGAGGTTCGAGCGTGCGAAGTCGTCACTGCCGGAGCATATGCTGGGAATATATGGATGATTACAAATGTAGTGCTTTCTTTGCATCCCTAATATCATACACGGCGAGAAGTATTATGCAATCAGTTTGCACAACTAAGTTGCACAACTTTACATAAACTATATGTTGATCTTGTGCACCTCGGAGCAGTGGCCGCAGCAGCATTCAGAGCTTCTGGTAATGGCCACGGAGTAGTAACGGCATCCACCTCTATCACATCTGTTTACGAGGTAAACGCAGCGTTGGCGGTAGCACTGAAAATCCGGCGCGAACTGGCTGTTCGCACTGATCCAGGTAGAATGATTCAATGGTAAGCATGCTAGGTGTACAGAAGGTGCAGTTGCGGTACGGTGATTAGTGCCGTATCCCGGCTTGCCGTGTTGGCGTCAGGCACGGGCACCATCCTAGAGGCAATTGCAGGGAGTGGCATCGACGTAGCTGTTGTGGTTTGTGACCGTGATTGCCGTGCGCTCCAGGTGGCCAGAGGATTGGGCATCAAGACGGTGCTGCTCAATCGGGATGATTATGGTGGGTACGGAAATGATTTCGACAGGGTGGGGTACACGGGCACGCTTGTAAGAGTGTTGCAGTCTTACGATACAGATGTGGTGGCCATGGCTGGTTTTGGCACGGTCCTTGCGTCAAGCGCATACGAGGCATATCCCGGGAAAATCCTGAATACCCATCCTGCGCTGCTACCTGCCTTCCCTGGATGGCATGCCGTGGAGGATGCGCTCAAGGCTGGAGTGAAGGTAACGGGATGCACAGTGCACATAGCTACTCCGGAGGTGGATGCCGGTCCCATACTGGCTCAGAGAGCTGTCGATGTCTTGGAGGGTGACACCGCCGGATCGTTGCACGAACGAATCAAGGAGGTGGAGCGCAAGCTGTATCCGTCAGCCATCCGCGCGTTCATCGAGAAAGCCACAGGATGACATCAGTGGCGTTCCAGCATGATCACGGCAGTCTATATAATTGGGTCCTAGGCGCAAGTGGGGCCAGCTTGCGCAAAAAAAGGAGGTCAGCGTGTATCCTGATAGTATATCATCTGCCGATATAGTTGCGGCATTTACCGGTAAGCTTCCGGAAGGCAGGGTACTGGCCGGAAACCTTGCCGGCATTGACTATTCACATGATGAGGCATACGCAGTCACTCCGCAGGCGCCCGTAGCGGTGATCCTTCCTCGTTCCACTGCTGAAGTGTCAACGGCCATGAAGGTGGCTGGCGAATTGGGCTGCCCAGTCACTCCGAGGGGATCGGGAACGGGACTTGCAGGTGGATGTATCCCTGCTCCTGGTGGAGTGGTGATGTCTATGGAGAAGATGTCCTCGATACTGGAGGTGGATACCGAGAACAATGTCGCTGTGGTGCAGCCGGGCGTTACGCTCAGTGAGCTCGACGAGATGACCAGCAGCTATGGGCTGGCTTACCCGGTGGTCATTGGTGAGAAGGGTGCATCACTTGGCGGCACGGTTGCGACAAATGCCGGAGGGATGCAGGCGGTGAAGTATGGCGTGACGAGAAACCATGTTCTAGGACTTGAGGTGGTGCTTGGTTCCGGCGAGGTGATCCGTACAGGCGGCAAGGTGTTCAAGCGGTCCTCCGGATATGACCTCACGCAATTGTTTACCGGCTCAGAGGGAACTTTGGGCATAGTGACCGAAGCCATAGTGCGGCTCGTACCAAGGATGCGTTATCGATCCACGCTTCTCGTTCCTTTCAATGATTTGACCGAGGCCGCTGGGATCGTGCCTCTTATCACGTCATCGGGCGTAGCGCCTCTTGTGCTCGAATATATCGATGCGCTGTCCATGGATGCGATCACCAAAGACGCAGGACTTGAACTCGGGGTGGAAGACTCCGTGAAGGCCAGATGTAGCGCATACCTGGTAATTGTGCTGGAAGGCAACAGAGAGGCTCTTGTCGACCAGGACATGGAGGATATCTCAGGGATGGTGGCCGGCAGTGGAGCGCTGGATGTCTATGTACTGCCGCCCACCGCCGACACTAAACTGCTGGAGGCTCGGGACAAGGCTCATTGGATGGCCAAAGCGAACGGAGCGGATGACATAGTGGATGTGGTGGTGCCAAGGTCCATGATGTCGAAATTCATGGAAGCAGTATCGGCTATTTCGGAGCAGTTCAGTTCGCTGGTCGTGGGCTGCGGGCACGCCGGCGACGGCAATGTGCATCTTTCCATCTTCCAGCCCGATGAGCGCGTAAGGCACGATGTGGTACGCGCGCTCCTGCGGACGGGCATTGGACTGGGCGGTGACGTTTCGGCTGAGCATGGCATAGGGAAGGCCAAGAGAGAAGATTTCCTTGATCTCACGGGTACCGTAGAGATTGATCTGATGCGCCGGATCAAGTCGGCACTTGATCCCAAGGGCATACTCAGCCCGGGCAACGTAGTGTGAACCAGAGCGTGTGAACCAGCGGAGGAAAGATCGCAGGCCGCTTATGCTATGTCATGTTCGGGCAGTGTGGGCCGCGCAATACAGCTGCTGCCATGATGCAGTAGACCTGGGAAGAACCATCTTACTGGCGTACGAGCTTCATAAGCGTGAGCTGTCGATATGCCGGCGCTGCCAATAGGTAATACACTTGGTTGCACTATGAACGGTGCTCAAAAGCTCATGTCAGCTCTGGCTTCAAAGGGGGTGGAGGTGTGCTTTGCAAATCCTGGCACCTCCGAGTTGCATCTGGTGGAGGCCATCGATTCAGTGGAAGGTATGCGGGGAGTACTGACCCTCTTCGAGGGAGTGGCCACTGGTGCTGCGGATGGATACGGGCGCATGGCTGGCAGGCCAGCCGTTGCCTTGCTCCATCTGGGGCCGGGTCTTTCCAATGGGCTGGCCAACCTGCACAATGCCAGGAGGGCAGGTAGCCCGGTGATATGCATTGTCGGGGATCAGGCAACCTATCACCTAAGTTCCGATCCTCCCTTGACCATGATGTGCAAGATAGCTGAACTCGCAGCAAGCGTATCGGGCAAGGTGGTGGTCCTACCTGCTCCGGAAATGGTGGAATCCATAGCTCATGACGTAGTTTCATGGACCCTGACAGCTGGGCACGTCGGGGGTAGCCACCGCTTTGGGGGAAGGGTTGCAACCATGGTGGTTCCCCAAGATGTATCGTGGGGGTCTGTTGCGGCCACTATGCGGCAGCCTGTGCATGCAGCAGACATGGTGGTTCCCCAAGATGTATCGTGGGGCGATACACAGTCTGAAGGCGCTGGCACAGGCCGTGACCTACGTGAGGACATCCACCGGACCGCGCTGGACGATGGCCTGCTCGATAAGGTTGCGCAGATGCTTGGAGCTGGCAACCGTGCGTGCATACTGCTTGGCGGTCGTGCGCTCAGAGAGCGTTCCACAAGGGCAGCCGCGAGGATAGCCTCGATGACTGGTGCGCGTATATTCGCTGAGGTGCTGCCCGCTCGCATGGAGAGGGGTGGATCGATTCCGGTGGTAGACAGACTTGGCTACCTGCCCGAAATAGCGATAGATCAGCTTTCCGGTATCGATCACCTTGTACTGGTCGACCTGCCTGAGCCGGTGTCGTTCTTCGCTTACGAGGGTGTGCCATCATCGCTCGTGCCGCAGGGCTGCAATATCGTCGATCTGATATCTGGTGTGGACGACGTGGAAGGTGCGCTGACTCGCCTTGAAGGGATGATCTCGGGGCGGGATAAATTACCTGAAGAATCAATAAGACCCGAAGACTCCAATGAAACTAAAGAAGCGGCAACGGCACTGGTGTCCCAGCCTGGTGACGTAGAGACTGGCCGGACTCCCGCAAGTATGCCGGTTGGCAGCGTGATCGGCAAGGATGCATCCCCGATCGGGAAACTGGACAGCGAGAAACTGGGTATCATTTTCGCCGGGCTGCTGCCGGAAAACGCCATAGTGGTGGATGAGGGGTTGAGTGAAGGACTCTTTGCATACCTGTACTCCGCGGGCGCTCCGAGACATGATTGGCTGTGCCTGTCAGGGGGTGCGATCGGCCAGGGGCTCCCACTCTCGGTGGGAGCCGCAATCGCTTGTCCGGATCGCCGTGTGGTAGCGCTGGAAGCCGATGGGAGTTCAATGTATACCATCCAGGCGCTGTGGACCCAGGCGCGCGAGTCACTAAATATTGTGACTATCATCCTGGCCAACCGCTCGTACCGGTTGCTTCAGATCGAAATGCAGAGGCTGGGTATCGATGCGGCAGGTCCAGCTTCGACAGGGCTGACTGGTATCGCAGGTCCGCCACTGGATTTTGTAGGGCTTGCCCGGTCCATGGGAGTGGAAGCGGTGAGCGTGAATGACACCGGTGGATTTGCTGCAGCGCTGCAGAGCGCCCTGGCATCGGAAGGCCCTCATCTGATCGAGGCGGTATTGCAGTGACTCCTGAGGAGATGCTGTCCAGGCACGGGCTGCGGCATAGTGGCCGCAGCAGATCGCGGTATTGCAGTGACTCCTGAGGAGATGCTGTCCAGGGCGCTTGCAGGGGATCGCCTCTCTCTTGCCAGGATGCTGAGCATGGTGGAACGCGGAGGGGAGAGCGCTGGCGAGGTCGCTCGCGTGTCATACCGTTCACATCTACGTGCTCAAACCATTGGCATTACCGGAGCTCCGGGTGCGGGCAAATCGACACTGGTGGAGAAGCTGGTCACGGTTGCGAGGGCTGGCGGCAAGGATCAGGTGGCAGTCATCGCGGTCGATCCAACGTCTCCTTTCAGCGGGGGAGCAATACTGGGTGACCGGATACGCATGCAGAGCCATGCTGGTGACGATGGAGTGTTTATACGATCCATGGCCAGTAGAGGGCATCTTGGCGGGTTGTCGATAGCCGTTCCAGAGTCCATGAGGCTGTTGGAAGCTGCTGGAATGGATCCAGTAATTATAGAGACGGTAGGCGTAGGACAGGTGGAGATCGAAGTTGCCTCTGCAACCGATACCACTGTAGTCGTCGTCAATCCCGGGTGGGGAGATTCAATACAGGCAAACAAGGCGGGCATCCTGGAAATAGCCGACATACTCGTGGTCAACAAAGCTGACCGCCCGGGTGCGAGGGAGTCGGTCCGCGACCTGGAGCAGATGCTGGACATGGCTCACGATGCATACGAGTTACGGCAGGGGACCTGGAGGCCGCCGGTGCTGAAAACCATGGCCTCCAGTGGCGAAGGGGTGGATGAGTTGTGGTCGGCCATCGAACGTCATGGAGCTTATCTGAGCGACAGTGGCGAGTATGCCGCAAGACGCAGGCAGCGGGCAGAGAGGGGACTCAGCCTTGTACTGGAGGGAGGCATATCGCAACAGGTGGATAAGTTACGGGCGAGCGAAGCTTACACGCAACTGGTGGATGCCATAGAGTCCGGCCAGGTTGATCCTTATGAAGCGGCCGAGCGATTGATCCACGAGGCGTCGCAATCAGTGCTTCACTGAGTACCGCCGAGAGAGTAGCATGTCTATTATGACCGTAAATAAAGAAGAGACTCCCCCTGTCCTACTTGAACGTGTCGAGGGTAATGTGGCGCTGGTTACGCTCAATAGACCCAAGGCCAACGCCCTGTCCAGCAGCGTGCTCGAGCATCTGGCGAATATCGTCGCTGAGCTCAGCGACGATCTGCCCGGTGCGATTGTCCTGTATGGAGGCACTAGGCTCTTCTCCGCAGGGGCCGACATCACGGAGATGGATCTTGACGATCCGGAGGCTCCTACTCGTATAGTTGGTAATTTTCATGTGGTTGGCAATACGCTGGCCACGATAGGGAGGGTGGTCATTGCGGCCATTACCGGCTATGCGCTTGGTGGGGGATTGGAGCTGGCATTGGCTTGTGATATGAGGGTTGTAGGCGAGTCCGCCAAGATGGGTTTACCGGAGATAGGACTTGGCATACTGCCTGGAGGAGGCGGTACCCAGCGCCTTCCCCGGCTGATCGGGGCATCCAGGGCAAAGGAGATGATCCTGAGTGGTCGTCACGTGGGGGCGGAAGAAGCGTTGCAGATCGGTCTTGCTAACAAGATCGTACCGGATGGGGAAGTGCTGGATGCGGCGATGTCGATGGCGAGGGAGTTTGCACGAGGGGCCCTTGCGGCACAGGCTCTGGCCAAGCATGCCGTGGACCAAGGCATGGCTCTGGCCCTCGATGACGGTCTGGAATTGGAGCGCGAAGCGTTCGAAGCGGTGTTTGCCACCGAGGACGCTCGCACAGGTGTAACGTCTTTCTTGTCGAACGGTCCCGGCAAAGCGGAATTTTCCGGCCACTGACCGATGCATGGATAGCGGTAGTTGGTAATGTCCGATGAAGCTGACCTGACGGCTATACCGGATGACTGGTACCGGAGGGCGGTATTCTATGAAATCCTGACGCGGGGCTATTTCGATTCAAACAATGACGGCATAGGCGATCTCCAGGGACTGAAATCGAAACTGGAGTACTTGGAGTGGCTGGGTGTGGATTGTCTCTGGCTATTGCCATTCTATCCTTCACCGATGCGTGATGGTGGGTATGACATCGCGGACTATATGTCCATCCACCCCGAACTTGGATCTGTCAACGATCTGATCGAAGTCATCGATGGCGCACATTCCAGGGGTATCCGAGTCATCGCCGATCTGGTTATGAACCACACGTCGGATCAGCATCCATGGTTTGTCGAGTCCAGATCATCGCGAAATGGTCCAAAAGCCGATTGGTATGTATGGAGCGACGATGACAAACGCTGGCCGGAAGCTCGTGTCATCTTTGTCGATTCGGAAACTTCCAATTGGACTTGGGATCCCGTGAGGGAGCAGTTTTACTGGCACCGGTTTTACTCGCATCAGCCTGACCTGAATTACGAGAACGAAGAGGTGGTGCAGGCCATGCTGGACGTGGTGCGGTACTGGCTGGACATGGGGCTCGACGGGTTTCGCATGGATGCCGTCCCGTATCTTTTCCAGGCGGATGGCACCACCGGAGAAAATTTGCCGGCAGTTCACACTCTTTTACGTAGAGTCAGGAAGGTGGTTGACGGATATTCACCCAAGAGGGTTCTGCTTGCGGAGGCTAACCAGTGGCCTGCTGATCTCGTAGACTATTTTGGTCAAGGTGATGAGTGCGATATGTGTTTTCATTTCCCGCTGATGCCGCGCTTGTTCCTTGCAGTCAGGCGTGAGCAGCGGTTTCCCATTACGGAGATCATTGCGCAAACCCCCGAGTTGCCTGCTGGGTGCCAATGGGCGATTTTCTTGCGTAGCCATGACGAACTCACACTGGAGAAGGTGACGGAGGAGGAGAGAGACGAACTGGTATCCGAATATTCACGGGATCCGCGTATGAGGCGGCACCTAGGCATAGGCCGCCGGCTTGCCACCATCTTGCAGAATGAGTACCAGTTGGCCGAATTACTCTGGGCGCTGATCTTCTCGTTGCCGGGCAGCCCGGTCATTTACTACGGGGACGAACTGATGATGGGGGACAATGTGTATCTGGGGGATCGGGACTCTGTGCGTACGCCCATGCAATGGAGCCCGGATCGCAACGGCGGCTTTTCAAGAGCTGATTTTGCTCAGCTCTACCTTCCACCGGTTATGGATCCAGTATACGGGTATGAGGCGGTAAACGTGGAGTCAGCCAGGAGAAACTCCAGTTCCTTCCTGCACTGGATGAGGAGGATGATCCAAGTGCGCAAGCAGTACTCGGTATTTGGTACGGGTACGCTGGATGTCATCAGTTGCGCCAATCCGTCCGTGTTCGCATATGTCCGTGCTCCTGGAAGTCCTGCCGCCACTGCTACCGCGATGTCCGCCGGTAACCCTACAAGTGGTGGGAGTGGAGTGCGGGGTCAGGCGGGACGTGGCCCAGACGGCCCGGATACTTCGCAGGGTTCGGGTGGCCCGGATCGACTTTTCGATGAATCGTACCAGCAAGTAAGGACTGTCGAGAATCCGGTGCTTTGCATACACAATCTGTCCCGTTTTGCGCAGCCTGCTGAGTTGGAACTGGCTAAGTACGCAGGCTGGATGCCTATCGAATTGTTGGGCAGGGTACCGTTTCCAGTGATTACCGAGGGAAGTTATCCGGTTACGCTCGGGTCCCACGGCTACTACTGGCTGGAGTTGCTGGACTATCGAGAGCAACAAGAGCAGCAAGAATAAGCGCGATCGATCATGATGGACTGGACTACCGGCAAGGCATTATCGGCAACGGGGATCAGTAGCCCATGAATAGGGTGATGCACGTCGAGAACCAATTGTATCTGAGGTCTGTGTGTGTTCCGAGGTGAGCAGGGTCGCCGGGTGGAGCTACTGGGTTGTACCGGCGGGTGCAGGCGGCAGGCAGAGGCGGTTGGGTGACGTTGCTGGTAGTATGGCAACGAGGTATATGATATGACCGAATCACGCGAGCAGGCCTTGGGTTCCAGCTTTGTGCAGGAAGCGGGTGAAGGCGTCGGCACGGTCGCCTCGCTGCGGGAAATCGCTTGCAAGGCGGTCTCCAGGCAGCAGGCTGCAGAGTACCGACCATCAGGAGAGTCGGAACCCGTTGGCCTGGGCACAGCGCAGGCCAACGGTGAGTTCGATGTCAACGATGTGCGGGTACCGGAAAATCTGGAGATCGTGGATACGGTCGTTCTGTCGCCAGGGAGGCCCGGCCTGCTGGATGTCATGGTCCGGCATGGCGATACTCTCTATCACGTTGTGGTAGGGCTACGGGCGCCTGCAGACGAAGCCAGGTTCTTTGCCGACTGCGGCAGTCCCGTACTGGGTCTTTATGAAGACAGTGATGGGTTGGCGGTTGCGGTCGATGCGTTGGATGATCAGGAGATGGTGACCGCCCTTTCCCGGTTCATTCTTGGTAGCTCGGGAATCAAACCTGCCAGGCGATTACCCCATGGACTTACCGGAACGGTCCGGAAAGAGGCTTTTGACGGAGATTCGGCAGTATACGTCATTGATGAGACCGTCATGTGCACCATCATCAGGAGCCTGACTGCAGGGAAAAATCCTGGAATCGAAATGCTTGTTGCACTGGATGATGCCGGCTTCAACAACATGTTTGCTCCGATTGCCACATGGACGCGAGGAGGATACGATCTGGGGGTCCTGCAGGAATACATGCCGGGGACTTCAAGCGGCTGGGACGTCGCACTGACATCGCTCCGGGACCTGTGCTCTGCGCAGTGCGCACCGCAGGATGCAGGGGCGGATTTTGCGCCGGAAGCATACAAGATCGGGGAGATGCTGGCCAGGATGCATCTTGCGTTGGACAAGGCCTTTGGCCGTTACAGGATGGACATGGCGGCATTCCTGGACGGCTTGGGCAAGTGGATGGTCCAAGGGGCAACTGATGGTGACCATGCCGGCGCATACCAGTGCATACAGTTGCTGGGTGAAGCCAGCGTGCCCTTTTACCAGGTAAGACTGCATGGCAGCTTCGACCTGAACAGTGTACGGCGGGGAGAGTATGGCTGGTATCTAGGGAGGGTCGTGGAAGGTGCGTCCGGCGGTGCCCCGCTGTTCTTCTCGCCTCTGTACGATCTTGCCACCCTACTGCTGTCGCTGCACGACGTTGCGCTGGATGCGCTGGCCGAACGAGATCCATTGAGTGCAGGAGAGGTGGGCAGGCTGGTGGAAGCCTGGGAAGATCGTAATGGCAGGATATTGATCAAGGGATACCTGAATGTAGCTGGAATCGTGGGCATAGTGCCACCTCAGGTAGAGTACTTTGATGCTTTGCTCCACTTGATGAAGCCTGCTGTCCTGAACGGTGGCCTGCCTACGACCTCGGATTCCTCCTAATGGCTTGTCCAGTGGCTTGCCGGTACCCTGGCCGTCCCGATACACTCCCGGTCGCGAATTTGCACCTCTCCATGACCTCCCCGGCAGCATGCGGTGCTGATCCTGCTTGTCAATACCACTACCCATGGCGGCGTGAGATCACGATACAGGTCGGCTGTTCTTGATGTCCTCACAGAGAGGATATGATCATTCACATGATCAGTAACCAAAGCAATGAATCGACATTACGGATAGGAGTACTCACGGGCGGCGGTGACTGCCCTGGATTGAATGCCGTGATACGTGCAGTAGTGATGACGGCAGTGTTGTCGTATGGCGATTCTGTGGCCGGTTTTCATGACGGCTGGAAGGGCGTGCTCGAGAGCAGGGCAACTGAACTTCGCGTGGAAGACTGCCGTGATCTACTCACGCAAGGTGGCACGATACTTGGCACCTCGCGTACCAATCCATTTGCAATGGAGGATGGTATTGCCAAGGTAAAAGAAGGGCTGGACGCAGCGGGAGTGAACGCGCTCGTGGCCATAGGGGGTGACGATACCCTCGGTGTCGCCACCAAGCTGTACGAGTCGGGTATTCCCGTAGTAGGCGTACCGAAGACAATCGACAACGATCTGAGCGGCACAGAACTTACTTTCGGCTTTGACACTGCCGTTCAGATCGCCACCGAAGCGATAGACCGGTTGAAGACGACCGCAGAGTCCCATCATCGCGTCATAGTATGCGAAGTCATGGGCAGGAGCGCAGGATGGATTGCGACTTATGCCGGTATTGCCGGTGGAGTGGCTGAGATCATCGTTCCTGAGAGACCCTTTGATGTTGACGAGGTATGCCAGAGGATCGTGAAACGGCATACCAGCGGGCAATACTCATCAATCATCGTAATAGGCGAGGGATCGACGCTTGTGCCCGGCCCTGATAGGGATGGGATGGAGAGGGCCATGCAGGATATGGCCCGTGATGCGTTCGGACATGCACGTATGGGCGGGATAGGATCCTGGCTTGCCACGGAAGTGGAGAAAAGAACGGGGTTCGAGGCAAGGGTTACCATCCTTGGGCATGTCCAGCGTGGGGGTACTCCGACTGCGTTTGACAGGGTGCTGGCCACTCGTTTCGGCGTTGCAGCAGTTAGGGCCATACACAGCGGTGCGGTCGGCAACATGGTTGCATTGCGATGCGGCCAGGTGGTTACGCTGCCTCTGGAGGAAGGGACCAGAGAAACCAAGTTCCTCGACATGGAACTCTACGACGGCGTGGCACGAGCTCTTCTGGGCTAGTGCCGGCCTCTAAGCACGGCTTACTTGGAGCCGCGCGTGCAATCGTTTCGGCAAGCGGCGAGCGGGAGCGAACTCAGGCTGCAGCAGAGAGCCGGATGATATGTGTCGCGTCTTCGGGGGCGACGACGTTGATCAGTACGCCGGTACCGAGTTCGAATCCGGCGACAGTGGTCAACTTGGGCAGGATATGTACATGCCAGTGAAAAGGATCTGGTGCCCTGTAGGGTGCTGAGTGGAAAACAATGTTGTACGACACGTCACCTATATGCTCTCTTAGCTGGTGAAGCGCCATCCCGATAGCGGTGGCTACAGCACTGGCATCCTGGGGCGTACTGCGGTGAAGATGTGGACTGTGTGTACGTGGGATGATCAACATCTCGAAGGGGGTTCCGCTCCAGAACGGGCATACCACGATAACGCGGTCATCTGCATACACAAGCCGGTGACCAGCGAGGACCTCTACGTCCACAGTGGTGCACAGCACGCACCGTCCGGCGAAACGTGCGAATCCAGCCTGCTCGTCAGCTAATTCCCTTGGGACAAACGGTATCGCCATTAGTTGAGCGTGAGGGTGCTCTATAGATGCGCCGGCTTCTCTCCCAGCGTTGACCAGCGCCTGGCTGTAGCGGATCCCTGGCGTCAAAGCGTGATGCTCCATCCTGTCGCGTATGGCGGCCATTATGACGGAACTCTGTGCGCTGTCGACAGAATCCCACCCCGATCTGTGGTCGGGAGAGAGAACCAGTACTTCGTGGATCCCGCCAGCAGTTGCCTGGGTGAACACAGGTCCTCTATGATCGACGACGAACGGACCATCGCCTTCGAAGGCAGGATACCGGTTGGCTACGACCCTTACCAGCCACTTGCCGGACGTGCTGTACGTTTCCAGTACAGGAGACGTGGCATCCTCATTGCCAGGGCAGAATGGGCAGGGTCGTGTCTGGTCACTCTGCACCACTGGAATACGCGGGGCAAAACTGAACGGGCGGTCGATCCTTTTTGGATCAATCACTACCCACCTGCCTGTTAAAGGATCGAGCCTGAGCTCACCCATGATGTCGGTCTCCTGTATCGCTCATGTATCCTTGCTTAGACGGATACAATCTTCATTTTATCCCTATTCAATATAGCTTAGTATGGCAGGCCAGTGGCCAGTGGGTGATGAACAGCAATTTTTCCTGGTATTCCGATGGCCTTCCGGCAGGATTGCGGGACAGTCTAGTTGAATGTTTCCCTGCTATAGTCCCAAAGGCTTGCGGGGCGTGGCTGGTCATGCCGACGGTGCGACGGCATCTATACTTGATTACGTGATCTCCTATCTTGACCATGCAGCCACGAGTCCGATGAGACGTGAAGCCATAGATGCCATGATGCCCTATATCACCACCTACTATGGTAATCCGTCCGGCTCCCACTCTGTATCCCGCCAAGCTCGAGATGCAGTGG
The DNA here is from genome assembly GCA_021841005.1 of Actinomycetes bacterium. GTDB lineage: Bacteria > Actinomycetota > Acidimicrobiia > Acidimicrobiales > JAMCPL01 > JAMCPL01. Next base: position 85,863 of record JAKBVZ010000018.1, on the reverse strand, counting down.
AAGATGCTAGGGATCGTATGGCGGAACATCTCGGGTGCCTGCCCTCCGAAGTGGTCTTTACCAGCGGGGGTACTGAAGCCGACAACTTGGCCGTGATGGGGGTGCACAAGGCTAGGGGAGGTAGGGTACTTTGCAGTGCGTTCGAGCATCGTGGAGTACTGGCGCCATGTAGCGACATAGGCGCTACGCTTATCAGGGTTAACCACGGCGGTATAGTGGACCTCGATTACCTGGAGTCACTACTGGATCCGGAAGTATCGCTGGTGTCGGTGATGCTGGTCAACAATGAAGTAGGTACCATACAGCCCATTAGCACTATCGCTGCAATGATGCGCCTCCGCTCGCCGCAAGCTATATTGCATACAGATGCCGTCCAAGCGGCATCGTGGATGGATCTTTCGGAAGAGGCCCGCGATGCTGCGTTGATATCTGTGAGTGCACACAAAGTGGGAGGCCCAAAGGGTGTCGGTGCGCTGGTGATAAGAGATGGAACTCCTTACAACCCCCTGTTGCGTGGCGGGAGTCACGAGAACTCCAGAAGACCCGGTACGCACAATGTGGCAGGTATAGTCGGGATGGCGGCAGCTTTTGACGCGGCGGCCAAGGTGAGAGACGAGGAGAAGGAACGCGTATCCAAGCTGAGAGACCACTTTGCAGATCTACTCCGTAGCAGTATAGAGATCATGGAGGAGACCGCTGCCGACCGGTTCGCGAAGGTCCCCGGTACGTTGAGCGTGATCTTCGATGGGGTGGATCAGCAGGAGTTACTTTTCTTAATCGATGAGCGCGGCGTGTGTGCGTCGGGCGGTTCCGCCTGCTCGAGTGGTGCGATCCAGCCCAGCCACGTTCTATTAGCCATGGGATATCCTCACCAGGAAGCACGCGGAGCTGTCCGTTTTTCCCTGGGACATACAACCACTTTGGAAGAGATAGAGTCAGCCGCAGAGGTTGTCATATCGTCTGTCGAGCAGCTGAGGAAGGCGTCATAGTGCCCGTTAGGCCTATGAGCGTTGCTGCTCCACTGCTATCGCAGTTGTCTCGTAGCCATGGAAGGTCCGATATGGTGCAGAGACGAGTTGGTTCGGAGATCTAGTGCAACCTGGAATTGCTTACTACGTGTATTCTCTGCATGCTGTCGGCTGGCAACTTCGCAGGCATTCTTGACCTATCTGGTGAACAGGAGACATCCATGAAGGTGCTTGTAGCCATGTCTGGCGGGGTGGACTCGTCTGTTGCGGCAGCCATGCTGGTCGAGCAGGGGCATGAGGTGGTGGGAGTGACGCTACGGTTGTGGGGTGGCGCCGGCGACTCGGGTTGCTGCTCGCTCGCCGATGTGGAAGATGCCCGTAGGGTTGCCCGAACTCTCGGAATAGTGCATCACGTCATCGACGAGTCAGAGGTGTTTACGGAAAAGGTCGTTGTGCCATACATAGAAGCGCATGCTGCAGGTATTACTCCAAATCCATGTATAGAGTGCAACAGGCATATTAAGTTTCGTAGCTTGCTGGAACGTGCCGCAAGGCTTGGATATGATGCCGTGGCTACCGGCCACTACGCGAGGGTGCAATCCTTGGGTGCATTTCTTGCAAGTCATAATGGAAACCAGTCTTCGGACGCCTTACCGTCTGATCCGCTGGTGTCCCATGCACATCATGTGTTGCTGCGAGGGGTGGATCCCTTGAAAGACCAGTCCTACGTGTTGTCGTCGCTTACTCAGAAAGAGCTGGCATCGGTTATGTTTCCCATAGGGGAGATCACCAAGGAAGAGGTGCGCAAGATTGCGGCATCCATGAGGCTTGCCACAGCTGCAAAACCAGACAGCCTAGATGTATGCTTTGTGGCCTCGCATGAGGGCCGTAGGGGGTTTCTCTCGCGATATATCGACCTTCATCCAGGCGATCTGGTAGACGCTCAGACGGCAGAGATAGTCGGCAAGGTTGACGCCGTGGAACTGCTCACTCCCGGTCAGCGAAAGGGACTTGGCTTGGACAAGACGACGGGGAGACGGCGTTATGCCCTTTCTGTCGACGTGACTGGCAGGAAGGTGACGATCGGAACTGCAGAGCAGGCTCGAGAGTCAGGCGTGGAGCTTAGGGACGTTACCTGGACCGCAGGTAATGCCTTGGACGGTGCCTTGGACGGTGCTTCCTGTCACGTAACGAGTGAATCCGTCGTCTCGGTATCATGCGGTTACCATGCTGGTGTATGGCCCAGTGCATGGCCCAGTGCGGGCATGGCCACAGATGATGTGCTCATGACTGCCACTAGGTCGGCAAGCCGTCCTGATATGAGTGATGAGACTCCGAGCAATGGATCGGGGAGTGCGGTATCGTCTAGATATATGAAGGTGCTTGTACAGACGAGTGCCCACGGTCGGGTACGTAGCGCCAGATACCATGATGGTAAGATATTCTACGAAAATCCTGAACAAATCGTATCGCCCGGACAGACTGTTGCGATGTACTCCATTGAATATCCCGAAATGGTGGTGGGATCAGGAATCGTATCACAAGGGATGCCGTTGTGACCGGGCAAATCACTCATGTTGAGGTTGCCGGTGATGACACTGAAGGTGGGGCTGCGGGTGATGACACTGAAGGTGGGGCTGCGGGTGATGTCGGCGCGGGTGAAGTGAGCATGGGTGATGCCGATCGCGGAGTGGGACCCGGCGACCGATACGCCGACGCGGGTGCGGGTGCGGGCATAGCTAGGGCTAGGGCTAGGGCTAGGGTGGAGCGGCTCAAGGCGGAGATCGCACATCATGCGTATCTGTACTATACGCTGGATTCGCCAGAGATCTCCGACGCGGATTATGACGCGCTCGTCAGAGAGCTGAAGTCGCTCGAGGATGCCTATCCTGAGCTGGTGACGCCAGATTCGCCGACCCAAACGGTTGGTGCTCCACCGTTGCAGTCATTTCCACCGATAACGCATAGCGTGCCTATGATGAGCCTGGACAATGTGTTCAGCTCGGAGGAGCTACTGTCATGGATGGGGAGGGTTACCCGCTTGGTGCCGGAGGCCGCAAGTGCACATATCGTAGTCGAGCCTAAAATAGACGGTGTCGCCATGTCGCTTCTCTATGAGGATGGCCTTCTTGTGCAAGCTGCCACTAGGGGCGATGGTATTACGGGAGAGGATGTGACGGCCAATGTCAGCACCATCAAGGTGATTCCTAAGAAGATAGTCGCTGCTGCCGTATCGGGCGTGATGCCGCCGGTACTGGAGGTCAGGGGAGAGGTATACATGCCGATCGCTTCCTTCGAGAGGCTTAATCGCGAGCAGGTGGAGGCGGGGCTCAGGACATTCGCCAATCCGCGCAACTTTGCGGCAGGTTCCCTGAGGCAGAAGGATCCGGCGGTTACTGCTTCGCGTGACTTGTCCTTCTGGGCGTACCAGATGGGTGTGGGAACCGAGGTGCTGAGCCAGCAGGTACACAGCCAAGCTGAAGCACTCTCATACCTGGAGTCGGCTGGATTTCCAGTCAATCCGGAGATAACCGTTGTCGATGGTGTGGAGGGCGTGATGGCAAGGTGCCGGGAGCTGGAGAATCGTAGACACACCCTTCCCTACGAAATTGATGGGGCGGTGATCAAGATCGACAACTTCGATCTCCAGGCGCGCTTGGGGGCAACCAGCCACGCGCCAAGGTGGGCCGTTGCATACAAGTTCCCACCTGAGGAGCGTGTTACCAAGCTCAAAGCCATAGAAGTGTCCATTGGCAGGACGGGCCGTGCCACTCCTTATGCCGTGCTCGAGCCGGTTGTCGTAGGAGGTTCGACGGTTTCCATGGCAACCTTGCACAATGAGGATCAGGTCAGGCTGAAAGATGTACGTCCTGGCGATCACGTGATAGTGAGGAAGGCGGGAGACGTCATCCCTGAGGTGGTGAGCCATGTGCCAAGCTCTAGACGGCATGGGTCTTTACCGTGGGTGTTTCCGTCATCCTGCCCGAGCTGTGGCGGACCATTGGTGCGGCTGCCCGGTGAGAGCGATACGTTTTGCACTACCCTGGATTGTCCTGCTCAACGGGTGCAGCGCGTTGTACACTATGCCTCCAGGGTGGCCATGGATATCGAAGGTCTTGGTGAGCAGAGAGTGAACCAGCTCGTTTCCTCGGGGATGCTGTCTGATCCGGGTGACCTGTATTTCTTGGATCGTAAGAGAATGACGGCACTGGAGGGGCTGGGAGAGCTTTCTGCCGACAACCTCTTGCGTGCCATAGACAGCTCAAAAACGCGCCCCCTCTATAGGCTGCTGGTCGGCCTTGGCATCAGGCACCTGGGTCCAACAGGAGCGAGAGCGGTAGCCACGGCGCTGCGTTCACTGGATGCGGTGATGGCAGCGACAGTAGAAGACTTGGCTAGCATTGATGGAGTTGGACCCGTGATAGCTGATAGCATGCGTAGATTCTTTGAATTACCTGCCAACATGGCTATAATCACTAAGCTACGTACGGCAGGAGTCGCTATGCACGATCAGGAACAGCTGCGCATAATCCAAGTGGATGATCCAATAGCTAGCGGCCTGCCCGGGGACTTATCCGGCAAAGCGTCCGGCGGCCTGCCCGGGGACTTATCTGGGAGTGCAAGTGAGGATCTGCACGTTGGCGTATCTGGGGACGTATCTATGAATGTATCTATTGCGCAGGGTCGCGGCAGGTTGGCTTCCAGTATCGATGTTCCCCAGACATTGGCAGGCAAGTCTGTGGTTGTTACCGGTACGATCGATGGATTCACTCGCGAAGAGGCCGAAGATGCCATCAGGCAACGTGGAGGCAAACCTACCAGCACGGTATCGAAGAAGACCTGGGTTGTCGTGGTGGGCAACAACCCAGGTTCCGCAAAAATTCAGAGAGCTGATGCCCTTGGCATTACCCAGGTGGATGCGTCCCGTTTCCGTATGTTGCTCGATACCGGCACCCGTTAGCGACCGTTCCCGTGGCGGTCCAGAGAACCTTGGCATTCCTTTTCTTCTCGCTCTCCAGCCGCTGAGTAATCGCACCCCGCAAGTCCTGCGGAAGTCATGAGCGAGATGCCAGTGGTCAGGCCATCCACCAAGGATCGTGCAACGACGTGCTAATGATCCGGCACGCGTCGGAAAAGAGAGGTTAACAGGATGCGGCGACTCCCGGCCTTTTAAGGCTGGGAGAGGTCAGGCGGTGATCTCCTGCAAACGCTTGGTAACCTCCTCTGTAGTGGCATCTGGAGGGGCAGCTTGCAACGCCATAAGCTTAGCCATGTCGCCTTCCACCTTTATCTTGCCGGCCATGAATGCCTGCATGCCTGCCTGTGCGTTGGCTTCGATCAGTATCGCCTTGGCAGTTCCATAGTCAAGAGTGATTTTGAGCTGGGAATCATCCAGGTGGCCGAGATCGACATCCACTCCGATGCCTGTCGTGTCGAGATGAGCTTCGATGGTCCCGTTCTCCTTGAATGGTACTTCAGTAATGACCAGGTTTGCTTTTACCTCGACCGGCCTTGTGCCGGTTTCCTGACCTTCGTATTCGGCCCTTATCTTCCTGGCTTCATCAATCCACTCGTCGCTCAGGAACTGGTATCCTGCCATGTCTCCGTCTTCCTCCTCTATTATGGGTCCCTTTAGACCGCGTATTTTCGTGACAGCTTCTTGACCATATGGTCAAGAAGTACTTGTAATGATACATCACCTGTTTCGATGTGTCATGCCAAAGGACAGGATAGTACGTCCGAGGCGCTGGGTGCATATTGCCAGCGTACTGCTAGAGTGGGAGTCTATGAATAAGGACGACTCGGCAGATACCCCAGGAAACCGGATCAGCCGTGAGCAAGTGGCTCTTGTTGCTCGCTTGGCGCGGCTGGATTTAAGCGATGAGGAGCTGGATCAGTATACCGATCAACTTTGCGCCGTTCTGGATCATGCCGCGCAGGTGTCTTCCATCGATACCTCGTCCGTATCTGCGGCATCGAATCCACTGTCCGCCACCAATGTGGTACGGGAGGACCGGCCAGCGGCGTGTATTGATCGTGATGAAGTGTTGTCCATGGCACCGGAGGCTCAGGATGGAATGTTCAAGGTTCCGAGGATCATGGAGGACGAGCCATGAGGGCTTCTGCCGGTGATGTTTCTGCGCAGGTGCGCCAGGGAAGGGTAAGTGCAACCAGTATCACGGAACGTTATCTCGAAGCCATTGAATCTTTTGACCGGGAATTGCACGCTTTCCTGACGGTGATGGCAGACCACGCCGTAGAACAGGCAACAAGGATTGATAGGCTGGTAGAGATGGGGAAGGACCCTGGCCCTCTTGCGGGTGTACCGGTTGCCATAAAGGATAATCTCTGCACGAGAGGCGTTCCCACTACCTGTGCATCGCATATCTTGGAAAATTGGCGGCCACCCTATAGCGCCACGGTGGTGGAGAAGCTGGAGCGAGCCGGTGCGGTGATAGTCGGCAAGACCAATATGGATGAATTTGCTATGGGATCTTCTACTGAAAACTCAGCGTTTTGGGCCACTCGCAATCCTTACGATGCAGATCGGGTACCTGGTGGGTCGAGTGGGGGATCAGCGGCAGCAGTCGCGTCGGGGCTCTCCGTCGTGGCGCTGGGATCTGACACGGGAGGCTCCATACGCCAGCCTGCCGCTCTGTGTGGCGTCGTGGGCATGAAGCCTACTTATGGCATGGTATCTCGCTATGGTCTGGTTGCTTTTGCAAGCTCGCTCGACCAGGTAGGTCCGTTCGGCACCACGGTTGAGGATGTTGCCCTAGTCTTCTCCGTGATAGCGGGTCACGATCCGAGAGACAGTACTTCTCTAAAGGTGCGCCGGGATGTGGATACAGGGTTGCTGACCCTTGCGGATGGAGTAGCCGTATCCGGCCAGGAAGGTGTGGTCGATGCGTCGTATGGATCGATGCCTGGAGAGGACGCCTACATCTGGCCGGCCAGCCACGGCTTGATGGATGGTGCCATTGAAGGGTTGAGGGTCGGCGTGCTGAAGGAAATTACCAGCGATGCCGCTCCTGATGTGCGTCGCCGGGTCGAGGAAGCAGCTGCTGCGCTTGTGTCACTTGGAGCTACGGTGGAGGAGGTGTCCATCCCGGAACTGCACTACGCACTGGGCGCGTATTACTTGATTGCTCCGGCCGAGGCCTCATCTAATCTCGCGCGTTACGACGGCATACGTTATGGATTACGGGTCGATGCAGAGGACACTACGTCGATGATGTCCAGAACGCGCAGCAGCGGTTTTGGCTCGGAAGTAAAGAGGCGCATCATGCTCGGTACATATGCTCTTTCGGCAGGATACTATGATGCCTATTACGGTCAAGCACAGCGGGTGCGCGCAGTCCTTGTGGATGCGTTCGCGGCCGTGTACCGCGATCATGACGTGCTTCTTGGTGCTACGACACCGGCCACGGCGTTTGGCGTAGGGGAGAAGACAGGCGATCCGCTGGCGATGTATCTTTCAGATGTATGCACCATCCCCTCCAACCTGGCCGGGCATCCGGCTATCAGCGTTCCCTTTGGCGTAGATGATGATGGATTGCCGGTCGGGGTGCAAGTGCTTGCGCCGGCACTAGGTGAGCCAGTGATGTTTCGTGTGGCGGCTGCCATCGAGAGCGCAGCTCCCTCGCTCCCGCCACCTCCGGTGTGTTTTGCTGACGGTATGGGTGTGCAATCTGGCATGGGGTATGGGCATGAGTAGGGGGTATGGGCATGCGTGATGGCTGGATGGGCCGGTTGGATTTGCTGGGATTGATTGGCGTGCAATCTAATATGGACATGGGTGACGGGCATGAGTATGAGTATGAGTATGAGTATGAGTATGAGTATGAGTATGAGTATGAGTATGAGTGATCTGGCCGGCTATCGAGGATACGAGCCTGTTATCGGGCTCGAGGTACATTGCGAGCTGGACACGGTAACCAAAATGTTCTGCGGATGCCCAAACTCTTTCGGCGATGCACCCAATACCAATATCTGCCCGGTATGCCTGGCCTTACCCGGTTCGCTCCCCGTAGTGAACGAAATGGCAGTCGAATTCGCTGCGCGTATCGGGCTGGCCCTTCATTGCGAGGTGAGACCGTCCATTTTCCACCGCAAGAATTACTTCTACCCCGATATGCCCAAGGACTACCAGATAAGCCAGTACGATGAGCCCATCAATGTCAATGGCTGGCTGGAACTACCTGCCAGTGGCGTACGCATAGGGATAGAGAGGGCGCATATGGAGGAGGATACGGGTAAGACTACGCATGTTGGCGGGGGCGGGAGGATCCACGATTCATCATTCTCGTTGGTCGACTACAACAGAGCTGGAGTACCTCTCGTAGAAATAGTATCGCGGCCTGATATACGTAGCTCAGAACAGGCGCGCCAGTATGTATCCGAGCTCAGGATGTTGCTCGTGTCCATAGGAGCGTCGAAGGCCCGCATGGAAGAAGGCTCATTACGTGTAGATGCCAACGTATCCGTACGTCCGACAGGATCCGGCGTGCTCGGCACCAGATGTGAGATCAAGAATCTGAACTCGCTACGGTCCTTGGTGAGGGCAATAGAGTACGAGATAGAGCGCCAGGTCGATCTGGTGAGTACGGGCCAGGTGGTTGTGCAGCAAACGCGGCATTGGGACGAGGCCGGCGGGCGAACCATTGCATTGCGGTCCAAGGAAGAGGCGCATGATTATCGCTATTTTCCGGAGCCCGATCTGGTCAGGCTCGATTTCGATTCTGATCGTGTGGCCCGGATAGCTGGCGCGCTGCCACCGACTCCGGAACAGCGTCGCGCACGGATCATAAGCCTGTTCGATGCACCTACAGGAACTGATCTTGTGGCGACTATCGTGGAGATGGGTCTTGACGTATTGGTGATTTCTGCCATAGAGCATGGAGTGGTCCCTGAACGAGCGCTTTCGCGTACCGCCAATGAAGCTGCTGCTCGGGTGGAAGATGCCCTGAATCTGGATCCTGGCCTGTATGCTCGCCTTCTGATGATGGAACAGGAGGGGAAGCTGACTCCTACCCAGACAAAAGCCGTTTTGCAGGCTATGATGGATAGTGGCGGCGAACCGGAGTCCATAGCCTCAACGATGGGTTTCGAGGCGATGGACTCGGAGGTGGTGGCCGACTTGGTGTCTGGAATAGTAGATGCCAACCCTGATGAGTGGCAACGCTACCGGGACGGTGAGGGCAAGTTGGCACAGTTTTTCGTAGGGCAGGTAATGAAGGCGACCCGGGGAAAGGCGAGCGGGAAGGAAGTGATCGCCGCCCTGGATAGGCTGAAAGCCGGCGCGAAGTAAGCCTGCCGATTGCTTGTGCCGGCTGCCCTATGGTGTTACCGCGCTTGGATGACTTCTGGCCTGTACATATCGTGCGGGCGGGAATAATGCTGAGACATATAAGGTTGTATGTACTTGGTTGTACACGCAAATATATTAGTGGTGAGCGCAAGTGTAAGGGAAGGGCTTGTCAAGATGAAAGGGCTTGTAGAAAGGGAAGGGCTCGTTGAGATGGAAAGCATTCAAGTGGAAATGAAGGAGGAGTTACCGGCATGAAGGCGGCGCTGTTGAAGGAATATGGAGCGACTCCAGCGGTCGCTGAAGTCGATGCACCGGTTACAGGGCAGGGGAGTTCGCTTGTGCAGGTTGTGTACGGCGCGCTCAACCCGGTGGACCTTAGGATAGCCACGGGGCATTTTTATAGCGGTTCTCCCACCCTTCCGTATGTTCCTGGTAGCGAGGGGGTGGGCACTGTGGTGAAGTCCGGCAAGTGGCCCACCGGGAGTCGAGTGAGGTTCGAGCAGGCTGCACCGGGCGCGTTTGCGGAATTGATCGTAGCAGATGACGAGTCCATCGTGGTCGTGCCGGACGATGTCAGTGACGAAGTGGCGGCGTCGCTCGGTGTTCCAGGGATTGCGGCGTACCTTAGCTTGGTGGATGGTGCGGGATTCAAGGAAGGCGAGAGCGTAGTGGTCCTTGGTGCTACAGGAATGGTGGGGCAAATAGCCGCACAGGTGGCTCGTATCCTAGGAGCGAGGGAAGTTGTCGTGGTGGGACGCAATGAGAAGGTGCTGGCGGATGTTGCGGCAGCTGCTGGAGCTCGAAGCGTTACCGTGGTTGCCGACCAGAACGCCGTGGAGCTTTCCGGGAAAATAGAGGATGCGGCGGGAGGTAAAGTCGATGTGGTGGTGGATCCCCTCTGGGGTATGCCAGCGCTGGCTTCTATGATGGCAATGGCTCCAGGCGGGCGTCTTGTAAATCTTGGCGAGTCGGCAGGTGCTGAGCTTTCCATTCCATCTGCGCTGCTTCGCTCCAAGAAGCTAGAGATCATCGGCTACTCTAATTTTTCTGTACCAGCTCGGCGCAGGCAAGAGGCGCTGGAGGCACTCTTTGGCTATGCGTCCGACGGCAATCTGAAGGTAAAATACAGATCGTTCAGTCTTACAGACATCGGGGAGGCATGGCGGCTCCAGATGGAGTCTCCAGGTTGCAAGCTGCTCCTGGCTCCTGTGGTGCCTAGCGCCTGAGCCGGGATGTAATTCCCACTTACTACTTTGGTACCGGTTGGAAGCCCCAGACGCCAGTCATCGGGAATGTAGTTGCCGGTCAGCCTGATCAGTGTCCGAATGTACTCATCGGGAATGTCACCGCAGCCAGATCTGCCCTATCTGGTGCCTGGATGTCATTTGCCATAAGCCAGGATGTCCACGTTAGCAATACACCCGTGTTGTACGGTAGTTCCTAATGACAGGGCGAAAGCGATGGAAAGATAATGAACCATACAACGGACGGGGAGGTTCACACCCATGCGGCATGATGTGTACGTGGCAGAGGCAATGACCCGCAAGGCAAATGCAGGTAGAACGACCAGCGTAGACGGGAAAGGTGACTTTTGTAACCGCGATGTTATCAGTCGGCTACGTGACGATGCCAGTGATCGTCCTATGGCAGACTGCAGGTTGGCCGAAGGGTTGCGGGCGTGGATCGAGGACGAAGTGTCAACAGCCATCCGCCGTGTTTCGAAAGCAGCATTGCCGCTTGTCATAGATGCAAGCTCGTTGTGCGGCGAAGACGGATCAGTGGTGGCGATGTGCAGCACTAGGGCGGGCAGGACAGATCGGGCGGGCAAGTGTATTGACTTGAGGGTTGCCAGGGATATGCTCGTAAAGGCCGTCTTCAGTCGGCAGCTGACCACCGGGTGGATCGACTCTTCACGGTACATGGATGAAGCTATTGAAGCTCTAGAGGTGTCACATGATCTGCTGGACGTAATAGGATTCTTGCGTACGTGCAGGCCGAAAACGATCGCGAAGCTGAAGAGAGACATGGAGCATCACGTCAGGAATATAGTTTCCGGTTGGGCTCGTATACCTGGGACGTGGTATCCAAGACTGAACGATCCATTCGCAATACCGTTTTGTGGGGGTGACGCCGTGTTGACTGGTACCTGTGATCTTATCCTGGGAGGGCGATCCCTTGCTCCTGCTGCACGGGCGCAGGATGTGCGCATGCAGGGGGCGACATTTATTGAAGGGGACGGCGGCCATCGATGGGTTGCCTCCACCTTGCTCGTGAGCATTCATTCTGGTGAGGGATCGAGCCGTGGGGCCGGTAGCCAGGCTGCTGAGGATGGCATGGTCGCGATGGAACATCTTGCGCTGCTCGAAACCCTTAGGAGTGGTATCCCACCCTACAGAGTTGCGTTATGGTCTTCTTCTACGGGTGAGCTGAGAACAGAGAAGGTCTCCGAGAGGATACTCAAGGATGCGCTGAACAGGGTTGTTGCCGCAGTGGGTATACTTGCCGATTCGGCTGGAGATGATGCAATGCACCGTGCTGCTGGGTGTGGTGGTGACCGTGGTGGTGACCGTGCTGCTGGGTGTGGTGGTGGTTGTACCGGTACCAGTGCCAGTGCCAGTGCCAGTGCCGGTGCCAGTGCCGGTGCCAGTGCCAGTGCCAGTGCCAGTGCCGGTGCCAGTGCCGGTGCCAGTGCCAGTGCCAGTGCCAGTGCCAGTGCCAGTGCTGGGGGTGGAGATAAGACGAGCATCCCGGTTTACCTTGAGGAAGGTGGCGGTATACCAGGCACAGGGGAGAGCATGTCATCGCGACATGTATGGCAAGATGGCGACCGTCTCACCATACAGTCCAGGAAAATTGTGCAGTACCCTGTAAGCGGCGATATCGTCACCCGCGCAACTAACCTACTTTTGGAGGGGATATCCACTCAGACGTTGGCATTGGCGGCTGGAACTTCCGGTGCCGGCGTCCAGTGGGCAGGTACGCCGGAAGGCGCTACGGTGTGCGTACAACCGTATCGGGGAGGGCAGTCGGTGTCGCGGCCGGCAAGCCTTGAAGGTCCCGGTGCAGCTGGAAGTGGCTGCACCGGCGGGAATGACCGTATTTTGGAGGTTGTCGCCGCTGCCGCAAGCGATGCTGCTGAGGAGAGGTCTACCAGCGTCTCCATGACATCCGAAGCGTTTGTGCCAGACGATAGATTCGTACAGCAAATTATATCGATGTGTGCTGCTGCTGCTGATGGTCCAATCAAGGGCAGGTTGCATGTATCCAGTTACCACTTGCACCTTCCTGCAACCGATGACGTCAAGGGTAGGCAGCAGGCGGAACAAGTATTCCGAATGTCGACGGCTGTGGTGAAAAAAGCTATTGGCATGGCGGCAATCAGTAAGTGTGTGAGGGCGACAAGGCAGCGTGCATCGCAGCGCATGTCCAGGGGGTTACGTAGGCATAACTGGATAGACAATCCAGCGCATTATGTTGACGAGATCCTGGATACTGATATCCTCCAAGCTTCCGGAAATTCGGAGAGGTATTGGTGGGCAGGGTGGTGTAGGCGGATTACACCGGCACAATTGGCCGTCGTCAGAGCTGAAGCGGCAAGTTGGGCCACTGCGGCATGGCTTGCCCTGGATTGGTCTCGGTTGCCGGTGGCCACCGAGTTTGGACCCGGCAAGCTGATGTGGGCACCACCGGGGTACTCGCAGGTGCTGCTGACGGCACGGTACGATCTCAAGGTAAAAAACGCGGCGGGAAGGTTCTCAATGCTAACATTCTTCAACGGACATGCACCTTCTCGATGGGAATCCGTGCTCTGCTTGCCGATGCTGGTTGCGTACATGAGAGGGCGATCCGGTCGGAGTGACGGCCTTGACGGTATACCCATCAGGGCTGTTGGGGTATGGCTTTCCAGCGGTCAAGTGAGGGCATGCGATCTATCTGGTGCCGCCCTCGAGAGTACGGCCATGGATGTGTGTGAATATATCACAGGCTGGGTGGCTGGCAGGAATGGAAGCATGGTTGATCCTAAATGGGCGAAGAGATCTGTATCAGTCGTAGATTACAGTGCCGCGTAACGGTTTGGTGTACGGCGGTGTGAGTAAGTGTCGAACAGACTGAATACGGCCTGATGAATGTGGGCGTGCCGTTTGCAACGTTACCGATGCGTGAGCAACCGGTGAATGGGCTGGTACGACCTGGGTCGCAAAGGCATGGTCATAATGAATGGCATGTTGGCCCCCTCAGGTTGTTCCTCCACGACAGGCCCGTCGCAAAGGCATGGTCATAATGAATGGTATGTTGCCTTATGGTCAACCGGTATATTGCCGGAAGGAGCAGCCTTGACAGAGGCGCGGCTATGATGGTTCGCGTGCCACTCGCTTTTATTTTAGTGTTCGGTGTATTTCTCATGGCGCTCGGTGTCCTGGCTTTCTACGCCGTTAGATGGGGACGTAGGGAGGATCGCAGAAGAGACGCAGGTCGCCGTCCGTCGTCCTGAGAGTTCTTGTACGCTGCGTGCATCAATGCTTGCAACGTTGTGTTAGATTGTTGATAATGTGATAGCACTTTATCGAGCAGTGGTGTAAAATTTCCTGATGATGATAGTCCAGTGCATGCCGATCAATAAGCAATGCACGCTGGTAATACAGTCCGGTTTACCATGAGGCCTACCGTGACCAATGGATTGGACGCTCCAAGGCATTGCACGAGGGTGAGCAGACTTGCCCTACGGCTTGTACGGCTTGTATTCGTAGGAGTTACTTGTATTCGTAGGAGTTAACTGCTAGGAGGTATGAGAAAATGGTGAGCAGGCTTGCTCTACGGCTTGTACGGCTTGTGGCATTGCCGGCATTAGGACTTGCAATGGTTATATTGCCTGTATTGCCTGGAGGCAATACACCTGCCTTTGCGGCAACTGTGCCTTCGTGGCGAACGCTTACTACCTCTTCGCTCGGGGGCATCAATGTCGGCGTATTCGACGGCATCTCGTGTGCATCGGTGAGCGATTGTATCGCTATTGGTGGAAATTCACAGGGGACGACCATACTCAGCACCAACAACGGCGGTGCCTCATGGACAACTAAGACCCCTCCTCTCGTGCAAGGACAGCTGGTGAACCTAGCGGGAGTTTCATGTCCGACCACAGCTGACTGCACTGCGGTAGGATACATGGCAGCCAATGAGAAGGCTGCGGTGATACTTGCCACTACCGATGGAGGGAACAGCTGGAGCGTACAGCCCACCCCGGCAGGCATAGGAGGGCTACAGGCCGTATCCTGCCCGACCGTAGCGGTGTGTTTTGCAGCCGGCATAACGCCGGGGCTGGACGGCGGCGTGGTGATCGGCACCAATAACGGCGGGAGCAGTTGGCAGGAAGAGTTTTCTACAAACGAGATAGGTATATTCTCGGGTATATCCTGCCCGACTACATCAAATTGTTTTGTGGTGGGGTACAGTGGCTTCAATCAATTGAGCATGATTGTAGCCACCACTGATGGCGGCACGACCTGGACCAGCCAGGCTGTTCCGGACAACCAGAGCAATTCAGGGCCAGTACTCGATGCAATCTCCTGCCCTAGTGCAACAGTCTGTTTTGCGGCTTCAGAGCTTGTCCCTAGTTTTGCCCCCTCGGGCAATGATGCCATTCTCTCCACTACAGATGGTGGAGCCAAATGGGTGTACCAGGCTGTCCCCGGCAGTACAACACCCATACTACTTGCGATCTCCTGCCCATCCATCTCGGTCTGCTTCGCAAGTGGTTACGGTGCTGTTGGATCAAATGGTACTACCTCAGCAGCCATTCTGTCCACGACAGATGGTGGTTCGACTTGGGTCGACGATGCGGTGCCCTCCAGCGTCAATTTGGTGCCTGGAGTGAATTGTCCTGCGGTGTCCGCGTGTTTCGCTACAGCGTATTCCACTAAGTCGGATGGCGCAGGCATTACGGGAGCCGTGCTCACCGATACAGTGCTGGGGCCGACCATTACCTCGGTCCTACCAGCATCATCATCCCTTCAGGGGGGCGGTACGATTACAATATTGGGTAGTGATCTATCCGGTGCAACAGGAGTATATTTTGGCACAACGGCAGCAACGAACTTCAAAGTGGTGTCAACCACTGAACTGACAGCTACAGTACCGCCATCGACAACTGCTGGCTGGGTGGCGGTGACCGTCACGACACCACAGGGGACTACGCCTGTTACGCCTTCGACCGGGTTTGTCTACGTGGATAGCGGTCTTCAGTACGTACCGCTAAGTCCGTACCGTATCCTCGATACCAGATGTACAGTATCCCCACAGCCAAGCTACTGCCCGTCGGAGAACCTTCCTGCGGCCAATGCCAGCCTTGGTCCGCCTGCCGCCACTGGCTTTATAGATGTCCAGGTCACCGGAACCGGCCAAGGGTCTGATTCGGTACCTACATCTGCAGAGTCAGTAGTACTCAACGTCACAGGTATTACATCACCGGTTGCGCATCCTGGTTACCTGACGATCTATCCTGCTTCTACTTCCACACCTCTTGCATCGAGCCTGAACTACCAGCCATCTGATGTAGTGGCCAATCTGGTGACAGTGACCATAGGGGCCAAGGGGATGATATCTGTCTTCTCCAACTCGGGAGGCGCAAATGTGGCGATGGATGTGGAGGGCTACTACGTGAGCAACTCTACTGCCGGGCTGACCTATACGCCTGTTCTGCCCACAAGGATACTGGATACAAGATGCGCAGAGCCGTCTCCTCCTCCTGGCATCACGGGCTCATACTGCAACTCCTTGCCTCCTGTAAACAGTGTGGTTGATGCACCTGGTCAGAACGGCTACAGAGACTTCCAAGTTTCCGGCTACGGGGCAATCCCGATTAGCGCTACCGCGGTAACATTGAATGTGACTGCTGTTGACCCTACTGCAGCAGGCTATCTTTCGGTGTTGCCTGAGATTCCGCAATCTCCACCGACCTCCTCCAACGTGAACTTTGCCAAGGGCCAGACAGCAGCCAACGCGGTTACGGTTCCTCTGTCCTCAGGTGTCTCGGGCGGAGGGTTGACAGTATACAATTACAGCGGAACTACTCAGGTGGTGATAGACGTGAGCGGCTATTTCTCGAGTTCCACAACGGGCCTTGCTTTTACGCCCAGTTCACCGGTGCGAATATGCGATACCAGGCCGTCAAGTATTTCGGGTATCACGGACCAGTGCACCGGAGAGACCTTACCGGCATCGGGAGGCAGCATCACGGTTCAGGTGACCCATGAGGGAACGGTGCCTGCGAGTGCTCTGGCCATGGTGGCCAACGTGACAGTGGATTCCGTGTCGCCGGGAAGCGGCTACCTCACCGTCTGGCCGGGCGGAGCGGCGACTGGCAGGCCAGCCGTTTCCAATATCAATTGGGTTGCACCGGGACAGATCAGGCCCAATATGGCAACAGTCGAACTCAGCTCCACCGGCACCGTGGATGTGTATGCTTCTACCGGCGCAAATGTGATTGTCGATATAGTCGGATGGTATACCTGACGCTGGGCGCGTGAGCGTATGGCGATGGATTTAGGGTAGACTGGCATCCTTTTCATGGCTCTCCCAGGGGCTTGCAGGGCGTATCTGTGCAAGTGAGGCCTGAACATGCTTCAGGGAATAGCCCGTAGTTATCGTATGGCTGCAGCCGCAGTGAGTAATGGCCGATCCTCTTGCATCGGTGTTGTCTATTGGCTACACAGGTTATTGACTACACAGGCAGCATCGTGACCAGTCCCACCCGAGCCGGAGAGCATCACGATAGTATCGTTCGGCATCATCGCGGAACTCCTTGCCTTTGGGGTTGCGGTTGAAGTGCCGTCCTATGCATAGGATTGCCACTGGTCCGTAGCTGGCGTCGATAAGCCGTGCTGCAGCGCTCTGAGCGTGCGCACCGCTGGTGAAAGTGTCATCAATGAGCAGCACGGGCGTTGTGTTGACTGCCTGTGCGGGGGTGTCCACATCGAAACGTTTCGCGGAGAATTCACGGTCATCATCGTTCCTGGCGCCAGGATGGAGCAATGGCCGGAATCTCTCCGCAGTTGCACCGATTACGGTGCCTACAATCGCGTCGAGGGGGTGTTCTTCCCGGCCTGTTGTGCTTGGGACCGTAGTAACCACTGGGAACTTATTTACGCCAGCCGCGGTGGCAAGACATTCCTCATGATGAGCTAGCCAGCGCCAGAGTAACGCGGCAAGTCCTAGTTGGGGTCGTGTGCGTGCTGCCGGTGACCACCTGTTCTTATATACCCAGAGGTCCCTGGCCAGTTGCTCTCCCTTTACCGCCAGCGCGACAAAGCTTACGGCGCTCGCGCATGCGGGCAGGTTTGCCCGTGCCTGATTACACTGGTAGCAGTAGTGGTGGTTGGCGATGGTATAGGCATGGCACATCCTGCATATGCCTTTGCCATTTGGCAAGACAGGGAGTAGATGGTTCTGGTAAAGAGCACTCAGCTCACCAACGGTTGCCACTATTTCATCACCAGACCAGCTTGTCAGGGAACTCCGAGACCTTGCCGTATATGGTTTGCCCCTCTAGGTGGGAGACAAAGTCCTCTACATCACGCACCACATGCACTCCGGGGCGATTTGCGTATTCTCGTGCCCATTCGTTTGTGGTAACTACGCTTTCCATCAGATATACTGGTCGTCCATGCAGGGTGGCAAGTCTTGCTTGCGTACGCGCGCCGCTTCGCCATGATGCTTCGACGACGATGGTTGCGGACGCATAGCCACTCATCACTGCGTTACGCATCGGGAAGTTGCTCTTTGCAGGAGGTGTATCGGGGAGGAATTGCGACAGTACCATGGAAGAATCAGCTATGCGGGACTGCAGTACCCTGTTCGCTGGCGGGTAGGTATGCAGTAGCCCGGTACCCACGACTGCCACAGTGCGGCCGCCCGCTTCGATGGTTGCCAGGTGAGCAGCCGTATCTATTCCTGCCGCAAGCCCGCTGATGACAGTGATATTACGCCTGGTCAATGCACCTGCAATTGCCTGCGCCGTGGCAATGCCGTGATTACTGGGCTGACGGGTGCCTATTACGGCTATGCCATAAGCATCGGTGTCATTTGGGGTACCACACCATGTGACAAACGGCGGGCGTTCACGGATGGTAAGGAGCTGGTAGGGGTAGTGGCTCTCAAAAAATGCAGCGAAGTGAATGCCTTGGTTTTCCCATGCCAGGAGTTTCTCTGATGCTTTGGCTATTTGCTCATGATAATCAAGGCCAGGCAAAAGGGCTTGCTGTCCCTGGTGATATCCCTGGTGATATCCCTGGTGCTGTCCCTGCCCTGGCCCGCGACCGCTTGCTTTACCTTGCCGTCGGCTCTTACCGTGAGCCATGGCCAGCAGCACATCAAGAGCGCTACCGCTCTCTTCCACCTGTTCGCAAATCGCACCCCAGTGCTTGGTCTCCTCCAG
The DNA here is from genome assembly GCA_021841005.1 of Actinomycetes bacterium. Lineage (GTDB taxonomy): Bacteria > Actinomycetota > Acidimicrobiia > Acidimicrobiales > JAMCPL01 > JAMCPL01. The sequence continues at coordinate 67,154 of JAKBVZ010000018.1, read as the reverse complement.
CAAGATGAGGAATGCAGCACGTTCCTCTATGTCCATTAATCACTATGCTAACACAACGCGAGGCGACATAGTACCAAGATGCGAAATTGTAAGACCGTACAGTCGCATCTGTTGCACGCTATCCTTTACGGTATGTCCATACATTATGAGGATTCCCTAGTGGAGGTGCACCGGCTGGTTGTCGGTCCTCTTGACAACAATGTGTTTGTCGTTCGAGACAAGCAGGCAGGTGGCGCACTGCTTATTGATGCTGCCAACGAACATGGCAAGTTACTCGAAATGTGCAAGCGCCTTGGGGTTTGCAGCGTAGTCGAGACGCATGGGCATTGGGATCATATACAGGCCGTGGAGGCGGTACGTGATGCGGGCTTGGAGGTGGCGGTCAGCCCGGAGGACGCTTCGATGTTACCCTCCTACGACTTGCTTATCGAAGATGGTGCCGTGGTGGAAGTGGGAAAACTTAGGGTGCATGCCATTGCCACACCTGGACATACTCCTGGTTCGATATGCTTTTCCGTCGAAGGCACGCCACTGCTTTTTACCGGGGATACACTCTTTCCGGGTGGGCCTGGTAATACTTCCTTTGTAGGCGGGGATTTTGCCAGGATAATCCACTCCATCGAGGAGAGGATATTTTCCGTCTTTCCAGCTGAAACTATAGTTCTTCCAGGGCACGGAGCGGATACCACGGTTGGAGCCGAGGCGCCTCATTTGTCTGACTGGGTCGAACGTGGATATTGATACATCTTGCTACTTGTTCATTGCTTTTCCTGACGCCAATAGATCACAATAAAGATCGGCCGTATCGCGTACAAACCTTCGTGTTCCAAAACGTTTCTCCGCCATCCTGCGTGCCCTTGTTCCCATGGCACGGCGCAGTTGCGGGTGGTCCACAAGGGAACGGATGGACAGCGCCAGCTCGATTGGATTGCCAGGGGGTACGAGCAAACCAGTCTCTTTATGCTCGACTATGCTCCGTATCCCTCCTACATCACTCGATACTACCGGCTTACCTGCTGCGGCGGCTTCGATGAGCACTGCCGGGGTACCTTCTTTCAGGCTGGTAAGTACTACAATATCTGTCTGTGATAGTATGTCCGGGATGTCGGTACGCCATCCGAGAAAGTGCACCCTGCCTGCTACACCGAGGTCTCGCGCTTCTTCTTCAAGTCTGGTGCGTAATTCACCGTCGCCCACTACGAGGAGGTGTGTGGCGAAGGAATCATCCGAAGATGTATCGGTCATCGATGAGCCTACTTCTGATGATCCGGATGTGTATGCTCCGGCCGCGAGCGAGGTGTCATTGGTTTGGCTACGGGTGGATGGGCCTTTGGATGGCTGGCTTCCCACAGGCGAAGCGCCAGGCGACAGTGTGCCCGTAGCCAGTGCGCGCAGTGCAGTCGAGTGATTTTTCACTGGTACAAGCCGGCCGATGATTGCGAGCAATGGCGCATTGTGGGGGATGGATAGCGCATTCCTGAGGGCGCTCCTTGGATCGGAGGCGTAGGGGCTGGTATCTTCTGTTAGCGGGATGGAGAGGTAGGCATCCAGATCAAGACCCAGAGGTATGACATGCCACTGCCGTGGCTTACCGATCCCGAGTGAGAGCAACTCGTCACGGATCTCATTGCTTACTGCCACCAGAGCATCAGTCTTATGCGCAAGGGCTCTTTCCAGACCGATGAGTACCCTGGACGGCAGGGTGGGGAAGTAGCCTTCGAGCACATGGCCGTGGAAGGTGTGGACAATGATGGGTCGAGCACGCGTAGAGAGAGCGGCCATGCGGGCCAGAGCACCTGCCTTCGCCATATGGGTATTTACTAGGTCGAACGGGCCTGAGAAGAAGCCAGACGGGAAGTCGGGAAGTGCATTAGGGCCAGTGGCAGGCGACCTTGTGTCATACGGGCGAGCGGGGGTATTGTCGAGTGCGGGCAAGCTGGCCGCCGAGATGCCGGCTCCATCTGAGCTGATGCCGGCAGGGGTGTCCGTAGCCACTCCAGCCGGGGAAGTATTGGGAGCTACCGACCGCATGCAGGGCCGGGATGGCGGTGGTACGAGCATCCGCCTTATCGCCAGGAGGGATCGCCAATCTGATGCAGGGCTGATCTGGCGGACAAGAGGTAGGCGTAACACCGGAACTTCAGGGTCCGACATTTGCCCTTCCTCTGGGGGAGGGTCACCAGCAGCTACGGTCACGTTGAATGAGCCGCGTCTATGGGCGCTGTGCTCATATTGCTCACGTATCTTGTTCTCGGATGGATGATCTGGATGGTATGGATCAAACAACTCGGGCAGTCCTTTGGCCAGTTCGATAACCGCTCTTGCAGGTCCACCGATGTTCATCCGGGTAACGATCTGTGCTACTCGTACCTCACGGCGTGGATTATATGAATTCATAGAGGCGCCAGGGTGTGGTGATGGCGGCTCAGGCAGCGCTGGACGAACCCTGAAGACATGGGAACAAATACATCAGGAAAGTGTGGTGATGGCGGCTCAGGCAGCGCTGGACGAACCCTGGTAAAGTACTATTTCTATGCCGGGAGTGTCGATAACGGGAGAGTGCGCGGTGATCACCACTCCGAGGGCATCCTTTTCCAAGGCAGCGCTCAAGGTCCTCGCGCGCTCTCTAGCCCGAGTAACGTCGTGCAAGTCGATAGTGACCGATGCTTCGACAGCAAGATAGACTTCTTCGCCGTTTGCCTTCGATCTCGCCTGCATGACTAGATCCGTGGCGAGTACGTCGTCCCTCTGTTTCTGAGAGATCGCACCTCGGTCAACAGCATCGTCGAGGAGGTCAGCGAGCGTTTCTCTTTGGATCGAACGCAACCGCCTGAGGCCGCCGTTTACCTTACCTAGTATGGCCGGTGCGAATTCTCTGCAGCTACGTTCGTAGTCTGATCCCTTGAGTGTCCCGACGTCAGCCTTGAGTGTCCCGACGTCAGCCTTGAGTGTCCCGACGTCAGCCTTGAGTGTCCCGACGTCAGCCTTGAGTGTCCCGACGTCAGCCTTGAGTGTCCCGACGTCAGACTTGAGTACGCTGACGTCAGACTTGAGTGCGCTGACATCAGCCTCTATATTGTCCAGTCTTTTTTCCGTCTTCTCAATGAAGCGCATGACTATCTCGGTGAGCTTTTCCACTTGCTTTGTCAGCTCCGCCAACCTGTCCGGCAATTCGTACATGCGATCGCTCAGGATCGCACGCTCGACGCGGGCACGCAAATGCTCATCGGCCTCAATGGCTTCGATGAATCGTTCGATATCTTGGGAACTGAACTCCATAACTTGTGGTTTCCTCATACGATCAACATAACACGTACCTGTAACATTATAGATCAATTGATGCCATAACGGGTCCACAGTGACAGCGTTCCTGCGGCTGAGGATGGATGTCGGAGCAGCCGCGACAGAGTCCGGCAGTGCACGGATGTGCTCGAGTGCGAATTGTCGTAGGCGGCTACGTCGGCCAATAAGCCGGCAGCGAGGGGTGCGCCCAGCTGGCTGGAACTGCTAATATGTCGGGTTATGCAGGAAAGCCGGGAGGATGCACCGATTACTGATGGCACCGCCGGAAGCGGGACATCGAGTGAGGAGGTGTCGGGCTCGAGCGAAGGGTTGTCCGCTGTTATCGAATCTGCGCCAGGCAGGGCAGAGATTGTGTCTTATGCCCAGAATTGTGAAGACACCATGCTGCTGAGGGCACTTGGTGATATAGATGCCAGCGCTGGCTTCTACGTGGACGTAGGAGCCCAGGATCCGGTCGTCGATTCCGTGACCAAGGCATTTTATGAGCGAGGATGGCATGGCATCAATATCGAGCCTGTGCAACATTGGTATGAACGACTCGTTGCTGATCGACCGCGTGATATCAATCTCAATGTGGCGGCATCGTCATCCAAGGGCAAGGAGCGTTTTTTTGAGGTGGAAAGCACAGGATTATCCACGGTCAAAGAGGAGTTTGCACACGATGCGGGCTCCCGTGGCTATACGATCAGAGAGACAGAGGTCGTAACCCGCAGACTCGACGACATTCTCACCATGTTTGATCCCGAGCAGATTCATTTTCTCAAAATTGATGTCGAAGGCGCAGAGAGAGATGTGCTCGAAGGTATTGACCTTGCTGCGTGGCGTCCATGGATAATCGTCGTTGAAGCAATGACTCCTGCGGCCGACGCGTCCACCATGGTACCCAACTACGAAGAATGGGAGCATCTACTGACCGGAGCTGGCTACGAATACGTGTATTTTGATGGCCTGAACCGATTCTACGTGGCCGAGGAGCATAGATCGTGTGCTGAAGTGTTCCAGTTCCCTCCCAGCTACTGGCGGGATTGGTATATCCCGTACAGGGAATACCGGCTCCGTGAGCAACTCACCCAGGAGCAAGTGGCGAACAGCCGGCTCCGCCAGGCGGAGGAGCGTTCGAAAACAGTCGAAAAAGACCTTACCAGCAAGCTGCAACGAGCGAGAGACCAGGTTTTTAATCTCGAGCAGGATTTGAAGTCTCGCAGTGCCGAGCTATTCGCAGTATACAACTCCACTTCATGGCGAATCACAAAACCCATACGTTCCTCCAGCCCTGGCGTCATGAAGCTCAGGAAGGCATACAAGGGGTCGATGATATACAGGCGATTCCTGTCGCATTCATCGGCTATGCATGGAATGGGGAGCGACAGGCGCGACCACGACCTGACCTGCTATCCGGAGGAGGCATTACGCCTGTACAAAGTACTCAAGTCCTCCATAGAGGACAACGATAGAAGCGCACATGCTCGCGCATCCGATCGTAACCAGGAACTGCCGTGAAGATCAAAGTATCAGCAGGATGGCTGCATCAAGTTGCCTGCTCCAACAGTACGACCGGCATCCCTACAGTGAAGACCAGAGTATCAGCAGGATGGCTGCATGGCAGCCCGTGTAGCACCGTTGGGAGGCTACGGTAGGCGTGAAACTAGTAATCGACCTGCAGAGTACGCAGACGGAAAGCCGGTTTCGAGGGATCGGGCGTTACTCGCTCTCTCTGGCCAAGGCCATTGCCGCCAACGCTCCCGAACATGAGATATATATAGTACTGAGCAAGAGCTTGCCAGGCCCCATCGAGGATATACGGGCTGTATTCCAGCATCTGCTGCCCCAAGAGCATATCGTAGCCTTCAGCGTCCCTGATCGTACGGCAGAACTCGGCAACGCCACTCCCTTTAGAACCAGGGCGGCCGAGTTGCTTAGGGAGCAGTTCCTGGCAGGGTTGAAGCCTGATGTCGTCCTGCTGGCAAGTCTCTTCGAAGGTCTCGGTAACGACTCTGTCACCTCCATCGGACTGCTACCGCATACGTACCTTTCCGCAGTGGTGCTTTACGATCTGATCCCGCTTGCCATGCCGCAGGACTACTTGCAGGATGGCATCCGGGATAGGTGGTATCGGGAAAAATTGGAACATCTGAAGCGGGCGGATCTGACACTCGCTGTTTCGGAATTCACGAAAGAGGAAGCAAGTCGCCTGCTGGGAATGGAATCTGATCGTATGGCGGTAATCGGGGCCGCCACAGATGGTGTCTTCAGGCGGTTGGATCCAGCGGAACATGAGCAGGATCGCATAAGGGCGCGTATGGGCATATCGAAACCGTTTGTCCTGTCGGTTGCCAGCGCAAACGAACGCCGGAAAAATACCGCCGGGCTGTTCCGGGCGTTTGCCATGTTGCCGCAAGACATAAAGCACCGCTTCCAGCTTGTCGTATCCGGCAGCGCCACCAAGGCCGAGAAGGATGCCACATTGCACCAAGCCAGGGAGGTAGGTCTGGATGACGGAGATGTGGTGCTTACCGGGTATGTCACGGATGACGACCTGGCGGCTCTGTACAGCCTCTGTTCACTGTCCGTCTTTCCATCGCTATACGAGGGATTTGGTTTGCCGGTGCTCGAGGCGATGGCGTGTGGGGCGCCTACTATCTGCTCATCGACGACTTCCCTGCCGGAGGTGATGAGCTGCGATGAGGCGCTCTTCGATCCGACATCTCCCAGTGCAATAGCGGCCAAGATAGCCGAGGTGCTAGCCGATGACGCCTTCGCCGACCGGCTGGTACGTAACGGTGGGAGGCAGGTGGCCAGATTCTCATGGGACAGGAGCGCAGAACTGGCTTTGACAGCATTCGAGGATGCACTTGGCAAGAAAAAAGCATCCCTCAGCCTTGCTGGTGGTGCCACTTCCACAGGCACGAGCACTTCCACAGGCACGAGCACTGCTGCCAGCACGGACAATGCATTCAAACCGACCCTCGCCTTCGTCTCTCCCTTTCCACCGGAGCAGACCGGTATAGCCAGCTACAGTGCCGAATTGGTACCTGCTCTGGCTGAGTACTACGACATCGACGTCATTGCTGAACATGCTGCCAGCACCACCACCAGTGGTGCTATGCACGGCATGCATGGTATGACTGTACGCAACCCGCAGTGGTTCGAGCGAAATGCCGACCGTTACGACCGGGTGCTCTACCAGGTGGGCAACTCCCCCTTTCATATTTACCAGCTTGATCTACTGGAAAGACATCCGGGCGTGGTCGTACTTCACGATTTCGTTCTTGAGGGACTCTACCGGGGGCTCGAGGCCACTGGTAGCCATCCTCATGTGCGGCAGCGGGCGGCGTATCATGCCCATGGATACGAGGCAATTGGTGGAATGGGCGATCACGCAGGCTCCATCCCTGCCGGTCTCCCGATGAACAGGTATGTCTGCGAAAGGGCTATTGGCATGATCGTCCATTCCCAGTATGCCCGAGATCTCGTCTCGCAGTATTATGGCAACGGCGCGGAAGCGGATTGGGCGGTGGTACCTCAGCTGAGAGGTGTGCAGGCATCCTCGAGTGTTGAGCGAGGTCCGGACGGTACCGGCCTTCGCAGGAGACTCGGGATCGGTGGGGATGGCTTACTCGTATGCTCTTTCGGTATAGTTGCTCCCACAAAGTTGAGCCATCAGTTGCTCGAGGCATTTACCGGCCTGGATATAGCGTTGCAGGACAAGTTGCATCTTGTCTTTGTGGGGGGGCGCTATGATGACGCATACACAACCGCGCTGGACGAGGAGATCGAAAAGGCACTGAGCGCAGGATGGGATGTGCGTTGTACCGGCTGGGTAGATAGTTCCGAGTACGAAGCATACCTGCGCAGCGCGGATGTGGCGGTGCAACTTAGAACCGATTCGCGCGGCGAGACATCGAGGGCTCTTCTCGACTGCCTGGCCCATGGTATTCCGACAATCATAAGTGATCATGGTCCCGCCGCCGAATTGCCCGGCAATGTGGTGGTGAAGTTGCCGGACGACTCCAGCGTTGATGAGCTCTCTCGTATCCTCTCAGCGCTTCTGGCTTCTTCCGAGAGGAGAACCGCTCTTGGCCGGGATGCAGTTGCCTACGTCAGTTTGGTACACTCTCCTGTCCGAGTCGCAGCTCTGTACTGGCAGGCAATCGAGAGCATGTATGCGAACGATCTTGGCCAGAATGATGCCTACGTCGTATCACGATTGGCTAAGGTTGCACGTGCAGCGCATCCCTCGGACAATGATCTGCTGGAAACTTGCCTGTGCATGGCTCGCAACGGTAGGCGGTACACAAAGAGGCAGCTTCTCTTGGATATTTCGCAGATTGTGGCACACGATTTACGTACAGGGATAGAGAGATTCAGTCGAGCCGTCCTACACGAATCCTTTCATTGCTCGCAGTTGTCGTCATTTCGCGTGGAACCGGTCTACTCCATGGGCTCCAGTCACGACAGCAGTAGGCATGACGCCTGTTACGCGTATGCACGCAAGTTCACCTCCAGCTTCCTGGGGGCTGATAACTCCTGGGCAAGCGACAGCGCGGTAACTTTCTCTTCCGGCGATGTATTCTTTGGCCTTGACTGGGCTGCCGACAAGGTTCCGTCTATGGCGAACGCACTGGCAGATATGCGAGACAGTGGGGTGAGAGTATTCTTCTTTGTGCATGATATACTGCCGATATCACATCCTGAATGGTTCCCGCCAGAGATGGAGAGTATCGCGACTTCGTGGCTGCAGGCAGTGTCTGCGGTCTCCGATGGGGTGATCTGTAATTCGAGGGCAACCGCCCGCGCTGTGTTCGAGTGGATGGATACTGCGGATATTGTCCGGCAGAGGCCCTTGCGGATCGGATACTGCCACCTTGGGGCGGACTTGGAGCCGAGTGTTCCAACGGTCGGCCTGCCCTCCAGCATCGAAGCCATGTTGCCTGCACTAGCGAAGAGCACCACCTTCCTGGAAGTGGGTACTCTCGAGCCCAGGAAGGGCCACGAGCAGGTCCTGGATGCGTTCGAGATGCTCTGGGAGGAGGGCTACGAGGCCAACCTTGTGATTGCCGGTAAAGCTGGCTGGATGGTGGATGGCGTGATCGATCGCATCAGGGGCCATGCAGAGTTTGGCGATCACCTATTCTGGTTCAATGATGTGAGCGACGAGGCCTTAGAAAGGCTTTACCGGTCGGCCTCATGCCTGGTAGCGGCTTCTTTCGACGAGGGATTCGGGTTGCCACTTATCGAAGCGGCCTGGATGGGGCTTCCGGTCATTGCCCGCGATATCCCCGTATTCAGGGAGGTGGCAGGAGACGGTGCGCTGTACTTCGACGGGTTTTCGCCAAGTGAGCCAGCATCAGCGATAAAGCGCTGGCTTAGGCTTCACGAGGCGGGAGAGGCACCCTCGCCGAAGGATATAAGCTACTCCTCTTGGGCTGATGCCACGTCTACCATTGCAGAGATGTTTGCAGATGAGAGTCACGCCAACTGGCTGTATGAGTGGGAAAGATGACCGTCGCCAGTCCACGCCAAGAGAGCGGATCCCATGCGGATCCGGGCACTGATCCCACCACGGATCCAAGCGCGGGTACCTCGCCATTGCCGGCACGGATGGGACTCCCTGGCGGGATCGCGCATCTTGCCAAACATAGCAAGGATATGATTGCCCGGCACAAGCGTCTTGCAACGTTTACGGTTGCTACTGTCGTTTACCTGGTGATCTCGCTGTGGTTGACCGGATTGCCCGGGCATAACCTGACCACCACAATGATGAACGAGAGCGGCGATCCCAACGTGACGCTGTTCTTCCTCAAGTGGTGGCCTTGGGCTATCCTACATGGCCACAATCCCTTCGTAGTTCGCGGGCTCACGTATCCGGCCACCTACGATGCTGCGTGGCTGACATCTATGGCGGCTCCTGCGCTCCTGGCCGCGCCAGTCACGCTTCTATGGGGGCCGATCACCTCCTGGAATCTCCTCCTCCTCCTAGCCCCAGTGTTTGCATCGGTGAGTATGTTGGCTCTACTTGATTATCTCGACGTATCCGCACTGCCCGCCGCTACTGGCGGATTTATATTTGGCTTCAGCGCTTTCGAAGTGTCTGAGATGTCCGGCCATCTCTTTCTTATCCTGATCTTCCCGATCCCATTGCTCGTACTGCTTTTCATGCGTCGCATGAATGGTGCCATCCGGCCAGTGACTTTCGTGGTTTGCTCGGTTCTGCTCGCTGGCTTCATGCTCTACACCTCTACCGAGCTTTCGCTTGACTTCGCACTTTCGGCACTCGGTGGCATTGTACTCTTTGCCATCTGGTATCCGAGAGTGTGCCTCGAAAAGCTCAGAGCGCTTGGCAGGGAAGTGGCGCTGTTTGTCGGGGGTGTATTGGTACTTACAGTACCGTTGCTCTGGTACCTGCTGACCAATCTGCAGGTGGGTGGAACCGCGATCAATTCGCCGTTCATATTTTCCACGGACCTGCTCAACTTTGTCATTCCCACCCCTAATACCTGGCTCGGCAGTGGGCTCGTCACGAGTATCTCCACGCGGTTCACCGGCAACTTCGCCGAAGAGGGCGGGTACCTCGGGATCATCCTTCTGATACTGACGGTGCTTGCCGTCACTGAAAGCATCAAGCGTGCGTCATGGGCGGTACCGTTTTCCATCTGGACCCTAGTGCTCGCCGTATGTACACTCGGGCCGGTGCTGCATGTGGATGGTACCATCACCGCGATTCGCCTTCCCTGGGATCTGCCGGCACATCTACCCCTACTGAAAAATATCCTGCCATCCCGGCTCATGGTCTTTGTAGCGCTTGGAGTTGCAGTATGGGTGACGCTCTGGGTGACATGGGCGAAGACCAGGCGTGCAAGAGCGCTGCGCCTCTCAGCTCTGTTGCTTGGCGTGGTAATGCTCATCCCGAGCCCGGCGACTTTCCACTGGACGCGGCCGGATATTCCCCAGGCGGTGAGCGATGGGCAGATTGCCGCTTTTGCACGCACAGGTTCGGGCGTACTGGTGCTTCCCCGAGGGCCGGCCCTTCCATTTTCCGACGGACGGCTAGGCGTACTCTGGGCTGAGGCATCTGGTTTCCAGTTCAATGCCACCGCTCCTCCGTGGGGTTACAATCCCTATTCGAAGAATCTCGGTTTCTTGCGCTGGCCACTCTATACAATCTCCTCCGCAGTAGCACCACCGCCGGGCACCGCCTACCAGATCGAGGTGTTTTGTGCCACCCATCACGACAGTGCAGTAGCGATTCCCTCACAAGCTCCGGCATGGGAATCCCTACTCGGTCGCCTTGATTGGGCTCATAGGACGTTTGGTGGGCTGACAGTCTTTCATGTACCATCCAGCGTGTTACGGCGGTTCCGGACAACCTCTGCGAGTGAGACAGATACCGCCTTCCTGTATCCACAGGTAGCGGCATTGCAAACTGCCGCGGCCTGCTACCTGGCACACGGTGGCAGCTTATCCGCGCTTACTCCAGATGCGGCCATAGCGGATCACTGCCTGAACGTCGGCTATGCCGGTGTATCCCAGTCGAACAACCAGTCGAGTAACTGGACCGTCGAAAGTGGATGGCTCGGTCCCCAGGGTCAGGATGTGGGAATAGGGATCGGTAGTACCGGTGCGGTCGCGCGTAAAGTCTTTGAGCACTTGCAGGAAATCCACGTACAGGCGACTACCACTACCACTACCGGCGCTGGCACACAAGAAGGCAGTACGAGCACCACTACCGGCACCACCCACTCCACCACCACCGGCACTGGCTTACAAGGTGCGACGAAGTTCCTTCTCTACGATCCGAACCCGCATCCTGTCACGCTTCAGGCCATGGCACACGATCCCCAGGGTACCTACCTGATGGTATTGCCGCCATCGGCATTACAGGGTTATTACAACCGTACCGGCACTGGTATCGGCACCAGCTCACCGGGCAGCTCCAGCAATGGCAACCTCAATCCCTGAATCAGCAGTACTTTTATGGCCACTGACATACTCCTGCTCGTAATTCGAGCGCCCTGTCGACAATCGTCGCGGGCTAGTAACCTTCGGATTGGCTGGAGGCAGATCAATGATCACTTAGTGCACTGCACGGAGTCTTTTCATGGTGACGAAGGTTTGATGGCGATTATGTGTTACACTGTTACTCAATGAACAACAGTGTAGGTATAAGGGAGCTACGCCAACAGACCAGTATAGTGTTGAAACGGGTAATGGCAGGTGAAACCATTGAGGTAACTGAGCATGGCCATCCAATTGCCCACATTGTTCCACTGAGATCCGGCGTAATGGAGCAGATGATTGCGGAAGGGCGAATAATACCCGCAAAATACGACCTTCTTGACCTTCTTGATGCCTCATCGCTGCCAGCCCCTCCAGAGGGCGCAACGCTTCCATCCCATGCCCTGGAAGAGTTGCGTTCCAGTGAAGATTAAGGCCAAAGCGCGTGGGTGACAAGATTGCTTACATAGACTCATCTGCCTTTGTCAAACTCATCATTGCCGAACGAGAATCGCAGATTCTCAGGCAGGCACTCATCCAGTGGCCTGAACGTGTATCGGTCGCATTGCTAAGGACAGAGACAATCAGGGCACTGCGACGATCAGGAAATGAAACGTACATAGGAAAGGCAAGAAGGTTACTCGAATCCATTAACCTCATTCGTATTGACAATCCTCTCTTGGATAGAGCAGGCGACCTTGACCCATCTGGACTGAGATCACTCGATGCACTCCACCTCGCTGCGGTGCTGGAAATGAGCACTGATATTGGCATCATGTTTGTTTACGATATACGCCTCAAACAGGCCGCCGAGGCGTACGGCATAGAGGCGTGTTCACCTACCTGATGGTATTGCCGCCATCGGCATTACAGGGTTATTGCAACCGCTCCGGCACCGGTATCGGTACCAGCTCACCGGGCAGCTCCAGCAATGGCAATAGCAATGGCAACAGCGGTGCCAATCTCAACCTCAAGAGCAAGAGCAAGAGCAATGGCTGCTAAGCATACTTCTCTGTTTCTCCACGCCACCTGGCGGAGCGCGAGCACGTATGTCTGGGAGGCCTTTCGCTCATTCGATGCTTACTACGCGTATTATGAGCCGTTTCACGAACATCTTGCAACGGCTGATGATGAGTTCACGTCCGATTATTCCATTTCTTCGGGTTTGCGCCATCCGAAGCTTTCTAATCCGTATTTTCTCGAATACAAGCCGCTACTGACCGCTCAAGGTGTGGCAGGTTATAGGGACTCATTTTCAGTGAAGAATTATTTCTGCAATCAAGATGAGCTGTTGAAAGATCAGAAGGAGTATATAGCCAGGCTTCTTTTCGAGGCGGATATCCGTGATCGCATGGCAGTACTTGGGTTTTGTCGTTCCAGTGGCAGGGTCGGATGGATGAAGCGACAATTCCCCGGTGCGCTTCATGTATTGGTAGTTAGAGACTGGATGCAACAGTGGACATCGTCATTGGACCAGCACATGCACAATGACAATCCATATTTTCTCGTTATGCCGCTTGTTTGCCTTGCCGCCGCCGAGCATGACATCCTGGCTATGGCGGTCCGAGACAAGCTCGACCTGCCGCGAATCGATACGTTCACGTTTGACCAATGCTACCTACACGCCAAGGATATCGCCCTCGCAGTTCCAATAGAGAAGCTGTTCTCATGCTTTGTCGCGTTTCAACTCCTCAGCTTTATAAGAGCGCGGCCCTATGTAGACGTGGTGCTCGATGTGAATATGCTTGCAAGAGAACGTAGATATGCCGAGCAGGTGGTTGCCACGCTTGGTAGCCACCTCCCAGCAGTACCGGATTTTAGTGATATTGCAGAGAGTGATTTGCAACAGTTAGATGTCCCGTTCAGCATGGAGGAAGTTGCACTCGACGTTGTCCAACTGTTCGACGCAGCCAGTGGATCTCTATCCGAATCGTCGGTGGTACTTCAATCCGGAGACCAGGCACCGGCCTGGAGTGAAGCAGTGAAGCGTCTGTCTGATGGCTGGTAGAGGTGGATGGGCTCTTGAAGTACTACCACCTGTATGACAAACGCCACCAGACCCTGAAGTCAGCTCCAGGAGCGTCGTATGCCGTCAGCACACCTGTATGACAAACGCCACCAGACCCTGAAGTCAGCTCCAGGAGCGTCGTATGCCGTCAGCACACCTGTATGACAAACGCCACCAGACCCTGAAGTCAGCAGTACTTCATGGCTACTGACCAGAAGCACCCCTCCACGCCACCTGGCGGAGCGCGAGCACGTATGTCTGGGAGGCCTTTCGCGTTGCGTCCGCTATGATGTAGTCCAGTATGCCTGCCACAGTAAAGGAGATGTTCGATCGCCGTGAGTTGCTGGTCAACCTCACGTTGCGGGATCTGAGAGGAAGGTTCCGGCGGTCAATTCTTGGGTGGGCATGGACGCTCATCACTCCGCTCGCTACGATGGCCATATATACGGTGGTCTTTCGATACCTGCTCAAAGTACATATCACTCCCGGTGACCCGAGCGGCCTTCACGGCTTCATATTCTTCCTTATCTGCGGGCTGCTGTTCTGGAACTTTTTCAGTATGTCACTCACCAACGCGATGTCGACCTTGATAGGGAACGCCGCGCTGATCCAGCGTGTCTATTTCCCACGTCAATTGCTCGTCGTGGCTTCTGTGGGCACCAACCTCATCACCGCTGCCATAGGGTACGGGGTGCTGATTCTCGTACTGCTGGCTATGGGGTATTTTGTGCTTCCATGGGTGGTTGTGTTCATGGCCGTTCTCCTTCTAATGACTGCATTCACGACGGGGCTGTCGCTGTTTCTCAGCGCCGCCAACGTCTACTTTCGTGACTTGGAGTATGTGGTCACAATCCTTCTCCAGCTGATTTTTTACTCAGCTCCGGTCGTGTATCCGTCGTCGCTCATACCTGTGAGCATTCATGTGGCAGGAGCGGCAGTCCCGGCCCGGTTCATATATGGACTGAACCCGCTTGCACAGTTTGTGAGAGTGTCCCGCTTCCTTCTTTACGATATGCGTATGCCCCCGTTGCATGGCCTGATATATCTGGTCTGCTGGTCTGTGGCGGCGTTATGGGCCGGTAACTGGGCTTTCAAGCATATGGAGCGGCGCATGCCGGAGGAGTTGTAACGGTCATGGGTATCGTGGCAGCAGAGATGGGTGCAGGAGTAGCTCGGTTGGCAGCTGGAGAGTCACGAGTCAGGGGAGTACTATGGCATCACCGGTAGAGGTGGAGGGGCTTTCGAAGTACTACCGGCTGTATGACGAACGCCACCAGACCCTTAAGTCAGCAGTACTTCACGGTAGGCGGGCCCGGTACAGGGATCTCTGGGCGCTGCAAGATGTATCGTTCGAGGTGGAGGCGGGGTCTACGTTTGGGGTCATCGGGCCGAACGGTTCTGGAAAGAGCACCCTTCTACGCTGCCTGGCGCGCATCATGGAGCCCGACAAAGGGCAGGTGAGGATGCATGGCAGGGTGGCAGCGCTGCTGGAGTTGGGCACAGGATTCCATCCGGAGCTTTCCGGTCGTGAGAATGTATATCTCAATGCTTCAATCCTGGGCCTCAGCACCAAGCAGATAAGGAGCCGGTTCGACGAGATAGTGGCATTTGCCGGGGTGGAGGAGTTCATCAACGCTCCTATAAAGAGCTATTCCACCGGCATGTATGTGCGTCTAGGGTTTGCCGTCGCGATCAACGTCGACCCCGAGATACTGCTGATTGACGAGGTGCTCGCGGTTGGGGATGAGGACTTCCATCGCAAGTGTGACGAGAAGATCCTGGGCCTGCGCAACAGCGGTGCAAGCATAGTCATAGTCTCCCACGGTCTTCAATCGATCCGTATGCTCTGCGAAGAGGCGCTCTGGCTGCAAGAGGGCAGGGTGCGTGCCAGGGGCGAGGCATCGGATGTGGTGGACAAGTATCTTGCCAGCGTGCATCATGCCCAGCCGAGTAGCGGGGAGTCCGAGACCAGATGGGGATCGGGCGATGCGGAGATAGACCGAGTAGAGATATTGGGCCCAGCGGGATCGCCGGCAAGCGAGATATCCACCGGTGACGAGGTCACTTTTCGCTTATATTACAACTGCCATGAGATGATATCGCGGCCTGTATTCGGCATGGCTATACATCGGGTGGATGGGGTGGAGGTGACGGGGGTGAATGGTCGTGATGCCGGGCTGGTTCCCGAGCGCATAGAGGGTAACGGTTGGCTCGACCTGACCGTACCTGATCTGCCCTTGCTGCCTGGGACCTACTACCTGAGCACCTCTCTCTACGATTCCTCGCTGCAGCATCCGTTCGATCACCGGGAGCGTATGATCCGTTTCGAGGTGGTGCCGGGACGGAGGGATGCAACTTCCGGGGTGGTCAGCCTGGGCGTACGTTGGCGATTCAGCCAGGCGAGAGTATAGGCGGGTCAGAGTGCAGCCGGGCGATGGTATGGGCAGGCGTGGCGGCTGCATGCCTAGGGATCTTTTATGAATAATTCACTGGCAATCATCGTCCCGCCCTGCCGCGATCCTGATGTGCTTGGAGCCGGCTTTCAGAACATTACGGCACTTGCCAGCGAGATCAGTGCGTTACCTGTAGCATCCTGCAGCGTGGTTGATGGTGTCCGGGGAACCCTATCACCGGAATCGTTCGAACAGCTGCGTTCTGCGCTTGGGGCTTCCGGGGTGGTGGTGGACGTGATCAGGTCGACCCGGAATGCACTTATTCGGTCGATGAATCAGTGCCTAGATCAGGCCAGGGATGAGAATGCGCACGTGCTGGTGATACAACCGGAGGCCGCCTTCGAGCCAGGATCGCTTGCCGAGATGCTTGACGTGCTCGAGCAGGACGAGAAGTTCGGTTTTGTAGCTCCTTCTGGCCTGCGTGCCGGACAAGGCGTTGGAGAACTTGGAGTGCTCGGTTCGATATTGTCTCGTTGGCGGATCGTTCCGCAGGTGCCGTCGGGCTGCTTACTAATACGGAACGCTGTGATCGAGGTTGCCGGGCTGCTCGACGAGCGGTTCGAGGGGATGCTGGATCAGGCAATGGACGATTTTATTATGCGTGCCAACGGCTTCGGATTCCTTGCACTGTTTGCTGACCGAGCGCACATCACTTACTTCAGCGTCGATCAGGACACTTTCACGGCAGTCACTTATCCGACCGTAGGGTCCGTTGGTCGGGTCGAGCGTCTTGCCTGGATCAACGTTTCGGAACGTAACCGACCGTCTCTGTTGCTCGATCTGAGCTTCCTGACATATTCCCACAATGGCACGAGTGAACTTGTCAGAGCAGTAGTTGCCGCCATGGCAGGGTCAGAAGATTGGAACGATTCTATTGACACAACGGTGAGGGCACACACGAGTGCCTTGCGTTACCATGGACTGGACGCGGTCCTGTCACGTTACGAGGTGCAGTCTCCAATGGAACGACCCGACAGGGTGTATTCGATCTGGTTACTGATGCACCAGCCTTTTTCCTGGACGGAACTGCTGGATATCTGGCCGGCCGCTGCCTGCCACGTATTCTACTTCCTGGACAGCATAGCCGCCGATTGCCGCTATCTTGAACAGGACAATCCTGGATTGAGGGAGCTATGGGATTTCACGGCGCAGCATGCATCGGCAATAGGATTCCTCACCCGTTCATCCATGGAAAGCTTTTACCGTCGTTTCTCGAGATCACTAGCGAATCACGATTTTGTGGCGATGCCCTCATGCAATCCGGACGAGTACAGCTACGCTATGGCAAGCAGGGTCCATCGCAGCAAGCCCGGCAGGGCCGGCACTATCTTTGTCGTCGGAAACAAGTTGGTGCACAAGCGTGTAAATCCAATCACTGATCTCCTGGCAAGTGCGTTCCCTGATCGTACAGTCATTGCGCTCGGGTATCAGGGCAAGTCTCCATCTGGAGTCGTGCCCTTGAAGTCTGGTGCCCTGAGCGATTCCAGGGTGGCTTCCATCTATCG
The DNA here is from genome assembly GCA_021841005.1 of Actinomycetes bacterium. Classification (GTDB taxonomy): domain Bacteria; phylum Actinomycetota; class Acidimicrobiia; order Acidimicrobiales; family JAMCPL01; genus JAMCPL01. The sequence continues at coordinate 49,890 of JAKBVZ010000018.1, read as the reverse complement.
CGATGCTCAGATGGTCGTATTTCCATCGGTATACGAGGGGTTTGGTTTTCCAATCATGCGTTCTATCGGCAACGAAAGGCCAGTTGTATGCTGGGCCAGCGATGTCACCAGAGAGGTTCTGGGTCATCTGAAGGGTACCAGGTGGGCTTCGCTGATCCATCCGGTACGCTCTGACGACGATCTGGTGGAGACGGTGCGATCAATTCTGCATGCCGAGCCAGCTCAGGATACTGGGCCGGGGGTGCTGGTAGCGGATACTGGGGTAGCGGATACTGGGGTAGCGGATACTGGGGTAGCGGATACTGGGATGTGGTCGTGGGCAGATACGATCGCATCGTTTAAGGGTGCGCTGCTTGCACTGGTCAACGATCAAGACGAGCTGGTACGGACGAGAGATTCGCTGAGGGAAGTCGAGCATATCAGTGCAGCTAATGAGTCGTTACGTCAACGTGTGCATGAGATCGAGGGCTCCACTTCCTGGAGGTTGACTGCTCCTGCCAGGATTATCACAGACCATGGACGAGCCCTGCTGCAGTCTTTCCGCAGGCCGGCTAGGAGCTGAGTTATCCGTGGTTGTGCGGAGGCGCATGGGCTGGTAAGCAGTGGCCATGCCAACCCGGCACTTGCTAAGATGCCAGCGGGAGATGAACGGGCAGGCAGTCACTCAACCGAAAGCCTGGCAACCTCAAAGGCCGTCCGCGACGCTCGATTCCCGAGGTTGCTTGACCTGTCTTTACATGCGAGAATTGCGCTCCTGCGACGTTCAGAAAGATGTCCTATATCGTCCCCCAGCAGTTACACTGGAACAATTGTGAGTGCAGGTGTGAATATTTCGGCAGTGATACCACTGTACAATGGTGCTGCATTTATAGGAGATGCTCTCGATAGCGTGATTGCACAGACTTGCTTGCCCATGGAAGTGGTGGTTGTGGACGATGGCTCTACCGATAGCGGTGCCGGCGAGCGGATTGTGAAAGCATATCAGTACGATGTATCTATTGCACTTCCGGTGCGTTTCATGCGCAAAGAGAATGGCGGCCAATCATCCGCTCGTAACTACGGGATAAGCCAGGCACGAGGCGATCTAATTGCTCTTCTTGACCAGGATGATCGCTGGTATCCAGAGCACCTGGAGATACTTGCACAGTCGTTCGAACCCAGCAGTCATGTCGGGCTGTCTTATAGCAATCTCGACGTGATAGACGATTTTGGGAACATGGTAGTGGAGCGTGCCCTTGATCATCTGCACTCTCCACAGCCTAAGACGAGCTTAGCTGATTGTTTGGGAAAGAATATGTATATCTTGCCATCTGCATCCCTCATGGCAAAGAGTGCGTGGGAGGATGTAGGCGGTTTCGATCAGCGCTTATCCGGGTACGAAGATGACGATTTGTTCCTGAGGATATGGTGTCGCTATGGCGTGGTCTACGTGGATCGGCCCCTCTCTCAGTGGAGGATCCATGCAGTGAGTTCGTCATGGACTCCAAGCATGTGGAAGAGCGGGCTTGTCTATGCAGAGAAGCTGATTGCAGAGTACCCCGACGATCCTAGCCTTCAGCAGTTTTACGTGAGGGATTATATAGCTCCACGATTTTTCAGGCATTTTCTGGGCGTCTATAGCTCACTTCTGGAGCAGGGCAGTCAGGAACGGGACGAGTGGCGGGTGGGCCAGGGAGAGGGTGGGCAGGATAATATCGCCCGCGTGTATGATGCAATTGAGCGTTTTGGGCGGCTCATGCAACCCGCGTTAGCAGTGAGAAGCATCCTTTTGCTCGCTGGACATCCCTGGCTGTTCTCTCGGGTGTACAGGATGGCTCGCGGTTTGCGTAGACTGACCAGCAGGGCGCGAGATCCGTTTCCCCGTGCATGAGGTCAGCCGAGGGCCTGGGCAGCTGGTTCCGGTGGGAGTACAGGCCGTCAAGGAGCTGTCCAACCTAGGCCGCAGGCATTGTCTGGCGCCTTACGGTTTACTGGCGTGTGTACTGATGGAGCAGGTTCAGCGACTGCTGCAGCATTTTACGGTGATCGTCAGAATTGAGCCAGCGGCTCTGCCCGGATGGATGAGGCAGTACCAGGTACTGCCGATGGGTTAAGACCGGATCGGTCCAGAGGCGACCTACTGCGTTGTCTAGGGTCAGATCGGGTAGGTATTCACCGAGTGCAAGCGTCCCCACAAGAATGACCAGCGTTGGGTCAAGCAGCTCGAGAGCAGAGTCCCGCCAATGGCTGCAGAGCTCGATCTCCCTTGCCGTAGGCTTACGGTCGCCGGAGCGCGCCTTTCCTGGAAAGCAGGTCGTCACTGAAGTGAAATAGATCCGTTGACGGATTTCCGCTTCGTCTTGGAATCCTGCGTCTACGAGCCACCGCATGAGCGTGCGTCCGGCCCTGCCGCTGAAAGGCGTTCTCGTCTCCACCTCGACAGCTCCTGGAGCTTGCCCTATGAGGACGATCCTTGACAGCACAGATCCCGAGAATACCGGCGCCGCTACGCCCAGTAAGCCGGCATCCACGCACGCCCTACATGCAAGGTGAGCTCTTTGAAGGGAGGCAAGCTTTTCCCCGTAAGTTCCAACCGCAAACCTAGGTTGCTCGGTAGAAAGTGGTTCGGGATGTTTGCTTATACGGTTCGATAAGGTCATTACGCTACTATGCTAATGATGAAAGGCGATACGTCGCAGCATTCCAAGGATAAGGAGGTACCATGAAGGCAATACAGGTGGTGGTGGAGAGCAATATCCAGGATACAGAGTCGGCGGTACGCAAGGCATTGGGCGATAGAGGTTTCGGCGTGTTGACCGAGATTGACGTTGCAGCTACCCTGAAAGAGAAGATTGGCATAGACCGTGCTCCGATGAAGATTCTGGGTGCATGCAATCCGTCCCTTGCACACCAAGTGCTCGAAGCCGACCCGGACTCGGCGCTCGTGCTTCCGTGTAATGTAGTGCTGGAAGAGGTGGACCCCGGCAGGACCGCGGTAAAGGCGGTGGATCCGCATAGCTTGATTACGGCTGAGAACCTGAAGCCCTTGGTGGACGAAGCAGCTGGTAAGCTCACGGAGGCGCTGGCTAGCTTGGGATAGCTGGAATCCTCGCTGCTGGACGGTATCAATCTCACGGTGCCTATAAGAGGCTCAGCGGATAGGCAGCTTGGATCAGGGAGGCGTTACTGCGAGCGACGGTATGCTATGTTGTGGTGTGGTCATATCATGATTGCGCTTCATGCTCAGTGGATACCTGCTAGAGGTCTTTTCCTGTGGGCGGAGGATGCCGCGACGATGGGTGCATTGCCACGTGGCCAATCTCGGCGCAATGGTAAAAGCGTGCATGCGCCGGAGCATCCTTTTGCCGTGGATCCAGGCGATCTTGTCGCAGCTCTCGGATTCGAGACCATAGGGAAATCTGCAGAGGCGACGCTCCTGTTGCCCAGCGCTCCGTCGCTGCCATTTGCATCCCCGAGCGCCAAGCGCATTGGTGATGAGCCGCACATCAGGGCAGTTCCGTCGCTTCGTCCCTGGCGAGTACCCGGTCTTTTCTATGACGTCCAATCTGCGCTGGAAGTTGCGCCATTGCTCGCCACGCTCTCCGTCCCGCATGTCGTGCAAGACGGTACAGTCAAATTCTTCAACCACACGGTGGACGTAGCGCTGGATCTGGTGGCACGCGGCCGTACTGTACCAGGAATCGTTCGACTCGAGGGTGGCGCCATCGAGTCACGGTGGCTGCCTATGCCGACCGTCAATGACATGGTACGTGCGGCGAGGCTGGCCGAGAGTATGCCTGCGCTGTACCGTTCGTATGCGGCAGGCGCCGGAGAGGAGGACGATCCTGCCGGAATCTTGGCTGATGCGCTCGCCGCGCTTGTGGATGCGATTGCAAGGTCGGCGTGCAGGGATATTGGCTTCGTACCGGCGCGGCGCCGCGACAATGGCAAGGGAAGAGGTGTCACTACGCCCAGTAAGGCTAAGACATCCACTGTCAGGCCATTACTGGAATCATGGCTGGCCGGGCTCAGCGCCCTTGATCCTGCAATGCATCTCAGCCCTCCAAAGGCGGGTAAGGTTGGCGGGAGTGGCGCTCCCGGCGCGCCTGCCAAGTCCAGAATGGCCAGTGTACGTCGCGGGGCTGCTGCATCCAGCATGTTTGGCGGTATGGGTGAGCCTGGAGCCGGGGAGATCGACGAGATCGCGGGGATCATCAGTGGGTGGAGGCAGGCAGGTCTTGCCGGGGGAGCGATGTTGCGGACATGCTTCCGTCTCGTCGAACCGGCGGGTGATTTCCAGGCGGAAGATCCCCCATGGACAGTCGAGTTCCTTCTCCAGCCCGGCAACGATCAGAGCGCTCTCGTACCGGCCGGGGATGTCTGGAGAGGTAGCCCTGCAGCCAAGGCGATAGAAGCAATAGATTACGGCGGTGAGAATACGGTGCAGCAGCTGTTGACTGGCCTGGGCAGGGCATCACGACTGATGCCGGTGTTGGAGACGGCCCTGCAGGCATCCCGCCCCGAGCACCTGGAACTGGATACCGAAGGTGCGCGCACGTTTCTCTCCGAGTACGCTCCTATTCTCGAACAAGCTGGTTTCGGGGTGTTTGTACCGCAATGGTGGCGTACTCGATCGGCCCGTATCGGTATCCGGATGCGAGCATATCCGCGCGGCGGTGGAGATGATGGTGGACCCAGCCTGGTGGGGCTGGACGGACTCTGCAGCTACGATTATGAAGTTGCGCTCGGCGACGAGACCGTATCCCTCGAAGAGCTACGGGCGCTGGCTCAAACGAAGATGTCCCTGGTACGGGTGAGGGGGAAATGGGTGGAGTTCAGTCGCAACGACATTGAACTGGCGATAGGCGCACTGGAGCGCCACAGCCAGAAGGTCGAGTCTGATCAGATGCCTATATTGGATCTTATACGTACCGGACTGGGACTGGAGGAGAGCGATACGGGCTTGCCCGTTGTGGACATCGTGGCAACTGGATGGTTGGGCAACCTTTTAAGTAGCGCGGGCGGCGCCAGCGGCGATACCGATGGGCAACGCTTCAAGGCGATGCCAACTCCGGGCGGCTTCAGGGGCAATCTACGTCCGTATCAGGAACGTGGTCTTGGATGGCTGTGGTATCTGGATCGTCTCGGGCTTGGCGCGTGCCTTGCTGATGATATGGGTCTAGGCAAGACCGCCCAGCTTCTGGCTCTATTGCTGGCTGAGCGTGAAGATGCTGACGCTCCGAAGCGGTTCGAGCCTACTTTGTTGGTCTGTCCTATGTCCGTCGTAGGCAATTGGCAACGGGAGGCGACCCGTTTCTCGCCATCGCTTAAGGTGCATGTCCATCATGGCGCGGGCAGAGAGACAGGGAAGTCCTTCGCAAAGGTTGCGGGAACAGCGGATCTCGTCGTTACTTCGTACTCACTTGTGGCACGTGATGCTGAGTTGCTGAAAGGCATCAAGTGGAGAAGGGTGGTGCTTGACGAGGCTCAGAACATCAAGAATCCAGAGACAAAGCAGTCCCGGGCAGTGAGGGCGCTTGATACATCTCGGCGCGTCGCACTCACCGGAACACCCGTGGAGAATCGCCTCTCGGAGCTTTGGTCGATCATGACATTTCTCAATGCGGGGCTACTCGGCAGCCAGGAGGCATTCCGTAAGCAGTTTGCCGTGAAGATCGAGCGGCGCCACGACGACAAGGCCGCATTGAAGCTCAAGAGGATTACGGGACCGTTCATCTTGCGAAGGCTGAAGACTGACAAATCCATCATAACCGATCTGCCTGAGAAGAACGAGATGAAAGTGTACTGCAACCTCACCAGGGAGCAGGCCACCTTATACCAGGCGACCGTGGATGACATGCTGGAACGTCTCGAGCAAGCCGACGGGATACAGCGCAAAGGCGTAATCCTGTCTTCGATCATGAAGCTTAAGCAGGTGTGCAACCATCCGGCGCATTTTCTGGCAGACGGCTCGCGGCTGGAGGGCCGGTCTGGCAAGCTGGCCCGCTTGGAAGAGGTCATAGAGGAAGCATTATCGGAAAACGATCGGATGCTATGCTTCACCCAATTCTCGGAGATGGGTCATCTGATGGTGGCGTACCTCGAAGACCGGCTGGGGTGCAGGATACCGTTTCTGTATGGAGGGAAGTCGAAACGTGATCGTGATGCGATGGTGGAGGAGTTCCAATCGGATACCGGATCGCCTGTATTCATCCTATCACTGAAGGCCGGTGGGGTCGGGCTGAACCTTACGAATGCAAATCATGTGATTCACTACGATAGGTGGTGGAATCCAGCCGTGGAGGATCAGGCGACGGACCGGGCGTTTCGGATCGGCCAGCATAAGGATGTGCAGGTGAGAAAGTTCATCTGCGTAGGTACCATTGAAGAGAGGATAGATCAGATGATCGACCAGAAGCGGGAGCTGAGCGAGCGTATAATCGGTTCCGGCGAGGCGTGGCTCACCGAGCTGTCAACGGACCAGATTCGTGACATGGTTGCACTGTCTGCTGATGCGGTGGCGGAGGCATAGATGGACAGGTACGGCTCGTCCTTTGAGTGGTATCCTCCACCTTCCAAGCCGAGACTTGCTGACGGCCTGCGGGCGCGGAGCCGCCGAGGGGCGATAGGGGATACCTGGTGGTCCAAACGTTTCATTGATGTGCTGGAGTCGTTCCATATGGGCACTCGCCTTACTAGGGGGCGATCCTATGCCAGGGCAGGCCAGGTACTCGAATTGGAGGTGACACCCGGAGAGGTGACCTCGAGCGTGCAGGGTTCACGCGTCAAGCCCTACAAGGTCTCTATACGGTTGCTGCCGCTTTCCGAAAAGGACTGGACTATGGTGGAGCAGGCCATGGAGGAGCGGGCGGTATTCCTGGCTAAGCTGCTTGCAGGCGACATGCCGCACGATATCGAAGAGGTGTTCTCGTCATGCCGGCTCAGCCTATTCCCGGAGTCCCTACGCGATCTGAGCACGGATTGCTCCTGCCCGGATTGGGCCAACCCCTGTAAGCATATTGCAGCCACTTTTTACCTTCTAGCGGAGGCTTTCGACGGAGATCCGTTCCTCATCTTCCAGTGGAGAGGGCGTACGAAACAGGAGCTTTTGTCGAGGCTGGTTACAAGGGGTGGCGGCACTCAGGCTGCAGCTTTTACTGGTACCGACTTGCCCGGCAAGCATCCGGTCGCACTCTGGCCTGTGTCGCTAAGCGTAGATCCTGTACCATTGAATGAGTGCATCGAGAGCTTCTACGAATGTGCCAGGGATTTTGCCGGTGTCAACTTCAGCGTCCAGGAAGGGGTGCCGCACGATGCAATACTGAACGAACTCGGTGATCTCCCATTCGATCTGGATGGTATTCCAGTGACGGACCTGCTGAGACCGGCCTATGATGCAATGGCAAGAGCCGTGGAGGACTACATAACCAGGAGTACGCCTGGGATATGATCATTTAATGTTCGTAACATTCTGCCTTGGATGCGCGCGGCGCGAGCCTGTAGAGGTACAACGCTAACGCGGGGATCCTGGACAGTGACTACCCGCCCGACACAGGCGGCAGGAGAGCGACCTCGTCGCCTTCGACGAGTGCAGTGGCGGCGGTTGCCGGCCACGAATTGACCCAGCAGGCTGACACACGTTCCATCTCCTTGAATCCGCTGCCGAAGCGGGCGTGGGCCTGCGCCAGCACATCGGCGACATCGTAAGCTCGCAGTACCAGCCGTCCGGTGCCTGCGGCTTCACGTGCTCCGGCGAAGAGCAGCAGAGTCACCTGCGGAGCCTGCGTACGCCATGTGCCGCTGCGCCCGCCATCCTTGAGAAGAAGGCTCACCTCCATGATCCGCGCTTGGGTTTCCAGCTCCGTTACCAAGGCGAGCCCGCTCAAAGTCACCGCCGTGAGAGCTTCCATCTCGACTCCTGTACGGTCGTGCGCTTCCACCGTGGCCAGTACTTGCATGCGGCGGCCGCCAAAGTCCAGCTGCATCTCCACCCGATCAAGGAGGATCTGGTGGCACAGAGGTATAAGGTACGGAGTGCGTGCGGCACCCATCTGTCCTACAGCGTCAACAATTCCTTTCATACGTTCCTTGCTGAATTCGGCGCTGTCCAGTAGGGATTCAGCCTTTTCTGTAGCCTCCACTACGCAACGCGCCACAGCATGGCGATCTGTGTGGGGTTTGCTGCTGACATCGACCATGCGGGCTTTGCCCAGATCGTCCACGTGACTGAGCCCGCCTGCCGGCTGGCCCGGAACGGCGGTCGGAAAAGCGTCGGCAGGAGCGCTACTTGTACTTGGCTTGTCCGGGGATACATAAGGAACTCCAGCCGTCGCAGACGCGCAGCCGGCAGGGGTGTCGTTACCTGCGACGTTGCCTGGGTGTCCATGCAGCCTGCCAACCATGTTTACACCTTACATGATGTCCTGGCAAGCAGGTACGATAGCGATCGGAAGGAAGTGCATTGTACCAATGTGTCGGTACTAATGCGTCTGTACCAATGTGTCGGTCAGAATGCGATAGGTGACGAGTATGCAACCGGGCCCGTAGCTGGGGTGCTGCAGCCAAGCTACGTGACGCTACGTACGTAGGAGTAGCGCTCCTGTGTGGAATTGCGTACTTCCAGCCCCGTTTGATTCCGTGTAAATACCATCTCGATATAGGTGTTGTTCCCGATGCAATCCGGAACGCCGGTAAATAAGATACTTGCATGGTTTGGAGTACCTGAGTACGAGCATGTTCAATGCCATCGTACGTGGATCAGCGAGGAGGCACTGTTATCCGGCATGAGTAAGAAACCAGAAAGCGCTGGCGGACATGGTGCAGCCATCCAGCAGCATGGCGCAGATGAGCATGGCATGAGCCGACTTGGCGCAGATGGGCATGGAACGAGCCGCCGCAGTGCGCTCAAAATCTTCAATACCGCTGGAGTTGCCGCCGCCGCTACAGTGGTTGCAGCCAAGCTTCGCGGCGTAAGGGCGGCGACGAGCGCAGCCGTTTCGCACCGCACGTCCAAGAGACTGGCTGGTGCACTGGTCGGTAAGCAGAAGGGAGCAGGCGCCGAGAGCGCGGCCGCGGCCGAAGACCTCTACAAGCTCAGTCCCCGGTGGGCATCATGGACGCAGCCGGCCTTGAATGTTTCTGACGGTTGGTCTGAACCGGATAAATGGATGCCGGCGATCGAGAACTCGCATGACCTCCCTTACACGCACAACACCTTCTCGCGTTTTGCATCTCCGGAAAAGCTTGCTCATCACTGGGTGATGGTGATCGATCTCCGCAAGTGCATAGGCTGCCAGTCATGCGTAGTGGCCTGCAAGAGCGAGAACAACGTTCCTGTAGGGGTGTACCGGACTTGGGTACAGGTTGTCGAGGTCGGCCAGTGGGAACGTGATCCTGATGGTGACGGACCGGTCGTACTCGAGGATGGGACGTACGTTCCCGGCGTGAAGCGCTTCAGCCTGCCTCGCCTCTGCAATCACTGTGACGATCCTCCTTGTGTCGAGGTCTGTCCGGTTGAGGCGACATTCAAGCGTGAAGACGGGCTGGTGCTCATAGACTACCCGAAGTGTATCGGTTGTGGATACTGCATCCAGGCCTGCCCGTACGACGCCAGGTACTTCAATCCGATCCAGCAGACTGCCGACAAGTGCACGTTCTGCGTCCAGCGGTTGGATAGAGGATTGCTTCCCGCCTGTGTCACGTCCTGCGTAGCACGTGCTCGCGTGTTCGGTGACCTCAACGATCCCGACAGCGAGGTCAGCCAGCTTATCGACCAGTATCCGACAGAACGCTTGAATGTGTCGTTCGGCACACATCCGCAGGTCTTCTATATCAATCTGGATGGCGACCTTGTCGATGCCGCTACGGCATTCAACACGATATATCCGTATGCGGCGGGCACGAATACCAACCAGTACGACGAACTGACCGGCAGGGTCCTGCTCCAGACTCCTACTGGTGGAGAAGGAGGTGTAAAATAATGGGTGGATCACTCACGCATTCCGGACTGGAGAATGCGTACTGGGGAGTGATGGTTGTCACGTATCCCTATATTTCCGGCCTAGTGGCGGGTTCGTTTGTCGTATCGTCGCTCAGCCATGTATTCCGGCAACGGAAATTCGACGCCCTTGCTCCTCTGGCAGTATTGACAAGCCTTGCACTACTCATCGCCGCTCCACTCACGGTGCTCGGCGACGCGCGCCAGCCCTCCAATGTGCTCGAATTACTCACCAGAGACCATTTCCCATACTCGCCGCTGGCGACGTTCATCCTGATCTGGCTGACCTATATTGTCCTTATGCTGGTGGAGCTGTATTTTGCGTTTCGTAGCAGGAATGCCAGGATAGGGCTGGGACAGGGCTGGTGGGCCAGCCTGCACCGCGCACTTGCCCTCGGTAGCAGGGATACCTCGGAAAGTAGGGCACGGCGGGATCGTAAGGTGCTCGTAGGGTTGTCGGCAGCTGGTATCGTGCTCGCCTTCCTGTTTCACGGCTATATAGGATTTGTCTTCGGCGCTACGAAAGCCCGTGCCTTATGGGCAACTCCTCTTATGCCGGTACTATTCATCGTGTCTGCCATGGTTTCTGGCATTGCGCTGATGTGGCTGGTATACGTCGTGGCATTGCGATACATAGGCAGGAAACCAGACCAGCAGGTTGCCGGGGGGCTCCTGACATACCTGATGCTCTTCCTCCTGCTCGACCTCTTCCTCGACGCGGTCGATGTACTTACCAGCGCAGTTCCACAGTACGCTCAGGGCGCCACTTACTACGGTTTTTACCATCTCATGCTCAACGGGCCGTTCAGCTTGGCTTACCTCGGCATCCAACTCGGGGTTGGTATATTCTTGCCCCTCTTGCTGTGGCTGATACCAGTCGTGCGGCGCAGCTGGATCGGAGGCGCGGTCATGAGCTTGGCCGTCCTTGCCGGCGTGTATGCAATGCGCTGGAATGTCGTGCTGGGCGGGCAGGCCGAGTCCAAGATCTCGTCGAATACCGTTGTCACTACTGCTGTGCCATTGACCGGCTTCGATTCGCTCCAGACAGTACTCGGCGTTTTCGCTGTAGCGTTGCTACTATTCCTGTTTCTGACGTGGCTGTTCCCGTGGCGGGATGCCGGTGAGCCATATCCGGTGCCAGAGCCATCTCCAGCCACTGCAGATGTGCCTGCTGCCGTGGCATCTCCTGTGTCAGGCGTATCCATGCCCATGCAAAATGTTCCCATGACAGGCGGCCGAATCGATGGAGGTGATTCATAAATGTCCGATCAGCCCTCGCAACCGGTACTATCGGCACCGTTCAGCAGGCGCTCCTTCCTGAAAGGGGCTGCATTGACGGGTGGTGGAGCTATCGTGGCCGGCTGGGGCGTGTCGCCTTGGATTGAAAATGTATTCGAGCGGCGTGGTACCTACGTGTATCCTGATCGTCCACCGACATGGCCTGGCGTTACCACCACCTTCAGCGTTTGTAAGCAATGCCGCAGCGATTGCGGGCTTGTCGCCCGGACATTCAATGGCGTGTTGGACAAGCTCGACGGCAATCCTTATCACCCGAACGCCACCGAACCACAAGCTCCGTATGCCACTGATCCGGTTGCAGCTAGCGTCTGGCCTCAGGCTCACTCCCTGTGTGCTCGAGGGCAGGCCGGGCGCCAGACTGCCTACGATCCCTTCCGGCTCACCGTACCACTCAAGCGTAGCGGGCCGAGAGGGTCGGGTCGCTGGCAGGCTATTCCCTGGAGTCAACTGATTTCTGAGGTGACAGGGGGTGGCTACCTGTTCTCCCACGTGGCAGGTGAGGAGCACCGTTATGTCGAAGGATTCAGCGATGTATGGGATGGCGGCAATGCCCGCTTCGAACCAATAGACGCAGCCAACCCTGACTTCGGGCCGAAGACCAACGGGCTCGTTGTCTACTGGGGAAGGGCAGAGCCGGGACAGGCTGATTTCCTCACTCGATTCGCCCATGCTTTTGGTTCCGTGAATGCCCTGCCGCATGTCGGGATATGTGAGCTGAATCATCATGTTGCCACCCAGGAGTCACTGAATGGGATCGGTGGGGTTGCAATGCTCAAACCTGACGTGCCGAATGCCGAGTACATCATCTGGTTCGGAGCGAACGTTACCGAGGCCAACTTTCCGATGCAGACCCTTGGTCGCAAGATTGCCGAAGCCGTGGCTGTCAATGGATTGAATTACGTCATCGTAGATCCTCATGCCGGCAATGGTCGCCTGCTTGCCAATCAATGGGTCCCCGTAGCCCCGGGAGGAGATGGAGCCTTGGTCATGGGGATGATTCGCACTATTATTGAGGCAGGCACGTACAATGCCGATTATCTCCAGATCCCCAATGCCACTGCCGCCGCGACTGCGGGTGAACCAAACTTCTCGAATGGGGCATGGCTAGTGGTAGCCGATTCCTCGCATCCAAGTTTCGGGAAGTTTCTTACCGCCAGCGAGGCCGGGCTCGTTGCGTCCAGTGCCCCAGGGTCATCCGGACCCGTTGTGTGGGACCTGGCAGCAAAGGTTCCCGTCGCTGCAACGAAGTCGATCGCGGGCAATCTCTGGCCCACCGGCAACCTGAGCACCGCTACGGTCGGCATCAATGGTATCGCATGCCGGACCAGCATGCAGGAGCTGTACCGCTCGGCAGCGGAATACAGCATCGGCGAGTATGCCACGCTTGCTGGTGTCTCTCCGGAGGTCATCCAAAACCTGGCCACCGAGTTCACCAGCCATGGACGAAAGGCGGTGGCTGATTTCTATCGTGGACCGGCCATGCACACCAACGGCGTCTACAACGGTAGGGCGATCATGGTCCTCAACTTTCTTGTCGGTAATGTGGACTGGATGGGAGGGTACCTTGCAGGAGGGGGAGCCGCGGATTTCGATGGGAAGAACAAGGGAGCCCCCTATCCTCTTTCGTCCTGGCCGGGGCAGCCTAAAGGCGTACCGGCAGGCGTTCCCATCTCCAGGGAGGGCGTGTTTTACGAGGAATCAGATGCGTACAAGAATGCAGTCGCGGCGGGTAAGAGCCCCTTTCCGGCGCCGAGGCCGTGGTTTCCCTTCGGATTCGGGATATGGCCGGAGATCTTTGCCGGGATATACCAGCAGTATCCCTACCCGGTGAAGATCGTCTTGCAGCACGAAGCCAACCCGGCCTGGAGCCCGCCGGCAATTGGTGGAGCACCTGATGATACGCCGTGGATCCGCATGATCACCGATACCGCCAAGGTTCCTCTATTCATCAGCACGGATATCGTGATCGCCGAAAGCTCATCCTATGCTGACTACATCGTTCCAGATACCAGTTACCTCGAGTGCTGGGGCGTTCCGACCAACTTCCCGACCTATCCCACAAAAGCTCAGGGCATTCGCAGGCCGGTGATCGAGCCGCTCACCGCGAAGACTACTGATGGCAATCCGATGTGCATGGAGCAGTTCCTGATCGACGTTGCAAAGCAGGTCGGTCTTCCGGGATTCGGTCCCAATGCATTCGCTGATGGTGGCAGCTTGGACACGAGGGAGGACTTCTATCTCAGGCAGGTAGCCAATATAGCGTACGACCCGAGCTTTCTTGTACTCGGAGCGAGTGGCTACGTCAAGTCGGGAGCGGTTCCTGACGCGTCGTCGGCTGAAATGGAGATGGCTGGTATTGCACAGCTCCGATCTCGCCACCCGCGGACTCTACCTGATCCGGTGTGGAAGAAGGTGGGCTATGTGCTGGCCAGGGGAGGTCGCTTCGAAGATTACGTGGTCGGTTACTTGCCGAGTAGGACCACCGTTGAGCGTCTTGATGCCTTGACCATAGGCCAGATATCCGAGTCCAGCCTGGATGGCTGGGTAAGACCGCCAGGCGGGTTGAGCACACACGAATTGAAGAGTATATTCAGCTCGATGGTCAGCCAGGTGGGTACTTACCCATCGCAACCCACGTGGGCAACCCACACCTATGGGTCTCTCAGTAAGAAGCCCACCGAATATCCATGCCAGATATACAATGAGGTCATGGCGACTACCCACAATGCTCTGACGGGTGCGCTTTTCAGCGGCGTGCCGCGCTTCGAGCCTCTGGCGACGATGAAGGGACAGTTGCTCTCAAAGCTCGATCCACCGTCGCGTTACCCGTTCATTCTATCGACTCACAAGCAGCCGATACACTCGAAGTCCCGTACAATAGCCGATCCTTGGCTCCTCGAGCTGATGCCGGAGGCCTTTATCGAGATGAACCCGCTCGATGCGCAACGGTTCGGGATCTCAGCCGGTGACCGGGTACGCGTGGTGTCAGCGACCAACTCTCGAGGGATGACTGGCCGGGTACGGACAATCGGCGGCGTCCGGCCAGGAGTCATTACCTTCCCGGCGGCATTCGGTCACTGGCAGTATGGGTCGGGTCGTTGGCAGGTGAATGGACATACCGTCAGCGGGGATAGTGCTCGCAACGCCCCGGTGCGGCTGAATGCAGTGATGCGGCTCGATCCGGATCTTGCCGCTCCGGACGGCTGGACAATCGGACTCGAGGATCCTGTGGGCGGAGGAGCCGACTATTACGATACACGAGTGCGTGTCGAGAAGATCTGAGACCACATGATGGTTGCCGTTGCGTCTTGGGCGTGGACATACGGTTACGATTACCTGGCGCGTGCTTGGTTGGGTGGTCCGTTCAGGGTCCATGAGGATGCTCTCAATGCCTGGCTCGAGGGTGTTGCCCAGCGTGACAGTGATCTCTCCAGGCACATCGCCGGCATTGTGCGATCTCTCGATGATTCCGGGGAACTCGAGAGCGCAACGCGGGAGTTCCAGGATTGCATTGCCCTGCCGATGCCCGGACTCTACGTGCCGCCATATGCATCCTTCTGGCTCGATCCGTCGAAGTCGCTCTGGGGGGCGGTTACCAGGCAAGTGCTTTCTTGGTACAACGATGCCGGCTTGGACTGGTCGAACCACGTATCGCCCTACCCGTCGGTACGGGCTCCCGACCATCTTGGGATCGAATGCGCCTTTGCTGCGGAATTGTGGGCAGGGGTGGCAGGCACGAGCTATGCGGGTGGCGCGGATTCATCAGATTCATTGTTCGCAGTAGACCCTGTCAACCCGGTCGGCGCTGTTGACCCCGTCGGCTCTAGTGGCGCTGGCGATCTCGTTGGTTCTGTTGAACCCACGGGCTCTCTGGAGAATCTCAGGCGGGTATTCATCGGTGAGCATATGTCGGCTTGGGTGCCGTTGTATGCCAAGGAACTCAGAAATCGACTTACAAGTACCTACTGGCGTGGGATGGCGGATATCCTTCAACGTTGGGTGCACTTGAACGCACTTGAATTGCTACCGGCTGCCCGGATCACGTCATGATTGCGGTCCGGCCTGCTGGTAGACTCGTACGCGGGTGGAAACAATCGACCGGTATGGCCCCGGCACGGTTGACCACGCTGTGAATGGAGGTGATTCATGATGAATCGAGCTGAGTGGATACAGGCATTTGCCGAGGCTCTCGATGCGGCAATGCTGCCAGAAGAGCAAGTGGAGCTTGTACTGTCTCTGGCCGGTGAGGCGGCACATGGCTCTGAACGATCTGCTGCGCCACTGGCTTGCTGGATAGCGGGAAGATCCGGGGCCAGCCCCGCTCGAGCGCTTGAAGTGGCGCGTAAGCTGGCTGATGATGCTGCACGAGACTGATCACGGCACCAGGGAGCAGGCAGGAGAGCAAGGGGCAGTCGCCACGAATCAGGGAGCGGAGTTGGCCATTCGCAGGTCATGCAAGATACTTACTGTTTCAGATCGTGTCAGCGCCGGTGATGCAGATGATACTGCCGGACCTGCCGTAGCTCGACGCCTTAAGGAATCTGGTTACGATGTGGTTGCGCAGCTATGCTGTCCTGATGGTATAGAGCCAGTCGCCGGAGAGATAGCCGCACTTGTGGGAGGATTTGCCGGCTTGGTGCTTACGGTTGGAGGGACTGGATTCTCCGCCCGGGATCTTACGCCCGAAGCTACGAGCTCTGTGATCGAACGGGATGCTCCAGGCATCATGGAGCTCGCGCGCAGAGCTAGCCCGCTGGGGGCGCTGTCGAGAGGCGTTGCCGGTACCGCCGGGGAAGCGCTGGTTGTCAATTTGCCAGGTTCGGAAAAGGGTGCGGTTGAATCGCTCGAGGCGATCCTTCCCGTGCTTGGTCACGCTCTCGACCTACTGGCCGGCAAGACTTGGACTGGTGAGCATGCCCTTGCGTGAGGTCGGTGGATTGCCTGAACCGCCAGGATCGGGGGCCCGTGTTGCTGGCATCCTGCTCACCGGGGGAAGTAGCCGCCGGTTCGGTTCGGCTAAGGGCCTCGTATCTATGGGCGGCAGTACGCTGGCTCAGCGTACTGGCACCGTCATGAGATATGCATGCGACGTGGTGATCGAGGTAGGTGCAGGCATCTCGGACGCAGCACTGAAATTGAGCGATGAGCCGCGCCAGGGTCCGTTGAATGCACTTGTCCGAGGCTGGGCCGGCTTGCCGGCGTCTTGGCAGGATGCCTGGATATTGGGGCTGGCGTGCGATCTCCCTCTTGTCGACGAAGTGGTACTGCGGAGCTTGCTTCATTACGAGTCACCGCTGTCGGTGGTCCCGCTGGTGATGGGTCGTCCTCAGTATCTATGCGCGAGATGGACGCCTGAGCGCCTGCGAGAATTCGAGCGTGCAGTCCTGGCAGGGGAGCGGTCGTTTGTACATGCGCTTACCGGGGTGGAAGATGTCACTTACGTGCCTGCTCCCACTCTCCTCGGCTCTGGTGGGGGTATGACCGTGTCGCCCGACAGGCTGTTCAGCGACATCGATACGCCTGGCGATCTTGATCAGTTGCAGGTCTTGGGCCTCTGGCCTTATCGGGAATCCGCTCGAGCAACGGCCAGCGTGCCGGGTCAGGAGGTGACGGGATACAAACAGGGCAGGTTCGTACCTACTGGAACCCGATCGATGTCCAACGTGGCGGGTAGGGCGGTACGGTCATGAGCCGCTTTGGCGACGATGCTGCCAGTGTGGGCGGCGCTGGGACTGGGAGTGGGACTGGAGCTAGAGCCGGGACTGGGACTGGGACTGGGACTGGGACTGGGACTGGAGCTGCCGAGTCCATGTCTGATGTGGCCAGTAACCGGCCCCTTGTTCCGTTTGCCGAGGTACGCCGCCGCCTTCTGGCTCTCGCCAGGCCATTGCCTGCTGCCGATCTTCCGCTCGCACACGCACATGGGAAGTGTCTTGCGGCGTCCATTGCTGCGCCGTTCGACCTTCCGCAGTTCGACAACAGCGCGATGGATGGCTATGCGATCAATACACAGGATGTGACCGGACCTGGCACGGTATTGGAAGTGGCTGGGTTTCTTCCTGCAGGCTCAGATTTCAAGACTGCACTTCCACGTGGCCACGCCATCCGGATCATGACGGGTGCCCCGATCCCTCAAGGCGCTGACGCTGTTGTCATGCTTGAATATGCACGCACCTCTGGCCACCAGGTAACCCTGCTCACGTCTCCGCATCCTGGTGATCACATACGCCGCATAGGTGAGAATGTGCGGGCAGGTGATAGTGTGCTCCATGCTGGACAGCGGTTGGGGCCTGCTGCAATAGGCCTAGCCGCCAATCTCGGAATATCCACCCTTTCCGTTCATGATTCTCCCACGGTTGGCATCCTGGCAACTGGAGACGAGCTGGTCCAGCCTACGGCTGGTGCCATGGTCGGCCCTGCGGCCGGCACTATGGCTGGCTTATCGGACTTGCTGCCGACTGAACGAGTAGGTGGTTCTGTGGCTCAGTTCACCACCGAGCCTGAAGGGAGCGAACCTGGTACGCCAAGCAGGCAATCTCCGCTACTCGGCTCGCACTTGTTTGACTCGAATCGCCCCATGCTGCTTGCTGCGGCAGCATCGGCTGGAGCCAATCCGGTGGATCTGGGCTGTGTTCCCGATGATCTTGGTACGATTGAGAAGGCGGTAATCGATGCGGCGGGTAGGTGCGATATTGTAATCACCACCGGAGGAGCTGGCGTGGGGGATCGGGACTGGGCTAGGACGTTGCTTGGGAATATTTCGACCGGTACGTGGCACTGGCTCGAGGCCGCGATCAAGCCGGGTAAACCGTTCGCCTTTGGTCAGGTGTACGAAGCGATTATTGCCTGCCTACCTGGCAATCCCGTGTCAGCTATTGTCGGGTTCGAGCTGTTCTGCCGTCCTCTGTTGCGTACGATGGCAGGAGATGTGATGCCTTACCGTCCTATCCTTGCAGCTCGCCTGGCGCAGGGAATCCACCGGCGGCCTGACGGTAAGGAGCACCTGATTCTATCGAAGGTGTGGTTGGACGAGACGGGGGACATGCTGGTTGCACCCGCCGGTCCCCAGGCATCACATTTGCTTACCACTGCCGCGGCTGCCAATGCGATTGCATTCCTGCCCGACGGCGGGCCTATCGAGGCGGGAACGACGGTGGAGATTACTATGCTGGATATGGTATGAGTACAAGGTCCGCCGGCTCTGCCGCAGATGCTGATACACAAGGTGTGATGCCGGATTCGCCTCACCCTGACAGCAACGTTGCGCGTGCAGTCACGTCCCTATCTGGAGATAGTGGCGATGTGCATTCGCCGGAGCCTCTCGTTGACGGTTTTGGACGTGTCGTTACGAACCTGCGCATCTCGGTTACCGACAGGTGCAATTTGCGTTGCCGTTACTGCATGCCCGAAGAGGTCCAGTGGACTCGCCGGGATGAGGTGCTCTCTTTCGAGGAGATCACACGCCTGGCCTCCATCTTCGTGTACCACCTGGGTATTACCCGTATCCGCCTTACCGGTGGTGAACCAACCGTGCGCCAGGATCTTCCTGATCTGGTGTCGATGCTCGCTGAGCTTATGCAGCCACCGCTGGGATTTGCAGGATCTTCTGGATTTGCAGAAACTCCTGGATTTGCGGAGGATCTGCGATATGCCAGCCCTGCCGGCGGGCTAGAGGATCTCTCAATGACTACCAATGCGATACGGCTGGCCAAGGTTGCCGTCAGGTTAAAACAATCAGGGCTGCAACGACTCAATATTTCGCTGGATACCCTTGACAGCGGCCGGTTCAAGCAACTCACTGGGCGGGATCGCCTGCAAGACGTGATCGACGGTATCCAAGCCGCAGCGGATGCCGGGTTCAGCAAAATCAAGCTGAATACAGTTGTCATGCGTGGAGTCAATGATAGCGAGGTGGGCGACATTGCAGCTTTCGCTCTCGAAAGGGCCATCGAGCCACGCTTTATCGAATATATGCCGCTCGATGGAGCAGGCCGGTGGGACGTGGGCCAGGTCGTGCCCGCACGGGAGATCCTGGCTACAATCGCCAAGCGTTTCCCTCTCACATCCGGCAACAGCGATCCCCCTGGAACCTCTGGGGACAGGCTGTCCGAGCCCGGAGGTGCCGAGCCCGGGAGTCCTGCACTTGGGGATCCTGCGCTTGGGAGCGCGGACCCTACGGATGCTCGTCGCTCAGCGCCTGCCCATCGTTACGATCTTGCTGGGGGGCAGGGGAGTATCGGGATCATAGCAAGTGTCACGGAGCCGTTCTGCGCCGGCTGCGACCGCGTGCGCCTGACCGCTGATGGTCAGTTGCGCACCTGCCTCTTTGCTCTGGACGAACACGACCTGAAGTCGCTCGTCAGGGAACCCTCGAGCGACGCTGAGATCGCCCATGCGATCCGGAGCGCAGTAGCACATAAGTGGGCTGGACATCAGATAGGCAAACCGATCTTTGTGCGACCACGGCGTTCCATGGTCCAGATTGGCGGGTGAGGTCCGTCTATTGAAATATACACGAAGTGAGTATACGGAGCCTGAGCGTACAAGTGAAATAAAGCAGATGGAATCTATGGATCCGATTGAAGTCATGCCCGGTACGCACCTGCACGATGCGCATCACGATACGTGTGGGTGTGCTGAAGCGAACGATGACGCAGATGATGCCTCGGTCAACTATCCGGAAGGTGCCTCGGTCAACTATTCCAACAACGACCCGAACGACGGTCCAGATGAGGATTGGATTGCCATCGCAGGCGCACCGCTTGCCATCGGTGACGTGATCCAGTGGGCCGTCCAGCCGGAATGTGGCGCTGTTGCCAGCTTTCTCGGCGTTACCCGCAAGGAGTCAAGCAGTATCCTTGGCCAGGAAGATGTGGTTGCCCTAGACTACGAGGCCTACGAGCCGGCTGCGCTGGATCGCATGTACAGAATCGCATTATATGCCCGTGAACGCTGGCCGGACCTTGGCCGAGTCGCAATCCTGCACCGCATCGGAAGCGTGGGCCTTTGCGAGCCTTCCGTGCTCATAGTGGCGTCATCGCCTCATCGCAGTGCTGCACTGTCCGCTGTGAGCTATATTATCGATGCCGTGAAGTCGAGCGTGCCTATCTGGAAAAAAGAGATGTTCGGTACGCCAGGATCGAGAGATGCAAGTTCTGAGGCCGTTGCGCTGGCCGGCAACCATCTGGGTACGAAGGATCAGACCAGTATAAGGGGAGATACGCAGGCCGAGGCTGGGCAATCTGAAGCCGCTTCTTCATGGGCTGCGGCACATCCTCTGGAAGATGTTCCAAGACCGCAGGAAGACCCAGCGCCCGTGCAAGATGCAGTCCTACAGGTATCGCCGCCGCTACAGCCGTGTCCACCTGGACGTGCAGGTTCTCCACCGCCGGAACGGCCAGGATCACGGGAAGTCCGGCCATGAGGAATGATGCCATAAACGTTACTACAAATGAGATGTACCACCTCCTTGACGATGCTCCAGTGTCGCGTTTCCACTGGCTGATCGTGTTTACCGCGGGCATGGGCTTCTTTACCTATGCTTACGATATATTTATCATCGGTACGGCTACGACGTTGCTTACGCCGATCTTCCACTTGGATACCACCCAGCTCTCCGTCCTCGATTCCGTCTTACCTCTAGCTGCGATAGCGGGCGCGCTGATATTCGGTAAATTCATGGATGTCGTTGGTCGCAAGAAGATGTATGGCATAGAAGCCATGCTGTTGGCCGCCGGGGCGATACTTGCGGCGTTGTCCTGGAACTTCACCTCTCTTCTCGTTTTCTTGATCGTGATAGGCATAGGGATAGGTGGCGATGTACCCACATCGGGCGTAGTCACGTCGGAATACTCGGGCAGGCGGCATAGAGGGCGGCTAGTGGGTGCAGTATTTGCCATGCAAGGTTTCGGGCTGGTTGCGGGTTCGGCTGTCGCTTCAATTCTCATCGCGTCTGGGGTTCCGAATGAGGTGTCATGGCGTCTGATGCTCGGTTTTGGGGCTGTCCCTGCCGTATCAGTGATCTACTTGCGCCGCAAGATACGCGAAACTCCTCGTTTTACCTTCGGCGTCAGGGGAGACGTACAGACCACAGCTGAGACCGTGCGTTGGGCCGTGGGGGAGTATCCAGCATTTGGGTCCGTGGCGGGCGGTGTGCATGATTCTATGATCAGCGCTACGGCGGGCGGTGCATCCGGCAGTATTCCGGCTGGCGTGCGCGCCAAGCTTACCTCCAGACCATTCCTCCTACGCCTGGTTGGCACGGCAGGAACATGGTTCCTAGTGGACATCGCTTATTACGGCAATTCTGCCTCGAGCCCGCTTATCCTGAAGACTCTGCAGCCACATGGCACCCTGCTGTCGCATACGCTTATCCTTCTTGCCATCTTCGCTGTTGCCGCGCTTCCGGGATTTTGGATGGCGGTATGGCTGATGGATCGCGTCGGCAGGAAGCGTATCCAGTTGCAAGGTTTTCTCGTCATGACCGTGACTTTTGCGGCGATTGCCTTGATCCCTGGTGTCACCAGGGATGTGTGGATGTTTGTGGTGCTCTTTGCTGCGAGCTTTTTCTTCATCGAATACGGTCCCAACGAGACCACTTTTGTGTACGGTTCAGAGATGTTTCCGACATCCGTGCGTGGGATGGGAGACGGGATATCGGCCAGTATGGGCAAGTTCGGAGCATTCCTCGGAGGACTGTGCGTTCCTCCCTTGCTTCGGGTGGCCGGCGTAAGCGGCGTAATGGGCGCCATGGCCATAGTGTCCTTGGCGGGCGCTATGCTTACCATACTTGCGCTGCCGGAGCCCAAGGGCCAGACCCTCGAACAGGCATCTGCCGAGATGGAGTTTGCGCTGGAAACACCTAGGTAACCATCCCGTTTGCAACCGGGTGGCGAGGTGGCGTGGTGATGCCCGTTGCTTGCAGTCTAGGAGGACGTCGGTGTGGCCATGTTTGCACTGTTAGGTAAATCGAGTTTGAGCTTCTTAGTTGGCTTACTGGTGGTAACGGTGGTAAAGTGCCATCATGGGCTCGTATGCTCGAATGGAACGGTATGGGTTGTGCGATCTGTTCGACCAGGTCGGCCCGCGAGCTCCCACACTATGCACTGGGTGGGATACTGCCGATCTGGCGGCGCATCTCGTGATACGTGAGAATCGTCCTGACGCGGTGCCGGGCATCGTACTCCCGCCATTTGCTGGCTACACTAGCCGTATCCAGCACAAGGTGGCAAGCAGGCCGTTTGACGAGGTTGTGGAGATGATTCGCCGCGGGCCACCTAGATGGTCTCCCTATTACCTTCGTCCCTTGGACGAAGCGATCAACACTGTTGAGTATTTCATACATAATGAGGACGTCCGCAGAGCCCGACCGGATTGGCAGCCACGCGAACTGGATCAGAATCTTGAACGTATACTATGGTCACGGTTCCGCCAGCTGAAGTGGCTGCTCTTCCGTAAAGCGGGTGTATCCCTGCGGGTCGAACCCGACGGCTTTCCGGCCATAGGTGATGGCAATGGCCTAGGTGGCGGCAATGGACCGGGGCATGTCACCATTTCGGGCAAACCGAGCGAACTTCTCATCTTTGCGACTGGTCGCAAGAAGGATGCTCTGATCGAAATTCACGGATCTGACGACGCAGTGGCGGCGCTGATGAATGTACCTGCGGGCATTTGAGCCAAGCGCGGTCGCAACCGTTCCCGTGAGGGCGGGGAGGTTCACCTAAGCGCGGTCGCCTGCGACCTGCACGGAAGTGTCGTCGGAGATGCGTTTACGGCGTGCCGTCATTGGGTGTAAGATCGACTGTATTAGATATACACACGATTGCATGCGTGCTGGTGGTGAATGGTAGCACATCATAGGCTGTTATGACATGTGCCGTGTGTGAGATATGTACGGGCTGTGGCGTAGCTTGGTCAGCGCGCTTGACTGGGGGTCAAGAGGTCGCCGGTTCAAATCCGGCCAGCCCGACTGGATAAGTCCAGGTCAGAAGTGGTAAATGACAGTTCCTCCATCATTCGACCCCTTGTTCGTGCCCTTCACGTGCCCTTCAGAATTAGTAATGAGTTTGTCGAGCGCTCCGGCAAGTGCATCTCCCATCCCTGGCATTAGGTGTCCGTAGGTGTTGAGGGTGACGGTGATGGAGCTATGTCCTAGGCGTTCCTGGATAGCTTTGGGATGAGCACCCATAGCTATGAGTAGACTAGCATGAGTGTGCCTCAGATCGTGAAACCGAAATGAGGATGGCAAGCCAGCACGAACAACGGCAGGCTTAAAATAGCGCTGCATGAACCCAGGATGACGTACCGGTGATCCATTGGTTGCCACAAATACCAAGGCATTTATGTCATCCGGTCTTGTACTCAGGTGGGTGTTGATTGCCTCATCAAGGCTTGCAGGCCAGGTCACAGCACGGCTTAGCCCTGTTTTGGTCGTTCCAAATACCAGTTGACCATTCACTTCGGCCACTGATTCTTGCACTCGAATAGTTCGAGCTTCCAAGTCCAGGTGTTTTCGCCGAAGTGCCCACAATTCTCCTGCCCTAAGCCCTGTGTAGGCTGCTAACCTTACTGCCAGTGCCAGGTCTGGGCGGTAGTCTTTTCTGGTCGAATGTGCTCCATTACCCGCTTGTTTGATTTCAGGATGAGAGATAGCCTCGGCCAATGCTTCAACTTGTTCGATGGTGAGTGGGCACATTTCGCGCTGTTCTCTACGTGGAAGAGATATTTCTGATACAGGGTTTGCAGGAATAATTCCTGCTGTCACGGCAGTCTTGCAGGCACAGCGCAACGCTATCATACTCAGACGAATTACATCAGGTTTCGTCCCTGACGCTACCTGTTCTCCAACCCACGACACTACATCCTCCCGCCGTATTTGTGTGACGGGCATCTCACCAAAACGTGGCAGTACGTGACAGCGGAGCATTTGTTCATGGCCTGTCTTGGTCGTAGGTTTCAGGTGGTGTGCTTGATTCAGCCATTTTTTAGCCCACTCTGCAACCGTCCCTGGGTCATCGGGTGTCGGTTGCCACTCACCCTTTAGTTGTTCACTTTCGGCGTGCACTAAGGCTTGTTCGGCGTCAGTCTTGGTTCGCCAGGTTCCTAGACTTTTTCTGCTACCGTCTGGCCTTGTAATACGTGCCTGCCATCTGCCAGAGGGTAGTTTTCGTACCGCTCCTGAACCACTCCTGCGCCGCATGAGAGGATAATACCACAGCTGCTACTGTTATGAGTATCCTATTGCTACCAAGTTTTTGTGTCGTGGTATTAGATACGAAAGAGCTACTTACACCCAGATCCTCTCGATTCCTATCCTGATGAGGCTTGAAGTATCGGGGCGCTCGGTTAACACTGTCCAAGGGTGGGTATTCCTATTCACTGTCCCAACAAACTGTTCACCGTTTGCGCATGATCCCCAAACGGCAAGGCCGGCAATGATTGTATTGGCTCCCGTCGAGATGCGGCAATAACTTCCATTGGCAATTTGGTAAGTCCACGGAGTAAGCGCTCCTTGCGTATTAACAGAGGAATTTTGTGTCGAATACGGCAACGAATGGGTCAGATTGATGATCACTGCCCGGCTCGGGGAAACTGCACTAGGGCACGCCACTTCATTTAATCCATACGGGTTGCTAAAACAAGGGTCGTAAATCTCATTTTGTATCGTACATCGCCAGGTATCGGGACGGTTGGAAGCTATCGATCTCTCCCAACACCTTCCGCGGTAGGAGAGGTGACTACAATGCCCGGTGCGATACCGTTTGGCGCGAATGGTTCGTACACTATGGCTTCCGCTCTGGCGGATAGGTGGAGCTGATAACACAATCGCTACGACCAGGCCGGTCCCGACTAAAACGACGCCAACAGTAATTGCTATCATGAATGTTCGTCCCCGTCGAGATGCGTTATGCGTGCTGGTTCCCATGTATCCATAGTAATTTTTTGAGAAGGGCTCAGATGGATAGCTTTTTTGAGACTATAAGCGTCAAACATTTACCTGGCGCTCTGGGGGATAGCACACAGAAGAAAATCGAACAGAAAACGGCCCACAGGGTCACATTAAGCAGACGTACCGGTTAAGGGGTGCCGACAAAGTGCTACCTCTCGCCCTGAGCTCGGTAATATCGCCTAGACAAACAGGCAATGGTTTTTACTCATCCCCTGCAAGGATGCTTAACAAAGCCCTCAATCCCTGTTAAACTGTTCACATGACTCGTATAGTGGACATTGATACCGCAGAACGCAAGGAACTCACTAATCTAATGAAGCAGGTTCGCGAGACCGAGACGCGTTTGGCCGATAAACGCGAAGCACTGGCCGCTCAAACAGCAACGCTACGGCGC
Source organism: Actinomycetes bacterium (assembly GCA_021841005.1). GTDB lineage: Bacteria > Actinomycetota > Acidimicrobiia > Acidimicrobiales > JAMCPL01 > JAMCPL01. The sequence continues at coordinate 24,273 of JAKBVZ010000018.1, read as the reverse complement.
ACCGGCGCTACGTTCGGGCAGATAGCGGCTTGGATTGGCTTGACCCGCCAGCGAATTCAGCAACTGCTAAAAGGTACGAATTGAAGTGACCAGCGGCGGGACACGATCCCAGCCAGGCGATCCAGCTCCAGCGTATAATCGATCCATGTCCGATGTTGCTTCCCTGGTCCGCTCAACGACTCCATCTCGTGTCGTTACTGGTGTTGTCCATGAGTAAGTCACTCCTGGATCAACTCCCGTCCATCGTGGCGGCAGGCAAGCGCCAAGCGGCAGAGATCCTGGAATCGCTGGAGGGACGGAACCGTGTGACGCTTCAGACCCGTGAGCTGGTCATCCCGTCGAAAGACACGGCCATGGCAGACCTCTTCCGAGCCACACGGGACGACCAAGGAAGCGCACCCGCTTCACTCGATCAGATGAATCGCCTCATCTACGGCGACAACCTTCTGGCGATGGCCGCTCTCCTTGCTGGAGATGACACGACTCCCAGTCTTCGAGGCAAAGTCAATCTGATTTACATAGACCCACCTTTCGACTCGAAGGCTGACTATCGAACCAAAGTTACCCTTCCCGATGCCACGATCAATAAACAGCCAAATGTGTTGGAGCAGTTTGCCTACTCAGATACTTGGGCTGATGGTACCGCGTCATACCTCACCATGCTCGTCCCTAGGCTTGTACTAATGAGAGAGTTGCTCGCTAATTCCGGGTCGATCTATGTGCATATTGACTGGCATGTCGGGCACTACGTGAAGATAGTCCTCGACGAAGTATTTGGCAGGGACAATTTCCAGAATGAGATCATTTGGAGTTACGGCAAAATGGCCCGCTCGACTCAACGGTTCATGTCTAACCACGATGTGCTATACCTCTTCGCCAAGAATAGAGAACAGGTCTATTTTGATGTGCCGCGAGTTACCCTAGAGCGGCCAATCAGGCGCTTGGCGCGGGAGATGGTTGATGGCGTTCTCAAGAATGCGCGTGATTCACAAGGTAACGTAAAGTACGTCGACGTTACTGACAGACAAGTCGATGATAATTGGTCAGACATCCCACGAGTAATGCCAGCAAGCTCAGAGTACCTCGCCTATGGCACACAGAAGCCAGCAGCACTAGTGGAGCGGATGATTGCAGCCTCCTGTCCACCCGGAGGCATCATCGCTGACTTTTTCGTCGGATCGGGCACCACGGCAGCGGCCGCTGAGAAGGCCGGCAGGCGATGGATTGTCTCGGATATTGGTAAGCCAGCAATCATGATTAGCCGCAAGCGACTTATCGACCAAGATGCGAAGCCCTTCCTCTACCAAGCAATTGGCGACTACCACGTCGAACAGGCCCGCTCGACGCTGGGGCGCCGCTTCCGAATCGGTGACCTAGCTCGCGTTGTCTTGCATCTCTATGGTGCCGTACCCCTGCCGCCGGAGGAGAACGCGTCTGGCAATCTGGGTCAGATTCCTGGTCACAAGATTCTCGTCATGGCAGACAGCCCGTCTCGCCTGACGACGGCATCGACGCTGCGCCGTGCGCAGCAGCAGCGCGACACCCTGATGGGCGGCTTCGACAAGGTCGTTGTGCTCGGATGGAACTTCGCTGCGAGTATCGGAGAGGACATCACGGCGATGAACGATGAGCGTCTCGAAGTGCTCGTGATCCCGCCCGACCTTCTCGACAGACTCAAGAAGAAGGGCGACATCAACAAGCTGGCCGGAACTATTCGCTTCTCCAGCTTGCAGTACCTCCAGGCTCACGTAGCGTCTCGGAAAACCATCTCCGACGGTGAGGAGATTCGCGTCGTTCTCGACAATTACGTACTCCTGTCGCCTGAGGCGATCAACCTCGACGAGAGCAACCGTGCGGCGCTCCAGAAGGTGATGAACGTTGAGCCGCTGGCACTCATCGAATACTGGGCAGTTGACCCGGACTACGACGGGGAGATATTTCGGTCGGTATGGCAGGACTACCGCGGGAATACGGAGAATGATGGTGACCCGCTGCGAGTCATCACGGAAGCAGTAGTGCGGGTCCCGAGCCGCGAGGGTCCCCGCCGGATTTGCGTGCGTGCGGTTGACGTCTTCGGCTTCGAGTCAGAAGTCGTGATAGATGGTGTCGAGGTTATCGCATGAGCCGAGACCTGTTCCCGCTAGCGACCGGGTTGTCGAAGGTCGTTGCCCCACAAATGGATGCGCTAAGGGACGGTCATCCGACGGAGCTGCTCAGCCAGGTTACGGACGTGACCGCGGAGCTATTGAAGTTCTGGTTCCAGCAGGACTATTGCGACCTGCGCGAAGTGAATTTTCACGAAGGGCAGCGTGCTGCGATCCTAAACATCATCTATGCCCATGAAGTTCTTGGCACGAGGCGACTTCGGGACCTGTACGAGGCGGTTGCGCCAGAGGCCATGCTGGACGGAGGGATGCTCTCCGAGGTGACGCGGTCTGTCCATGATCATCCGAAGTACGCCGCCAAGATGGCAACGGGTACCGGTAAGACGTGGGTACTCAACGCACTGCTTATCTGGCAGTACCTGAACAGGGTGGCTAATCCGACGGACGAGCGATTCACGAGCAATTTTCTTATCGTGGCGCCTGGCCTCGTCGTCTATGATCGACTTCTCGACTCCTTTCTCGGGAAGGAGCACGACGGCGAGCGACACTTTGAGTCATCGGACATCTTCAGCACTCGGGATCTCTTCGTCCCTGACAACTACGAAGATGCCGTCTTCAGCTTCCTCCAGTCCTCGGTGGTAACGAAGGCCGACATCGGTCGGAAGGTGACGGGGAGCGGACTCATAGCAGTAACCAACTGGCATCTTCTTGCCGGCGAGGAGGACCCGGACTTCGTTCCCGACACGGAAGCACCAGGGGTCGACCTCGACCCTGTGGCAGTTGTCGAGAGCATATTCCCGCTTACGCCAGGTACGGCGGCGGGCAACTCGCTCGACGTCCTGGACCGTCGGTTCTTGCGGGGCGGACCGCTCGCGTCCCTCGTGGACCTGCCCGACCTCTGCGTCTTCAACGATGAGGCGCACCACATCCATGAGATCAAGAAGGGTGGAGAGGTCACTGAGGTCGAGTGGCAGCGAAGCCTCACGGAGATTGCGTCCACCAAGGGGCATCGGTTCATCCAGGTGGACTTCTCGGCGACGCCCTACAACCAGGTCGGCAGCGGCAAGAATGCTCGTCGCGAATATTTCCCGCACATCGTTGTTGATTTTGACCTCAACAAGGCTATGACCGCCGGGCTCGTGAAGGCGCTTGCGCTAGACAAGCGGAAAGAGGTCGCAGCGCTCCCATTGGACTTCAAGGCGGAACGTGACGAGCAGAAGCGAGTCGTTGGTCTCTCGAATGGGCAGCGAGTCATGGTGCGAGCTGGACTGACGAAGCTCAAGATTCTCGAAGAGCACTTTGGGAATACCGACCCGACGAAGCATCCGAAGCTCCTCATCGTCTGCGAAGAGACGAGCGTCACCCCGCACGTCGAGGAGTTCTTGAAGACATCCGGACTCAGCGACCAGGACATTTTGGTAGTGGACTCCAACCGCAAGGGCGAGATGCCCAAGAGGGAGTGGGAGAGAGTCAGGGAGCGTCTCTTCGACATCGACCGACATTCCCAGCCGAAGGTGATCGTCAGCGTCCTGATGCTGCGGGAAGGTTTCGACGTCAACAACATTTGCGTCATCGTGCCGCTACGGTCCAGCCAGGCGCAGATTCTCCTTGAGCAGACGATCGGTCGTGGGCTTCGCCTCATGTGGCGCGGCGACGAACAGATCGACGAGCTGAAGCGAGAGACCCGAGAGAGATTCCGGCAGAGGCTCGAACCGAGCAACTACTTCGATGTACTGTTCATCGTCGAGCACCCGGCTTTTGCCCAGTTCTATGAGGACCTGCTCTCTGACGGCCTGGCGGGCGAGGTTGGCGACGGTGGTGACAACGTCAACCCGACCGGCGATCTCATCAGTGTCAGTCTTCGCGAAGGATACGAGCAGTTCGACATCAGCATCCCACTGGTCATACGCGACGAGGAGGAGGAACTGCGCGCGCCGTCGCTCGATCCGCTCTCGCTGCATCCGTACTCCTACGACCTTTCGGTGCTGAAGCGCATGGTCGGCACCGGCGACCATTTCGTGTCTGAGGATGCGCAGACGGGCACCCAGTACGGCGACTACCGAGTGGACGGTGGCGTCATGACTGCGACCGGCTACAACGACTACCTGTCTCGAATGACGAACCGCATCGCTGAAGCGCTCAGCAGCGGAATCACGCGAAGTGCGAAGCAGTACAGCGAAATTTCCCGGTTCCCTTTCCTTCAGGCATACCGGCCAATGCTCACCGCATGGCTCGATACCTACATCCGGCAGCGACTCTTCGACGGAGAGTTCGACCCACTCGACGATGAGAACTGGCGTGTCCTGCTCATCGATGACGTGGCGAAGCGAATAGCCGGAGTGTTCGCCTCGGCTCTTGTGGACACGACGACGAATCAGTCTGTAGAGGGCGCCGAAGTCGTGTACCGCAAGTTCTCGGAAGTGAAGACGATCTCGGTGCGCGAGCACAGTGCGGTGGACGTGACGAAGTGCATCTACGCGAAGCTGCCCATTCCGACGAAGGCGGGCGGACTGGAGCGGACGTTCATCCAGTGGGCGGACGCTGACTCCAAGGTCGAGGCGCTCATCAAAGTTCATGAGTACCGTCACGATTTTATGCGGCGTCCCTATCTGAAAGCGGACGGAATGCCCGGGTCGTACTCGCCGGACTTCGTCGTTCGGACGGCGAAGGCGGTCTACATCGTCGAGACTAAGGCGCAGACCGCGCTTTCAGACGACAACGTTGCCCGCAAGCAACGCGCAACTCTGTCATGGATAGAGCAGATAGCAAGTCTGCCGCCGGAGAAACGCTTCGATCGTCGGTGGCATTACGTCTTGCTTGGTGAAAGCACCGTCTACGACTGGAAGAACAAGGGTGCGCAAGCCTCGGACCTATTGGAGTTCGCTCGCATCCGACCATCTGTACGACCGGAGCAGCAGAGGTTCGACCTGACATCGTGACCTTATGAGATGCTATCGGCAGACTGCTCCGCCACTCCAGCCTGGGCGAGCCCGGGGGTGTGGTCCTTGCCTCCTCCGTAGCGAGATGGCCGTCCACAGTGAGACGCGGGAGAAGTAATGCGCATCAAGACGTTTGATGAGTTGATCGCCCCTGACGAACGAACGCTCCGGTTTACGCCTCTCGGGTTTAGCATGGGACCACAGATTCTCAAGCCGGAGTACGCGGCAGAGTTCCAACAGCAAGTAATCGCTGGGTGCGATCTGCACCCAGACGTTCCCGAGGACACGAGGAACGCCTTCGAGCGAGTCCGCACGCTCCACAGCTACGGCATTCTCTGCTACGAGGCATTCACCGTGGCTGACGACCTCTCCTGGCTCGTCATGGAGCAGGCGTTCCGGGAACGGTTCGTGACCTACTTCAACGGGACAATCCCCTTCGTGAATATCAGGACCGGCGACGAAGATGCGATCACGGTTCGTAACTTCGAAGAGGTCTACCAAGCAGTCACTCCTGGCGGGTCTCATGCGAAAGGGGTGTGGAGACTGAAGCTTCGCTCGAACGGGCAGCCAATGAAGTTCCGTGCCAGCTTCTCTCATCTGCTCAAGTGGGCACGGCAGGAGGGCCTGCTACACGGCCAGCGGAACAGGAGCATTGAAGAAGTGTACCGACGGATTCGGAATCGAGTCGCGCATCCGAGCTACCACATCACAATGCCGCCCGCTTCGGCCCGAACGATCCACGACCTTGCCGAGGTCATCAACCGCCTCTGGGGTCACGCCACTCCGGGTGGTCGTCTCTACCCTGCACCGTTAGAGCGGGAGGTCATTGTTGTTGCCTGGAGGGACACTGAAGTCGAACCGTCCTATAAGATCATGCGGGGCTACCAGCTCGCCACTTTCCACGAACCAGGAGATTGGCAATGTCTGATTATCCGGGCAGTCTTCAACGATGAGGGGATTTGGGAGTTCGATGCGCGGTATGAGCGGACGCACTTGCCCGCCGAGCTGCTCTGGGGTCCTGGCCTTACCCATGAGGCATTGGCATGGCTGAACGTTCACCGGCCGGAACCTGATACGACTGACTACCTGGACCGGCTCTTTGTACTGAGAATTCATAACGGGCGTACGTCGCTTGCTATGAGGCCGGAAGTGGCACTTGCTCGTTTGGCCGACCGCCGCGATGGACAATGGTTCATTGTCAAGGCGGACTATCCGAATGACGCGTTTGCCCACGTGCGGCACATCAAGAACGGAGTCGTCTGTGGCGACCCTAGCCCAACAGTCTGCCAGGTGCAGTCCGGCGTCACAATGACATCTACGCCAATCCCATTTTGTCCTGTGGAGCCCGTGTTCGATGGAACGTGGGACGAAATGGCACGCCATCTGGCGGATCGATTCGCAATCACGAAACCGGCAGTGGTCTCGGCGGCCAAGGTTCACCCACAATTCAGTCTCGACGTGGCTCCGGACGTTGAGGCCGACTAGTGATTATCCCTACTGAGGAGCGCCCTTCTCATCCCAGTAATCGGCGCGGTAGAAGTGAGTATCCCCCATTTACCGGACACCAGATAAAGACAGATCCCGCATCGGGAATTGTGAATGACCCGAACGCCTGGGGAGAAGAGCACGGCGACCCTCGCTACGTCGTTCCGCTCGTAGCGCGTATCGTCGCTGTATCGCTCGAAACGGTTCATATCGTCGAGACGCTGCCTAGACTCGGTATTTGAGATGCTGAGTAATAACACGTTGCGAACTGGTTAGCTTATCGTTAATATATTAAGATATATTAGAATCCTGGTGAGATTATCACTAATTGTAATTGTTCTTCAAATTCCATACCACCTATCCTGCCTCCACCACTCTGTAGAGCCATGTTCTCAACTATTTCTTACCGAAGCCCCGCTACGATCCGAACCTTGTTCGGTACATCGTTCAAGTCAAGGCCAAAGCCACATCAATCACGCCATTCATGGTAGTTGTGTGTGACCATGGGGACCTGAATGGATACGGTGTGGTCAGTCAAGGTAAGGAAAATGTATACCTAGTGTAGATAGCCATTTCTCACGGGCGGGCTTACCATGGAGGGTGGATGCAAGAGCATCTATTAGATAAAAGTAAAGGAGATAACATGATTACAGTAAATTCAACCATAAAGCATATCGCCGCTACAATCTTTGCAACCATAATACTTGGAGTGTTTGCGATAGCAATGCTTGTCGGATTCCATACGACAGCCATAAACGGTCATCAGGCAGAGCATGTACAGGACAATGAGATACACCTTGCTACTATGGGCGTGTGGGGAGGACGTGACAAAGCGGAGTTGGCTAGGGTAGGCGGATGGGGAGGACGTGACAAAGCGGAGTTGGCTATGATACCCGTGTGGGGGCCTGGGGACTCCCGGGCCGTGGTGGGGGTATCGTGTGACAAAGCGGAGTTGGCTAGGGTAGGCGTGTGGGGGCCTGGGGACTCCCGGGCCGTGGTGGGGGTATCGTGTGACGAAGCGGAGTTGGCAGTACGCGTGTGGGGAGGACGTGATGGTGAAGCGGATCTGGCTGCGGTGACATTTCCGGCAGGCGTGTGGGGAGGACGGATGGTTTAGCGGATCTGGCTACGGTGACATTCCCGGTGAGCCGCGGTGGTGGCTACCTGGCTGCGGTGACATTTCCGATGAGCACTGTCGGACACTGATCAGGCTAACCGGCAACTACATTCCTAGTGACTGGCGTCTGGCGTCTGGAGCTTCTAACCGGTACCAAAGTAGTAAGTGGGAATTGCATTCCGGCACAGGCACAGGCGCTAGCCGCTAGGCACCAGGAGCAGCTTACCACCTGGAGACTTCATCTGGAGTCGCCATGCCTCCCCGACATCCGCAAGACCGAACAATCTGTACTTCACCTTAAGATCGCCGTCGGATGCATAGCCAAAGAGTGTTCACGGCGACCCTCGCTACGTCGTTTCGCTCGTAGCGCGTATCGTCGCCGTATCGCTCGAAACGGTGGGGATCGTGGATAACCTACCTAAACTAGGAGTTTAGGGGAGCGCCATGTCCTGGGACTATTCGGACTTCCATTTGTGTCCATTGCATGTGTTGACAGTCGATCTGTTGCTAAACCCAACGTCGCGGAGGTTGCGTTAGGATGAACTGGGTTTCCGACCTGCTTTCGGGTCTCAGCTTAGTTACTGTCGTTGGGGTCGGGCTGTACTCAATCCAGCTTGGGCGGCGTTCAACGACCGCATCAGAGAGGTCGGCTATCGCGTCGGAGGAGGCGGCTAAAGCCACTTTGCAATCCGTTAAGGCTTCGGAGGAGGCGGTTTAGGCTTGCCACTCAGGATGCCGTTAGACGACGCTTGGAGGCAGCACTGGAGACCGTGCTCAAGATGCGACACATGTTCAACATCCAGTATGGCGCTCAACCCGAAGAAATGGAACGCCTTGCTCTATGTCGCGAACTCGAAGCCAGAATGGTCACAGTAGAGAGCAGGTTCGGCAAAGACGAATCCTTTTCCTGGTTGGCTCGCGCGGATTGGTATACCCGTGACCTTGAGCAAGCAATTGACAAGCTGAAGGGTTGGATCAAAGAGGTGACTCTACCAATGGATGCTACTGATGGATAATTGGGAGATGTAGAGGAATCATCTAACGCAGAACGCGGTTGTAGAACCTAGCGATCTTTCAAGTCTCTTTTTGGTTCAACCGATTGAGTGTTAGACACTACACACAGCCCACTATTGCCAACCCTACCGTTAATACTTCCATCCTCCCAATCTTATCCTATAGGGGGGATCGGTCGCGGAGGAAGACGACAGGCATCAGGTCAATGTGCTCGATGCCCTCATCGGACTCTTTACCGGTATTCCGTGGATGTCCGGTATCTCAACGCATCTGACCTGGCAGCGAAGTGCCAATCATCACCCAAACAATTGGTATTACCCCAAGGTTTGTGGTATTATCAAAGAGGTGCTGAATGGTTGCAGTTTTGGCAAGTTAGTGGAGTGCTCAATCTAGGAGATCAACAGCAAAGCTATGGCGAGGAAACATGCAGTGAGAGCAACGGGTGGTCATCCAAGTAGCGGGTTAGTCACTAGTGTAACAGTTACGTGCGCACTCCTGTTGGCCGCGTGCGGAGCGTCTACGGGTTTTACGTTGAGATCGATTCCGACTTCCTGGGTAAGCGAGAATTCTGGCATGAACAGCCTGATCCAATGGGTCTCCGACGGTGGTTCGCGGTTTACAGGTACTGTCACGTCGGCATACATCTCAGCAAGTGGCCGACACATCCACACTGACGATACGAGCGTGAGTGGATTAATCTCGGAGGGCAACATCGAGATCACGATCAACGGTAACCAGTTTTCGGGGACGATTAACCCAACTCACCTCTCCATCGCGATCCCAAATAGTAACGGAAACATCACTAATCTTACTTTCGTGCCAGGAACTGAGGGTGAGTATAATGGGTTCTTGAGCCAGCTTCGATCCACGGTTGCCGATAATGTCAACGCCTACAACCAACAGCAGGCAACAGAGGCGGCACAGCAGAAAGTTGAGTCAGATGCTGGAACCGTGACTACAGACATTAATAATGTGCAGGGAGACATAAGCCAACTTCAGTCAGATGTCCAAGGAACTTCATCCGATCTGGCGCAAGAGAAAACTGATCTTGGTACCACCCAGTCCGATTTCGCCTCTACCCAACAGGCAGTAAGTCAATATGGTACAGGGAGTGGGAACGGCGTATGTAGCGATGCTGGCGCTGTGGCGAGTGATGCTGGCGCTGTGGCGAGTGATGCTGGCGCTGTGGCGAGTGATGCTAGCAATGTTCAGCAGGATATCAAGCAGTTACAATCCGACGTTAGCCAACTTCAGTCAGATGCGAACACGCTTAGGAATGCGGAAGCAGCAATCCCTGGATATGTTCCCTCTGGGACACCATCGACCACAAACGTCAATGCCTCTGTGAGCCAGAGCCAGACCGCTATCAATCAAGCGGTGAGCACTATGAACGGCTATATTTCTACCGCTAACTCCTACCAACAGCAAGCATACGCACTTGCTGACCAAGCATCGTCGATTGGCAATTGTGGAGAAGGACCGAGCGCACCGGCGGGGATATCACCGATCACTGGTTAGCTCTTGGCGACAACATCGACAATTGCCGTTCACAGCAACACGTTTGGTGACGGACGTATTGGTGACTGAGGTAGGTCAAGTGGAGGAGGCTGGCTCGGCTGATCTCGGAGCGAGTTGAGTCACTACGAGACGTGCCGTCGTGGTATGTTACGGTGGTCGGCTCCGGTTCGTGCACGATTGAGGCGTTCGGTTGTCAGTGCGAAGACACGTTTCATCACCATGAGTAAGACGAGTCCCATGTGGAGAGCGAGTGCAAGCCCCACAGCGGTCGAGATACGGAGTAGCCAGCCGGAACCAGCGCTGGCGACAACGAAGATGGCAGATGTCACGATGCAGACAAGCGATGCGTAACCCGAATTCGCGGCCAGCTCGCCCAGGTAAATGGCATGAGACGACGTATCTGGCCCGGGAGCTGGTGAAGAATCCGCCCAGTCCATCGCTCGCTCGGAAACCTGCAACATGACGCTGAAAAGAAACGCGCCAAGAAGACCTGAAACTGTTAGAATCCCAACACTGGCCGCTACCGGCAGCTTCACGTTGGCAACAAGGCAACCGATCCCGAGAAGGATCGGCATAACCTCATTGAGGGCTATGTCCTGCCATCGACGTGTTCCAGTACGAACGTCGATGTATGTACGACGGTGTGCCCGGATGATTGCTCGGGGGTTGGCTTTCGTATTGTTCCCGGACATGGCGAGTCCTATGTCGCCACACTGCTGAGAGCGGCGCGTAATCCTTCGAACAAACTCGCCGGAGTCGGCTCGCCGTTTTCGATCGTAAGGTCTTCCAAGTCTTCCGTAAACGTATGTCCTGCCTCTGGCTTCTCGATGTTGAAGGTTCGCTTCCTATTGTCAGCGAGCTGAACCTCAACCTTGGCCTGTTCAAATGTGATGTCTTGGAACTCGACGATCTCCCCAAACGCTGTTGTATCTCCGTTCAAGAACCGCTGTAGGAGTCCAGATAGGAGCCGGTTGCCCTTCCCCTTCGGGGTGATATCAAGTTCCAAGCGACCGATGACATCTGCTGGAATCCATCGATCGGTAGCCGCTGCAGCACGGTCGTTCGGCCGTTCATACTTGACGAGCTTGATCTTGTCAATCCGATCGTGACTAACAGCCTCTTGTAAGATCGATGCCTCAACGAAGGGAGTGATGTCCAGCATCAGGTCTGGGAAATCCTGTCGGAACAAGTCTGCGATGCCCTTCTGGAGCAGACCTTTGATGCTACGGCGGTTATTCACATGGACAGCGAGCCAGCCAGTGTTCTGGGCGGGCGGTAGCCGAAAAAGACATCCGCAGCGAAGGAGCTGAGTATCGTCGGGAGTCTGTCGTAATAGGAGGTCTCCACCGGGACTCACGATATCGGCAGTGACACCGTTCTGACCATGCTGGGTCAGTAACTGGATGTCGTCGCCGACGATGTCACACTGTACGGACCGAACGACCTTGGTATTGTCCTCGCTGATTGACTTGAAGCCGTTGAAGTAGTTCTGTAGAACCGCCAAAAGTGACGTGCCTTGGTCGTCGATGTCACCAAGCAACTGGAACGTTCCGGAGGTGTCCCTCTTCTGCCTGACGCGAACCATGTAGACAGCCGCACTATGATTCATGGCTGCCTCTTTGTTGGTTCAACGGACTGCGGTTCCTCTGGCTATACTCACGCTCTCTCCTGAACAGGGATTATGTCATTCTCTCTAGCGGGCATAGGCGTATGTCTCACATGCAGGCAGGTGGCGGAGGCAGCCCTCCAGGTGGGCAGCGGAGAGACAGCCATCTCGCAGCACGGTAGAGCAGGTAGCCGATCCCCGCAGCGAACAGTACGGGAAGGAGCATGGTGACAAGAACGCCTTGAGCCATGCCTCCTCCGACGATTCCGCCAAGGGCAGCGAGTCCGGAGGTGAGGCCAGCGGCGCCATACCCGGCGATCCCCATGGCGCCTACGGCGTGGACTGCCACGCCGACACCGATCGTAGCCCCGCCGATGGCGCAGTAGCGACCGACGCGCCGCGCTTGGCGCTCTTCGACCGACAGCGTCTCCTTGTCGCGAAGGGCGATACACATCGTTCCACCCGCCATAAGCCCAGAGATTCCACCGAGGACCACAATGCCACCGATGACGGTACCGCCGACGGCCGCGAGTCCAGACATGAGATTGGGTCCGCTCCTGATGGCAGCCCTGCCCAGGGTCGTGACCACGCCGACCCCGAGGGAGGGCACAACTGCACCCACCCCGACGAGGCTCGCTCCGGACGCGGCCGCCTCGACCTGAGCGCTGCTGTGCTCGCCCGTCACGCACCACGTCACAAAGTGCTCACAGTTGTTGGAGAACAGGTGGTAGCCAGACTGATCAAGCATCGATCGTGCCCGCTCGGCAACCTGTTCAGCGTCGAAGTGAGTGCCGTAGGTCCGGACTTGCACGGTTCCATCACGAGCGAAGTCCTCGATGCGCGCCCAGCGGATAGATGCGTCGCTTTTGGAGCCATCAGTGGACGAGAAGTGAATGACCCAGCCGTCGCCCATGTCGATACCGTGATGGGTGTACAAACCTCGCTCAACATATATGTGATCACCTAATGTCATCATTCTAGTTTACCACACTGACCGGACTTGAGCGGTGGATTCTTCCCTTATGGACGGACTGTGGACTTGCCCCCTGATACCGGATACATTCTTACGCTACCTTCTCCAAGTTCAGTTTTTCAAAAGCCGAAAGGTTTCAAGCTGGACCCATCTGTTATGCGTGGGACCGCAATGTCCGTTCGTAAGGACGGGGTAGTTGACTAACTGAGATGTTGAATACATATCAGCACAATCTTACCAATCAGGTGTGACACTTAAGTGGATGATCGGAAGAACATCTTCCGCTGCGTACCCAATACCCACCACCAGGTACGCATAAGAAAATGGCGTAACTTTCCGATATACTAGCAGATACGGGAAAATACTTCCGACTGAATGCACAGGGGATATGTATAGGTATGAAATTAAAACTAGTAAAATCAGTAATTGCAACTAACCAGATCCTATTGATTCTGGATTTGTTAGGGCGGCCCTATTAGAATTGGTTTATGAGCGATAAAAGCCAGATCGAGTGGACAGACGCAACCTGGAATCCGACGACTGGTTGTGATCGAACGTCTCCGGGATGCGACCACTGCTATGCGCTCACGCTTGCGCGGAGGCTCAAAGCAATGGGCAACCCCAAATACCAAGTCGACGGTGACCCGCGCACTTCAGGCCCCGGGTTCGGAATCACGCTCCACAAGGACCAGCTGGACATGCCCAGGCGATGGATCATGCCTCGGATGATCTTCGTCAACTCGATGAGCGATCTCTTCCACCCGGCCGTGCCCGACTCATTCATCGCGGATGTTTTCGCCGTCATAAGTGACACGCCTCGCCATATGTATCAGGTCCTCACGAAGCGGTCGAAGCGACTCGTAGCACTTGGTGAAACGCTGGGTTGGCCGAAGAACCTATGGATGGGTGTGAGTGTGGAGAGTGCTCGATATACGTTCCGTATCGACGATCTTCGACAGACACCCGCGGCGACGAAGTTCTTGTCGATAGAGCCACTCCTCGGCCCAGTTGGCAAGCTCAACTTAGACGGCATCCAATGGGTTATCGTCGGGGGCGAGTCGGGACACGAAGCACGTCCAGTCGAGTACGAGTGGATAGTTGAGGTACGCGACCAGTGCGTCGCAGACGGCGTGCCCTTCTTCTTCAAACAGTGGGGGGGCAGAACGCCAAAATCTGGCGGGAGGGAACTCGACGGTCGGTACTGGGATGAGATGCCGGGGAGTCTGGTGAGCTGAGTGGCAGTCCCCAAGGATGTCGTGTGGGACCGCGACCTACACACCAAGGCGAAGCATGACTTGCTCAAGGCCTACCTGGATGCCTGGTTCCCGATCATGGCATCGAGATGGTCGTCGACCGGGATTTGCTACGTCGACGCGTTTGCTGGACCAGGTGAATACAGCGATGGAAGCGTCGGGTCCCCAATCATCGCCCTGAATATTGCCTGCCGACATGAGGTTAGCCAGTACCCCACCGAGGTACGACTGCTCTTCATCGAGAAGGAACCTGACCGGTTCGAGCACCTCGAATCGATGGTTGCGGGTCGCACCATGCCCAGGCAATGTTCTGTAACGATGAAACTGGGCGCCTGCGAGGAAGTTCTCCTTCCCGAGCTCGATAAGAGCAAGGCGTCGCGCGGACCGGTGTTTGCGAACTTCGACGGCTGGGGCGTGGACACGCCCTTCGAGCTCATCCAGAGGGTCGGACAGGGGGAGCGACCTGAAGTTCTCGTCACGTTTCACTCGCAGTGGTTCACGCGTTTTGCGGGGCAGGAGGAAGTCGGTGCGGGTGACCGGGTCTTCGGCGACCGCGAATGGCGGGCGGTAGCTGATCTCGCGAGTCCGATCGAGAAGAGGCGGTACCTTGTCGATGAGTACCGTAGACACCTTACCGACGCAGGTTTCCCGTATCACCTGACGTTCGAGCTACTCGACGAAGGCGGCCACTCGCTCTTCCTCGTGTTCGGAACGACCCAGAAAATTGGCGTGGAGAAGATGAAGGATGCCATGTGGCGAGTAGACAGCGTGTCTGGATCGAAGTTCAGAGACCCTCGTGATCCGAACCAGCTGGCATTCGACCTCTCGGACGGTGACCCGGATCTCACCTTGCTTTTTCAGCAGATCCTCGAACAGCTCAACGAGGGTCCGAAGACCCTCGTTGAGCTGCAGCAATTTGCTCTTCTCGAGACCGTTTTCAAGAAAGTCCATGTGAAAACCGCTGTGGACCACTTGGAGGCTGATGGAAAGGTGACGTGCCGACGTGCTCGGGCCTACAAACAGTTCATTGTGGAGAGAGCCGCAGGCTCACTCTTCTGAGGGCACGAGGGTCGAGCGCGTCGGCATCCGGCTCGTAACTTCGATGCCCTCACCGGACTCTTTGCTGGTACCCCGTGGATGTCCGGTACCGCATCGCATCCTCCCTGACATCCTAAGCGCCAGTCATCACCCAAATTATGGCATAACTTCAAGTATCTGGTATTTTAGAGGGGTGCTGAATGGTTATGATTGGGAACAGGTCGAAAGCGAGGAGTATGCAGCAAGGCCGCTTAACGACCGCGCTGTCTTCGAGCTGATGACTCAACGGGCAGTGGATGGCAGCTGAGGAACCACTCTTATGTCTGTGAACGGGAGATGGGAGGCTGCCAGGAGGATTTGGAACGGTGTCTTTGGCCCGGTCGTCAAGGGCACCTTGCCATACAATGACCTGCGCCGACGACATCAGGTGCAGCGAGGGGCTCGAAGCCTTCTCACGTGTAATCCCTGGCCGGGGGACGACGCGACACCTGTTCAGCTGGCACAACTTGCGCTCCTGCGCTCGCTGACCTTGCAGACATACGTACGGCGTGCCGTGCGACACGGCGAAGCGGTAGCGCTCTTGGCCAGAACTGCTCTCGAGACCTGTCTCGTCGGCCTTTACTGTCTCTATGGCAACGATCCTCTTACCGCCATGCGCGGTGGCGATGCCAAGGCACTCCGCAAAATGCTCGACAACCTAGGACAGAAGGACATTATTACTAAAGACATCCTTAATGCGATCGAGGCGGAGATTGGGGGTGCCGGCAAGCTCCCGAACATGCGACAGATGGCAGAGGTTGTCTCTGCCGGATTCGACGACGCACCGTTTCCGCTCTACCTCTACGGGCGGATATACGTGCCCCTTTCGGAGTTCTTCGCTCACGCGAACGGAATGTCGCTGATGCGCCACGTGGGCGACAAGGGCGTGCTCCTTGAAGATCCGATGTACCCATGGGCTCGTTGGTCGGCCGTCCACATGGCTGATGGCTGCGTTGGACTCCTTGCGGCCGCGATCGCGCACAAGGATGGCCAGCCCAACGAGCTCTTCGCGAGCTATGGCGATTATCATCTTGCACGGATCCTCGCTCCCCTGACAGTCGTGAGCGGCAAGGGCATGTTCCGTTCGCTCGGGCCGCGGCGACTTGCGACCCTCATCAAGGGTGTCATGGACCTGTTCGCGTACACGTCTTCGGAGCGCTTTGACGCCGACAGCGTTGAGGAACGAGTGGCGTATCTCCGCTTCTGGTTTGAGCGTTACCTCGGCAATTTTGGCGATGCCTTCAAGCAGTTGTGGGATCTCTACGTCGAACGAGTAGTGACGATGCTCGCAGCAGACAAGCCGGATTCGGAGTCCACATCCCCAGAGACGTCCGACTAGACATCCACTGATTCGAACGGTTTCGGGTCGAAATCAACCCAGCCGTATGATGTTGCCGCCACGTCCCACGGCCTGTTCAACTGTCCCAGGTGAAATAGTTGAACACTATCCGCTTCTCAAGCAGTTACCGTCGAGCGACTATCCCTACTGGGGAGCCCCGCACTTGTCTACCCGTGAATATGGGTGATATGTGCAGCTCGAAATGTTAGCCATAGGCTAACTGTAGGAGTTACTGCCAGGACGACTCCGATACCTACCGCCAGCCAACCAACGATGTGCTCGAAATAGCTGTTGGTACGGCCAAAGAGTGGTAATTCAAAACGGTGGTTCCAAGGCCAGAAGAACGGTACCCCACCAGAGGTGAGCCAGTCCGCTATGAGATGGATAAGCACGCCTATGCCAATTGCCACAAGTGGCCACAAAGCCGCATAAGAGATGAGGTAGTAGTCAGTGACGAATCCCAAGGCAAATGCCACGACGAGATAGAACAAAGTGTTGAACGTCATCCTGCGCTTGGAAACAAGTCTCAGATCGCACGCATAGAGGAATCCGATGAGCGGTGCCAGCAACGTGATATGGTGCCAAAGACCGAGTTCCCTAAGACCAGCCGCCAAGACGATAACGGCTACCATTCCGATAAGGCTATGTGATGCCTTACGGTGGCCTCTACAGATGCGAGCAAGTGTATAGGAGACTGCTCCTGAGACAGGTTCCAGTACATGGCTAATCGTCGAGCCAGGCTCATCCAAGTCAGGGATCAGTGATGCTCCAGCACAGATTGCACCAAAGGCCAAATCGACACCTGGTGAAAAACCTGCGACGCGTGCCACTCCCATGCCTATTGCAAGACCGATGGCACCGTGGCTACGCCCCATCATGATAACGACTCTCCATATCTCTTGAGCGCTGTATCGGTGATTGGATCGATCCGGTATCCGTGCACCGTTCCGGTGGTGTCGGCAACGGCGGTGAACAGATAACGTTCAGCGGTTTCGACTTGTGATCGTTTCCTGTCTAATTTACGACAGGACTTGCACTTAGGGTTCAGGCAGTAATCGAAATTGTCATTTTCCCCTATTGGATACTGATACCGTGCATCAATTGTCGCATACATACTTGCGAGACGATTATTGACCATCCGCTGCAACCGGAACGGTAATGTGAATACCCATATGTAAAAATACAGAATCATGATATTTACCATACAGCGGAGGTGTAACGCTTACCTTTATTAAGCGAAGAACCCACCCTAGTGGGTGGGTTCTTATTGCGTCGCAAATACAAAGCCTCTGCGCTGGCATATACAGATAGTATACACCCTCACGATCCAAAATACAAGTTCTTCCTATGAATTGATATTCCGTTGTGCGCCGAGGGGGGGTGTAAACCTCCCAAAAATACTTCTCATCCATCCCAACACCCATTTACCTATCTCTACATCATTCCAACACAATCTCTACAACCCTCTCTAATATACCTACAATTTTACCCTCACATTGTCATTTTTCCGCTTCCAAAAATAGGCACTACGCTGGACTTCTTAACATTTAGCTCCTTTTCTTATTTTACCCAAACATAGCTCCACCAGGTCTTTTGTCACTCAAGTCTATCGGTATACGAGTAATGGTTAGGAGACACAGTATGCACCACTGCCCGGTATGACAAAAGTCCCTGTTTCCCTTCCTTTTATGTTACCGGCCAGTATCAACAATCCGCTCATATAAGAGGGTAGGAAAGGTGGACACACCTCATGAGTGACAAGGAGTAGATATGCTTAAGTTTCATAAAATCGATGATCTTAAATACTTCACGGACTATGCCGCCGCGTGGCGCGGCTCCATCCAATCGAAAGACCGGGTAACCGGCAGGATCAATCCGGCTGAGGAATACCGCATAGCTCACTGGATCGGTGGAGCCAGTGCCGTTCTTGATCGTACAGATATAGCGATGGATGAAAAAGACTTGGAACGCTTCGAGCGATTGGGGATGGAGGGTAAGTGGGAACAAGACGAGTGGATTAAAAATGATGCTGGAGAGACTATCGGAATCAGGACTGTAGAGGAACAACTAGTCAAGCGTGGAAAGAACTCAACTCCAGCGTTTGGATTCACATTTTCTGCGCCGAAATCGGTATCTGTCCTGTGGGCACTGGCGAATGATTCAGTTACACGCCAGTGTGTATTAGACGCTCACTTGGTGGCAGTTGATACCGCTATGGCATGGATGGAAGAACAAGGTGCAACCGCAAGACGAGGACATGGTGGCAGAGATGGTCACGTATCGACAAAGTTAATCGGCGGTGCATTTTTACACCTCGACTCACGAGAACAAGACCCACAAATACATACCCATGTTGTCGTCCTAAATGCCGGACTCGGTGAGGATGGAAAGTGGAGCACGATTGATAGCCGTACCTTGCTGATGATCAAACGAGGGGTGGATGCTGTCTACTCAGTAGCACTCCGAGAGGCAATGTCTGAAATGCTGGGTGTCGAGTGGGGACCTGACGATGGTCATAACCAGCGAGAGCTCAAAGGCATTGATCCTGAGCTGCTCCGTATATTTTCTAAACGTTCCCAGGCAATCGAGCAAGAACTTGAACGAACTGGAACTTCAGGACCACGTGCGCGAGATGCTGCCACCCTAGCCACCCGTCCTGCCAAGCCGGACATCGTAGAAGGAGCTGCTCTACACAATATCTGGCGTCAACGTGCGGAGGCGATGGGATTTAAGCAGTCCGATCTGAATCAGGTACTTAATCGATTCAATCACCGTAGCGGTGAAAGATTGCCTGAATGGGTGAGAATGGATATTGTGGACAAGCTGCTTAGTCCACAGGGTCTTACCAGGACGACGGCTGCATTTACTTACGACACCATAATCTTCGAGGCTGCTTTGTTGGCTCCAAGTGGGATTACGCTTGACGATCTTTACCAGATCGCAGACGACGTGCTCTCATCATCTGAGGTGGTGGAATTAGCCATAGTCGATCCACACACAGGTGTTCCGTTGATGCCAGGACAGTCGAAGCATGAATGTGCACTGACAATTGCAGACAATCTGGATTTTACCGGCACAGGACGTAGGCGGTGGACGACAAGAGAGATGTTGGCCACCGAGTCCAGGCTGCTGGATGCACTTTCGCTCCAGGGCTACAAGCCCACCGTCCTCGCCCCAACTATAGAAGCCGAGATATCGGCATTCAGTCTGTCAGAAGAGCAGGAAACAATGGTGAGAGGTGTCTGCACCGACAGCCAAGCGGTGTCGATGGTGTCCGGTGCGCCAGGCACAGGTAAAACTCATGCCCTGCGTTGCTGTGCACGCATCTGGGAGGCGTCTGGTTATCACGTGCTTGGCACTGCTGTTTCGGCACTGGCGGCCAAGAGCCTTGGGGATGGCGCTGGGATTGAATCGTATAATACTGCAAGTCTTTTAGAGCGTTTAGCAAGCGGAGATGTGACGTTGGACGATCACACCGTGGTGGTGGCGGACGAAGCATCGATGTATTCTACGCGCCAGCTCTCATATCTGGTGTACGAAGCGCAACGTGTAGGCGCAAAGCTGGTGCTGGTAGGCGATCCTTACCAGCTCCCTCCGGTTGAGAGTGGCGGGGTATGGCACAGAGCTGTTCGTTCTGCGACCACAGATGGTGTTTACACGTTGGTGGAAAACCAGCGCCAGGTTGACACCTGGGCACGAGAGGCTATAGCCAACTTACGGGCTGGTCAGGTTGGACAGGCTATCTCTGAGCTGCAGTCTCATGGTTGGATTTCTGTGGCAGATACTCATCAAGAAGCCGTTAGTACCTTGTTGGCTAAATGGCAGCAGCATAGAGAGGCCGGGGAGAAGACACTGCTCGCCGCCTACAGCAGAGATATGGTCAATGCCCTGAATGGCGCTGCCCGTGAGGTGCTCAAGGACCAAGGGAAATTGAGCGACAAAGTATGGAGTGTAGATACTGATTACCACCACGATCTACCGGAACGGGAGTTTGCCATTGGAGAAGAAGTAATTTGCCTGCGGAACAACTCATCCATAGGTGTCCGAAACGGCACCCGTGGAACCGTGGTCGGAGTGACGGATAATCGGTTGGTATCCCGTCGCCGCCTGGTAATGACACTTGACGATGGCAAGACCGTTAATCTTACGCCCGAATACTTAACCGAGCATGTCGATCACGGCTACGCGGTGACCTTGCATAAGTCCCAAGGACAGACTGTAGGGACGGCATCTCGTGGCCGTAGTGGTGTTGATGTCGCATCCGAACATGGTTGGGTAGGCATCCTGGGTGCAGAAAATCTTTCAGCAGAAGCGGCGCTGGTGGCGGTATCACGTGCCACTGACGCAACTGACATCGTTACGGTCATGGAACCTACCTCCGACCCGTGTTGGGACCATACCAACCCTCAAGGTATACCTGAGGATGAGCCGGAGCTGGACCCAGTTGACCAGCTGGTACGGGTCTGGTCTAATTCGCAGATGCCCTTGGCAGGGATATCTGTGGCGGAAAATGCGATACGCATTGCAGAACTGGCACAGATGGATAGATCGACTCTCACCGCGCGGCGTGATGCACTTGGGGAGGTGGTGAGTGCGATATCGGTGGATATCCCTACGACACGAGACGAGTTAACTAAACGCTTAGCATCTGTAGACAAGGTAGTAGCAGCTAGGGCTGCTACGGAACTGGGAGCTCTGGCACGAATCGAGACTGCCGCAAATAATTGGGTAGCGGAGACTGGTCTTAGTTTGGCGGATGCAACACAAGAACTGGCTTTGGTGGACGCTGCGTTGGACAGGGAAAGACGAGCACGTATACTCTCTTCGGCTATTGCGCCTTCAGATTCGCTGGTTCGTCTTATAGGCAATCCTATTACTGATGATCGTGCTGCCTGGTTGCGGTATCTGCAGCAGGTTGGGCGTGTTGAAGACATGGTTACACGGGTCCTGGATAATAGAGGTAGATCGTCTTCGCCAGCGGTACAGCATTTTGCCACCAAAGATGCCGTCTACACCGATCTGGCTATAGCGGCAGAGATGGCCGATTTGCGTCCCTTAGATGAGCTTGTTGATGTGGAAGCGCTTGCATCTGCAACCGAGCAGGTTACTGCCGTATTAGTTGAGAATTTGCCAGAAGTGGCTAAGGGCATACCTGCCATCGAACGCCAAGTTGCCGTGGCATTGGCAATTGATCCGAAACACGCAACAGAACGACTTATTGAGGTGGTGTCCGATCCGGCAAATATCTCTTTCGTCCGTCAGGGAATTGGAGCCGCAGCGACCCTCCTGCGTCGTGAAGCATCGCAAATGGTGGATGAAATACAGAGGTCTGGAAAGGAAGTGCCTGCTGCTGTATACCTGGCAACCCGGCCTGGATGGGGCTGGCCTGATGTACGAGCCGCCACAGAGATGATACGGGAACACAACGAGCCGCTGGCAGCTGACTCCTCCCCTGTCCATCCTGTCCCTGAGCGGTACACACCGATAGATCTTCGTCTGGTTGATCCTGCCCGTTTTGGACTGATAGATACACCTATGGTTCCCGCGATGCGACAAGCCCCTGACCAGGACTTTTAAATCCGCTCATATAAGAGGGTAGAGGAAGTTATTACGACAAAGGAAAGGAAGATGAAATATGGAACCACGCATAATAATTGCAGGAGTAGGAATAGACAAGATGGACGCAGTTGCAGGTTTCATCGAAGCAGGCAAGCGGGAGTTTGGCGCTGATTTGACGGAAACAATTCAGCTCACCCCAGAGGAAAAAGCGGAGCTTGAAGACAAGAAGACAAAGCAAGATCACCGACTTTCACCCGAGGAAAGAGCGGAGCGACTGGCGAAGGCTTTTGATGAGATCGAAACTGCTGTCGGCAAAATTACCACGAGCGATGACTGGCAACGGTACCTCGACTTTCAAGGCAAATTCCACAATTATTCTGCCCGCAACTGCCTGTGGCTCCTCGCGCAGGCCGAGCAACGAAAGATGGAATTGGGTCAGGTGGCGAGCTATCGAGCTTGGCAGAAGATGGGTCGAAATGTGAACAAGGGAGAACACGGATATAAGGTGCTTGCTCCAATTGTATACAAGCACGAGAAGTCTGCTGAGGAAATCGAGGCTGACAGGAGAAATGTAGGTGCAATAAAGAGCAGCACCGGACTACCTGCTGACCCCGATGCGCCGACGGAACGCCACGTGCGCGGTTTTCGGCTCGAGACCGTCTTCGATGTGTCCCAAACGAGTGGTGAGCCTCTGCCTACTTCGCCTGCTATCCAGCGACTTGAGGGCGAGTGTCCGCCAGAGATAATCGACGCCATCCGCGCCGAGATAGAGGGCATGGGCTATGAAGTCAAGCCAACCAATGGAAACCTGGCCGGTTGGAGCGACAGCACGAACGGTCGGACGTTGCCAGGTGCGAAAGCAGTCCAGATCAGGGACGACCTCTCTCCTGCTCAGACAGCGAAGACTTTAACACACGAACTGGCACATATCGTGATGGAGCACACCAACTCCGATGTTCAGGCCGAGACAGAAGCCGAATCCGTGGCATACATCACAATGAAGCACTTCGGCATCGACAGCGGGGACTACAGTTTTGGTTATGTATCTTCGTGGGCTAAGGATACGGCAGTGGTCCAGCGCAGTGCTGAAACTATTCGGAAAACGGCGACAACGTTGGCAGACCGCCTAGAGGCCAGGATGGAACAACAGATTCAGCAGGACGTGACAGCTGATCGTCATGCGGACATGTCCGTAGGTCCAGAGTTGGAGATTTCTTTCTAATGACAGAGCCGTTGCGTGCAGCACGAGCGATTCATAAGACGGAGCCGGTATCACAAGGTGCCGGTTCTGTTGATGATGAACCTGCCGGTTCCGATGACGATGTGGCCTGGGATGATTTTATTTCCTGGGTGGAGTGGGTTATAGAGACCTATCGGCTCATGAATATCCCTCCCTGCTGGCCTGAACATCCTGGAGCGGTGCAAGAATTGGCTGCACTTTTTTTCTTTCGCCGGAGCGCGGAGCGGCAGGTTGCCACCTGGGCAAACGGACTAGAGATGTGGCATTCTAGTCTAGCGGCCGCCTCGGAACGTATTACTCGGTTGATTACATCTTGTACGCAAAACCATCATGAGCCAGTATCATCATTCGGCATCACCGAGACAAAATATGCTCGTACTGGCATACTGGATATTAAGGCAGCATCATAACTGGACAACCAAGGTACTACCAGCTATAATTATACATTATGACCACAGCGCAGATATGGACAATTCTCGGACCCCTGTTGGGGGTGTTTGGCGTGTTGGTGGTACTCATCATCCAACAGGGCAATTCCTTACGATCTGATCTTGCTGCCAAGATAGATCAACAGACCGCCAGGATAGATCAACAGACCGCCAGGATAGATCAACAGACCGCCAGGATAGATCAGGTGGTAAAGGACATAGGCGAACTCAAAGGT
The DNA here is from genome assembly GCA_021841005.1 of Actinomycetes bacterium. GTDB lineage: Bacteria > Actinomycetota > Acidimicrobiia > Acidimicrobiales > JAMCPL01 > JAMCPL01. The sequence goes on along the minus strand of JAKBVZ010000018.1, from coordinate 384 downwards.
GATATGAAGATCGTCAAGGATCGTCTAAAAATCCCGATGAGCGCTTAATTCCCATCCCTTGACCGAGCAACAGCAGAACCTCCCCATACAATCGCCGTAGAGCCACGTTAATTTTTCCGATATAGGATTATACGTAACTATTCAGGTATTCATTTTAGCATAGAAGCCTGGCCAACACTTGGATGAACCTGTTGAGGCCAAGAGTGCAAGCGTTCTCTGGTCTTCTGGTCTGGAATGTATGGGCGCTGGTATCAGTATTCCAGGTTGCCAAGAGGCTGGTGAAAGCAAGTTGTAACTACATTTGTGTAAGTAATTTAGCCACCTGACCAGGGGATTCGCGAAATAGTTGTAGATCTGCTGGACTGTTATTATGACGATACGCGA
>JAKBVZ010000001.1:7549-71025 GCA_021841005.1 Actinomycetes bacterium | reverse complement strand
TCCATCCCTCCGGTCTTGACCAGTTGATGGACAAAACTTTGGCTTCGGCATTAGTCGACCGCCTAATGCACCACGCTCATCTCATTCTCACCGAAGGTGAGTCGGTGCGCCTTGCCGATGCCATCTCCGGAAAGGGGGTGATGCCCCTGGCCTAACCAAACTGGGGAATTCCGTGGCCGTATCTGGGGACTTCCGTGTCCGTATCTGGGGAATTCCGTGTCCGTATCTGGGGAATTCCGTGGCCGTATCTGGGGAATTCCGTGTCCGTATCTGGGGAATTCTCATGGCCGCCTATGGGGAATTTTTCGTGGCCGTTGACACTGTTGTGAGCTTATCGCTCGGCTATGTCATAATCACTCCTTTCGGGTTATGGTGCCCGAGCTGCTGGACGCACGGATAGATACAACCCAGCTACTGAGGGGGCTGGGCAATTATCAATTATTCATAATATTTAATGCTTACCCCTTGACATCCCCCCCCCTGGTATAATTAAGTCAGCAGCAAGGTGAGCGCCTTGTCCGAGTGGATGGGTGAGGCAACCTGGATATAAAGGAGGTCACGGCATGCCAGGTGATGCCCGAAGAAGCTACAGTTGGATTTTCCCGATATTATTGGTTGTGACAGCAGTTGCCGTTTCAATAAGTGCCGCCACTGTATCCAATGGGAGTGGAAGGTCACCGGTCCATGTTCGGCTTGCCAGGCAGGCTATCGCTCGGCCTGGCTCCAGCCATGTACAGCCAGCAAGTCAGGATACTACTACCTCATCTTCACAACCGAGTACCGCGAATAATCCCGATATCTGCAGGGTGGCAGGTTTTTTCCCTGCAGGTACGCGTCAAGCGCTCTCGATGCACTTTGGTATGTGGGGATGTAAGCTGCACGGGACAACATGGACAATAACCTTGTTCGGACTGGTAGGAGGCAAGCTATATCCCAGTATACCTGTGCCAGCTGCTTATAGCAGCACTGGCGAAACTGGTGCTGGATGGGGTTCTTTTATTTCCCCCGGTGGTTCCGGCATTGCAGTAGAACACTGTGCACAGGGTAACACCCAGTGCCTTTCAAACACGACGCTCCACAGTCTCTCGTCATTCCAGTTTTACTGGGCGCCGGATCCGTGGATTGCTTTTGCTCCAACTTTCGCGCCAGCAAATCAAGGCCTGCCCACTCCGAGTAACTTTGTTGGATATGTTAGTGGCGGTACCGGAAACGGTTTTCCTATGTTCTTTGACACTGACACCAACAGATGGTATCCATATGCAGCGGGAGCTTCCGTACTGGCAGGTCATGCCCCTTCGGTGGCACCACTTCCATCCCCCCCAGGCATCCCACTCTCACAGGCCCTTACCACGTCTCATCCACCAGCACCTGACGTTCCCGTAACGACTCACTATCCCGGTCATCCCAGAGGCTGGAATCCACCTTCTCCAAATCGAACTACAATGGAAGAGCGGATTTTAGAGCAACGGTGTCATAGCTTGCCAAGAACATGTTCCAATGCCATCAGCGGCCGAGTCAAAAAGGTTGGCGGTTGATCGCGAAACGTGTTTTCGTGGCTGTCGCTATGGATGTACTGGTCTTGGCGGGCACGATTGGCTTCGGGGGAGGGTCCCCGGCTGCGACGAGGCCGTCCGCTACGATCCGATCCATGGTGCCCGTTGCGTCGGGCGTTCCTGTCCAGTACGAGGAGGCCCGACTCCAGTGGGAGATCGCGGCAAGGGTGATCTCCTCTGAGATGAGCACCCACCTCCTTATCGCGGCTAATGATCTCGCCCAGGCCGTGAACGACGGCAACGCCCCTGATCCCGCCAGCTACGAGACGGCCATCCGGGATCTGGAGAATTTTGCGGAGCTGCCCGATGCGATGCTGACGTCGGCGCAGGATGCTGAAGCACAGACGTGGGTGTCTGCACTTGACGGGTTTTTCAACACCCCGGGGCTATTTCGCGGTACCTACCAGCCGGTCAAAGTGGCGTTTCAGGCAAATACCAGTGACTTATGGACGGCCGATGACTCATTCGGTGGGACCAACTGGAGCCTTGGGCTCATGTCCGGCACGAGCCCAAGTATTACAGCAGTCAATGGCGGCTATGAGATTGCGTTCGAGGCGAACACGGGGGATCTCTGGACTGTGGGAACGCTGGGCGATACGGCTTGGAACCTTGGGATGATGAATGGCACTAGCCCAAGCATCATCGCGCTCGACGGAGGCGTCGGTTTCGAGGTGGCTGTCCAGACGAACACGGGCGACCTGTGGGCCGTTGGTGCTTATTGGGACACTGACTACGGCGGTCTCGGCATGAGGCAGGCCACGAGCCCGAGCATTGCTTCCCGGTAAGAGGTGACCCGGAACCGCTTTCCTGGCCGTTGTCGACGTTGAATATTCCGCAACTCTTTACTAATCCGCTCAAAGTATAATACCACTGTCGCTGATGTGCCGTCCGGGATGTATTCATCCAGTAAATTAATATTAACCAGGCAGATACCCTGCTGATATCCCCGTTAACCTTCATGACTCTGACCGGTATGCCGGAAAGGCACCCCTTACTGCCAGATGCCACGAGAGGCATCCTACGGCACGTAGGGAGGCGTTAGGGAACAGATGAGGGGATTTTTTGGGTGGCCATACCGGACCGGCACCAGACGAGCAGCGGACGCATATAGGGGTGTAGGGCATGGCAAGCGACAGGATTGCACTGTATGATCCGTATTGATCTGTGTCTTCACGCAAAAAACAATGCGATACCGCTATGCGGCAGGTCTACGACCAGGGACATTTAACCTGAATTCTTGATGGATTCAGGGTGAATATTACAACTTCATTACAATTTGGGTGAACCTATTGTTTTTCGTAAGAAAAAGTAGCATAGTATAGATATGAGTTTAACTGCGAGCAGAAGTCGGTAATTTTGATACAGACAGAAATGGATTGGTAAGTGTTTAGTCGTAACATGATATTCCGTAAACTCGATTTTCTGAAGAGGTGGCGAAGATGCCAGCGATTACTCATGGCGGTTACACTGTTTTTAAGTGGCATTGTAGCTCTCTCTCTCGTTTTCGACCGTTGCTTATGCTTCGGTTCCGCCAATGCCCAATACCAATTGGAGCTTTTACCTAAACACTACAAATACCAATACAATCTATCAGCTTGGATGTAATCAGGGGAGTGCTGATGCAGCAGATCATAATAATAGCTTCGTAATCCTTGATTTTGGTGCTCAGGATAATGCTAATAGTGGTACATATTTTCCAGGAGTCAAGATAAACTCTCCGACGCAGCCTTCCTCCGCCAGTTATGCCACCGATGAAAACCTTGCCGAAGTATTCGCCTGGGGATACTATAAGTGTGCTAGCAACAACTCTGACACCACGACAACTCTCTTTCTCGTTGTTGGTACCAACAACTCCGGGTATTCCGTCAATTATGGTGGTGGTCAAGGGTGGGGTAACGTCGTGAGCGCCGTTGGGTCATACATAAGTAATAATTCTGCCGAAGCTGACCAGGTTGTTGTCTATGGCGGCAATGACATCGAATCGTGGGGTTCGGCCAGCGGGACGTTGGCTTGGACCGCAGGTTATCAGGCGAATGCACCTGGTTACTCATATGTTGACCATGGATCTGCTGATGGTTGCCCAACCACAATCTCAAGCCCACCCGGTTCCTGCAGCAATAATTGGAACCAGTACGATTACTGGTATGTTTCATGGGGGAACAACATAGGTGAGGCCGCACCTGAAATCTATAATACCAGCGGCGACCAGGCCACTCAATGGGCTCTGATAAGTGCCTATGGAGCAAATAATGAGAACAACTACATTGCTGCTTTTGAAAGCGTCCTAGATGAGTACGATCTAAATAGTGGCACCAACAGCTCGGCGCAGGCTTGGACAGACCTCTGGAATGCCCTGACCTTCTGGAATGTGGTGCCTGTGGGCATCGCCTTCTCAAGCCAAATGCATCGGGAGTGACTAAGGGTCGTTGTTCGAGAACTAAAGTAAAGGAGACAAGATTATGAAAAGAAGTGTAATTATAATCCTGGTAGTGATGCTTGCTGCCATCGGTATCGCAGCGGTAATTGGCAGCATGTCACAAGGTATGCATCCCTCGTTGACTTCTGCAACCAAGACTTCTGCAACCAAGAAGTCCTCGAATTCGCCCAGTACTACGATACCACTAAATATGCGGGAGAATTACAGGGCATTTCTGAGGTCTAAAGAACCGGCCCAGTACCCGCCTGGGGTCAATCCGAATAAGTTACAGCAGGAGACGATAAAGCAGTTGGCCCCGCAAATGGCTAAAAAGATGGAACAGCTATCAAAACTACCGCCACCGCCAGCTCCAGTACCTGGCGTGTATTCGGGAAGGGGCGTGTACAACGGTCTTGGGTTTTCACAAAGTACATTTCAGGTTACCAAATCCTGGTTCACTGGCCATCTGCCCGCTCTAGGCAATAGATGGATAACCATCTTCGCCGGAGCGCAGACCGTCGGAAACTTTCAGACCGGACGGGGAGGTATCGTCTTTCAGCGGTTCGCTGGTGCACCGACTTATGATGGACCGCCGCCGCATTGCCACGTACTATGTGGCTTTCAAATGTATTTGTCTTCAGTGAATTCACCTCTCAAGATTGTCAGTGTTGTAGGCAACACTATAAACCTGGTGTCTGAATCAGGTGTCAGTTTGACCTTTAATGTGGCCACCATGTCTTACACCTATAACTGATCATATAAGAAGCAGATGATATGTGGCAATGGTACATCAATTCCGGGGACTGGGATCAATTCGTTGTACCAAATATACCAACTTATTACGGTTATAATTAACAAGTGAAAGGAATAGAATAATGTCTACTAACTACAGCTTACGTGAAATATTGCGTAAATATCCTGGAATGATCCTGCTCGTGATCACCGGATCGCTTATCCTGGCGGCGTGCGCCAGTGCCGGCACCCCTTCTACAAGTCCAACGCGTACAACGCTCGTTCAGGGCAAATCTGCGCTAACAAGATCGATTGCCGGTGTGCAACGATGCCACGCAGCCCAGCTGGAGTTGAAGATGGCCCGCAATGCACACGGTGCTGCTTACGCTACTCCTTATGGCTCCGGACAAGCGAACCTAATCATGGAGTTTGTGAATACCTCATCGTCGACTTGTGAGCTTACTGGCACCCCTGCTCCAGAAGAGGTTACAAATTCAGGAGCATCTATGCCAGTGAGCGTGAATGATAAGTTTATGTCCTCATTCAGCACCCTGCCGGGAGAGCCGGCAGTAAAGATTTTTGACACTCCAGTGGATCTGTCAACAGGGGAAGGTGCTGCATTTGTGGTAGAAACAAATTACTGGTTTTCGGGATTCATTCCACCCGGCTCGACACATGGATTGTCACGGTCCTCCGGTCTGTCACGGTCTGACATCCAACCCCCGCCATTATCTGCAGTGACTGGACCTCCTTCTATTGGAGCATCTCCAGTCTTTCCTGCTTCCCTGGCCGGAGCAATTATAAGTACCAGACTTACCGGCAATCCTGGCTCTGACATATCTACACTGGCAGCCTGCCAGCAATATGAGAGTTCGGGACCGGGCCAGACTATCGGGCAGTTGGCATCTTATGAACATTGGTCCCAAAGCCAGGTCGCTTCCCGCTGGCATGCGGAGTTTAACCTATTGTGCTCCTCCACTGGTAACCCGGTACAACACTTTCAGCTTTAGAAATATGAACAACGCTCGGCTGAAATCCCTTTATGTAAGTTATCTTAGAGGTCAAGGCCGTTTGTCGGCGAAGGACGGCCTTGGCGGTTAGGAGACTGCTGTTGTTCGCTGTAAGCCCTGATGATCTCGAGCGGAGCTCCCCCAGCGGAAACGACGAGGACACTTCGTGTTTATAGCCAATGATACAGCCGAAAACGTAACCAGTGCCAGCGATTATAGAGAACAGAAGGTGATAATGATATGAAAAAAAGACAAGTATACATTGGCGCTAAAGACACAGCTCGTAATGCCGGTGCCTGGGGGGTGGTGATAGCAATGGCTATCCTTCTCGCTTCATGCAGTACGGGCATTGCCAATGTCAAGCAAAGTGTCTCGACCAATGGAGTGATTCCCTGGGTCAATACTCCTGTGTCCAAGATTTCAAACACTTCGGCGGTGGCATCAAGCCCTCCTCCGAAAGGTAAAGCCTGCAACATGTCGCAGCTCTCGGTGCGATCTGAGCCTGGCGGTGGTGCAGCACAGAGAGCTTACCAACGGTTTATTTTCACCAACACCTCTTCAAAATCGTGTTGGCTCCAAGGATGGCCCAAGGTTGTGTTTCTTGGACCGCAGGGCGAGCCGCTTTCTGCTCCCAGGGTGGTGCAATCACCAGTGACGGGCATTGCATTCAGTCAGCCGGGAGCAGTTGTTCTTGACCCAGGTGTGCCAGAGGGCGCTCCCGGCGCGCCCTCTGTAAAAGGACAAGCAGTTATAATGCTCGGTTTTTCGAGCGGCACGTCCTGTGCCACGCCTGTTGTTGCCGTGCGATTCATCTTGCCTGGTGGTAGTATAAGTTCAGCTCCGATAAAGACTACAGGCGGACCTAATGACAGTCCACAAGGTATACTAGGACCGCCGCCAAGTGGCTTTCCCGTTCCTGCATCCGGCAGTTGTATCACTGGTCCTGGCGAAGGTCCTAATACGGCAAGCATAGGGTTTTTTGTTTCAGGAGCGCCACCGAAACCTCAGGGCCCTTTCACTATCGACCTGAAATTTGCTTTTGTCAACGTCCCAAAGACAGCCACACCTGGAAGCTCCCTAAAATACAATCTCAAACTGACCAACGTGTCGGGAAGGGCCATATCATTCACCAGCTCATGTCCTTCCTATGGAGAGTTCGTCAAGTTTTTGACGAGCAGCCGGTTCAATCCCACTCCGGTGTATGCAAGCTACATGCTCAACTGCTCTGCCATCGGAACACTTGACAATGGCTCAAGTGTTATGCTGGCCATGCAATTACCCATCCCGTCTCAGTCCAAGCTACCGGCTATCCCGGCAGGTGGCATAGAGGGTATACTGGACTGGTATATCCAGTCTCCCACGCTTGTTGCCGGAGGAGGCGGAGGACCGCATCCGTTCATGGTAACGCTCAAGTGATATCAGGGTAGCGAATAGTGCCCACTGAAAGGATGCTACGCATAGGGGGTGACTATTCCTGCGTAATTTGCCCTGACCGGTGTGCCGGAAGGCACCCCTGTCAGGAGCCGCGAGAGCCGTTTAATGTGCCCGTAGAGCAACGTTAGGAACGAAGTAAGGGAAAACTATATCGGAAATACTAGCGGGCAAATTACAGGCGTGTAAGAGGCCGTGAGTGAGGGACTGGATGGATGATATTTATATCATCTTGAGTGTATTATAAATATCGTGTTTATATCATTACACGAGTATCGTATTACGAGTCCTCATCGCGCGTTTATCGCGCGCGTGTAGACATTCGTCTTGTTTTACCACGATTTGTGGTCGAAATGACATAGCCAATGACCTGCTATTTGTCACCGTCAGTGTTCGTAATATACGGTGCAAACGAGTCTGTTTAGTTTTGAGAGGGTGGTGTCCTAGGCCGCTAGACGATGGGGGCAGGACCTGCAGGAAGCATGCATGACATACTGTAAGTGCAGAAACCATAATAGTATAGCCCGATTCGTGAGCCCCCGGGTGCAACTTGGCGGCTAAGGGAGCACGGTCGGCCGGAAGCGACTAGGGCGCCGTGGGATGAACATTGCTGGTTCCATCCAACGCAGTTGTCTCGTGTGATGGGGTACCGCTCGACATGGTGAAAGCGTATGTCGAGAATCAGCAAGCCGCTAACCGACCAGCCGGACGGCCACGCCGTCGATGAATAGCAAGATCGCCCGACTCCTTTCTCACGGAAGGGGGTTGTGCTCGGTTCCACTCAATGTACTCACCATATGGTCCTGCAGCCAGGTCAAGTAGTGATACAACGCCATGCGCGGGTCAAGCGATTCGTCGTCGAGATCTACATCCATGTCTTCAGTAATTTGCAGCTGCGTTCCGAGGAGAAGCCTGAGAATCTCCACTGCATTCAGCCACTGTTCCAGCTCTTCGGCAGATACACAGTCTTTGGATGCGGTAGATTCGAGAATGTTCAGCGCTTCAGTGTGGCCATTCCTGATCTCGTCCCCTACCAGCTGCCTGTATTCCTCCTCAGCCTTCCCGCCTTCCATGTGTGCAGGCGGGAAAAGGCGCCGTGAAGCGGGATCATTCCGAGCAATCAGCTGCTTTGCCTGTATGCAAAGTGCAGCCAACAGCTCTCTTCCGTGATCTTCGAGGATGACGCGATAAGTGCCGTCTCTCTGGTGCTCTATTCGAGGCAGACCTTCCATCAGGCAGCTGGAATCTGTTCCATCGTGGCCCACAATCCATGCCTATGCAACCTGAAGACATCGAACTCCGCCCGTTCCTTAGGTCCTGAAGACACCACCGCCTTACCCTTGTTGTGAACATCCAGCATGAGTTTTGTGGCTTTTTCCTGGCTGTAGCCGAAAAGCTTCTGAAAGACAAACGTCACGTAGGACATCAAGTTGACGGGATCGTTCCACACGATAACGATCCACGGACCCTCTTGCCTGAGGTCATCCGCGGAACCAGGTCGATGCCTTGTTTCGGGTGCGGCTTCGACTGTAGATACCATCATCTTTTATTTTACCAAATTTGCTTGCTGCTCGCCGCAGGAGACACCTAGCAGCTATCCGCAGATCACGGTGCACTCCAGCTGACCGGACGACCCCGTGGCGTCGCGCATAGCTTTCCTGCCAGCAACGGCTCACGATCTGTCGCATAGGATGCCGGTATCCTGTTCACGAGACAGGCCGCTAGGCGCAATCTCCGTCATGGATTTGCGTTCTGCTCGTGGTGTACACCGAGCGCTGACTTCACGGTAGACTTGTACTGGGAACGGCTGTCCGTTTCCTCGCGCGGATTGCAGGAAGGATATCGAGGTGACCCTGACCAGCCATGTGCCAAGTGACACAAGCAGCACAATTGAGAAAGTTAAGGCCTATGTAGCCCTCACCAAGCCACGCATCATCGAGTTGCTGCTGGTGACCACCCTCCCTGCGATGTTCCTGGCCAAAGAGGGCATACCTGCAGTCGGGCTGATGATAGGTACTCTGGCTGGAGGAACCCTGGCTTCGGGTGGTGCCAATGCAGCCAACATGGTGGTGGATCGTGACATAGACAAGGTCATGGAGCGCACAAAAGGTAGGCCGCTGGCCAGCGGGCTGGTGTCCCCGGTGGGAGCGGCGATATTCTCGCTGGTGCTGGAAGTAGTTGCATTTGCATGCCTCTGGGCTGTGGCCAATCTCCTGGCTGCCGTCCTGGCTCTGGCCGGGGCCCTGTTCTATCTCGTCGTCTATACCATTTGGCTGAAGAGGAAATCGCCACAAAATATCGTTATAGGAGGTGCTGCCGGAGCTGTCCCGGTGCTTGTCGGCTGGGCCGCCGTGACAGGGGGTCTGTCGTGGCCGGCCCTGGTGATGTTCGGCATAGTATTCCTCTGGACCCCACCTCATTTCTGGGCGCTGGCTTTGCGTTACCGGGATGACTACGAGGCCGCCAAAGTTCCGATGCTGCCAGTTGTCTCATCTTACGAGTCTACTGCACGGCAGATGCTCGTATACGCACTGGCATTATGGGCTTGCTCGCTCGCTCTAGTTCCTATAGCCCGTATGGGCATTGTCTATACGCTGCTTGCCGCCGCCTCTGGCGCCGCCTTCGCATGGCAATCATGGAGGCTCTACAGGAAATCTCCTGGAGCATCGCCTATGAGGGTGTTCCACTGGTCTATCACGTATCTGACCATACTGTTCGCAGGGATAGCGGTGGACGTGGTAATCCGCCACCATTGACCTCCTTGGATGGCGGGATTGGAAGCAGTTCACCGATTCGGCAGCGAGCATGGGTAAGCACTCACAACCCGGCCCCATCGACCCATTTGGAAGCAGTTTACCGATTCCCCAGCGGCCAATCCGTACGAGGCACGGAGCTCATGTCCGCTCGAAGTGATCAGCCAGTCCAACTGCACCTGCAACATTTAGGCGTATAACTGAGATGCCAGCGCAAGTCCAGCGCAAGTCCAGCGCAAGTCCATGGTAAAGCCATCTGGGTTGCACGCACTCAGGGCGCAGCATCCCACTTACCTCCTGGGTGACGCATCATCCAGGGTGTTCCTGCTCCATTACGTGCAATCAAGTGCACCCATCGCCCATCGAAAAGATCCAGGAGCACCGGGTTGCATGCAATAATCTTGTCTATACGGTCCAGCGGAGCCTCCACGATTACCAGAAGGCGCATCGGCTCATGATAGAGTAGCTTGCCCTCGAATAGCGACTGGAGTGGGAGGCCAACTCCGAGGTCGCCACCTGCTCCACGCAGCACTCCGATTCCAGCCACCACATTGTGGATAGTCTTATCGCCGGAGGAGAAGACCTCTGGAGCAACTGCAGAGAAATAATACTGGGCGTTGATCCAGTGAGCAACCACCATCGGAGCAGTGAGGATAGTCTCGAGCGCCGAACCATCTTTGTCTATGGAGGAATCATAAGAGTGCAGGAATACGCGCCGTTCCAGATCAATGCCGGCAGTCATGTTCCGAGGACCTACAATAAATGCAGCGTTTCTGGCCAATGCCCATTCAGGGCGTACTTGCGCCCAATCCGTGGCGCTGGTGCGCGCAGAGCGAGGGCCATCTCGCCGTTGCCTTCCAGGCAACGATTCTGCCCGTTCGGCAGCCAGAAGCTTCCCGGCTGTCTCGAGGTCAGCTTCAAGGCGATCCAACCGCGGCTGGAAGGATGCTGGCACGAGGTGACGATCGAGTATGGTGATATGATCCGTCACGGTGTCGTGCTCAGCAGCGACAAACAACGTTTCCGGAGGGATGTCGATGCCGCGTCCAGCCAACCGGTACCGAGTCTCCGGCATGTTGAATATGGCTGCCGCCGATCGTGCGCTCGAAGCCCCCCGGTTGCCCCCGCACGCCCCGCAGTCCAGCGCGGAAGCATAAGGGTTGTTCTCGGAGGTGGCGCCGTGACCGCACAGTAGTATCACCGGCGCGAATCCACTGGTCAGGCCCATTGCAACAAGAGTCGATTCCGCGTAGGTTGCTTTGTCGTCATCGCTGAGAGCACCAAGGGCAGGGTCGGCAGTAATAGATGCCGGTACAGGCGGGGTGAATAGGTGGCTCGAGATATCCCTCGCGCGCCTGAACGCCCGGGGCGCCAGGGTCCGGGCAACGGCAAGCGGGACCGCAAAGAAGCCTCCGGCTTCCGCAAGCATGAAAGGAGCCACTGTACCATGATGGGCTGACTCTCTGGCTTTTCCGAACGCGACGCGAGCCTGCTGGCCGGCCACGGATCGCCATGCTTCTTTGCTCATGCCGTTTGCCGGCTGTTCCGCCATATGAGTAGTGGGTTGCAACAGGACAGGGCAGGTATCAAATGCATCCTCCGCTCCCCACGCATGGAAGCGCAACGGCAGTGCGAAGAAACCCGCAAATCCAAAGGTCTCGTAAGGTCCGACGCTTTCCAGGTGCCTACGAATTCCTTCCGAACGCACATCGATGCAGAACACAGCTTGCGCGTCCGGTAGAGAGGTTCCTGCTCCGCGGGTGCCATTATCCCCGTTGACCATCTTGCCGGCGAGCCGATCCAGCAACTCTTTGTACCAATGAACCTCGTAAGCCAGCAACCATACTTCGGCCGCCACGTGACGTGGCAAATTAGCAAGTCTCGTGGACACTTCCGTCGGCAGGGCGAGTCGGGCCGGAAGATCTGCTTCCGATGGAGCCTGCACCGGCAACGAGTGGGAGACCGATACCGGCTCGTTTGACGAGCTGGCCGGTGAGGCTGGGTGCGCATACGGATTTGGGCTTGTGATCGAAGCTGTGTGGAAGTTGGGGTGCTCAGAGGTGCCCGTGACTGGGGCTGGGGCTGGGTCCAGGCGTGGGATCGGTATCGGGCCTGGAAAGGAGTCTGGAAAGGAGCCTGGAAAGGAGTCTGGAACGGCGGCCATCAGGAGCGCTGTCTCGATCGCGAGGCGAACGGCCATGTAATTTACCAGATCTATGACTGGTCCACCGCAGCCTTCTGGCGCCCAATTCGAGCGCCATTTGGCATGACCGGCCCAGCCTGGCATTCGCACCAGATGGGCAGCCAGAACTGCAACACGCTGGTTGGCTGGCACTCCGAGCCGAGACAGGCACTGCTGGGCGGCCATGGCAGCATCAGCATCAAGCGACCTGATCACACTGCGCCCGCGGGCACCCAACCGCCTTCGGATGCGGTAGCCTCGCTGCATGCCAGCCCGCCACGACTGGTAAAATCCTAATCCGGTCCTGTCCGGCAGGATGCCACCGGCAAAGGCAGCGCACCATGCAGCTACCATCTCATCGACCTCACTGGCGAGCCTGGTACCATGTACTGCGTCATAGTGCTCGGATGGAGTGAGCATGGATGCACCGTCGTGGAGGAGCCGGCGGATCGAATCGGGTCTTGCGTCCATTGGAGCTTGGTCGAGCAGCTCAAGCGCCTTGACCAGATCTGAGTCGGTAATGCGCCCAGTGCTGTAGGAATGCTCGAGAAATGCTGCCTGCGGGTAGCCGGATACTCTGTATATCCGGTCGAGAAGTGCCATGGCTTGCGGGAACTGCAACTGGCGCAGATCCCACAGCGGATTCACCGCTATAGCAGTACCTAGAGGCCATAGCGGGCCGATGATCCTGGCGGCTTCGTCCAAGTCCTCCTTATACCCGACAGACCACGTAGATCCGGCCATTGGCTCGTCGCGTAAATCGGTGGACAGCTGGGCTCGTGGCTCGGTCGGGATACCGTCAACCGACCTGGCATGGGCTGCGGTAACGGTCATGCCGCACAACCATCCATAGGGCGGTTCCCAGAGTGTTGTTGCCGATCTCCAGTTGGTACCATGGGTCGGGCGAAAACACGCCACAGGCGCAAGCCTGCCAATCTCTGGGGTGCAGGTACGTCACCTTGGTTCCCAGCCGGTACCAGAATTGATAGAGCCGTCATAGGCAACCATTGCCACGCTGCGAAGGAAAATGCTGCAGCGGTGACGCCTGCCACCACGAGCCACCAAGGTCCGATTAGCGTTGCAGGAACCATGCCTAAGGTAGATACAAGCCATCCGCCAAGGCCGGAAAGCAACGCGGCATAGATGGCTGACAGGGTGACCAATACAAAGGCGGCCACCATGGGCCAGCCCCATCCTCTCGGATGCCGGAGCCACCATTCCCTTCCCACGACGGTTGCCGTCACTCCACTGAAAAGGAGAAGCGGCCAGCTACGATAACCGCCAAGACCATCCATGACCATCAGCATCGTGCCCAGGGTTATCCCGCCACCCGCTATGCCCGCCACTATCGCCGGCAGGCTTGCCGGCAACCGGTGCGAATGAACTGGTTTGATTGGGCGTGTTCCCGGTCGGCGAATACCGTTGCCTGAACCGAAGAACAAGGTGGCCTTGTAGATAGCATGCCCGATCAAATGCACGGTGGCGAATACCGGAAGCCCGGCAGCACATTCAGCCAACATGAACCCCATCTGTGCACGGGTCGACAAGGCCAGAGCACCCTTCACATCCGATCTGGCCCTTATGGCCGTTATGCCGTATGCCAGCGTGATGAATGCACAGCAGAATACTATGAGTGTTGCCGGCGCAGATGTATTTTCCAGCGGCGCCATCCGCACCAGGAGGATGCCTCCACCATTGACGACCCCGGCGTGCAACAGCGCAGAGACGGGTGTAGGGGCATTGACGGTCCCTGCCATCCATCGTCCGAGCGGGAACTGGGCCGAGCGAGCCAGTGCGGAAACGGCCACCAGTAAGGCCACAACCGGCTCTCCTGCACCAAGGCGACCTGCCGCAACCTGCAGGTCGTGTGAAGAGGTAAGTGCAACATCCCCTGATCGTAGGATGATCCAGGAAGCAGCTACTACAAGTGCGGTATCCCCAATTATGAATGCTCGGCGGGTGGCTGCCACCGAGCGCTTGACGCCAGGCAATTCAGGCCGGTAGCCGAGTACACTTGTAAAGGCCATGCCGGCGATCACCCATCCGATCACCAATCCGGCAAGAGTGGCTGAGTCTGCCACGATTACCATGGCCCCGACCACCACATGAGCGCCGGCGGCGAATCTCGCAGCATGGGTGTCAGATTGAAGGTGCCTGAGGGCGAATGATTGCACGAGAGCACCGACGAAGGTAACGAGAACGATCAGTGTGATCGAGTAGGTATTTGCTTGCAGACCGGCCAGCAGATGTCCATGCGCGTTGGTGATGCCTGCAACCGAAGGCCCTGTCGTGCCAATTGCAATACCGGCTGCTACGGAAGCGCCGACAGGGATCCATGCCAGCCTGGCGGTCATGTGCCGGCCGAGCGGACGGGTCAGGAGTGCCAGCAGCCACGGTATCATGGTGGCCAGTGCCATGGCTACTGATCCTGCAGAAGAGCCGTGTGTGGCTATAGCCAACTGCGGCAGTTGGATCAGGTGAAGCAGTGATGGCATGTGCAAGCTTCTTCACTATACGTTATCATATTCATGTAATATACTTCGTATATTAGCAACTGTCAAGCGCCAAGACGTGATTACGATTGTCCGGCATCCCGCAACGAAGTGGCGATGGCATGAAAACCCCCATCGGCATGGATCACCTCGCCGGTAATGGCTCGCGAGAGGTCTGAAAGCAGAAAGCATACCGTGTCAGCCACCGGGCCGGCATCAGATGAATCCCAGGCCAGGGGAGCCTGCCGCCTCCACGCTTCGAGCAGCAGGTCGAAGTCCGGTATTCCCGAGGCCGCGCGGGTACGGAGCGGACCGGCTGCCACCAGGTTGGAGCGGATCCGTTGCGGACCAAGGTCACGAGCGAGGTACTGGCTGAGTGAGCGTAATGCTGCCTTGCAGGGGCCCATCCAATTGTATACCGGCCATGCTCGCTCGCTGTCGAAGTCGAGCCCTACCAGGCTGGCTCCATCTGGAGGCGCCATCCCAGCAAGGAGCCGGGCCAGTGCGGAAAAGGTCCACACGCTTGACTGCATGGCAATAGCGATTCCATCAGGATCAGCTTCCATTACTGACATCAGCACAGAGCGAGGAGCGTAAGCTATGGCATGCAATATGCCATCGAGAGTTCCCCATCGGTCTTTGATGATGTGAGCGAGAGATGCAAGGTCCGCGCTGGAAGTGGCATCTACCGGCACAACCGGTATATCGGGGTCGATGCCGTCCAACACATCACGTGCTGCACTCATATCGCGAGGGAATGCCGTAGCCACCACCTCGGCTCCGCCGTCACGGGCACGAGCAACGACTGCACTGGCGATGCTGTCCGGCGTTGCCACGCCGGTTATCAGAAGGCGTTTCCCGGTAAGCATGTCACGCTACCCATCTGCTGCATAAAGGTGAATTACCAGCGGCTTGTGCCGTAGGCCGCTTCATATGAATCTCGATGTCATAATCATACATACGTGTTATATTACATGAAACATCAATCGTATGTAGTCGGCAGCCCCTATCGGCGAAAAGGGTGGCGCCAATGTGCGGAGACGGCCCATGCGCTACGGGTCGCATGATGGGTCGCGTCATGAATCACACCATGGGTCGCATTACGGATCGCACAGTAGGCTGACCGGATTGCGTATGCTTGTCCGGCGGCATACCTATGTCACGGGTTGCAGATCGGGCAACGCCCGGCCGGGGCAAGCTCTTCAACAATGTGCGATTCACGATACGTGCAGGCCGGGCAGCCGTAGATGGTGCTGCGAGTAAGTGCGGTAGGTGTCTGGCAGATCTCACACGGCAGCCCACTGGCACTACCGACCATGCCCCAGCCAGGTGTTGCACATGCAGGGCATAAGGTGGTAAGACGTTCCGCAAGACGTTCCGCTGCTGCGGTGATCTGGATCTGGCGAGTAGGGTTGTAGCAGGCGCGCATGTCGGTCTGTACGAGCGCTTTGCCGTCAGCGGAAGCAGCCGCACTGGTGGCAATTCCTGCAGCCAGATCGGTGCTGTCGACTATTCCCTTGAATACCGGGCCAGGGCCACTCGAAGGTTGGACAACTAGGCCGTGGGTGGGAAACCCGGCGTTGTATGCGAAGTCGTCCGGCGGCTGATCCGGTGTAAGCCGTATATGGGCGAAGTTGGTGTCCGTGGTCAGTACCTGCTCGGCGACGTGATAGCCCAACTCCGTATCGACCAGTACTACGATTTCCAGATTGCCTGGTACAAGTACAAGCTCAGGGTGAGGCCCGAAGGAGCCTTCGCTGGCTATCCCGAGAGGAAGTCCCAATGCCTCGGCACCGGCTCGAGCCTTGATGATCGCTGTCTCCAGGGTGTCACCGGGTCTCGGAACCTCGCCGGTAAAAGTACCGAACTGGTCGGTATCAATATCAGCTACAACTATGTCGAGACCGGGTGCTGAGCGCAGGGCCGGAGCGATTTGGGCGAGTTTTCCGTGTTTGGTGGCCAGTGCGGCTTGGCGTCCCTGGTAGGGATGAGGACGAGTCATCCCAGGTCGACCTGACCCGGTAGGATCGAACTTATCCATTCTAGGTGGCATGATTCACGAAATATGATACATAGTATATACGCATGCTACAGAGCTGGTGCACCATGTCCCGACTTTTTGTGGCAAGCTGTAACGGTGAATATAACCAGCGATAACCCCGGTAACCGGCCATATGGAACTTCTCATGGAAGCTCGCCTGGAGGTTCCAGGGAGGAGGAGTCTGAAGGGTTCGGGAAAGATGACGGGCGAAGGACACGGAGAGGACATGCCGGAACCGGGGATGCCGGTCGACCGGTGGGAATGCTGACCAGAGCGGCAGTTGCCGGCCAGCGCAAGGCATGGTCAAGGCGAGCTGCGTCCTGGGACCACGGCGCCCTGCCTGGCCTGCAGGACGTGATCAACGGTGTCATCGAATTGGCCGCCCCTTCAATACATGACGTTGTGGTCGATTTGGGATGCGGTACCGGGGCCTTGGCGCTGCCGATTGCTAAAAAGGCTGAGAAAGTCATAGCAGTTGATATAAGCGAGGAGATGCTTAACGAATTGTCCAGGAAGGCGGGCCTGGCGAAGCTCGACAATATCACCATCCACGCAGGTGCGATAGAAAGTCTAGAAGTGAATCCGGCCAGCGTCGATATCGTCGTCACCAACTACGCATTACATCACCTAAGGGATCCTGACAAAGTGCTGGCGGTGAAACGTGCATATGGCTGGATCAAACCTGGAGGGCGTATTGTCATAGGGGATATGATGTTCGGTCGTGGAGGCACTCACCGTGATCGGGAGATAATCACTTCCAAGGTGTTTGCTTTTGCGAAGAAAGGTCCCGCGGGCTGGTGGAGAATAGCCAAGAACGTCGTCAAGTTCATGTTGAAGGTACAGGAGCGTCCCGCGCCTATGCAGCACTGGGTGAGGTGGCTAGAAGAAGCAGGCTTTACCGGGGTGACCGGCGTGACAGTGCACAGTGAAGCAGCCATTGTCCACGGGATCAAGCCGCCTTCGTAAGCACTACAATACGGTCTATGCGCATAGAAACGTTGAAGGGCGATATCACGCGTTTGGAGGTGGACGCAATTGTCAATGCGGCCAACCAGGCACTGGCAGGCGGAGGTGGCGTGGACGGGGCGATCCATTCGGCCGCAGGAGCCCGCGAACTCCATGAGGCATGTGCTGCCATCGGTCATTGCGATACAGGCGATGCGGTTGCGACGCCTGGGTTCAACCTGCCTGCCAGGTGGATCATCCATACGGTGGGTCCAGTGTGGAGAGGTGGGAACAGATCAGAAGCAGCTACGCTGGCGTCATGCTACCGTCGTTCGATACAGGTTGCAGATGAAGTCGGTGCCCGTTCTGTTGCCTTTCCTGCAATTTCCACCGGGGTGTACGGTTACCCGCCTGATCAGGCCGCCGCTGTGGCGGTGTCCACGCTGAGGCAAGTAAGTGGAGCCACCAGCGTAGAACGCAGCATCTTGGTGGCTTTCGATGACTTTACCTACAATCTCTATAAAGGCATGCTCGGACAGGAACTCCAATAGAAGGCGTGCTACCGTGGCCTTGGCCAGAGCAGCCGCCTCCTGACCAGATCTATACCGGAAATTACTGCCAGCTGCCTCACTAGATTCCTGTCGCCTGGCAGGTTCAGTTCCACTGCCTCCGAGATCCTGCTTGCGGTATGCATCTGGCTTGCGGTATGCATCTGCAATGCTTGACCGGCTGGACTGCTCTCGGGAAATTTGCCAGGATTCCCTGTGGCGGAATCGTGCTCCGTCAGGTCCGGTATGTCCGTCAGGTCCGACAGCTCCACTGAGTGCGTTTGCTCGTTTGCCTGCTCGGGCATCGGCATCGCAATGCCCACGTAGACCCTGCCTGGTGGCTGGCCTTCCTGCCAATCGGGACCAGCCACTCCGGTAAACGAAAGTCCTATATCTGCATGCAACAGACTTGCTACGTGTTCGGCCATCGAGATTGCAGCCTCTCTGCTGACAACGGGACCGGGCGGCAAACCAAGCAGCTCATATTTTGCGGAACTCGCATAGGATACAATTCCTCCCTTCAACCACCTGCTGGCGCCCGGTACAGCCACAAGCCGGGACGTGGCGAGGCCGCCCGTAAGGGATTCGGCTAGAGCGATTGTCAATCCTCGAGATTCCAGCAGGGAGGCCACCACTATCTCCATCGTCTCGTCATCGGCACCGAAGACGGCCGGCCCAGCAATCCTGCGCACTTCACCTTCCACTCTTGCAAGTAGCCGTCGAGCGTCGTTACGGTCCGTTGCAGTGGTGGTTATGCGCACCTTTATGCCTTCTATGCCGCTTGCGAGAAATGCGATGGTTGCGCGTGGCTGTCCATCCAATGACTCTTCTCCTGGATCTTGCTGCCGTCCTCCTGATGCCTGCCCTTCTCCGGTTTGCGACCCTGCACCCAGTGGCTGTACACCTTGTGGATGCGCTCCCATCAGGGCTGGACCGCTGGAAAGACCCTCGCCCGACGACTGCCCGCCCGACGACTCGTCAAGCTTTCCGGTCGATGGCACTGTAGCCACGCTCCCGTCTTCAGTTAAATTGATGCCCGACGGGTCTCTGTCGAGAGAGGCGACCAGGGGTCCAAGGCGTTGAGCCAGGTCGGATTCCGCCAGACCCCAGGTGCGCAGGACTCTGCTTTCCATTACCCTGGTATCACCGGTTTCCGCTATACGTCCTTCGAGGTCAGGTATGACCGCACGGGAGAGCATCTCCTCCATCTCTCGCGGGACGCCTGGCAGTGCATATATCACCTTTTGGCCCATGGGGCATATCAATCCGGGTGCGGTTCCGTCGCGTTGGGGAATTACTGAGGCACCCTCAGGCACATCGGCTTGGCGAAGGTTGGTCGGGGACATTGCCTTGCCTTTGGACCGGAAAAGACCTTCAATATACAGGGCAATGTCGTTGTTGCGATGCAGGGCGGTGTCCATCACCTCAGCTACCGCTTCTCTCGTGATGTCATCGGGAGTGGGTCCGAGTCCTCCGCAGACGATAACGGCATCGCTGCGAGCAAGCGCCGTTCTGATGGAGAGAACCATCCTCTCTTGGTTGTCGCCTACCACCTGGCAGTAATGGCAGCTTATACCTGCAGTGGCAAGCCGGTCTGCTATGACGGTGGCGTTGGTATTCACGATCTGCCCGAGCAGGAGCTCGGTGCCGACCGTTACTATCTCTACTCTCGTGGCGATATCACGCTACCTTCCTCGCTGTCGTCGGGCATGATCATCGTCGGGCATGCCTGGAGAGTACGATCCCATCATAGAGGTACTGCACACCGCTGGCGATGGTCAGCGCTGTTGCAACCCAGAGGATCACGCTGAGCAGGGTATGCTGGTTGACAATTGCCGGTAGCAGGAAGAGCCCCACGGCCAGATCCTGTGTTGCTGTTTTGGTCTTGGCAAGCGGCCTTGCCGGAATTGATACACCCTTTCGCGCCACCAGCGAACGGTATGCGCTCATTGCAATCTCACGCAGTGCAATAAGAGACACGGGTATCCAGGAGACCGTTCCGCGACCTACCAGCGTATAGAGGACGCCCAGCACTACAAACTTATCCGCCAAGGGATCGAGGAATGCTCCGGAGCTGGTTGCCCCATGGCGTCGGGCTATCCATCCATCCAGCCCATCGGTTGCGAATACCGCCACCGCAAGGACGAAGATGGGCCAGCGGACACCATATGCAATTACCAGCCCAACCAACACCGGGCTGGCCAGAAGTCTTGCGAATGTAACCGCGTTGGCGGGAGTGACCAGTGCTGTCGGGCCGTACCTCGTACTGCCGCCGGTTGCTCCGATGCCGGGATGCTTTGCCATCCCCGCTAGCTCCATGACCTTCGGGCATCATCATATGTGGAGCTGTTCCCTATGCTGCCGCCTGCCTTGTTTACTCCATTGCTCAGCGCATCGCCTACCGTGTCACCTACCGTGTTACCTTCAGCAACGTTCACAACCTCCGTTTGCGGTGTTGCCAGGTGCTTTGCCGGTCTGGCTATAAGGTCGCTTCCCTGCAGGCCGGTGATCACCACTGGCACGATGGTGCCCACTTTCAGGGTACGGGGCACCTGGATCACCCCGTCAATTTCCGGCGCCTCCATGTAGGATCTGGATTCGCCAGGGCTGTCCACCAGCACCTCGACAGTTTGTCCCAGATGGCTTGCGCGCCGTACCGTCATGATAGTTTCCTGCACTGCGGAGCACTCCCGTTGCCTTTCCATCGCAAGTTCCGCCGGCACCTGGCTGTCCAACCCAGCCGCATAAGTGCCTTCTTCAAGAGAGAAGGGGAAGAAGCCCACCCAATCAAGAGATACTTTTTCCAGGAAGTCAAGCAGCATGGCGTGGTCCTCGTCGGTCTCTCCCGGATACCCGACGACAAACGACGACCGTAATATTGCATTGGGTTCAATCGATCTTATGGATTCTACGAGGCGCAGGAAACGATCCCTGCTGCCGCTCCTGCGCATGCGCCTGAGCAAGCTTGGCGAGCAGTGCTGCAGGGAGAGGTCGAAGTATGGTATGCCGGTTGCGCAAACAGCCTCAATGAATTCCTTCGTAATCGCTGACGGGTATATATACAGCAGGCGAAGCCTCTCCACGCGTCCACGCAGGTCATCGATGAGGTCGATTATCGGCTGGCGTATCGCTCGTGCCCGTAGTTGCCTACTTGCCGATACGTCCATGCCCCACGATGCAAGATCCTGCGCCACCAGGACAATTTCCCTTACCCCAGCACCCAGCGATGTGATCTCATCTATGATGGCCTCTTTAGTGCGGGAACGCTGAGGACCCCTGAAAGAGGGTATCGCGCAGAAGCCGCATTTACGATCGCAGCCCTCTGCTATTTTCACGTAAGCCCAAGGGGAGGCTGTAGGAGGGCGGGGAAGTTCCAGGAGATCCATGTTGGGGGTCTTTCCCGGGCGGGTTCGCAGTGTGACCGGGACTCCGAAGCCGGCCACCATGTCGATCTCGGGCATGGAACCGGTGAGCATATTGCCGTAGCGCTCAGCCATGCAGCCAGTGACCACCAGACGGGCATCTTCGCGCTTCGCATCTGCCAGTTCCAGTATCGCGGCTATTGATTCCTCCCTCGCAGCTTCGATGAATGCGCAGGTATTCACCACTATGATATCGGCATCCTGTGGCCTGTGCGCCTTTGTGCAGCCCTCAGACGCAAGCACACCTTCGAGCTTGTCCGAGTCGACTTGATTTTTGGGGCACCCTAATGATGCCAGCCAGTAGCGATCAGCCATGAGGATAATCTAGTGGCCCGTAGGGCCGGCCACCATTCATAGTGCGGATCGGCATCTCCGTGCTTGGAACGATAGGTGGAACGTGCAGCCCGGAAGTGTCCGATCACGACAGGCAGTGGGCGGCACATTACGGATACCGCAGGAGCGGAGAGGGAGGGATTTGAACCCTCGGAGCAGGTTTCCCCACTCAACTCATTAGCAGTGAGTCCGATTCGGCCGCTCTCGCACCTCTCCGGCAATTATTCTAAGTCCTTCCAACACGCCGTGCAACACGCCGCGCAACACGCCGTGCAAGACGCCGTGCAACACCAGATGTCGGCAGCAATGAACAATTATTCACCCAGAGTTAACCCTCCGTTCACCTTTCCTTACCCTGCCGTTCAACCAGGGTGTAGATAATGACATCTGAACCGCATCGAAGCGGTTGGCAAGAACAGTAACGACCAGGGCATACAACACAAGGAGGATGTCAAGAGTGCTAAACAGCAGGAAACCCAAAACACGGGAGTGCGCAGAGTGGCGGCCGGTTATTGATGCTGGTGTATCTTTACACCACCTTTCCAACTCAGTCCAGGGCGTAAGCCTTACTGGTAGGAGTGTCCGATGACCACCGGCCAGAGAGGCAGTTCCCATTCAGCTTACAAGACTCTCGATGACGCATCGCTGAACAGCAAACACTGGCTGACGGTGATCACTGCCGGGATGGGTTTTTTCACCGATGCCTATGACCTGTTCATCATAGGAACGGTCACTGCGATCCTGACTCCCATCTGGCATCTGTCAACCGCTCAGCTGTCCCTGCTGAACTCGATTTCGCTGATCGCAGCAGTGGTCGGGGCTCTGACCTTCGGCAAGCTGATGGATATCTTCGGGCGCAAGGCCGTCTACGGAATAGAAGTCATGCTGCTGGTGCTGGGTGCTGTCGCCTCGGCATTCTCACCGAACTTTGCAGTGTTGTTCGCTTTTCGTATCCTTGTCGGGATCGGGGTTGGCGGTGACTATGCCACTTCCGCAGTTATCACCTCCGAGTATGCCAACCGCAAGAACCGCGGGCGGCTCGTCGGCACCGTATTCGCCATGCAGGGATTCGGGCTGCTCGCCGGTCCGGCAGTTGCCGCGATCCTCCTTGGCGCTGGCGTGTCTCACGCACTGGCGTGGCGGCTCATGCTCGGTCTTGGAGCCATCCCGGCTGCTTCGGTGATCTACCTGCGTCGCAAGATCAAGGAGACTCCACGCTACACCTTGGCGGTGAAGGGGGACGTGGCGGCTACCATCGAGACGGCGGCCTGGGTGACCGGGTCCACCCCAGCAGTACAGGCCAACGGGTCATCCCCAAGCAGCCTTGCAGCACAGGGCAGCAACAACGGAGACTCGGGCGCTGGTGGAGCAACGGGTGCCACCATCCGGAAACTTCACTACAGGCTGACTGACTCACCGTTCCTGCTCCGGCTCCTTGGTACAGCGGGAACCTGGTTCCTCATGGACATTGCCTTCTATGGCAACTCGGTATCGAGCCCCTTGATCCTGAAGGCTCTCCAGCCAAAAGCAACCCTGCTGGACAACATATTGATAGCTGGGGCGATCTTCGCCGTATTCGCCGTACCGGGGTATTGGGTGGCGGTATTCCTGATGGACAAGATGGGACGGAAACGAATCCAATGGCAGGGCTTTCTTGTCATGGCGCTCGCCTTCGGGGCAATTGCGGTCATACCTGGAATGGTCAAGAACCCATGGGCCTTTCTGGTGGTGTTCGGGATCAGCTACTTCTTCATCGAGTTCGGCCCCAACGAGACCACGTTTGTCTATCCGTCAGAGATATTCCCGACATCCATTCGAGGTGCCGGGGACGGGATCTCCGCTGCCGGCGGCAAGACAGGAGCTTTCCTCGGGGCCCTTCTGGTTCCCACGCTGCTCAAGACCATTCACCTGTCAGGCGTGATGGGCGTCATGGCTGGTGTGTCAGCTATAGGGCTCCTGCTCACCATGGTTGCCCTGCCCGAACCCATGGGCCGCAACCTGGAGGATGCCTCAGGAGAGAGCATCGAGTCAGTTGCCATGGAGGCTCATCCGCAAGCTGTTTCCAGCTAGCCACTAGCACCTGCACCTGGGTCCGGATATGGACCTGGATGCAGGCTCGAGGGTCAGGCATTGTCCACTATTTCTCTCCACTGCTACATACCAGATGGAAGAGCCCCGTGAATACACGGGGCTCTTCGCGTACCAAAGCCACCCTGGAAATGAAAATCGAAACAATGCGTCCTGCTCACCAGGACGATCCCTTGTCCTTCAGGGGTGAGGTGGTACAAATGGCTCGCCGAGTGGCATTTACGAAGCCAATGTGCTGACGCAGAAGGCAACCTGGCAAGCAGGGCCACTGGAGCGTTTCTAGTGCATCGCGAACGCACCACATGAGCATGGAATTGAAAGAACCAGAGCTACGAGTCTTGACCCTACTCAAGCCAGGCTGGCCAAACAATTGTTTCCGGAGCGACACACCTGGCCTCTTCCGCCCCCTATACTTGAAGAAAGGCACAGCACAATGACTGCATGATGCCGTGCTGCGCAGGCATGAATGCCCGTGCAGGTAAAATCAAAGGGAACATGACACACAAAGGAGATTGAAATGGCCTACACACTTCCAGAACTTCCATACGATTACTCAGCTCTCGAACCATACTATTCCGGCGAGAATCTGGAACTTCACCACTCAAAGCACCATGCTGCCTACGTCGCCGGCGCCAACACGACGCTCGAACGCCTAGCAGAAGCACGGGGAGCAAACGACTTCAACTCACTGGTCGGCTTGGAAAAGACACTGGCGTTCAATATCTCTGGACATGTGTTGCATTCCATATTTTGGAAGAACCTCGTACCTGGTGGAGGTGGACAGCCGGAAGGTGAGCTTGCTGCTGCGATCACCGAACATTTCAGTTCCTTCGATGCATTCAGAGCCCAGCTTACCCAAGCCTCCATACTGGTTCAGGGTTCTGGTTGGGGAGCGCTTGCCTACGAACCATTAGGCAAGAGGCTGGTGGTCGAGCAAGTCTACGATCATCACGGCAACCTGGGTAACGGCAGCGTACCGCTACTAGTGTTCGACGTATGGGAACATGCTTACTACCTCCATTACCGCAATGTACGGGCAGACTTCGTCAACGCCCTATGGTCGGTAGTCAACTGGGAAGATGTCAGCAAGCGATTTGAGTCGGCTCGCAAACTGGACATATAGACATCAAGAGCGAGGGTTGGAGCTGAGGAGGTGAGATTCGAACCCACGGTAGCCTTGCGACCAGTACCGGTTTAAAAGTATGACAAAACTGGCAATTACAGGTTGCCAAGAATGCGGTTGACGAGCATTGCAAGCCCGTAAGCGATTATGATTCGTGTCATGGACTTGGACGCGCGTAACCGTAATATCATCACCAGACTTAATATGGGCGACACCCTTACCCGGACTGCATGGCGGATGCCTGGAAAGCTTGCCATCGTAGACGGTGAAAACAGGCTCACCTATGGGGAATTGAACGAGCAGGTAAACCAACTCGCAAATTCGTTGGCCAACCGTGGATATTCGAGGGGGGACAGACTTTCCATACTGGCCGGGAACAGCCTAGAGTTTGTACTTACTTACTATGCCTGCGCGAAATTGGGCGTGGTATGCGTTCCGATCAATACGGGATGGCAGGCCGCAGAGATCGCGTACGTCCTTGACCACTGCAAGGCACGGGGAATTGTCGTGGAGAGCCAGCTGGCCGCCAATCTTTTGCCGGCTCTCGGCAGCGTTTCAACACTCAGCGATGTAGTACTGGCGCCAGGTATCGGCGACAAGGATCAGGTCGGCAATGTGCTGCTAGGTATCAGACCAGATGGCTTTTACCGGTTCTGGGATCTCCTCAGTGAGGGCAATGCTGATGAGCCACAGGCATACGTAGAGGACCGGGACCCCCTGACGTATCTTTATACGAGTGGGACCACTTCTGCACCAAAGGGCGTGGTTGGCAGCCATCTCTCGATCTATTTGGAGTCCATGACGTGTGTGATCGAATCTGGGTTTACAGCAACAGAGAGGACGGCCGCAATGATGCCATTCTTTCACACCGCCCAGCTCAATGGGGTCATCACTCCGGCCATCGCAGTGGGAGGCACAATTTTTGTGATGAGAACATTTGATCCTACAGTGTTGCTGGAACTGGTCGAGCGTGAAAAGATCACCTTCATCTTCGGCTTGCCCATGATGTACCGGATCATGATCGATCACCCCGATATCCACAAGCGTGATCTGTCCAGCCTGAGAAGGGCGCTTTACGCCATGGCTCCCATGCCGGACAAAGACTTGAAGCGCGCCATAGAAACTTTCAAGTGCGAGTTCGCTCTAGGGTTTGGTCAGACCGAGATGGCGCCCCTCACCACAGTGTTCAAGCCTGAGGATCAGCTCAGCTATCCCGGATCAGTGGGAAGCCAGATCGTGAATGTGCAGACCGCGGTCATGGATGAGGATGGTGGCATCTTGGCTCCGGGTGAAGTCGGCGAGATAGTGTACAGGGGACCCCATGCCATGGAAGGTTACCTGCATGACGAGAAGGCTACCTCCGCTGCTTTCCGGTATAGCTGGTTCCATTCCGGCGATACAGGCCATTTCGACGAGAACGGTATTCTATGGTTTGATGATCGCACCAAGGATGTCATCAAGACCGGTGGCGAGAACGTGGCATCAATAGAGGTGGAAAAGGCCATCTATGCTGCCGAGGAGGGAATCATGGAGGTGGTCGTCATCGGTTTGCCTCATGACAGGTGGGGGGAGGCAATTACGGCGGTGGCGATACCCCGGCCAGGCGTGAGCCTTGATCCAGAGCAGGTGATCGCAAAGACAAAGCAACAGATCGCTTCGTTCAAAGCTCCTAAAGCCGTCATCTTCGTGGATGAGATGCCCCGTACTTCTACGGGGAAGGTACAGAAGCATGTCCTGCGCAAACAGCTTCACGATTTCTACCAGCCTGCCTGACCGGAAAACAGTATAGGGCCGGTATCCCAACGGCTGGGACCAGCCGCCCGGTAAGGATCGTGGGCGCACGGATCTAAGGTCAGTGAGATATTTACTGTTACTTCGAGAAACAGCATGTGGTCTGGCCCTGAGTTCCGCCATGTTGCACCTGACACCTACAACCCCTTTCTACTCCAAAGTGGCACTGGAAGTGGTTCGCACGATGCGTGATCGCACCCTGGCCACATGGGACAGCCCCACTGCTGCTGCTGCTGCCACGTTCAGGGAATCTATCTGACCATATTGAGGTATTGATACCAGAACGGAGCACCTGCGCTTGGTAAGCTGGCTCAAGCCCTTGCCCTCGGAACCAAAGACCAGTGCCACCGGATCGGATGGACTTGTACTCACATCATATAACGATGTGCGTGCAGCTGAGTCGAAACCTACGGTCTGTACTCCCATCTTCTCCAACTCCATAAGGGTTGCAGGTATACCGCCCACCAGAGCGAAATTAAGGTGTTCGACGGCGCCCGACGCCGCTTTTGTCGCCACTGCAGTTATGCGTGCCGAGCGGTGCCGGGGTAGCACGATGCCAGTGGCGCCCGCACATTCAGCGCTTCTCAGGATGGAGCCCAGGTTGTGCGGATCGGTGATTCCGTCGAGCAGTACGAGGAACGGAATGGCGCGGGCCGATCGGGTCACGGGTTGTGCACTTGCACTTGCCCAGCTGGCCGCCGGGAAGGGGATGCTGGATGGTACTACACCCATTGCGAGGTCGTCTATAGTATACAGCTCCAGTGGTGCTGCCCTGGCGATGACGCCCTGGTACGATTGGGAGAGTGCTTCCTGCTCCATCTTTACTGGCGGAAGTTCGATCAGCCTGATGTGCCGCTTCCGAGTCAAGCTCTCGATGTCCTCGAGGATGGGGGAAGGTTCTAGCCCCTCCTCCATGAACACCACCTGCACGTTTCGCCTGCCACAGGCCAGCAGTTCCAATACGGACCTGCGCCCTTCCACCTGGTCTCCCCCGATTCCGCGGTCATCCAGCGCGACTCGTTGTGGTACCTGCGCTAGCGGCATACGGCGTGCCCTACCTGCAACAGGGTTGCGTATCCCTCCACCGGCCAGCCGCCGCGGCTGGGCAGGTTGCCAGCGGCCTGTACGGCCAGGGCGGCGCGAGTTTCCAGTCCCAGATAGGTTCCTGCGCGCGCCTTTGGCGCCCCCTGTCCTCGGAGTTCTCCCGGTGGCCTTACCCGGCATGTTACGATGCTCCTGACAGCAGGACATTGGCCAGGCATGCGATTCCCTCGCCCTGTCCCAACGATCCGAGCCCTTCCGGCCTGGTGGCCTTCACGTTGACATGCCCGCCAGTGACTCCAGCCAGCCGTGATTGGATACTGGGGATATGGGGAGAGAGCATCGGTCTTTCGGCAATGATGGTGACATCAGCGTTGACAACCGAAAACGAGTGATCATGCAACATCGCCATCACCTGGCTGAGCATCTCCATGGAATCCGCTCCTGACCATTTTGGATCAGTATCGGGGAAGTGACAGCCTATGTCACCAAGCCCGGCGGCGCCCAGAAGGGCATCAGTAACAGCATGAGTAACGACATCAGCATCGGAATGCCCTACCAATCCCTTGTGAAAGGGTATACGTACGCCTCCGAGCACGAGCCGGTCAGCCTGTCTGGCAAGGTCGGCAGGATCCTCAGGATGGGTAGGGTCGGTGTTGCCAGGGTGGTAGCTGCCGGAATCGAAACGGTGCATATCTATGCCCTGGCCTGTGCGGAGGGTGATGGATGGACGGGTACCAGTGCCGCCGGTTCGAATCATTGCGTCCAGTCGGGCGAGATCATCAGCAGTCGTGATCTTGCAGTTCCTCTCTTCTCCTGGCACCGTGACAACCTCCTCACCCAGCATCTCGACCAGCGCGGCATCATCTGTGGCATCCATGCCCGAATCATGCGCCCTTCTAAGGACGTCAGCCCTGAACGCCTGGGGCGTCTGTACTGCAACCAAGCGAGACCGGTCCAACGTACGCACCACCTTCCGGCCCTCGACTTCCTTTATCGTATCGACTACGCCAGTGACAGGCACCGCTCCTGCCGCGCCCCAGCGCACGGCATCGATTACCGACATGACCATCTCATGGCTCGCAAGTGGGCGACCTGCATCATGTACAACTACGATTTCAGCGCCGGTAGGTACTCGTTCAAGCCCGTTTCTAACCGAAGCCGATCTGCTCTCTCCACCGGTAACTATATGCACGACCGGCTTACCCGGGATATGCCGGCCATGGGTTTGGCTGAGCCCGGTGTCAAGGTAAGATGGGACATCAGGATAGAATAGGGCATCAGGTACTGGGCTTGCCATGGCTATTTCCCCGTCCACCTCCTGTTGCCCGTATGCTGGAGATTCCCAGTCCACTACGGCACCAGGTCTGTATTTGCCGGCACCGCCAGCGGGAACCACCAGTACGATTCCATCGACCAGTGACTGGCGGGCTGGCTGGGCAAGTAGCAGCAATGACCATTCGATCAACGGCATCCCGCCGAGTAAGGCCAATTGCTTCAGCGATCCAAAACGCTCTCCCCTACCGGCAGCAACGACTATCGCCCACGTACTGGGGTGACCCGGCACAGTTATGACAGCAACTCGTCGAGCCGCTGGGCTGCTTCCTCCTCGCTGGCGTTCAGTGCAAAGGTAAGCTCTGAAATGAGGATCTGGCGTGCACGTGCAAGCATTCTCTTCTCACCGGCGGACAATCCCTTGTCCTTGTCCCTGATGGACAGATTTCGGACAACTTCGGCCACCTGGTATATGTCTCCTGAACGAAGCTTTTCGGAGTGGTTCTTGTAACGGCGGGACCAGTTGGTAGGCATCCTGGCACCCTTCTTGCTGAGAACAGCAAACACCTCCTCCACTTCTTCGTCATTGATCACTTCTCGCAACCCGACACTCTCGGTATTGTCCGTTGGAACCATGAGGGTGAGATCTCCGTAAGCGAGTCGCAACACGAGGTATTCCTTCTCTTCCCCGAATGCCTTTTTTACCTCCCTCCTCTCGACTACGGCAGCACCATGATGAGGATAGACCACCCTGTCGCCTTTTTCAAACAATCGAGCCTCCTTGAATTATCCAGCTGCCTGGCTGGTACCCAATAATCCGGCAAGCCGGCAATGCGAGCTCACGGTGGGTCATGCACGGTTACCCAATCCACTTGTCTGATGCCGTGCCCTTTCCCATGGTGGAGCCTACCACCATTATAGCTCAATTTGGCATCTCGTTCGTAATCATTGCAGTACAGTGGAGTACAGGTGGAAAACAGTGCCAAGAGCGATCCAAGAGAACGGTAGCCAAGGGGACCGCCGACGGCTTCAGTGAGTAGTGAGTAGTGAGGCGTTACTCGTAGCGTTCCAGGATGCTGGATTCGGCAAGACGGGCCAGCCCATTCCTGAGTGACGTGGCACGCCCCACCCCTACCCCCTCCACTTCCTCCAGTGATTTCTGAGACGCACGCATAATGGCCTGGAGGCTGCCGAAATGCTCCACTATCCGATCGATTACCGGCTCGGGCAAGTTGGGTAGGCGGTGCAGCAGCCTGTATCCCTTAGGACCCACCGAGCCATCCACCTGATCCGATTCCACCTGGATGCCGATCGCTTCAGTGAGGGTGTCCAGATTGGCCAGTTCCTCGGTATCCAGGTTCTGCAATATCCGTAGAGCCCTGTTCCACGTACCGTCCGATGCTGTATGAGTGGGCGCGCCCCGCGATCCTCTGCCAATGGATGGCGCACCCGATCCGTCCAGCAAGCGTACAACAGACTGCTTGGCACCGGACTTCTTTTCCTTGTCCGTCTCGAGGTGTCCACGGTGATGAGCCGCTGGAGGTTGCATGTCGGCACCGACGCTGTCTGTCTTGTCCATCATGTGCATGTAGTCCCGGACTATTAGATCACGAGTTGCCTCCACCCCGGCCGCAAGCTCATCGAGCTGCAATTTGAGCAGCCTGCCATCCTCTCCGAGTTCTATGAGGTACCCGTTCACTTCCGCAGCAAGTCTGCAGACAAGTTCAGCAGGCTGCACGGCCAAGGCCACATCACGCATGGTTACAGCATCTTCCAGCTCGAGTGCGGAAAGAGATGAAACGGCAGCGTCGAAGCGCTGGCGAAAACGGGCGAGTGTCTGTATGACCTGTGATGCCTGGTTGGATAGGTGGCGTCCATCTCTGAGAACGTGCTTCCGCGTGCCCTCGTACAGCGTGATGACACCCATTGCCGTGGATACCGACACTACAGGGACACTAGTGGACCTGGCTACCCTTTCGGCGGTCCTGTGGCGGGTACCTGTTTCGGAGGTAGGTATGGAGTGATTTGGGACCAAGTGCACATTGGCTCTGGCTATGCGCGAAGCGTCTTTCGAAAGGACAATCGCACCGTCCATCTTGGCCAGTTCAGCAAGGCGTTGTGGGCTGAATTCGGCGTTTAGCAGGAATCCACCAGAACACAGTGCAAGTACTTCCTCTCCGTCGCTCATGACCACCAACGCCCCCCGATGAGCTTGGACTACGCGCTCCAAGCCTTCTCTGACGGGCATGCCTACCGCCAAGAGGGGCAGAGCATCCAACTGTTCCGGTGCGCTATTGCCACTAGTCACTGATGCCATAATATATGATTTTTGTTGCGTGCGTAGGGAGTATGGCCATATCGAACACTGGGGCTTCCAAGTGAAGCTATGGCAGCGGCAACAGCGAGGTCGTTGCAATCTCTATCGCTCAGCGGCTCAACGGATATCCGTGCCGGGCTCGTCAATCTCGCCCATCTGCTGGCCTCTTAGGCAACATGCAACTTCCCGCTACGGATATACGCGATAGCTCTATTGACATGCCGGATTGGGATTATCTCCATGTCCTTTATCCTGGTATCTGTCGACATCGGTGCAATGACTTTCCGGAAGCCCAGTCTTGCTGCCTCGGCAATCCGTCTCTCCAGATCGGGAACCCGGCGTATCTCACCAGCCAGACCCACCTCGCCTATTGCTATGGTGTCAGCAGGGAATGGCACCGATCTGAATGCTGATACGATGGCCGAGAGTAGCGCCAGGTCGCTTGCGGGCTCATAGACTTTTATGCCGCCCACTGCGGATACGTACAGATCGAATTGGTTCGATGCGATTCCCGCATGCTGATCAATTACCGCCAGAAGTGCAGGCAGCCTACTTGGATCTACAAGCTTCGCTACCCGCTTTGGAGACTGCGAGATAGCCTGGGCAGCCAGCGCCTGCAACTCGACCAAGAGAGGGCGTTCTCCTCTCATGGCAGGAAACACCACGCTGCCGGGAGTGGACGGATCCGGGCGGTCTCCGAGCAGCATCTCGTAAGGGTCGTCCACTTCCACCAGACCTGAACGCTCCATCCGGAAGAGTCCGGTTTCGCCGGTGGCACCGAAACGATGCTTGACTGCTGATACTGACCGCAGGGCATGATGCCTGTCTCCTTCCATGATGAGCACTGTGTCGACGAGGTGTTCGAGCACCCTGGGACCAGCCAGCGTGCCGTCCTTGGTGACATGGCCTACCAGCACGAAAGGTATCATAGTCGCCTTGGCAATTCCGGCAAGAAGATCCGAACATGCCCTTACCTGAGCCACGGAACCAGGTCCTCCAACCAACGCCGGGTCAGAGATGGCCTGGATCGAATCCACCACCACAATACTGGGTAAGACGTTCCCTACACAGGCTGCGATATCGAGGACATCTCTGCTGTCGAGCACATGAAGCGTCGGGGGCAAGAGGCCGAGCCGGGCTGCACGCAGTTTGACCTGGCTCGCAGACTCTTCTGCGGAAACGAGCAGGGCATTATATCCACGCAAAGCGATTGACCGGAGTACCTGCAGGAGAAGGGTCGACTTGCCGATTCCGGGTTCACCGGCAGCCAGCGTGACTGAGCCAGCAACGAGACCCCCGCTCAGCACCCTGTCCAGTTCGGCAATACCGGTGGTGACGCGCATCGACGTGATGTCTGGGATCTCTCCCAGAGGTGTCGGCTGGGGCACGTTATCATGCTCGTTGCCGATATCCATGCCATTGCTCGAACCGACTCCGAGCAAGCCGTACCTCTCATCGTGGTATGGTGTCCGGTAGGCCAGATGCGTGTGGACCAGGTCGGAAGTGCGTGCTTCTCCTGGTAGGGCCGTGGCGGCATGAGGTGGTGGAAGCTGTGGCATCCTGTCAATCGTGTTCCACTCTTCGCAGGACGGGCAACGCCCTGACCACTGTGGCTGCGTCATCCCGCAGCTGTTACATCTAAAGACGGTCTTGGATCTAGTCATGCAGTCATGGTAACCAAGGGCTGTATCACTTACTGGGAAGCTGGGAAGCCAGTGTCTTTACGAAAATGCACGCATGGTATCCAACCCATGAACGCCTTTACTACACCATTGTCTCACCATCGTAGACAACATTTTCGAACTGTGGACAGCTTGACATCAGTCTCTTGGCGCGACATCTCATAAATAGCTGCTCGTTCAGTCAGTTGAACAGGCATTATCCGGACCCGAAGTGGAGCTTCGGGCGATCCGATATCACCGTTGGCCAGACAACTGGCAAATAAGACGTATTGACATTGCTCGTATCCTTAGCGATTCATCACCACTCCCCCAGCCAAGAGATAGCTCCGAACAGGATGACGCAAATCGTGACCGAACCTGGATCGTGCTGCCGATGAACATGCCCAACGATATCCAGACAATCCATTGCCGTACCAACTGGTCTTGACAAGCACGGAGGTCGGCAGTAGACTATACTATTGCTGATGGCAAGATATCCAGTATTACACCTTGATGTCGAGCCCAGATAATAATGACGGCCATTTTGTGTCACGGAGATGGTCGAATGCGGGTTACCTATTTGGTGTCTCTGCAGGATAAGTACGTGCCTGAAGAAAGGAGTCCGGAACATGGTGACCGGTAAAGTAAAGTGGTTCAACGCTGAGAAGGGATTTGGGTTCATCACCCCCGACGATGGCGGAAAGGATGTCTTCGTACATTTTTCAGCTATCCAAGGCACCGGCAGGCGTTCGCTGGATGAAGGCCAGCAGGTGTCGTTCACTACAAAAGAGGGCCCCAAGGGTCCCCAGGCGGAGGAAGTGACCGCTCTCTAAGCGAACTTGCGTATAGCAATACGGCGGCATAGCAGCCCATTTGTTGGCGGATCGGAGTATGTAGGCAATATGTGATACTATACTGCGCGTGCTCTGTGTATAGTCATACTGTGGTGATGCGTGTAATGTGTATACTATCGTCCCACAGTACCGGCACCGTCAGTGCTGTGGCTACGATTGATGTCGCCATGCCTGTGGCCACTATACTCGCTCCTGATGCTGGCCATGCGTGCGCTGTAGCCAATCGCTCGGCCTGCTCGGATACAATCGAGAAATAATGCCTTTCATACAGATTCTCATAGGCAAGGTACGCAGGCACCAGGCATTGACCCTGCTGTTGCTCGCTGCCTTCTTTACGATTCTCGGTGCCATCCTCTTCTCGGTCACCCAAAATGTATCGTTGGGCACAGGGCTATATTGGGCGATCACCACAGCCACCACCGTCGGCTACGGTGATGTCACGCCTCACAATGCTGCTGGGCGTATTATTGCTGTTGGTGTCATGCTTACTGCCATACCGCTGTTTGGCGCGATCTTCGCTCTGCTGGCGGCATTGGCAACCGCTGCCCGCTTAAGGAGAATGATCGGTTTGGACTTTAGATTACCACCCAAAGGTTATGTCGTTATATATGGTAACGGACGCATCATCGACCGTGTAGTCGACGAATTGCATAGCTCAGGTACCCCGTGTGTAGTGGTTGCCGATATAAGCGACGACGATCTCGGGCCGCTGGAAGGAAGAGTGCACCTGGTAAAGGGCAATCCCACTTCCGAGGGCATCGTGCGGAAAAGCCATCCTGAGGATGCCTCTCAAGTGCTTATCACCGGAGAGTCAGACGCTGATGTACTGGTCACCGCTGTACTGGTCAGGCATATTGCACCTTCTGCTCCCATCATCGCCGTAACGGACTCCGCAAAGATTGCCGGAGCTCTGGACGATCTCGGCGTCAAGCTCACGGTTTCAGGAGACGAGCTGATGGGACATACCCTTGCCAAAAGCCTGGAGGCGCCGCACGCGGCAGAAGTGTTGTTGCGGCTGGTGGATTCGAACGGATACAAGTTGCAGGAGGTCCCAGTGAACCAGAGTGACATCGGTAAGCAACTGTCCGCGGTGAGGAGCGAGCACAATGATCTGGTGCTCGGCCTGGTGACCGAAAGTCACGGTGTAGCCCTAGGAGTTGGCACAGATCCGGTCGTCTCAGATGGCGACCATCTGATAGTCGTCGGCATACGTTGACGGTGCATTGCCGACACGGCATCGATACGCCAGTAGACGAGAAGACCATCTGATAGTCGTCGGCATACGTTGACGGGGCCTGGATGCCCTGGGTGTCGAAACCGTGTCGAAACCGTGTAACGTGCCTGGAGTCTGGTCTAGCCGAACGCGCCGACTGATGGCGAATACAGTAACCGCACCTTCACCACACAACATGTCTGGCACCTAACCCATCCGAGCAAGCCAACCGGCCGCCAATTGCCCGCCCGTAGCTCCGGCAACAGGAATGTCAGTATGTTGCGGGCACTCCATCCGGGGATTCTCTCTTTGAAACAAGCTCTTTGAGTGATGCCACCTGGTCGGTACCCCCTATCACAATGAGCACTTCTCCTCCTACGATCTCAGCCTGGGACGAGGGATTGGTACGGAACTCCTTTCCCGGCTCGCGCATGGCAAGCACAAGGGTACCCGTGCGATCGTGGATACGGGCACTGCTAAGGGTCTGGCCTGCCAGGGCAGACCCAACAGGAACTTCGATCTGTTCAAGGCGAAACTCGAGGTTGCTGTCGTGCATCACCACGTCAAGGAACTCCGCCACATGAGGCTGCACCGCCAATGCAGCCATGCGAGCACCGCCAAGGTCTTGAGGATCCACAACGCGATCGGCCCCAGCCTGCATCAGCTTGGTGATCGCAGGAGTACAACCAGCTCTGGCCACGACAAACAATTTCGGACACATGGACCTCGCGGTAAGAGTAACATAGAGGTTCTCTGCATCAGCATTGAGGGCTGTGACCAGTACGCGAGCACGCTCTATGCCTGCCGCACGCAACACCGCTTCATCAGTGGCATCGCCCTGTACGTAGGGTATATCTATAGCGGAAACCCTCTCCGCCGACCTATCTATTACCACCATACCGGAATGCTCCCTCGCCAGGTGCCTCGCGATGGCCCGTCCCACCCTTCCCCAACCGCATATAATGATATGCTCTCTCATCGACCTTATCTGGTTCTCCATCTTACGCCTCCCTAGGGCATCGCTCAGGTATCCTTCAACAAATGTCTCGACGAGCACGCTGAAGGTATAAGCGGCCATGCCT
Source organism: Actinomycetes bacterium (assembly GCA_021841005.1). GTDB lineage: Bacteria > Actinomycetota > Acidimicrobiia > Acidimicrobiales > JAMCPL01 > JAMCPL01. The sequence continues at coordinate 34,722 of JAKBVZ010000001.1, read as the reverse complement.
ACTCCGAACAGGATCAGCACAATCGTGAACACCTTCTCGCCGTCGCCAAACCTGTGCACCTCCCCGAAACCTACAGTGGTGACCGTAATTACTGTCTGGAAGACGGCATCCAACAGCCCATATCCGAATGCAACATATCCTGCGGTACCGCCGAGCACCACCAGGATCAGCCCAAAAACACCAAACTGCAACTTCCTGGTGGTTTCATGACGACGGGATGCATCCACACACCCAGTATAGATACAGGCCACCCTTGCGAGCCACCCGTAAAGAATCCGGCAAACCGGTGAGTCTCTCGGCGAACCGTTCAGGCCTTCGCCGGCCAGGCATCATGCAGCTTGGCCCAGGAAACATCGAGGGCCTCTGGAATTACCCTCGTGCCAGCTATTGACGTCATGAAGTTGGTATCTCCCGACCAGCGCGGCAAAGCATGGAAATGGAGGTGCTCAGGTATGCCGGCTCCAGCAGCCCTTCCCAGATTCGCTCCAAAATTGACCGCGTCAGGAGCATAGGACTTCTCGATTGCAGCTACTGCATATATACAGGCGTTGAACAGATCCATCGGCTCGTCTCCCTCAAGAGTGGTCAGATCAGCAGTATGGCGGTTGGGAAGGATCAGCAGATGCCCGCTGGCATAAGGATAAGCATTCAATGCGACGGTCACAAGGCTGGACGACCAGATGACCCCATTGTCCGGCGAGGGAACCTCTACGGATGCAAGGGCGCACATCACGCATCCCTTTTGCTCCACGCCAGGATGCGACTCTCCGGCCACGCCACTCACATAATCCAAACGCCAGCCTGCCCACAACACGTCGAAATCATTCATCGGATACAGCGACCTCGCCTACAAGCCCATCCTCTTGGCCACAACGGACCTTCCACCCACACCGGCGCCCGGACAGCCCATCATCCTGGTCTGGCACCGGACCAGCCAAGTACATTCGCCCGCAGGAAGTGTTTCCGTACGCACTCGAACTCACAGCTCACTGCCCCGGCGCACCACGTGATCAGCAGCCTCTGCAATGAAGTCCTCGATCTTTACACCCCTTTGAGGCTTGGACGATCCCCGCCTGTTCACGCCGGCTGTATGAGCGTGGATGTCCTCATCTCCTACGACCAGGATGTATGGAACCTTCTCCAGCTTTCCTTTCCTGATCCTGGCACCGAGAGGCTCGTCGGCTCGCCGCATTTCCGCCCTGAGACCTGCCGCAGTAAGACGGCCAGAGACCTCCTGGCCGTAGTTCTCATGGCTGGTACCCACTGGAACCACCAGCACTTGCACGGGAGCGAGCCACACGGGAAGCGCGCCGGCATAGTGCTCTATCAGCAGGGCCATGAAGCGCTCCACCGAGCCAAACAACGCCCTGTGCACCATATAGGGCTGATGCCTTTCGTTGTCGGTTCCTATATACGACAGTCCGAACCTGGCAGGTAATTGCAGATCCACTTGCAGGGTGGAAACCTGCCAACGCCTACCTATTGCGTCAGTGAGATGGATATCGATCTTAGGGGCATAGAACGCTCCCTCACCCTCAGCAACCCTGTAAGATATTCCGGCAGCCGACAATGCCCCTGCCAATGCGTCCGTGGCAAGATCCCAATCGGCCACCTCACCCACAAACTTGTCAGGGCGGGTGGATAGTTCCGCCTCGAAATCATCGAATCCGAACGTCTTGAGCACTTCGAGCACAAACGCCACTAGGGTCTCCAACTCGCCGTGGAGTTGCTCCGGGGTACAAAAGATATGGGCATCGTCCTGGGTAAGCCCCCTGACACGCGCCAATCCATGTAGCACACCCGAACGCTCGAACCGGTACACCGTTCCCAATTCAAACAGCCTCATCGGGAGTTCCCGGTAGGAACGGGATTTATTAGCATATACCAGAATATGCATCGGGCAGTTCATCGGCTTCAGCCGGTATTCGGCGCCTTCCATCTCCATGGGGGGATACATATTGTCGGCGTACCACGCAAGGTGCCCTGACTTTTCGTAAAGCGTGGACCGGGCCACATGTGGAGTCCATACCGGCAGGTAACCGGCTCCTAGGTGCTCCTTACGAGCAAAGTCCTCCAGAATGGTACGGATCATCGCACCCTTCGGGTGGAACACAGGAAGTCCACCGCCTATCTCAGGCGGGAAATGGAAGAGATCCAGGTCAGTCCCTAGTCTCCGGTGGTCCCGCATCTCCGCTTCCTCCAGCCTTTTCAGGTAAGCGGAAAGGGCCTCCTCCGACTCCCAGGCAGTGCCATAAATACGCTGCAGCTGCGGGCGTTTCTCGTCTCCACGCCAGTAGGAGCCCGCCACCTTGAGAAGCTTGAAATGGCCCAGGTAGCCAGTGGAAGGTACGTGAGGACCCCTGCAGAGGTCGACAAAGCTGGCACCGATACCTGTATTGCGATACACACTTACCATTGGACCCTCGTTAGCTATAGCGCTGGATACCTCACCACCGACTTCACTGCCTGGCGGGCTAAGACCGCCGCCGACTTCGCCGGCTTTGCTTTCACCTGCCACCCTCCTTCCTGTTTCGCCAGCCACTGCCTCGATTATCTCCACCTTGTAAGGCTGATCATCAAAAATCGACAATCCTTCAGCGATCCCGTGCTCTTCTCTCACGAATGGCTGGTCCTCTGCCACTATCTCCCGCATCCGCTTCTCGATCCTCTCGAGGTCGGTATCGGTGAAATGTAATCCACCGGGTAATTCGAAGTCATAGTAGAACCCGTCTTCCGTGGACGGCCCTATCGCATACCTGGTACCTGGCCACAGATCCCGCACTGCCTGTGCCATCACGTGAGCGGTCGAGTGGCGAAGCACTGACCTTCCCGCGTCTGAGGCACTGGTGACTATCCGTACTGCAGTATCACTCTCCAATGAGGCAGAGAGGTCGCGCAACTCTCCATTGACCGCCACCGCCACCGGCGTACTACCCTTCCCGCCATCAGGTCGCACCAGCATCTCCGCTGCCGCTACCGCCAGCAAGTCCTTGATGGTACTGCCCTTGCGCAGCGATACCACACCGACGCCTTCCACGTCCACCGTAATCATGTCTCCGGTCTTGCTCTCATTGCTTTCCATACCTGCACCATCCTACGTGATATCGCAGTCGTAGTGAAACATGAGGTATGGGTATGGGTATGGGTATGGGTATGGGTATGGGCGGGAACATGGGCAACGGCATGAAGTACGCTATGGGCCAGAGCATGAGATGGGCCAGAGGTTGGGTCGTCCATATGTTACCGTTACACGATCTCAGCGAGATACTCGCTGATACTTCGGGGCACAGTATGGAACGCGCTTAATAGTTCACCCCGAGCAGCCTGGCGGCAGGTACTGACACGCCACCTGATCCTGCTGCGCGGTCCAGCGCATCTACGGCGCCAGGCACATCCAAGTCGTTGTCAAGGCAGTCGCGCACCTCCTCGATTCCCAGGTCTCCCTCACCGGCACTTCTCCACCGGTCTAGCCGTTCGGCGGCCTCCTCCAGCATTTGATCATTCCAATCCCAATCCGACCTGTAATGGTTGGAGATCACCGCTAGGCGTACGACCATGGGATCCCACTGCTCGAGAAGATCGTGGACAAAGACAAGGTTGCCAAGTGACTTGGACATCTTCACGCCATCCAGCCCGACCATTCCAACATGCATCCAGTACTTGCAGAAGGGCCTACCTGTTGCGGCTTCGGCCTGAGCACTCTCGCACTCGTGGTGAGGGAAAACCAGATCACTGCCCCCGCCATGCAGGTCCACCGTTCCCAACTCACGCAACGCAAGGGCAGAACACTCGATATGCCACCCTGGACGCCCTGGGCCCCACCGGGATTCCCACTCTGGCTCACCAGGCATCGAAGGCTGCCACAGAACGAAGTCCAGCGGATCCCTCTTCGCAGGATCGTCCACATGACCGCCGCGCTCTGCCGCGAGTTCCATCATCACATTACGGCTGAAGTGCGAAACCCCACCGAAATCTGGAAAGGACGATACATCAAAATATACCGAACCGTTCGCTCGATAAGCATGCCCGTTCTCCAGCACCCTGTCCACTAGATTCAGTATCATCGGTATAGCAGACGTTGCCCTCGGCTCCGAAGTAGGAGGAAGCAGTCCCAGTGCCGACATGTCCTTGTCAAAACGGTGCATCTCCTCAGCAGCGAGATCCAGGTAATGCACCCCAAGCTCTCTCGATCTCCGGAGGATGTCATCATCTACATCAGTAACGTTGCGCACGCATCTGGTCTCGACTCCCATATCTTCGAGCCTGCGCCGCACGATATCGAACGTAAGGTATACCGCAGCATGGCCCATGTGAGCAGCATCGTAAGGCGTGATCCCGCAGCAATAAATCTTTACAGGTACTGACGGCGTGAAATCCACTACAGATTGTTTGGATGTGTCGAATATCTTCATCGCTATTCAAGCATACAGGCCGCAAAGCGTCATCAAGCCGTCCAGGTCATCACCCGGCAACACGCCGGTTCACCGATATATTGCCGGCTGGAGCAGTTGGGCTACTTAGAGGCTCAGCGGTCCGTCCCGCAAATAGCAGCGCGCTCCCGCCGACCGGATGACACCCCCAGAGAACGAATATCATCACGTAATTTACGGGAGGGCCACTGGCTCAGAGGCGAGTAAGTGCCTTCTTCAGGTTACGGGTGGCCTGTGCTATACGTTGCTCGTTCTCTATCAGAGCAAACCGGACAAACCCGTTCCCTCCGGGACCGAATCCCACGCCCGGAGAGGTGGCAACCTCGGCTTCGGACACGAGAAACTTGGCAAACTCCAATGCGCCCATCTCGACGTATGGCTCCGGTATAGGGGCCCATACAAACATAGTGCCCTTCGGCTTGCTTACCTGCCACCCTATTTTGCACAACCTCTCACATAACACATCTCTACGCGACTGGTATGTCTCGTTGACGAGCTTGGGATAATCAGGAGCCTCATTCATAGCCACGATAGACGCTATCTGGATCGGCTGGAATGTCCCGTAGTCAAGATAGCTCTTCAACTTTGTGAGTGCCTGTACTATCGCGGCATTACCCACCAGAAACGCAACCCTCCATCCTGCCATGGAAAATGACTTGGTCATGGAATACAACTCCACGGATACGTCCTTTGCCCCAGGAACCTGAAGTATGGACGGTGGAGAATATCCGTCGAAGGCGACATCTGCGTAAGCGAAATCATGCACCAGCACCACATCATGTTCCTTGGCAAAATTGACCAGCTTGGTCATCCAGGCAATGTCTACACAGGTAGTAGTGGGATTGTGCGGGAACGACAGTACGACTACCTTCGGGCGCGGCCAAGTGGACTCCCATGCCTCCATGAGATCGCCAAAGAACTCATCGGGATTGGCCATGGGGCCAAGAGGAACCTGGCGTATGTCTGCACCTGCGAATACCGGGGCGTAAATATGTATTGGATACGACGGGGATGGCACCAGAACGCTGTCTCCGGGACCGGAGAGCACCCACATCAAGTGCGATAGACCCTCCTTGGCACCCATCGTCGTAACCACTTCTCTTTCGGAGTCGAGTTCCACCCCGAACCTGCGCAGGTACAGCGAAGATATCGCCTGACGTAGCTTTGGTATGCCCTTGCTGGCGGAATACCTGTGGTTCCTAGGATTGCGGGCAGCTTCGATCAGTTTATCGACAGCTATGTCGGGCGATGGAATATCAGGGTTGCCGAACCCCATGTCTATGACATCCTTGCCTGCTCTACGTGCACGCAACTTGAGCTGATCTATCTCTGCAAATACATAAGGAGGCAGATCGTTGATTCTTCGAAACTCCACCACACCAGGATAGCGTGTTTTGAGGTGCAACGCGGACAGGCAGGTCTTGGCCAGCCTTGCAAGAGTGCCGCTTCGCCTGGTGCCGATCTGGTGTCGTGCTGTCCATGGCTGCACGACACAACCATAGGAGACCGTACTCGAAGCGTCATGAGATCGGGTCGCATGGTCGCTCTTAAGCAAGTACTTGTACCGGTGCGCCACCTGCAGACGCCGATACGTAGACAGCATCCACCAGCTTATGTGCCTGCACTGCCTCCTCTATAGATGGTGATGGCTTGACTCCAGCCATCACGGATTCCGTAAATCTCCTATCAGATTCTGCATACATGCGTATCGCAATTCCTATCTCGTTATCGGGTAGAGGCAGATCTTTGACCCAAGAAGGAGGAGGGCATTCTATGACCTCCTCACCATTGTCCGTAAGCAGATGTAAAGGACCTACGAAGTCGTTCTCCAGCCAAACCATCCCATGCTCGAATATGGCCTCCACCCTGCGGGTCGAAGGACGGCTGAGAATCTGATGCCACGCACTGACCAGAGACCCCGAAAGGCCCGATTCAAAGGCCAGATTGACAGCTGCGGCATCTTCTATGCCGTTATACCCTGCAAAGTTGTAAGTGGTGGCTGATATGCTCCGTATCTCTCCGAAGCAATATCGCAGTATGTCGAGGTCATGGATGGAATGCTCTATCACGGTACCACCGCCCGCTTGCTCGACATCCCCTCTCCAGGTGGACGCGTAGTGACCTTGAACAGGAAAGAATTGGTCATCCCGAAACGATACGACCATGGCCTTCCCCAGGCTTCCCGATAGCACCATCTCTCGCAGCTTGATAAAGACAGGACATCTCCTAAGCACCAAGCCAACCTGAAAGGGGATCCGGGTCTCTTCGACGGTACCTGCCATGGCCCGTACTTCGTCCATGTTGCGACCCAGTGGCTTCTCGCAAAAGACCGCCACGCCTTGCGAGGCGGCCGTCTCCACCAAGGTCCGATGCTGCGAGGTAGGGGTGCATATCCACACCACATCCACATCCGTGAGAGCTTCTTCGGCACTTTCCTTGCGACTACATCCATGTGTAGCCGCAAACTGCCCTGCCCGTGCTGAATCTATATCGTAACACGATGCAATCTGAACATCCACCACCTTGGTATCGATCATTGCCTCGAGCGCCAGTGAGTGTGCCCATGAAATCAGCCCTGTGCCAAGGAACGCCACCTTGAGCATCGTGCCACCTCTCTTCCTGCCGTGATTCGCGCTCTCCTTGTCCTTCTCGCTGTCCTTCTCACGCCAGTGTCACTGCGCCAAACATCGTGGTAACACACTGCATATCGCTTACCGGCCAGCTTACCTTTACACAATATCACTGCGTGAAACGGCCCTGCGTGGATCGGCAGGTGCACGGGTGGGTGGGGAGAAGAAGCTCATGCCAGAGACTGCGCTATCCCTGCACAACGTCACTGCTGCTGGTATCATATTGCCATGGACAACGACCCTGAAGTTGCAATCAATATCGACGGAGCTGGCTGCACCGGCACTGATAGTGAGGTCTCCAGGTTCGACCGCCGCCGCTTCCTCCATCTGGCCGCAGGCGCCGGTGCGGTAGGAGTTGGAGGACCGTTGCTGCTGTCTGCCTGTTCCAGCTCGCGCATCCCCAGTACCAGCGCCAGCGAAACACCGCTCGCCAACGCCATCAGCGCCCTCCCGCCCAAGCGGGGAGGCAGCGTGGTGGTGGGCATAGATTCCGAACAAGCGGGGTTCAATCCTACGACGTCCCCTTGGTCATCCAGTGGCATAATGTATGCACGCGCCCTTTTCGATCCTCTCACCATTCTCATGGCTGACGGCACGATCAGGCCCTACCTTGCTCAGGCGTTGACACCGAGCCCTGACTACGTCACGTGGACCATCACCATGCGTCCGAATGTCCTATTCCATGACGGTACTCCTTGCGATGCCGCGGCGGTGGCATACAATATCGATGCATTCCGTAAGTCACTCGAATTTTCAGTCTTCACCACCAACATCAAGCACGTGAAAACCACCGGATCGCTTACCCTCGATGTGGAGATGTACGAGCCATGGGTATCCTTTCCTGCCCAGTTGACCGGCGCGTTAGGTGCTCAGCTTGGATGGGTAGCTGCACCAAGCATGCTGAGGGCAAAGAACGGTGCATCGAATCCGGTGGGCACGGGACCTTTCCGGTTTGTCGAATGGATTCCCAATGACCACATGAAGGCATCTCGCAACGATCACTACTGGCGAAAGGGAATGCCGTACCTTGACGAGATAGAGTACAAGCCGATCCCGAGTTCGGCGACGCGCTCGGCAAGTCTCAGGTCAGGAGCCCTCGACATAATGCACACCGACACCACTGCAGTAATCGTCACCTACCAGCACAACCCAGATTATTCGTATATCGATGATGCCCACTCGACCGTAGGGGAACCGGATGTCAACTTCGTCATGCTGAACATGTCAAAGCCGCCCTTCAACGACATCCGTGTACGCCAGGCAATGGCCTACGCCACTGATGTCTCCCAGATGAATACGGTGGTTGCCAACAGCCTTCCCGAGCTGGCCACCGGCCCGTTCTTTCCTGGCAGCAAGTACTACTCACCCACGGGATACCCGCAGTACGATCTCGCCAAGGCCAAGAGTCTCATCAGGCAAGTGGAATCGGAAACCGGCAAGCCGGTATCGTTCGAGCACGCCACCACTGCTGCAAATACCACCGAATCCGAGCTGTCTCAGCTCTTCCAGAGCATGTGGCAGGCGGCTGGGATGAAGGTGACTCTGGCCTCCTACGACGAAGTAACGCTAATCAAAAATGCCATCAGCGGAAAATACCAAGCTGATAGCTGGACACAGTTTGCAGCACCTGATCCGGACTGCAACTGGCCTTTCTGGCACTATCCTTCCTTCGGTAATTTCACCCACAATGATGACCCCCAGCTAAATGCCTACCTGCACACAGGAAGGACCAATCCCGATCCTGCCGCTCGTGCCGCCGCCTACCAGGGTGTTGCAAAACGCTTCGCCGTGGACCTGCCGTATATATGGACAAATCGCGGCCTTTGGGCGATCATCGGCAGGCCTAACGTAATGAACTTCGCTAATCCAACATCACCAGAAGGCGGTCACGCTCTAGGTATGGAAGCAGGAGTTATATGGCCGACTCAGATATGGCTCAATGGATGAGATCGGGTGAAGCTAAAGTATTGAGGGCAGGTCGGGGTGGCATGCACCGCTGAGAATGAGTCCAGTCCCTGCGCAGCCCACAAGCTGGAACGGTCGTGTCACCTGATGGAATCCAGAGCTTGACTGGGAACGCCACTTGAAATCCATCGTTCTGCAATTATCGGGCAGGTTGGTAGTGCTGGCGGGCATCCTGCTCGTAGTAAGCATGGGGGTCTTCGTCCTGATCCATCTCCTGCCAGGCAATCCTGCATACGCAATACTAGGACCGGGTGCAACGCCATCCGCTGTAGCCAAGATCACCAGGCAACTCGGCCTTGACAGGCCCATACTCACCCAGTACATGAGCTGGCTCGGTAGGGCAATCCACGGCAACCTAGGCACCTCCTATGTCACCCAGCAGTCAGTTTCCTCGGCAATAGGACATGCATTGCCCGTCGACATAGAGCTTGTGGCGCTCTCACAGATCATCGCATTCGGGGTAGCCATTCCACTGGCCATGTCCGCCTCACGCAGACCAGGAAGCTTGTTCGATCGCTTCGCAACAGGCTTCTCACTGGGCTCACTCTCGCTTCCCGCCTTCGTCGTTGGCGTTCCGCTGGTGCTGCTGCTGGCCGTAACGGTACACTGGTTCCGAGCCACCGGATACGTCTCCCTCCTCAGCAATCCGCTCACCAACCTCCATGATATGGTCCTTCCCTCCCTGACTCTCGCCATAGGATCGATAGCGATCTACTTCAGGCTGTTGCGAAACGACTTGATTTCCACCATGAAGGAGGATTTCGTGGCGCTGGCACGCTCCAAGGGACTCACCTCCCGGGAGGTGATGTACAGGCATGTACTACGCCCATCCATGTTCTCGCTGATGACGGCCACCGCCATAAATGTGGGCTCGCTGATCGGTGGTGCTGTCGTGGTCGAGTACCTGTTCGACATGCCGGGCATGGGCCTACTGCTGGTAGACAGCATCTACGCCCGCGATTATCTCATGGCACAGGGAGTCATACTCGTCCTTGCGGCACTCTTCGTTCTCGCCAATTTCATTGTAGACATCCTTTACCACATAGTGGATCCAAGGGTTAGGAACGCCTGATATGCAACCACCCCCACCCTCATCACCCCCACCCTCATCACCCCCACCCTCATCACCCCCACCAGGCTCTCAGGAAGCAGGTTCCACCATACGATACCGCGATGTCGGGCTGGACCAACCGCCATCTGCCGTACCGCAGGCAAGACCGACCAAAGGCAGAACCCTCGGCCCAATGTTCTGGATAGCGGCAGGCTGGATAGTACTGGTCGCACTGGCGGCCATATTCGCCAACCTGCTTCCCCTGCCTGCACCTGATGCGATCGGCTCCGGTACTCCGTTGGCTGGCCCCAGCCTCGCCCACCTGTTCGGCACTGACGAGCTAGGAAGGGATATCCTCTCCCGTATCATCTTCGGCAGCCGCGTGTCTCTGATCCTCGGTTTCGCATCCATAGCCATAGGGACTGTAATCGGTGGCGGTCTCGGTCTCATAGCTGGTTACCTGGGGGGTCCGTTTGACTCGCTCTCCAACGCTCTCGCCTATATCATCCTCGCATTCCCTCCGCTACTGCTGCTACTTGCGCTGGCGGCCTTCTCCAAGCCCACCTTACTCAAACTGGTGGCGGAGTTTGCCTTCCTCAGTATTGCACCACTGTTCAGAGTAGTACGGGCCGCCACGATCTCTATCGCGAGCCGTGATTTCGTGCAGGCGGCGCTGTCCCTTGGCGCAACACGCGCCAGGATACTGATGCGAGAGATATTCCCAAGTGTGCTCCCATCGCTTGTTTCCTACGCACTGCTCGGGGTGGCCCTAGTCATAGTGGGCGAAGGTTCTCTTGCATTCCTCGGCCTGTCGATCTCACTACCCACCCCGTCGTGGGGCAACATGATAGCCGAGGGACGCACCTTCCTCGCAACCGATCCGTGGATATCCCTGTTCCCTGCCATCGCAATGTTCTCGGTACTGCTCGCACTGAACTTAGTGGCGGACAAGCTGAGCGAACGCCTGGATGTAAGGGAGGGCCAGTTGTGAGGGAGGGTCTGGATGTAAAAGAGCACCTGGATGCGCGGAACGGCATGCAGAGTTTGAATGCTGTTACGCCTCCATTGCTGGAAGTGAACAACCTGACTACCCTGTACGGCACACCTGATGGAAACGCCAAGCTGAAAGCCGTTGACAACGTGTCATTTAAGCTGGAATCAGGCCACTTGCTGGCAGTAGTAGGTGAATCCGGCTCCGGAAAGACCGCCCTGTGCCGTTCCGTCATGCGCCTATTCCCAACCGCTCAGGTACGCCTAGAAGGCAAGGTATTGCTCAACGGCAGCGACATCCTTTCTTTCGATTCAACTGAGTTGCGCCAGGTATGGGGTCTGAAAATGGCCATCGTGTTCCAGGACCCTATGACCTCATTGAACCCGCTCATGCGCATCGGCAATCAGGTATCCGAAGGGCTCAGGCGACGGCTCTCCGTTCCAAGAAGGCAGGCCCGAGAACGCGCAATATCCCTCATGGAATCGGTGGGAATACCTGACGCCGGAGCGCGTTACCGGCAATATCCCCACCAGTTGTCAGGAGGGTTGCGCCAGAGAGTTGCCATAGCAATAGCTGTGGCCTGCGATCCCGATCTGCTCATTCTGGACGAACCTACCACTGGGCTTGATGTAACCACCCAGGCTCGTATACTCAATCTACTGGCTGCACTGGTAAGAGACCGCGGTATAGGAGCCATACTGGTGACTCATGACATCGACGTCGCCGCTCATGTCGCCACCCAAATGGCCGTCATGTATGCTGGAAGGATAGTTGAATATGGTATTCCCGCGACCGTGCTGGACCATCCGATGATGAGATATACTGCCGCTTTGCTGGAAACATCACCTAGCATCCATGGGCAGGCGCATGCAAGACTCAAGACAATCCCTGGCCACCCGCCAGACCTCTCCAGCCTCGGACCTGGATGCCCCTTTGCTCCAAGGTGCGAATCTGCCATCGACCGCTGCCATAAGGAAAGACCCCCACTTGTCGCAAACGGTGCAGGTTTGGCTTCGGGTCCGACTCCGAAGCCAGGACCGGGACCAAACTCAGCCCCATCATTGGACTCAAGCCTGACTCCATCCCCATCCTCAAACTCCGTCCCCAGTCCAGACCCAGACCCAGACCCAGACCCAGGTATCCATCTTTACGCGTGCTGGAATCCTAATATATGAGCACCCACAATCATTCGAGCGCTGAGAGCACAGACCTTATCCACTCGCAATCCGTCGAGAATGGTGGCAGTAGGGGCTGCGATACCAATACTGGTACTACGCCAGTGCTGGAGGTGCAGGGATTGCGTGTCGAGATAGCGCAGGGATTCCGTAGGATAGTACATGCTGTTTCAGGTGTGGATCTTTCCATTGCCGCCCAGGAGACGCTGGGGCTCGTTGGAGAGTCCGGGTGTGGAAAGACCACCACTGGTAAGGCAATCGCAGGACTCGTAAAACCGACCGGTGGGCGCGTAACCATATCAGGCACCGATCTAACCAAACTGAAAGGCCGCTCCCTCCGCAAGGTACGCAATACAGTGCAAATGATCTTCCAGGACCCGATATCCTCACTCAATCCCCGGCGCAAGATATTGAATACGATCATGGAGCCTATGGCGATATGGTCGATAGGCTCCCCCGAAGAGAGGAGAGCACGCGCTCTGGAACTGCTCCAACAGGTAGGTCTCGAACCGCACCTAGTCGCAAATCGGCTCCCCTACCAGCTATCGGGAGGGCAATGCCAGCGTGTCAGCGTCGCGAGGGCGCTCACTCTCTCGCCCGACCTGTTGATCTGCGACGAGCCGGTATCCGCACTGGACGTGTCGGTTCAGGCGCACATCCTGAACCTGCTGAACGACATTCAAAGAACCTACAGGCTCTCAATGCTCTTCATATCACACGATCTTTCCGTGGTACGCAACGTAAGCGACAGGGTAGCCGTGATGTATATGGGGCGGATCTGCGAGGTGGCACCCGTTGCCAATCTTTTCGATCATCCGATGCACCCTTATACACTCGAGCTCCTCCGCTCCATTCCTGTACATGCTCGGACGGCCTCCAGCACTGGAATGCCGGCAGTTACGCCAGCAGGCACAGCAGATGTCTCGGTACCTGACTTGGAACCCATCATTGCAACGGCAGGGAATAGGCCGAGTACTGCAACGGGCTCTGGGAACGTAGATGTTGAGCGACCAGATGCTCAACAACCTTTCCGTGGATGGCTGCAGGCGGGAATCCAGGGACCCATAGATAGCACCTTGCCAGATGCAGCCTCCATCTCCTCGGCACTCTCACCTCCATCTGGATGCAGGTATCACCCCAGATGCCCCCATGCCACCTCAATATGTACATCGGAACAGCCTCCAATGATGGAACTGTCTCCCGATCACACAGTCGCCTGTCACCATCCGCTTATTCAACCTGTTTCGTGAGTTCCTTCTCTGGAAGGACGCCGGCGAGGTCTGGCCACAGCCGCTCTCGCGGCAGCCTTCGCCCTGACGCTAGGCATTATGCACAGCACGTATCCAGTGGAAAGTGCAGCCAAGACAGCAACTACAAGGATAGGAAGCAATGACAGGTGCGACGGATGACTGGGATCCGAGAACGCTCCGAGCAATGCGAGCAGGCCAAACACCACTATGGCAAAGATACTGAGAAGATCACCGAATCTCAGCCTGAATGGCCTCTCCCGGTCCACCTCTTTGCGCCTCAGCCGGTACACGCAGTATCCGGCAACTGCATAGATGCCTGCCTCCAGGACAGACCCTACCGCAACCAGCAGCAACCACTGTCTGGTGGCAAACACCACCGCAGCTATGACAGCAGCACCCACTCCAAGCGAGACAACCGCCACCCAGGGAACGGCTTTCATATTCAGCTTGGCGAAGGCCCTCGGCAGTATACCCTCTCGGGCAGCAGCGTAGATGAACCTGGAAGCCACCAAGAACCCACCATTGAATGTGTTCATGGCTGCAACCATGGTCGCCCCGAGCATCCAGAGCATCCCCAGTTCACCGAGAGCCGCTTTGCCCAGCAGCAACTGGGGATAGGCACTCCCGTGCACGGCGCCACGGGGAACGGCATGGGCAAGTGCAACCGAGAATATCCCGGCCACTACAAAGAGAATGGCGGGAGCGATGAAAAGCGCCCTCGTGATGACTGCAGGCTTGCGTACCTCCTCGGCAGCAGTCGTTACCCACTCGAACGCAGCATAGAGAAACACCGCGAAGATGAGAGCCTGTATACCATGGAAGACGCCCTTATGGAACAAGCCCAGAGGATGGCTGTAACCTCCGTGAACGGTTGCAATGGCTACGACCGATATGACGAAAGTGGACACCAGCACGATGGAGGTCACCACCGTCTGCACCACACCTGCCATACGGACGCCAAGCAAGTTGCCGCCCACCGCAAATGTAAGCAAACCAATGATCCAGGCATAGGCCGCTATGGAGGGTCCTCCTATTACGTGCTGTATCGCCGAGCCAATGAGAAAGGCATCAGCGGCGATGACGAGGACGACACTGGTCAGGTAAGTAAACGTCGTAATAAGTGCCTTACGCTCTCCCATGGCGCTTGTCATGTACAGCCTGATCCCGGCAGCAGTGGGATAGAGGCCGTTCAGCTCCGAGAAGAGCCCCGACACCACCAGCACCAGTAGTCCTGCTATCAATACCGCCAACCAGGCACTCACCCCTACCGTGTAAGAGAGTATCGAGACAACGGCTATATAGTCGATAACCGCGAAGGCCAGGCCAGTACTGGTCATTGTGGCGCCAGTCAGGCCAAGCGAGCGACGAAGTCCCGTGCCTGCCGATTCCTGCGCCACTGCGGAACCCTCACTCATTGCGACATCATACCAACCCCTTCCCAACACGAGGCAGATATAAAGAAGGGATACAGGGAAGGCACCAATGGAGACATCTCACGAGCGCCTAATCCGGCCATATGATATAGGAGATCGCATCCAGGCGCATTACATCCTCCTGCGATCCCTTGACCTTGATCTCACCCCTGAGATACTTCTGTACGGGGTTGAGATCACCCCAGAACATATCGCAGAACGTCTCTGAGTCAGTTGTAACCACAATATCCGGTACGCCGGCATGTCCTTGGCAGTAGCTCACTATCTCGCCGTGATCTACATCCATGGTAAATTTGACACCATTGTCCTCGCAGTCGAAATGAAGCACCTTCGACCAGTCCTTCTGCATCTTACGAAGGCGCTCGTTACCGTTGCACGTCGCCTGGTAGTCCCTCAGTGCCTCGTCCAACTCTTCCCAGGCCGCCAATTCAAACCTCCTTCGCTACCGGTGCCGATTCCCGAATCACCGCTGTGGCCTCCTGCGTACCCTTGGAGACGGCTCGCTGTCCGGCCCCTTACCCGAAAGCATGTCACTCATGGCCCCCTGCAGCGCGTCCAGCAAGAAATCAATCTCCTGGGGTTCGATGATGAGCGCGGGCATTATGCGCATCACCGACGGCTCGTTACCAGAGTATATTGCAAGCACGCCATGATTCGACAGGTTGTACGAAAGTCGGGGACCCATTGAATCGTCAGCGAGCTTCAGTCCAGCCATCATGCCCCTGCCCCTTACTTCTGAGATGGCATCGGGAAACTCCCCAGCCAGCCGGTTGAGCCCAGCATTCAAGATGGCTCCCATCTCGGCGGCGTGATCGATCAGGCCGGTACTCTCGATGATCTCTATGACCTTTAGCGCAACCATACATGCCAGGTCCGACCCGCCAAAGGTCGACAGGTGTATGAACGGATTGGGTATCAGGAACTCTCTGAGGTCTTCGGTGAAAATGGTCGCCGAGATTGACACCATGGAACCCCCGAGCGACTTAGCCACGGTCATGATGTCGGGAACCACTCCCTCGTGCTCACAGGCAAACCACTTGCCTGTCCTTCCGAAGCCGGTCTGTATCTCATCCAGGATCAGTACTGCACCATTTTCTGTGCACAATTCCCGGAGACGACGCAGGTAGCCATCAGGGGGAACTCTTATGCCGCCCTCGCCCTGGATTGGCTCGACGAGTACCGCCGCGGTATGCATATCTACCGCACCCGCCATCGCCTCTGCATCACCGAACTCCACCCGGACAAACTCCGGCATAAGAGGCTCGAATGGAACCCGGTAAGCATCCCTCCCTGCTGCGGAAAGTGCAAACCCGGTGTGCCCGTGGTAGCCGTTGACAGTGTGAACGATACGCGCCCTGCGAGTGGCCCCGCGAGCCAACTTCAGTGCGAAGTCCACCGCTTCACCCCCGCCGGTGCCGAACATCACGCAAGACAGATCACCTGGTGAAATATCGGCGAGCTTTGCAGCCAGATCAGCCTTCTGGCTAGAGCACAACAGGAAGTTCCCGTGATCAAGGCTGTCCACAGCCTCATGCATCGCCCTGACGACCTCGGGATTCCTGCGACCCACATTAAAGGACCCAGCCGAGGTAAAGCAGTCGAGCAGCCTGCGTCCTTCGGCATCGTATACCCACGCTCCATCACGCCTGGATTCGATGATGCCAAGTCCTGCCGCCTTTAGCACCCGCACCTTCTGCGGGTTGACATGCTTAGCGTACCTATCCAAAGCCACCTGTGCCATGTCATTCATTCGCTCGACCACCCTCAACCATTTCGATCAGCTTAGCTCACACTCCTCAGCACGTACTCTATCATCATCATTGCAGCTGCGGCCGTACTCGAAAATGAGATCCACACCCGTGGGTGTGGGTGTGGGTGTGGGTGTGGGTGTTCACATTACGCAACGCAACGCAACGCAACGCAACGCAATACCAATACCAATACCCCGCCATCGGTGAGATATAATTATCAACTGGTATGTGCGACACCCTTTGCCTAGTCACCCAGCAGGGCACCTTCTTCGCCAAGAACTCTGACCGCCCTGTCGACGAACCTCAGGTGCTCCACGCCGTCCACGGAAGACCAGCCGATTGCGACAATCGCACACTGCCCACCCAGTACATCAGAATAGAGGACACGGGAGCACAGCCCTGCCTTATTTCGAGGCCCACATGGTTGTGGGGAGCCGAACACGGTATCAACACACACTGTGTCGCCATAGGCAACGAAAAGATCTACACGCGGGACGATCCATATGAGTCGCGCCCCGCCCTTATAGGAATGGATCTAGTGCGCCTTGCTCTCGAGCGCTCCACCACCGGTGAAGAGGCAGTCCGAGAAATCGCGCGGCTACTCGACGCGTATGGCCAGGGCGGGATAGCCGATGCACATGCAGCGGAACCATACTGGTCATCATTCCTTGTGGCCGACCCTCACGAAGCCTGGATAGTCGAAACCTCCGGAGCCACATGGGCAGCCAAGCGCATATATCCAAGCAACGCTGTAGCCGGAGCATGCATCTCCAATAGGATTACCTTGACGACGGATTGGGATATTGCCTCGAAGGACGTGGCTGCAGGATCTGACTTCGACAGCTGGCGCAGCCCAGATGCTCCCACCGCTCATGCGGACATCCGCCTGAATGCAAGTCATAAGTTTCTCGATTCCCTGGCAAGCCAGTCAAGGAATACAGGGGTTACTGAGCGCAATATGGCAGATATATTACATACTGCATCCTCGTTTGCCGCCCACCTGCGCGATCATGGCACCGGACCATGGGGCGACCCTCTCTCACCTACCCACCAGGATACCGTTCCACCTCCAGCATATTCCCTACCTGACGGCACGGGCGTGAGTATATGTATGCATATCCGCAGCTACCAGACAACGGCAGCTGCAATGATCACGTTCCTTCCCGTGGATGATAATCAGCCCGCACTCTGCTGGGCCACACTTGGCAGCCCCTGCTGCTCCATATTTATGCCGATCCTCCCGCCGTACCATGTACCTGGATTCATGGAAAGAGAGGCAACCTGGAAACGGTTCGATGCACTACGCCAGAGGTCGGAGGATGATCCCGGCGCACTGGAAGGAATCAGAGCTGTGCTGTCGCCCCTCGAAGGGTCCCTATGGCAAGAAGCTGCAGACCTGGGCAATTCCATCCCGGCATGGACGGCTTTCCACCAAAGCGCCGCCTCTCGCGTGGAAGACTCCCTGACCAGCCTGGGCGTCTGACCAGCCTGTTCCGTTACGACCAATCTCCCTGCCCGCCGGACACCGGCAAGTATCGTCTTCCAGTTCGATTCAAGTCGTAGTATGTGCGTGCCCTACATCTATAGAGCCTTTCACGGCTTCCATGTCGGCATCGACCATCATCTCTATAAGTTCCTTGAATCCCAGACGCGGCTCCCACCCCAGCAGGGACTTTGCCTTCGATGAATCTCCTACCAGTAGGTCCACTTCGGCAGGCCGTATCAAACGCTCATCGACCTCGACAAAGTCATGCCAGTCCAGACCTGCCCTGGAAAAGGCCACTTCACACAACTCTCCGACCGAATGGGTCTCGCCGGTGGAAATCACAAAATCCTCCGGCTCGTCCTGCTGGAGCATGAGCCACATCGCCTCCACGTAATCGACTGCATACCCCCAATCGCGCTTTGACTCCAGATTGCCCAGTACCAGCTTCGTTTGAAGTCCGTTTGCAATCCTGGCAACCCCGTAGCTGACTTTACGTGTGACAAATTCCAACCCTCTTCTCGGGCTCTCGTGATTGAACAGGATACCCGAAGTGGCGAACAGCTTGTAGCTCTCACGGTAGTTGATAGTGATCCAGTGCCCGTACAGTTTGGCGACTCCATAGGGACTCCTCGGGTAATAAGGCGTCGACTCCCTCTGAGGCACTTCCTGAGCCTTGCCAAACATCTCCGAAGTGGATGCCTGGTAGAAACGTATGTCTGGATCCACCATCCTGATGGCATCCAGCAGTCTGGTTACTCCCATGGCCGTGGTTTCACCAGTTAGAACAGGCTGATTCCAAGATGTCTGCACGAAAGACTGTGCGGCCAGGTTATAAACCTCATTAGGACGGTACTCGCGCAGGATGGTCATCAATGATGCCTCGTCGAGCAGGTCGCCCGAAACAAGCGTAATGTCCCCCTGGATGTGAGCTATGCGCTCGAAATTAAGGGTGGAGCTTCTCCGCATCATCCCAACCACTTCGTAGCCTTTGTCCAGTAACAGCTCCGCCAGGTAGGACCCATCCTGCCCTGTTATCCCAGTGATAAGGGCGATCTTCTTCATCCTCAGTTCATCTTCCTCTCCATACCGGCTCCCGCTTCTCCAAAAAAGCACTGATGCCTTCCCTGGCATCATCGGTCATGGAAGCCAGTGTCAGCATGGTCTGCAAATATGGGAAGGCATCGTTGGGTT
Organism: Actinomycetes bacterium; assembly: GCA_021841005.1. Classification (GTDB taxonomy): domain Bacteria; phylum Actinomycetota; class Acidimicrobiia; order Acidimicrobiales; family JAMCPL01; genus JAMCPL01. The sequence continues at coordinate 15,369 of JAKBVZ010000001.1, read as the reverse complement.
TCGCCCCCCACACGGCATAAAAAGAGTCCCTGCCCAGCCGGATAAGTGCCGGAGAACATTTCGCCAGCGATAACGCGAGCGACTCCACGGCTTGATCGAGCTGGTCATGAGGAACCACCCTATTGACAAACCCAAGCTCCTTTCCCTCGCTTGCATCCACCACCCTGCCTGTCAACATCAGCTCCAGCGCTGTCTTTGGAGGCATGGAACGCATAAGCGGTACTGTGATGATGAACGGCCACAGCCCTACATTGACTTCCGGCGCCCCGAAACGAGCCTTCTCGGAAGCCACAACCATATCGCAAGCCATTGCAAGTCCAAAACCCCCGGCCAGTGCCCATCCCTGCACCCTGGCAATAGTAGGCTTGCCCATGGACCACATCTCCTTGAACAGCCTCACGATATCCCCCCTCGCCTCATGCGCACCCAGAATGCCCCCCATCTCGACCCCAGAAGTCTTGCCAGTGTCCTGCTGGATCGCATCCTGATCACCGCCAGGCGCTGTGCCATAAGCATCACCCGTACCACCGCCGGCTCCCGTGGAACTCCCATCACCAGGTGCCGCCCGAGTGCTCTTGCTCGGCTCGGCTGATCCACTGCCGGCAACAGGATCGGCGTTGAACATGCTGGACAGATCCGCTCCTGCACAGAATGCCTTGTCACCCGTACCACCGAGTACGAGCACTCTCACCTCCGGATCCGTAGCTGCCATGCGCACCGCCTTTACCAGACCCGACACCACGGTTGCCGACATTGCATTACGAGCTTCTGGCCTATTGATGTAGACGCTCGCTATACCGTTCTCCACTGAATAAAGAACTTCCTTATCCATGACCATGACTTGAATACCTCTCGATCCAGACCGGGCGTTGCACGATACAACACACACGATACACTGCACACGATACTACCAAGGGCGACCGTGCCAGCCAGCCTTGTGGTCAAGACTAGCAAAAAGCACATCCATGCACGCACATATGTGAGAAAGCGGTACCAAGTGTTATTATCGTTGCATGAATACGGCAAGCAGGATACCCGGCAACAGCACCTCTACCCACAATCCATCTCACAACTTCACGGGCACCGACCCGCTCGACAGGCCTGCATCTGCGCAGGCTAAAGACAAGGATAGACCGCGGCAGCGCCGGATGCCTGCCGGCAAAAGACGGGAACAGTTGCTTAGCATGGCAGGCATTGCCTTCTCTCGTAAAGGATACAAGGGAACCACTATGGAAGATATTTCCATGCTGGCCGGGGTTACCAAACCAATCCTTTACCAGCATTTCCCCTCCAAGCGATCCCTCTACAAGGAACTGGTCACCGAAGCCAGTAACAAGCTGATAAAAGCGATCGCCACGGCCACCTACGGCGCCACTTCCCCTAAAGAACAGGTCGAACTGGGCTTTGTTGCTTTCTTTACCCTTCTCGCCACTGAAATGGATACTTTCAGGCTGCTGCTGATGAGCGATATGCAAGACGACAGGGACTTGTCGATTGCCTTGCGGAACGTGGAGGGCAGCATCGCCGACATTATCTACAGCTTGATTGACATAGGTCTCGACGAAGAGCACCGCACCTTGCTGGCCACTGCGGTAGTGGGTATGGGCGTGGCGGTGAGCAGGCACTGGGTCGAGGTGTACGGTCATTCCGATCCTCCACCACCTCCTAGCACCGATGAAGCAGCCCAGATAGCACGACGCTTGGCCGACCTCGTATGGGCAGGGCTGAGGGCGGTACATGCCGACTAAGCCAAGCCGCGCAGCCAGCTCACAGGGCAGATACAACCTTGTCTTCGCAGCCAGTAAGACCTATCTCCAAAGTAACCACAAAAAAAGTGAAGTAGAAATAGATACAACCTTGTCTTCGCAGGCAGTAAGACCTATCAGCTTCTCTTCAGCCAACTCGACGTACTCAAAAACCCGCTGCTCGAACAGCCGAAGAGACGATCTCATTGCTGCATCCCCGAGCCCTCGGGGCGCGACACTAAGAGCATCCCGCTCACATTCACGCGTGCGCTGACTGTATCCTCAGGCACTAATACGACCTACACTGCTAGCTGACCAGCCGCCAGGCAATCTCCCCAGCCATTCTCATCGCTTCGCTAAGTTCTGTCCCCGCTATTACATGCTCGACAGGCGTTGGCCCTCCAAGGTAAGCAACAACGCAGCTGGTAACCGGCTTCTTCGTTACCGCTTTCAGCGCTCCGGCGTAGAAAGCCAGCTGAAGCACGTACTCAGCAAAGACTGGCGAACCATTTTGGTCATCTGCGTTCTGGAGGGGCCATGATGCACGCTCGATGTCGCGCGGAAGCGGCGTCTCGGAGTTGGTACCGTTTCGACACGGTGGCACCGCCTCTTGATCTTCATGCCGATTGACCTCTTTGATCTCTCTGGCGTTTCCGGACGCTTCAGCCTCTCGGGCCTCGGTCTTGAAATCGCCTGCCTCTCGGGCCTCGGTCTTGAAATCGCCTGCCTCTCGGGCCTCGGTCTTGAAATCCACGATAATCAGGCCATCTTCACCCTCAATAAGCAAGTCCACCACGCCCTCCGCCCCCAGAGCACTTGCACTTGCACTCATCGTATGGGGACTTATGGAGTCTTGGCGGCGCTCCATCCATGTACCGCCGTCCGGATCGGTACTCTCGACATTGCCTGCACCCGCCGCTCCGCCTGCACCCGACAAGAAGGCATCTGTCGCTCCACCTAGCTCCCCAGCACGCGTGAATTCCCTGTCCGCTCCAGTCGCCTTCAAGAAACTTTCCAATGGAGCCACGACAGGTACCTCTTGCGCGTAACGGCACCTTGTGACCTTACGAACAGTATCGCTCTCCAGCGCAAACAGTGCCATACGAGCAACCTTATCGGCTGATCCTGCAATGTGGTATGACGTCGCAACCCGACGAGCCAGTGCCTCGACCTCCTGCCTGACACGATCCGAATGATCACCACGGGCCGTGGCATCATGCCGTGACACATCTGTATCTGTGAATGCTTCTACTGCACTTCGCAGGTCCATTTGCTTCAATAAGCTATGGACTGCATTGCCAATTGCTAAGCTTGTCTCACGTCTTGCATGCGACGCATCTGTATGTGCTAATGACAATGGCACGCGGGAAGCATTCCGGTCATCCCCTGATGGAGAGATCGGAGGGCTCCCAGGCTGGACAAGAGTATCCTGATCCAACTCATCATCTGAAGTCGCTGATGCGGCGTCCACAGCATCATCCGCTGTGACATGCATAGTGATATGCATAGTGGCGTCCACAGTGACATGACTATCGACTGCCGAACGGGAAAATCCACGTTGGCCCTGAACGAGCCCCCGGTACTCCTGCTCGACATCGGTGGCCTTGGACGTACGCCACAAGCTGGAACCAACTCCGGCAGACAGCATCTCTCTATCGTGCTCCCAGGAAGCCTCTATTTTGGAAAAAGGCAACCGGGAATTGCCTCTACCGCAACATACCTCGCCAGCCAAGTTGCGTATAGCGCTTTCAGCATAGGTAACAACCGGCCACTCGTGACCAAACTGTGGATTATCCTTTAACCAGGTATCCAAGAGCGCCGCATGGCAGGTATCAGGGCTGCTGCCTGCCCTATGATGGAGTACAAGTACCAGGTAATCCCGCGCACGAGTACACGCGACATAGAGCAGCCGGCTACTCTCGGCCAGATCAGCCATTTTGTCCGCATCATCCATGACATCGTAGCCGGATGTCTTTGCATCGCCCACCTTCAGCTCCACCTTGCCGAAAGAATCGAACAACAGGTGCGGAGATCTCCTGCCTCTCGTGACATCCCTGTCTATGCCAGCAACAAATACTGCCCCGAATTCCAACCCTTTGGCGCTATGTACGGTCATGATCCTCACTGCATCGTCGTCATCATCCTGGGGAAGCCTGGCTGGTGCGCTTTCCTCCATGGATACCTGGTCATCCATATATTGGATGAAGTCAGTAAGGTTGCCCTCTGCGTCATCATCGAATCGCACTGCCTGGACAAGAAACCAGCGCAACAACGCAACTGAGTCTCTCCAGCGATCTGTGCCCATATACATTTCCATACCCCCGTAGTCAAACAGGATGCACCGCACCATGGAAGATACCGACTCATGCTGAGATAGGTCGACCAATTCGCGTAGTATCTTCTTTCCTCGCGACACGGGATCTTCGTAAGCTCCGCCATGATCTACTTGCCCGGATACATCCTGTATATCCGTGGCACGCCCGGTGGTTCCCATTCCTCCGCCTCGTCCGGCCGCTTCCTCCGGCTCCTCATCCAGGTTCCAATCGCCTCCACGCTTATGCCACAAATACACGTCTTGGTCGCTGCATCCCAGCAACGGGGAACGAAGCGCAGCGACAACGGCCTGCGCGTCGTACGGGCCGGCCACTGCACGTAACACCGACAGTATGTCAAAGATCTCATCGGATCGCCACATATATCCGACACCCTCCAAATGATAGGGGATACCGTACTCAGATAGGCGTTCCTCTATCGCTTCCACCGATGTCCTAGTAGACACCAGGATGGCAATGTCCCTAAATTTGATTGGCCCCACCTGACCATTGCGATCTTCCACCGGCCATCTGTCGCGAACCATGTCTCGTATACGTAATGCCACGTCGTCAGCCGCCTGATCACGTATTCCATCGCTATGAGCACCCTCAATGGGACCGCCCAGCGTGAGTACCTGCGGAGGACTGAATATCCCACTCCCAGTACCAGTCGCACCAGTACCAGTATCTTCGGCGCCAGTAGCCATGCGACTTGCCGGCATATCCAGGGTCTGATCAGCGATGACATCATCCCTGCTTGGTACTAGAGATGAGTGAAGCTGCTGATCCGTGAAGATATCCGTGAACAGGCTGTTTACCATCTCCAATATGCCTGGTCTGGATCTGAAATTGACCTGCAAGCGCACCTGATCGGCACTGCCGGCCAACGACCTGTACAGTTCCACATCGGCCCGCCTGAATCTATAGATGGACTGCCGTGGATCACCTACTACAAACAGACTGCCGGAACGCGCAGCGAGTAGATCGCAATCATCGTGGCTGGACACTATATAACCGATTATCTCGGCCTGTATCGGATCGGTATCCTGGAATTCATCCACAAAGATATAGGTGTATTCCGCTCTCACCTTTGCGCGCACCCCAGGATCATCTCTGAGCAAGTCACGTGCGAGCACCAAGAGATCGTGAAACGTTACCTTACCTTGCGTGACCCGCTTGGATGCTTGATCTGCAACATACGTAGAGAACATCCCAAGCAAAGCCCAGCCAATAAGATGGCCGGCGTCAGCAAGCAATCCAACCACGCCATCTCGAATCGCACGGCAGGAATCCCTGATTTCTCCAATATCCACCCAAGAATCTTTCCTGCCCGTTCTCGACTCAGCCCGGAAGGCACAAGAGCGTAAAGCCTCCAGCACACCTTCGACATCCTCTTTTTCCAGGGCCAGCCGTACATCTGTGCCTACAGGCACCAGCGTATCAATTATGTAACGATACAGCATATCGTCTTGCGACTGGCACTCACGATTAGCCCTGGACACCAGCCCATCCAACATCGTCAACAGGCTCCCTGTCTTCGACTTCAACAAAATCATCAAGTCGCGTTCCAGATCAAACTCTGATGCCGCGTCATGGTCGCTCCATACCGGCTCGCGGAACGTCTCGAGCCGCTCCCAGTTCTCCTGGAACTCCATGTAGGTATCGCGGAGGTGCATCAGGGTCGCTCCCATGGCCATACAGATACTCAACACCTTTGCCGAACGAACATCGGCAAGCATTTCCGCTAGCGCGCTCTTCCAGGCTTCTGCAAGGTACGCAGTCTCGGCAATTGCATCCATTATTTCGAATCCCACAGGCAGCAACGTCAAGGTCCCGTACTCTCTCAGCAGCCGTGCCGCAAATGAGTGAATCGTACAGGCAATGACCAGATCATCGCGGATCCCGGCGCTGGCCAGTGCATGACGTATCCGCTCGCCCAGCTCCTGCGCCGCTGCTTCGGTAAATGTGATTGCCACAATGTGTTCCGGCAGATCCTGTCGATCATCGCAACGGGTATTTATTGCCTGGGCAACCGATACTACTCTGGACACCAGCGCAGTCGTTTTGCCGGTGCCGGCACCTGCCTCGACAAAGAGCACCCGCTCAATGTCCGTGGTTATCCTGCTCCTTGCGGCCCGATCTTCAGCCTCGATACTCTCAACATCGACGCCTCCAAGCATGCCATCCTGTATATACTCCATCTTTACCCACCGATCCTCGTGGTAATGCCCTTCAATTCCTCCGCCAGTTCTCCTTCAATGAGCTCGACAAAAGAACCACCAGCCTGCCTGAGCGAAGGTAACTTCTTCTTCCAGGTGCGCCCACGACCAGGGTGACACAGTGCAGTTACAGCACACGACGAACAGTTTTCAAATGCCACCGACGACAGGTGGGCTTGAGCCTTCCCTGGCACAGCTACAAAGGTGCCTTCCTCAATGGCAGAGATAATCAGACGTATTGCCTCATGAAAACGCTCTCTTACCAGTTCATCGAACACCAATCTGTATCTTGCGGCACTCCGACCCTCTGACAACAGCCAGTACTGGGCTATGACCTCGAGCGGAACCCTGCGGCCGCTTGCAGGTGGATCATCTGGAGATCGCATGGACCCATCAAGACCGGAATGCGTCCGTTCAAATCCAGAATCAGGCAAATCCGCATCTTCTGGAGTGATATCACGCGCCTCGACGTCATCAAAGCCATAGCCCGAAACCGTTGACGAGATTACATCTGCGGCCACCTGACCATAAAAGGCCAGCTGAAGACGCTTCCCCCTATCGACAGGGTCCTTCTCCAGATTCCTCAGACCGTCCTGCTTACCTGTCTTGTAATCCGTGATGATCACCCGAGACCTACCAGCAGACAGGTCCAACCTGTCCATCTTCCCCCTGAGCCGGAGATGACGTGGGCTTCCAGCGCTTCCCATGCAGTAGTCATAAGAAGTCCCGCCATCTGGATCACCCATACCAAAAGAGAACTCTGCAGCAACCGGTGAAACACCCTCGGCAACTTCGAATCCTTCCTCTTCATCGGCAAATCGTTCCATCATTTCAATGATCCCTTTACGTTCACGCTGCCAGAAAAATGAATTCCCAGTCTGCATGTCTCTGGGAGCATCATCAAGGATCCGTTCCGCAACGTCCATCAAGGTATTGCGACCCCTTGGCAGCCCGTCTAGGCGTTGACGTACGTATGTTTCTAAGATGTGGTGTACAAGCGTACCTTTGTCCTTGGCCTCAATAGTGAGTAGCTCTTCTGGTGGCAATACGCTACGAAGAGCAAGCTCGTGCTCGAACAGGTACCTGCGCGGGCAAGAAGCATACGCCTCCAAGCGAGTGGCCGAAACTGCCGGAGGCGATGGCAAGGCCGTAGTACCGGAGTCGGCTGCATCGAGACCGGTAACGCCAAGATGATTATCACCAGCGGCGGCCGCATCATGTAATACATCGACGTCTTCGCTCTCCGGTGTATCAGTTGCAGGCAACCAGGCAGACCCTGGGAGCCTCACGCACCCGGGATCAAGCACGCCGTCAAAGGCCGTAAGCAAGGGACTTGACCTGCTGGCTACGAGTTGCATACCAAGCCGCAAGCGGGCATCGTCAAAAATATCGATGCTCAAGCGAGGCTGACCCGTAGGAGTAGGAGTAGGAGTAGGAGTAGGAGTAGGAGTAGGAGTAGGAGTAGGAGTAGGAGTAGGAGTAGGAGTAGGAGTAGGAGTAGGAGTAGGAGTAGGAGTAGGAGTAGGAGTAGGAGTAGGAGTAGG
>JAKBVZ010000001.1:0-7449 GCA_021841005.1 Actinomycetes bacterium | reverse complement strand
GAGTAGGAGTAGGAGTAGGAGTAGGAGTAGGAGTAGGAGTAGGAGTAGGAGTAGGAGTAGGAGTAGGAGTAGGAGTAGGAGTAGGAGTAGGAGTAGGAGTAGGAGTAGGAGTAGGAGTAGGAGTAGGAGTAGGTTGGTCGGACTCCCTGCCCCAGGCATAAGACAGATCGTCAGTAGGCATAGACGTGAAAGTCACAGAGTCAGGGAGATCCCTGAAGGCGGCAGGAGCCAGCGCTGCATGAAGTGCCAACTCGGTCCTATCAAGATACGGATCATCGTCAGCCAGGTCGGCCAGGTCACCAATGAACGACGATGATTCCATGGTCGCCGTAGATCCATCCATATAGTTGGACAACCATGGAGACCGTACCTGCTCATCCCCAGAACTTCCATCTCGCCTGTGAAATGTACCGATGGCCCCTTGCTGCGCGGACAGAATGGCCAATTCGAGATCCTGCCGGGTCCGTGCTAGATACGACTGGTCGTCATCAAGGCCAATGGCTGACCTGCAGGCATCTGAGATCAGATTGCTTATCGGTGGTGGAGGCGGCGGGAATAAGCTCCCGGTCAGGCCTGCAACAAACACCTTTTGAAAAAGCATCCCGTGGCTCTGCCCCACCCTGCCGAGGAACACGCCATCCACTCCCGCTGACCCCCCATCCACATTGCGATACACGGTGGACAACTCGAGTTCAAGTAAGGAAATGAACTCGGGCAAGAACACCCTGCCCGTATATCCGTGCCCCAATGGATGCTCGTGACCAGGTGATGGGTTGCGCGATATGAAATGGAGTTCGCCAATTCGTTTGAGAGCATTGCGCATCTCCTCCAATTCACCCTCCGTGCAGGCGCTCGTATCCATAGAAGCGCCCGCGGTGACCCCAGCGTCCCAGCCTGCCGACGTGAACGTCTCGCTACCACTCTTGGCGGTAGCGCTGGATGGACATGATCGCTTCAGCCATTCATCCCGCTTCTTCCCACCCATCACCAGTGGCTCCACCACGGTGTACAAAATGCCTGTGCACCACTCGGTCAGGCCATGCCAATCCGTAGTAGTCGGATACTTGCACCTTGCAAACAGGCCCTGCAGGAAGCGAGCCAGCACCCGCGCGGACTGGGCATCCTGGGCTCTGGAAGTATTCTTGGCAAGCTGCTCCAATCCTGTAACCCAACTGTCCGAACCACCTGATACTTTTGCTAAGATCGACAATCGTTCCGCTTCCATGAGTGCATGCACCAATAGATGGTAGCGATCACCGCCACCCGCTCCTGCCGTCGCGTTGCCCGTCTGAAACATTACGCCAAGACGTGATGCGAAGCGGGCCAATCCCTTCCTATCCCAGTCGCCACTTACGGCCCTGATCAGGTCCAGCAACAAGCCAGTGACCGGTGATCCTAACAATGAGATCGCCTCTCCTGCTGAGCATGGTATCCCAGCATGACGTAGATACTGGGTAAACAATCTCCTGTAGGATTTTGCAGTGCTATATAGGATGCACAACTCTCCAGGCAACACCCCTCTGCGCAATTCCCTCAGGACGCCCCGCACGATCGTGCGTACTTCCGCATCCATGTCAGCACAGGAGATCACCATAGCCAGCGTGCGGCTCGATTGCCGACGCTGTCCGTGCTTGGAATAGACGGTTTTGCTGGTCAGCACATCCACCCCAGGTAGCGACCGAACAAGATCAGACATGGCATCATCAGATGGCAAGCAGTATGTAATCACATGACCAAGGAAGTCCCTTACCTGATCCGGGCTCACCGATTCCTTCCACTCACGGTAAGCGGCAATAATGTCAGAGTCAAGAGCAATATCATACTTGTGCAGCAACTCTCGCAAGCCGCACACGAACCTGCAAAGACGGCCTGTGACATCCAACGTGCCCGAGCACCGCTCCAGTAAGGCGGTATCAACCACCGACAGCTGATTGAAGATGTCGACCAAGGTGCCGGCAGTACGGTAATCTCCCGCATACTGGCCTATCACCTCACTCGAATCACCGCCGACAGGTCTTTTGAATACATCCATCAGGCCTGGAATAGCATAACGGACGATCAAGCCTACGGTTTCCTCTCCCAGCTTGGTCTTACCCCAGTGGTCAGGGTTACCATAAAAATATTTGGCGCCAGCCTTAAGGACAAGCTGATCCGGCGTGACAATACTGACCCCAGCATATCCTCCCCGTGCCGCCATATGTCTTTCAATCCACCTGCGACACCCTACGGACGGCACTACCAGATGTACCTCTTCAAAGGGATCACCACCTACCAGTTCAGAGATGATTCCGACCAAACGCTCTATATCGCTGCGCAGCTGAAACAAGCCGGAATCCACTACATTGGCTTCATCGCCCGAAATCTCTTCATTGTTTTCGCCGGATCGACCGGTAGCCTTACGCAAGTCCGGCATCATGCAGCCATCTTACGCCGAGCGCGTCCGCCGTAGGTACTATGCACCGCAATTACCTCGAACATCCACTTTGAAAACTAGCTTGACAACCATATTGGCAATCATACGGTATCGGTGTAACACTTACCGTGACATCCTTAGCCTCGGCACCCAACAGACGCAAAATGCAAGAGGTGAGATGAGGGAGGTGAGATGAGCCACAAAAAGAGGCCCGACGGCCTGATGCCGCGAGCCTCTGAAGAAAAAACCGGCAACGTCCTACTCTCCCGGGGGAATGCTCCCCAAGTACCATCGGCGCTGGCGGGCTTAACTACCGTGTTCGGAATGGGAACGGGTGTTTCCCCACCGCTATAGTCACCGGAAAACCTTAATTATATCATACAGCGCAGTCATGTGATGCCAATACACCGGAGCCAACCATCCCGACCGGCAAACCCTGCCGGAATGCCTGTAAGCACGATCTTGCAACACGATCATACAGCACTCATAGAACCAGGTCACCCTGCACATCTGCACACACTGCATTTGCTACATACAGATATATCATTGTCAATCTTGCACCACCGCATTGTACTGTCACATTACACTGCAACAAAGACAGCGGTGTCCATTTGAACTCTCCATAGCGAGCACGATAAGCCTTCCAAGTCCTCGGCCGATTAGTACCGGTCGGCTGAACACGTTACCGTGCTTACACCTCCGGCCTATCAACGTGGTCGTCTAGCCACGGGCCTTACCAGGTTATATCCTGTGGGAGATCTAATCTTGGGACGAGCTTCGCGCTTATATGCCTTCAGCGCTTATCCCAGCCGTAGGTCGCAAACCAGCCGTGCCCTTGGCAGGACAACTGGCACACGAGAGCTACGTCCGTCCCGGTCCTCTCGTACTAGGGACAGCCTCCCTCAAATCTCCTGTGGCTGCACCGGATAGGGACCGAACTGTCTCACGACGTTCTAAACCCAGCTCGCGTGCCGCTTTAATGGGCGAACAGCCCAACCCTTGGGACCTGCTTCAGCCCCAGGATGCGACGAGCCGACATCGAGGTGCCAAACCTTCCCGTCGATATGGACTCTTGGGGAAGATTAGCCTGTTATCCCCGGGGTACCTTTTATCCGTTGAGCAACGGCGCTTCCACACGCCACCGCTGGATCACTATGCCCTGCTTTCGCACCTGCTCGACTTGTAGGTCTCGCAGTCAAGCTCCCTTGTGCCATTGCACTCGACGGCTGATTGCCAACCAGCCTGAGGGAACCTTTGGGCGCCTCCGTTACGCTTTAGGAGGCGACCGCCCCAGTCAAACTACCCACCTGACGCTGTTCCTGATCCGGGTAACGGACCTAGGTGAGGGCTCCAACACAAATAGGGTGGTATTTCAAGGTTGCCTCCACCTCGGCTAGCGCCGAAGCTTCCCTGGCTCCCACCTATCCTACACAATCTATGCCGAAGCTCAACATCAAGCTGCAGTAAAGGTCCACGGGGTCTTTCCGTCCTGGTGCAGCTAACGAGCATCTTTACTCGTACTTCAATTTCGCCGGGTCTGTGGTCGAGACAGTGAGGAAGTCGTTACGCCATTCGTGCAGGTCGGAACTTACCCGACAAGGAATTTCGCTCTAGTGCTCCCTATATCGCTATAGGGCTAGGACCATATCTTCATCTCGCCTGTCGAATCAAGATGGTTGGCGTATGGCCTCTGAGGATTCCAGAAAACGCGACACTTTTCGACGGTTCATTGTCGATGCAATAGTTGCAATCACACTCATGCCATCATCGGTAAGATGAATGCCTTCGTGCATCATGGCAACTACCGTGGAGAACTTCTCGAAGTCCTCTCTTTTAGCTGTCACCAGCGGGTTTGCTTTGAAAAATGGGACAATGCATCCAGATAAATCACTTATAGATCTAACATTGAATCTATACAAATCTTCTCGATGATTATCATGCCGACCGTTCCAGCCGACATACCCACACCCGAAGTATTGCTTCAACCGATGCAATGCATCTACGCTCTTCTCTCCCTGAACTACTGAAAACTCAGGCTGAACTTGCCAGCCAAGTCCACAAGTCCGATTCTTGAAGATTGGAACACTGAAACAACCTTCTCCGTCAACAAAGCCGACAACCCACTGCGCGAATTCTGGCCTTTCCTGCTGATTGTCCGCACTGGACGGATTGTCACTGCTCATGTCCACCTCATACATATTCACCATACATATAAGGTGCAACACGAACGAGTACCGCCAGATACACGGGGTTTCCAGCATATAGCCAACTTCACTTTATGAGATCACTCTCAAAAGGGGCAGTCCTCGGGCACGTCTCCGAGGATTCTACCTTAGGACCGTTATAGTTACGGCCGCCGTTTACCGGGGCTTAGGTTCAGAGCTTCGCCCGAAGGCTAACCCTTCCCCGTGACCTTCCGGCACCGGGCAGGCGTCACAGCGTATACATCGTCTTACGACTTAGCACGCTGCTGTGTTTTTAGTAAACAGTCGCTTCCTCCTGGTCACTGCGGCCTCCTCAGGCTCAGGACGCTAGGTCCTTCACCCTGTCGAGGCCCTCCTTATCCCAAAGTTACGGAGGTAATTTGCCGAGTTCCTTGACCACAGTTCTCCCGATCGCCTTGGTATTCTCTACCTGCCCACCTGTGTCGGTTTGGGGTACGGGCACCGCGTAAACTCGCTAGGGGCTTTTCTTGGCAGCATAGGATCAATGACTTCGTCTGAATCGACTCGGTATCACGTCTCAGGATTATGAGGCCCGGATTTGCCTGGTCCTCTCCCTACTCGTTTACCCCAGGACAACCAACGCCTGGGCTCACCTACCTTCCTGCGTCCCCCCATTGCTGCCCGCCCCGGTACCACTCAGTTCGACCCTAAGGCCATCCCCTTGCGGAATCCGGATTGGGCTTGGCGCTTACACGGCGGTACCGGAATATCAACCGGTTGTGCATCGGCTACGCCTCTCGGCCTCGCCTTAGCTCCCGACTTACCCTGGGCGGATTAGCCTTGCCCAGGAACCCTTGGGCTTCCGGCGGAGGGGTTTCTCACCCCTCTCTCGCTACTCATACCAGGATTCGCACTCGAACACACTCCACGGTCGGTTTACACCACCGCTTCTCTGCATGCTCGACGCTCCCCTACCGCTCCCGTCCGTGATTCCTGCATGGCTACATACCACGAAGGTATATGGCGATACAGGCGGAACGAGAACCCGCAGCTTCGGCTCTTGACTTGAGACCCGTTACATTGTCCGCGCAGAACCACTCGACCAGTGAGCTATTACGCACTCTTTAAAGGGTGGCTGCTTCTAAGCCAACCTCCTGGCTGTTTTTGCGTTTCCACAACGTTTTCCACTTAGTCAAGAATTAGGGGCCTTAGCTGGCGGTCTGGGCTGTTTCCCTTTCGACCAACGGAGCTCATCCCCCGTGGTCTCACTGCCAGGCTCTGGAGCATCGGCATTCGGAGTTTGATTGGGGTCGGTAAGCTTGTAGGCCCCCTAACCCATTCAGTGCTCTACCTCCGATGCTGAACGCCTGACGCTGCACCTAAATGCATTTCGGGGAGAACCAGCTATCACCGAGTTTGATTGGCCTTTCACCCCTAACCACAGGTCATCCCCTCCGTTTTCAACCGGAGTGGGTTCGGCCCTCCACAAGGTCTTACCCTCGCTTCAGCCTGCCCATGGCTAGCTCACTCGGCTTCGGGTCTACCGCATACGACTGAACGCCCTATTCGGACTCGCTTTCGCTCCGGCTACCCCTCGCGGGTTAACCTCGCCACATACGGTAACTCCCTGGCTCATTCTTCAAAAGGCACGCCATCACGGCTGACGTAGGCCCACGTGCAGCAACTGTCATACCGAAATATAACAGCGCTTGCGCAGGTGGGCGCCAGCTACGCTCTGACTGATTGTAAGCAAACGGTTTCAGGTACTATTTCACTCCCCTCCCGGGGTACTTTTCACCTTTCCCTCACGGTACTAGTTCGCTATCGGTCGTCTGGGAGTACTTAGCCTTACGAGGTGGTCCTCGCAGATTCACGCCGGCTTTCCCGGATCCGGCGCTACTTGGGTGGACGAGCGGAGATCTTACACCTGTCGCATACGGGTCTGTTACCCTCTATGGAGCGACTTTCCTGATCGCTTCTGCTAGATGAAGATTTTGTAACTCCGTGAAAAGTCTGACGCCCTTTCTCTCGTCTCCCGCTACCCCAACATGGCAACGCCGCCAGGCTTTAACACCATGCTGGTTTGGGCTATTCCCGTTTCGCTCGCCGCTACTCAGGGAATCGCTGTTGCTTTCCTTTCCTCGAGGTACTTAGATGTTTCAGTTCCCTCGGTCTCCCTCTACCGGTCCTATACATTCAGACCGGAGTGACATCATGAGATGTCAGGTTTCCCCATTCGGAAATCCACGGATCAATGCTCGGTAGACAGCTCCCCGTGGCTTATCGCAGCCACCCACGTCCTTCGTCGGCTCCAGACGCCAAGGCATCCGCCGTTTGCTCTTAGTAGCTTGGAAGAACTAATTGAAATTAGTTTTAATATCGTGCTCGCTATGGAGTTTTCAATGAACACACGTCTGACCCACAAAGCGGTTCGACATAGCCGATAGGTACTGCCCACCAGTTCGGAAAGTATATAAAGGCAGTACTTCAACTGTGCAGAGAGAGCAATCGCTCCCTCAAAACGGAACAGCCATACATCGCTGTAATAGCATTTTGCAATCCTCATCATCGCAGCTCAATACAAGCTCGACCTGCAACTTCCAGACAACTAATACCATAACAGCTTTATAACCAGTGATCGACTCGGTTGTCACCGGCTAAGCCGGTATGACTCCCTAGAAAGGAGGTGATCCAGCCGCACCTTCCGGTACGGCTACCTTGTTACGACTTCACCCCAATCGCCAACCCCACCTTCGACGGCTCCCTCCAGAAAACTGGTTGGGCCACCGGCTTCGGGTGCTGCCGACTTTCGTGGTGTGACGGGCGGTGTGTACAAGGCCCGGGAACGTATTCACCCCGGCGTTGCTGATC
>JAKBVZ010000033.1 GCA_021841005.1 Actinomycetes bacterium | reverse complement strand
AGCCCTATGCGTATGTAGGAGGGGATCCTGTCAACCTGACGGATCCCTTGGGACTGTGCAACTCTAATATCTTTAGCGGGTCCTTCTGGACACAGGGCAATTGCTTGTCCGGTGCTGTTGGCGGACCGGATGGTGGTGGAGGTGAATCAGTCGGAGGGGTTGTCAAGTCGGTCGCGGGTCTCGCTGCTGGTGTTGGGGCGCTTATCACAGTGGGCGTCACGACAGCGGTCACTTTTCGTGCCGATATGCCAGTGGTTGTATCGATCGGGGCAGGAACGACGGAATATGAAGTGACAGCCGCCACTGCTGGGGGGGCGCTGTCAGTTCTCGGAGGTGTCGCACAGACAGCAGTGGATTGCTTCAATGCATTGAACGCGACATGTGCCTGGGATGTCGCTACCGTCGGTTGGTCGATTGTAATGGCTTACCCTGGATCTCCGAGTACTGATCTGGTCAGAGCGTTTCTTGGGCTCGCCGGACTCATTCCGTCACCGTTTGATTCCAACAGCGCGTGCCGACAGTCATGAGTGTTTTCGCTGAGCTTTTTCATGGTCATGTCATTGCTGAAGTTTCCGGCTTGGTGAAGATCGGACGAAGCCTCACGGTTGTTTTTCTCTTCAGTGCTGGCATCGCGTTCCTCGTCACCCGGCGCGGATGGAGCGGAGTGAAGAAAACCGGTCCAGCGAATTATGCAGGCGGCATGTACATCGTTTACCTGTATCTGCGCTGGGTGTTTCTTTTCGTAGGTTTGATCGGAGTACTCCTTCTGATCATCGGAATATTGATTAAGTAGGGAAGATTGTTAGGACTTCGGATTTGCGGGGGGTAACGAGGTCCACGATCTGAGGCATTCACGGTGCCCTAATCTTTTAATGCCCCGTTCCCGTAACCTACCGACAGAACTCGAGACCGATCCGAAGAAGGTGCTGAAGCTCGTTGTTGGACTCCCTGATGTTTCGGTTCTCGGCGTGAACATATCCGGTGCTGTCGTGGATCTCCATGTAGAGAAGCTCGCAGAGCTGGTCTGCTGTCCAAGCTGTGGTGCCAAGGCGCGCCTTAAGGGTTGGCGTGAGGTAGTCCTGGTCGATCTCCCGGCCTTCGGCAAGCCCACGAGGCTCCACTGGCACAAGAGGCGATGGTGTTGCGCCGAGCCGGACTGCGACAGTCGAAGCAGAAAGGCCGTAACAGAGTGGATAGATGGGCGTAGCGAGGAATGGCGGCAGGGAATCGAGCGGGCGACGCTCGATCTCTCAGGCACCTACAAGGCAGTCTTCGACACCACGCTGGCCGATGCCCATCCAGGTGGCTGATCCCTTCCATGTCATCTGCCACGCCAACGATAAGCTCGATGACCCTTGCCCCGGGGATCCCAAGCAACAGTGCAGCCATCTTCTGCGGGTCCGACTCCATCATACGAGTACATATCAGAACCTTTCAACCCCCTTGAAATCCGAAGAGCCGAAAAGGACCGTGGGCAGTATATCAAGGAATGCAAGAAATGTGACGAATAATGATGAATAATGATGAATAATGATGAATAATACGGTCGGGTGTCCTGGTTGTAGTTGCCTGGGGCAGGATGAGCCGGCGAGTCAGGGAAAAGCAAAGGAGCGTGCTGGTGAAAAGGATCGTTAAATTACCGGTGCTGGTTTATGCTTGCGCGATTATTATTGTCGTTGCAGGCAACCTGGCAAGCATGACATCAGCATATGGCGCGCTTGGGCGCTCTGAACATGGACATGCTAGGCTTGGCGGGCGATCTAGCTTGCTGCTTTCACCACCTGCTCGTTCCATGCTGGTTTCGGGTGGTCCACTGCCTGCGGCCCCATATTCTTGGGACCCTGGACTTTACGCTGAGGTATCGCCACACTACAGCACCGTTCATGCTTGGGGCAGGAGGGTTACGGCAGGGGCCTGGGGAACCGGGCCGGTGAACTACCAGGCTGGGGCCACCACCATAAATAGGGTACCGAGCTCCGGCAGCTTGAGTTTTCTAATGCAAGCCACCTACTGTCCGGCTGGCCAGTGCTCCTATGGGGCGGGAACCGGATACAAGGCGCTGGTGCAGTTCTGGGATAACCCCACCAATTATATCGCGTTTGGCTTGATTCACGATCCTGGTGTATCGCCGGTTGGCACGACAATCATGGTGGAGGGCGCTGCCAATGGAGTACCAGTGGGAGGATACTGGCCCCCTGGCGCAGTGTCCGGCACCGATCACAAGATCACGGTCACCTGGAACTTGCATGGAATAGAGTTCAATATGGATGGCCAGGTGACCTTGGGGTACTACCCGGTGCTGATGGATGCTCCATCTGTGTCTTTCCTCGGAGCAGCCCGCGAGACGGGAGACATATGCGATGTTACCTTCGAGAACATACAGTTTATCCAGCAGTCAGCGGTCCTCCCAGACGGTAACCCTTACTTTACCTATACCGATACGGTAACCGAAAACGGATCAGGCAGCGGGTACAGTGCTTTTATCAATGTCCATGACGCTCACAGTGATGCCGTATCTGTAGGCATCCAAAGCGATACCACAAGCCCTACGTCCAAGGGGGATCCATGGTTCATGTGGGAGAGGGTCGAAGGCGGTAATTTCTCGCATAGTTATATACAGCCGGCTTCTCATTCGCCGTATCAGATCACTCTCGAGTGGTGGGCGAGTCCTGTAAATGAGGCTGTGTTTTCCGTGAACGCCAGTCCGATAGCAGAGTTTCCCATGTATCTCACGCCTAGGCTGTTCTTCCAGGTGGAGGGGGATGGTCGCCAGGAGGGCGACAGCGTCAACGACACATTTGGACCGGTGCAGATATCTGTTGGCGACAGTTGCCCGACCTATTGCGGGCTGAACGGCTCGTGGAATACGGCGGGTATGAACTTCAATACATATGGACTACAGGCCATCCAGACCAACGGCAACCCGCAGAATGGGGCATCGTTTGCCGTCAGAGGGACGGTTACGGGACTTCGCATTGGGCAGAATTGGGGCAATACCATGCCCATGCCGTGGGGTATCGCCATGATTGCTCAGTATTGGAACGGCCAGTGATCCCAGCGATGATACAGCAGGTATATCGAACTGCGTCAGCATTCACTGGATGCTCATACGGGAGGAATCATCCAGTCGACCTGTGCAGGTCCTCATCGGTATATGCAGCCAGGCAGGAATAACGTGCTGTCGTACCGATGACCTATGCACTCAAGTCAATGGATAGGAAGCAACTTAGGCCTATTCGGATGCCAGCACCTGCCATCTTCATGTCTCTGCCCACTGAGCACTGGGGTTCAAGCTGCACGGAGGGATCTATTAATGATAAAAACCTTCTTCGGTGGAGTTTGCACGCTGCCTTGTTATAGGCTAGCATAATCGACCGAGCCGGCGGATCAAGCGGATGGGTTGAGATCGGGCAGGCAACCAGTAATACAACCAGTAAAAAGGAGATAGACATGGCGACTACTACCAGCACGACAGCAGATGCGATCAAGCTGGCTGGAGCAATGATTGGTGGCGGGATGGCTCTTGGAGGCGGAGCCATCGGAGCGTCGATAGGTGATGGTTTGGCTGGTAGCCAGACGATAGCCGGCGTTGCGCGCCAGCCTGAGGCACAGGGGCGTCTTTTCACGATCATGTTCTTGACGGTGGGCTTGGTGGAGGCTATGTACTTCATCAATCTTGCCTTCACTGCGCTCTTTGTCTTTTCTCTTTACAAGAAGTGATCGCATATCACGCTCCAATGGCAGTGTTCCCGCTCTTGGCAAGCAACTTTCTCGTTCCGAACGGCACCATAATTGTCGAGGTAGGAGCCTTTATCCTTACGCTGGCGGTACTTGCGATCTGGGTGCTTCCCTGGGTGGATGGAAAGGTAAAGGAACGCCAGGCAATTATCAAATCATCTCTCGATGCGGCAAGCGAAGCAAAGAAGGAAGCCGAGGAAATACGCAAGAATCGTGATACGATGCTTAGTGATGCGCGCGACAAGGCTAGGGAGATAGTTGCGCAAGCCAATCGTACTGCAGACCAATTACGTACCGACGGTGAGCACAGGGGGCAGGCCGAATTCGAGCGCTTGGTTGCCGCAGCAGAGTCGGAGATAGAGAGGGCCAGGCTTATGGCAATCGATGAGCTGTCCGCCAGGATGGGCGAACTGGCAATGTCGCTTGCCGCCAGGGTGGTAGCTCGGGAGATCGATCCTGAACGTCACCGTGATCTCGTGGAGGAGTCGGTTGCTGCATTCAGGGTGGCAGGGGTGGCCGGGGAGTCCGTGAGGTAGCCCTAGTGCCAAGAGAATCATACTGATGAATCCTTCACTCAAAGGATACGTGCATGCAGTCGTCGAACCTGCAGTTGCTTCGGGCGGGCTGGACGAGGTGTCGTCTGATATATCTTCCTGCAATCATTTTGTAACCTCTACTCCATTAATTTTCAGCGTATTGACTGACGCAGGCATAGGCGTTACTGTACGGCGCGATATATTAGGCGATCTTATCGGCGACCGGATAGGAATCCATGCTCGGCGCGCGCTTCTTCGCACTGTTGCCGAGGAGGCGGCTGCGGATTTGCCAGTTGCCTTCGGAGAGCTGGCGGAGATGGTGAATTGGATCGGCGAGGTTGTCGCAGAGCAGGTTCAGCTGCCAAAAAGTGGGGTCCAGGGCTGGGTCGGCGCGGCGGATCGGGTCATGGCAGTGGTTGCAGGTTTGGAAGAGGCGAGACTCTCCCGCCTGGCAAGCCGGGGTTACCTCGAGGGATACTGTGAAGGGGTGCTTGATGATGTTGACAGCACGGATGACCTCGCGATCATCCAAGAAGAGATTCTCTCGGTTGCCAGGTTGCTCCAGAGCCACAAAGGTCTTGGATACTCGCTAATAGACAGGTCGGTACCGCTGCTGGAGAGGCGTGGCGCCATGACCGAACTGCTTGTAGGCAGGGTTCGGCAGGAAACTCTACGGATGGTGGTGCATTCGCTGTCCTCGAGGTCCAGAGATCTTGGGTCCGCTCTGGAATGGCTGGCAGAGAAGATTGCTGTCGTACGGGGCTGGCGTATAGCGAGAATACAATCTGCGATGGCGCTGTCAGAGGAGGAGTCTGAGTTGCTCCGGCAGGTATTGAGGGACGTGGTCGGCCGGCCGGTGGATATGCAGGTTGCAGTGGACGGCCATCTGCTTGGTGGCGTAATCGTGCGCATAGGGGACCTGGTCGTGGACTCGACCGCAAGGCGGTACCTGGAGGCCCTGGGCACTCCGTTGCTCGGGATGGAAGCAGCCCGCGAGGCTGTCGAGCGGAGTATGGCGAGTACCGGCCGATGAGGCATACCGGGATACACTTCGATCGTGGATGTTGCGCCGCCGGGCAGGGTATGGCAGCACAGGAAAGCGAGATTGCCGAGCGGTATGTTCCATTGCAGGGTCGCTACGCGGCAAGCTACGATACGGTATTCCTGGTTCCTGCTTTGCTGGATTCTATGAAAGTTCACGGGCTGCGGCATAGTGGCCGCAGCGGATACGGTATTCCTG
This sequence comes from Actinomycetes bacterium, assembly GCA_021841005.1. Classification (GTDB taxonomy): domain Bacteria; phylum Actinomycetota; class Acidimicrobiia; order Acidimicrobiales; family JAMCPL01; genus JAMCPL01. Next base: position 15,914 of record JAKBVZ010000033.1, on the reverse strand, counting down.
GTTCCTGCTTTGCTGGATTCTATGAAAGGAGAGGCTTATGACTGAATTGATGATCGATGCTGGCGAGATCGAGGCTGTATTGCAGCGTCACTTGGCCGGAGACGTTCCGGCAGCTTCAGTGGAGCAGGTAGGTCGTATTATGGAAGTGGGTGATGGAGTTGCAAGGGTATCTGGCCTACCTAAAGTAGGCGTGAACGAGTTGCTCGAGTTCGAGGACGGTACCCTCGGGATCGCTCTCAACTTGGAAGAAGACGTCATAGGAGCGGTCATCCTCGGTAGTGATGAGCACCTAGAAGAGGACCAGATGGTACGTGCGACTGGCAGGATACTCTCGGTTCCAGTAGGGGACGGGCTACTGGGTAGGGTGGTAAATGCTCTTGGCGAGCCCATAGACGGAAAAGGGCCCGTGCAATCAGGAGAGTACCGGCGTCTGGAGATCCAGGCGCCTGGAGTGGTCAATCGCCAACCGGTCTCGAAGCCCCTGCAGACGGGGATCAAGGCGATAGATGCGATGACTCCCATAGGGCGCGGTCAGAGAGAGCTCATCATCGGGGACCGTAAGACCGGCAAGACGACCGTAGCCGTTGACACCATTATCAACCAGAAGGGCCAGGGCGTGAAGTGCATATATGTGGCCGTGGGACAGAAAGGTTCGTCTGTGGCGAGCACGGTCGCCACCCTTGCGGAGCACGGCGCACTGGATTACACAGTGGTGGTTTCCGCTCCTGCTTCAGAGCCTGCGCCGTTCAAATACCTGGCACCCTACGGTGGCTGTGCAATGGGGCAACATTGGATGGAGAACGGAGAGGATGCCCTTATCGTCTATGACGATCTTTCCAAGCAGGCGGAGGCATATCGCCAGCTGTCGCTGCTACTGCGCCGTCCGCCTGGCCGTGAGGCATACCCTGGCGATGTCTTTTACCTGCACAGCCGCTTGCTGGAACGTGCAGCCAGGCTTTCTGAGGCCCTAGGTGGCGGTTCCCTCACCGCGCTCCCTGTCATCGAGACCAAGGCAGGTGATGTGTCCGCGTATATCCCTACAAATGTCATTTCCATTACCGATGGCCAGGTGTACCTGGAGACGGAGCTGTTTTACGCCGGCGTACGTCCCGCCATGAACGTGGGTATCTCTGTTTCGAGGGTAGGGGGGAATGCTCAGATCAAAGCCATGAAGCAGGTATCAGGTACGCTGAAGATCGACTTGGCGCAGTTCAGGGAACTCGAGTCGTTCGCTACGTTCGGATCTGAGCTGGACAAGGTGTCTCAGGCCCAGTTGGAACGTGGATATCGCCTGACCGAGTTGCTCAAACAGCCCCAGCACTCTCCCATGGCCGTGGCTGAGCAGGTGCTTGTGGTATATGTCGGAACCAACGGCTATGTCGATGACATCCCTACTTCTGAGGTCAGACGATTCGAGGCTGGATTGTTGAAGTATATGAGCGCGCAGCATGCAGACATGGTTGCCCATATAAGTGAATCAGGCACCCTGCCGGACGAGACGGCGCTCAAGTCAGCCATCGAAGACTTCAAGAGAACCTTCGACGTGGAGGCTTCCTAAGTTGCCAGGCGCGCAGGAGCGAGTACTGCGTCGCCGCATAAAGAGCGTCCAGGCCACCAAGAAGATCACGCGTGCCATGGAATTGATAGCTGCTTCGCGGATCATGAAAGCCAGAACACGCCTGGAGGCGGCTGTACCATACGAAGCTGCGATGTACACGGTGCTGCAAAGTGCAGTGCATGAAGGTGGTCAGGATGCACGCATGTACACTGATGCAGGAGATCGTCCTGTACTCGTGTGTCCGGTAGTTGCCGACAGGGGCCTATGCGGTGGGTACAACATCTCGGTATTGCGAGCAACTACCCGCCTTTTCGACGAGATCATGGCGGCAGGCAGGCAGTACCGCGTGTGTGCGGTAGGGAAGAAGGCGCTGTCATTTTTCCGGTTTAGTGGCCAAGAACTGGCGGCTTCATTCATGGGTTTCTCGGACAGGCCTACATTCGAAAATGCATCGGCGGTCACCGATTCCCTGCTGGAGCCGTTTCTGGCTGGTGAGGTGGGCGAGATAGATCTGGTTTCCACCCGTTTCAGGTCAGCAGGATCGCAGGTGGTGGAGGTGCGGCGCATACTGCCGATCGCTCCACCGCCAGGCTGGGATGACGTGAAGAACCAGTTGCCTGGTGATGGAGGCGCGCATTCCGGTACCCCTGGAGGGACTCCAGCCGGCTCTGCAGGCTCTGCAGGCTCTGCAAGCTCTGCAGGCGATGGTTCCGTTACGTGGGAGATACAGGATTCGCCGTATGCGCATTCGGCACTCTACAGGTCACGCAATGGATATCTCGAGGTCGAACCGGAACCCAGCGAATTACTGCCTCTGGTGATTTCCAGGTATGTCGAGGCGGCTGTATTCATGGCGCTACTCGAAGCAGCTACAAGCGAGCACTCGGCACGCCAGAGGGCCATGGCTGCAGCGACGGATAATGCGGATGAATTGATCAAGGCTCTTACCCGTGCGGTCAATAGGGCTAGGCAGGATGCCATCACCACCGAAATCATGGAGATTGTAGGGGGTGCTGAGGCGCTCAGACAGGCATCCGTATCCGATGAGGCCGTATGATGGGGCATTGTACTGGTTGGTGATTGATGAGCGAGAGGAATAAGGATGAGTCGTCCTGACAATACGGAGAACAGCAGCGGAAGAGATGGCACTGTCAATGGCAACAGGCCGGAGGGCAGGATAGTCGCGATTACGGGACCGGTCATCGATGTGGAGTTCCCGCCACACGCGTTGCCCGAGATACAGATGGCCGTAGAGGTGGATCTTACGTTGGATGGCAATTTGGTCACCATTACGGCCGAAGTGGCTCAGCAGATAGGGGAGGGGAGGGTAAGATGCATCTGCCTGAAGCCGACCGACGGGTTGCAGCGTGGTGCTCCCGTGCGCAACCTCGGCCACGGGTTGACCGTTCCGGTAGGTGATGCTGTATTGGGTCACGTATTCAATGTGCTCGGCCAGCCACTCGACACAGACTCCATTGGTGAAGTGGAGGACCGCTGGGAGATACACAGGCCGGCTCCCAATTTTGATGAACTGGAGCCTAGGTCGCAGGTATTCGAGACTGGAATCAAGGTAATCGACCTGCTGGAACCTTACGTGCAAGGTGGCAAGATAGGACTGTTTGGTGGAGCAGGAGTAGGAAAGACCGTTCTCATCATGGAGATGATCAATCGTGTCGCCACGCAGCACGGTGGCGTGTCCGTGTTCGCAGGCGTGGGAGAACGAACCAGGGAAGGCAACGATCTCTGGCTGGAGATGCAGGAGTCCGGGGTGATATCGAAGGCTGCCTTGGTCTACGGCCAGATGGACGAGCCGCCCGGTGTCAGGTTCCGGGTGGGTCTGGCTGCGCTGACGATGGCAGAGTATTTCAGGGACGTGAAGAATCAGGACGTACTATTGTTCGTGGATAATATATTTCGCTTTGTCCAGGCCGGGTCCGAGGTATCCACGTTGCTCAGCCGTATGCCGGCAGCCGTTGGGTACCAGCCAACCCTCGCGGATGAGATGGGCGAACTCCAGGAAAGGATCACCTCCACCAAAGGTCGCTCTATTACCTCCCTGCAGGCTGTATACGTTCCAGCTGACGACTACACCGATCCAGCTCCGTTCACTACCTTTACGCATCTCGATGCGACTACGGAGCTTTCCCGGCAGATAGCCGCACTCGGGATCTATCCTGCTGTCGATCCGCTTGCCTCTACGTCGAACATCCTGGCACCCGATATAGTGGGTGAGCGGCACTATGCTATTGCCAGAAGGGTACAGGAAGTGTTGCAGCGTTATATGGAGCTGCAGGATATCATCGCGATATTGGGTCTCGATGAGCTGTCGGAAGATGACCGCGTTGTGGTGTCGAGGGCCCGCAAGATCCAGAGATTCCTGTCGCAACCTTTCTTTGTTGGCGAGGTGTTCACGGGTATTCCAGGGATATACGTTCCGGTCGAGGAGAGCGTGGAGTCATTCGAGGCTCTGGTCAATGGCGAACTCGACGATGTACCCGAGCAGGCATTCCTCAATGTAGGCGGCGTAGAGTCGGTGCTGGCCAAGGCGCGTGAACTTGAGAAGCAGGCTGGTTGAGACATGTTGCCGGTAGTGCAATCCGTGGAGAGAAGATGGTAGGTAGGCCGATGAGAGGTAGTTGTTGGCATCTTCCGGTGACGAGACCGAGACTCGAGAAGTACAAGTGATAGGTAGGCTGGTGACACCGGACGGTGTCCTTTTCGAAGGCGAGACCGACGCGGTGGCCGTAAGGACTGTCGATGGCGATACAACATTTCTTTCGGGGCACATACCTCTCGTTGCAGCGCTCGTTACGGGTGGTACCGTCGTGTTTTCCAGCGCCGGCACCGGTTCGTCGGGTGGGGAGGATGCCGCCGCCGCTGTCTCTGTCTCTGGGTCTGGGTCTGGATCTGGGTTTGGCAGGAGTGCAGTTCTCGAGCAGGGGGGCTTTGTCGAGGTGGACGGTGAGGTGGTCACCGTATCGGCACCTGTTGCAGTGCAGCCATAGATCTATCCCTTCCTGGACAGTCGTAAACGAATACAATTCTAAACGTGCCTGGCATGAGCTTGACGCTTCTGCAACCGGATCCAACCGGGTCTTCGGGTGATCGCATCATGCACAGGCCAGTGATGTTATATTGCATCACATGGTAGGTGATTTCGACCAGGCGCTTGCTCTAGCCAGGCAGGGAGACAACGAGGGGGTGTCATGGCTATACGATACCTACCACCCGTCCCTTCTTCGGTACCTGAACTGGGAGGAACTACGTGAGGCGGCAGACATCGAAGGCGACGTATGGCTTGCAGTGGCTCAGAATCTCAAGAGATTCAAGGGAGATCAGCAGCACTTCAAAGCCTGGCTCTTTACCATTGCCCGCCGGCGTGTCATTGACGAGCGCAGGAAACGTTCCCGCAACCGGACTGTCTATGTTGTTCCTGAATCACTGTATGTGTACGGGAGTGGCGGCGACATGGCGCAAGAGGCGGTGGATTCGCTCTCTGCGCAGGAAGCGATCAGCAGGCTGACTGCCGGCATTCCTAAGGACCAGGCCGAGGTGATTGTGCTGCGAGTACTAGGTGGGCTGAGCGTAGCGGAGGTTGCCGAGATTACCGGCAAGCGACCGGGAACGGTCAGGGTGCTCCAGCATAGGGCCTTACGGCACATGTCTGAAGAATCTGGTGCCGGCCTGGAATCCCAAGTGAAGAGAGTAGGCAAGAGAGGAATGGGGAAGCGATGATCTTATCCAGGTACGCCGCAGGCACTACGGGCGGGTGTTGGGAGACAATGGCCATGCTGCATTTTCGCGAGCATTACAAAGTACGAGGTAGAGAGACACTTATGAGAAAATTCGATGAAAGTGTAACGCTTTTGGCATCTCCGGCGATTGGAAGGGTGTGATGTTTGGGAAACCGCTTGACGACAGCACAGTGGACAGGTTGCTCAATGGCCTCATGCACCCTGAGGACGCACCCCCTAGCCTCGCTAGGGCAGCGGGTCTGGTGAGAGCCGCCAAGGCTCCTGCACAGGCCTCTGAACTAGTGGGGCGTGAGCATGCTGTTGCTACCATGTCTGCTGCCGTTCGGGCGGTTCCCAGCATCCAAGTCAGTAAAGGAATCACCCGGCTCGGGAGAAAGGCAATAGGGAGAAAGACCATGATAGGAAAAATATCAGCAAAGTTGCTCAGTGCAAAAGTGGCGGCAGGCGTAGCAGCGGTCGTTGTAGCAGGTGGTGGCGCAGCAGCGGCTACCGGTTCACTGCCGTCATCGATACAGAAACCACTGTCCAGCGCTCTGTCGCATGTAGGGATATCCATTCCCAAACCATCTAGCAGTTCCGGCTCCGGTACAACGCAATCGTCCTCGACCACATCCAGTACGTCTGGCAGCAACAGTACGAGCACCAGCAGTACCGCTACATCGCATAATGCCAAGGCGGTTGGCCCCACGGCAAGTGGAGCTTCCGCCTACGGCCTGTGCCATGCATATGCGGCCACCAAGGGGAATACCAGTGCAAATGATATCGCACTCAGGAATCTGTCCGATGCAGCTCAGAAGGCTGGGATGAGTATTACCAAGTTCTGCTCTTCGGTGACTCCTGGGTTTGGGAGTAGGCCCTCCGGTGTGGGTGGCGGCAAGCCCTCCGGTGTAGGCAGTGGATCGTCCTCGGCTGGAGCGGGGGCTTCGGCTGGTGGTTCGGTGAGTAGCCACGCCTCCGGCACAGGCAAGCCCTCCGGTGTGGGTGGCGGCAAGCCCTCCGGTGTAGGCAGTGGATCGTCCTCGGCTGGAGCGGGGGCTTCGGCTGGTGGTTCGGTGAGTAGCCACGCCTCCGGCACAGGCAAGCCCTCCGGTGTAGGCAGTGGATCGTCCTCGGCTGGAGCGGGGGCTTCGGCTGGTGGTTCGGTGAGTAGCCACGCCTCCGGCACAGGACCGGCGACTACATCCACTGGAGTATCAGGGCATGGTGCATCATCTATTTCAGCCGGTGGAGGCAGTTCCATTCGCTGATACACATGTTTCTCAACGCCAACATATAGCAAATCTTCTTGCTAATGAAGATAACTCCCACACTGTCCTGTGTGGGAGTTATCGCGCGTGGAGCCCCCTGGTACTAGGCAGGCATGTCTTTCTCAGTTCGGGTGACGACGGTGTGTGAAGCGTTGCCTATGCAGAGTTTGGAGGCTTACCTTGACCGACCACGGATGTGCCGGGACCGTCAGTCAAATGCAATCTCCGAGAACGCATTCAGCTTGGCAAGCCTATGCCTGGAGTGCAGCAGGCGCACTGTGCCTGATCGTGACCTCATCACGATCGACTGTGTGGTGGCACCGAAATCATAGTAGCGTACTCCTTGGAGGAACTCTCCGTCGGTGATGCCTGTCGCGGCGAAGAAGCAGTTGTCCCCTCGTGCGAGGTCGTTGGTTGACAGTACCGCATCCAGTCTGTACCCTGCATCCACGGCCATCCTACGCTCTTCATCATTGCGAGGCCAGAGCTTTCCTTGCATCTCTCCCCCGATGCATTTGAGCGCTACTGCCGATATGACGCCTTCCGGCGTACCTCCTATTCCCATGAGAATGTCTACTCCCGATTCCGGCCAGGAGGTGGAAATTGCAGCCGCCACGTCTCCGTCACTGATCAGCTTTATCCTTGCGCCAGTGGCGCGTACTTGTGATATCAGCTGCTCATGCCTGTCTCTTTCTAGAATAACCGCGGTAACGTCCCGTACTGACTTGCCAAGTGCTTTCGCCACTGCCTCCAAGTTCTCTGCAGGCGTTGCATTTATATCTATGCAACCAGCAGCTTTAGGTCCCACTGCAATTTTCTCCATATATACGCATGGTCCCGGATTGAACAGCGTGCCCCGTTCCGATACTGCAATGACGGCAAGCGCGCCTCCGCGACCCAGGGCAGTAAGGGTCGTGCCATCAATAGGGTCAACCGCTATATCGGTGAGCGGGGGGGTGCCGTCTCCAATTTTCTCTCCGTTGTAGAGCATTGGAGCGTTGTCCTTCTCGCCCTCGCCTATTACCACGATACCGTCCATCGATACTGTCTGCAGTACGATACGCATGGCGTTTACTGCTGCTCCGTCGGCGCCTTCCTTGTCACCTCTTCCCATCCATCTACCCGCAGCCATTGCGGCTGCTTCGGTCACCCTTACCAATTCCATGGCAAGGTTGCGATCTGGGGCTTGGGGATTCTTGGTCATGTATATAGACTGTAGCGTCACTTGGTGAATAATGCACGATTAGTTGGAACTATTGTGCATGCGAGCACGCATCGAGAGCCATTACCGGCCAATCACTCCCCCATGACGGCATCGGCCAATAACGCGTCTCCCTGATTGGTGGTCAGCTTGTCTATATTCCCAGCAGCCTTGACATCGTCCTCGAAGTACTCGAGCATGTCGAGATAGTCAGGTGGCGCAGTCACGCGTAGCTCTTTTACGTTGGTCCGCATCGAGCACTTGTTGGCTGATTTGTGCTTGCGTACCATCGAAAGCAAGGTGGCGGCCGCATTGAAAAGCTCGCGACCTGTCTTTGCAGATACAGAAGGAAACTCGGATGGCTCTGGCCAGGGGGCAAGGTGGATTGATGAATCATGCCACCAGGACCACGCCTCTTCAGATGCAAATGGAAGGAACGGCGCAAACATCCTGAGCAGTACCGAGAGGGCTGTCGCCAGCGCAGAGAGGGCGCTCAGGGTACCTTCCACTGATTTATTGCCGTAAGAGCGAATTTTTACCAGTTCTAGGTAGTCATCACAGAAGTGCCAGAAAAACGCCTCCGTCTGTTCCAGCGCCCTGGCATAATCGAAACCCTCGAATGACGTTGTTGTCGTATTTAGCACTTCCTGCAGGCAGGCAAGCATGGATAGATCCACGGGCATGGTGATCTTGTCTGCGGATAGACTGGAGAAGGCAGTGGATGAGCGTTGCACAGGGTCATTACTGCTATGGATGGTCATATCTGCGCCTGTGTCATCATGGAGTACGTCTGCGATCCTGGTGAGAACAAACTTGGACGCGTTGATAAGCTTGATTGACAATCGCCTGCCAACTTTCATCTGGTTTTCGTCTACAGCGGTATCCACGCCTGGCCGGGCAGAAGCTGCCCAGTACCGTATCGCATCTGGTCCATACTGTTCCAGCAGCGGCAGTGGGGTCACCACGTTACCTTTGGACTTGGACATTTTCTTGCGATCAGGATCCAGCACCCAGCCTGATATCGCCACGTGCTTCCAGGGGAGAGTTCCGGTTGCCAGTTCAGATCGTACGACCGTGGAAAATAGCCATGTCCGTATGATCTCGTGGCTCTGGGGACGTAGATCCATGGGAAATACACTCGAGAACAGATCGGGATCGGTCATATATCCTCCTGCTATCTGAGGAGTCAATGATGAGGTAGCCCAGGTGTCCATGACATCGGGATCAGCTACGAATCCGCCAGGCATGCCCCTGGAGCTTTCCGCAAATCCAGGGGGAACATCGGAAGACGGGTCCACAGGCAGTGAGGATGGATCCGGCAGGAGCAGGTGATTGTAATCCACCGTGCCATCATCCATCACCTGGTACCATAGCGGGAACGGTACCCCGAAGTGGCGCTGCCTCGATATGTTCCAGTCGGAGTTCAGTCCTTCTATCCACGCTTCCAGGCGATGCACCATGTGTGGCGGATGCCACTCCAGTTGCCGAGCAAGCTCCATCAGACGGTCTCTCAGATGCAGGGTCCGGATGTACCACTGCCTTGAAGTGACTATTTCTAGTGGATGGTCTCCCTTCTCATAGTATTTGACCGCGTGGGTGACGGGAGCAGGATCGCTCAGGAGAGAGCCGTCTCGTTCCAGTAGTTCGACGATCTTTGTACGGGCTTTGGCCACAGGCAGCCCCACTATCTCTCTGTACAGACGAGAGGCTGAAGCCGCATTCTCGCACTCCCAGCCAGGATCCCCCCAGGCGACTTCCAGCAACCTGCCATCTCGAGCCACGATGTCCCTCAATGGCAAGGACAATTCGCGCCACCAGATGACATCCGTAAGGTCACCGAAGGTGCAGACCATCGCTATGCCTGTACCTTTTTCGGGATCTGCGAGGACATGGGGAAGTATGGGAACTCGAACACCGAAGAGTGGCGTCACTGCATGCGATCCAAGCAGATGGCTGTACCTGCTGTCGTCAGGATGCGCCACCAGTGCTACGCAGGCAGGCAGAAGTTCCGGGCGGGTTGTGTCTATCTCGATGGCCCGGCCATCCGGTCCTCGAAAAGCTATACGATGATAAGCGCCCATTATCGTCCTGTCTTCCAACTCCGCCTGGGAGACTGCCGTCTGGTAGTCGACATCCCAAAGCGTGGGTGCAGCGGTAGCATACACATTGCCATGTTCGAGCAACTCGAGAAAGCTGAGCTGGGATATACGGCGGGTTCTTTGATCTATGGTTGCATAGGTGCGCGACCAGTCCACCGAAAGGCCGAGATGCCTCCAGAGACGCTCGAATACCTGCTCATCCTGGTACGCGAGCTGGTTGCAGAGGTCGATGAAATTACTACGAGCTATCGATTTGGGTGGCTTCGAAGGTGCACTCGGTGGCACGAATGATGGATCCGCCTTCATCGACGGGTCACAGGACACCCCGTAGTAAGATTGCACCCTTCTCTCTGTGGGCAACCCATTGTCATCCCATCCCATTGGATAGAATACCTGGTAGCCTCGCATTCGCTTGTACCTGGCGATGGTGTCGGTGTGGGTATACGAGAACATGTGACCCAGATGCAACGATCCGGACACCGTTGGAGGAGGCGTATCCACCGAAAACACCCCTGCCCTACCTCTAGGGGTGCCGAAGCGGTAGATGCCGGTCTCTTCCCAACGGTCAGGCCATTTTGCTTCCAATCCTTCGATCGAGGGACGTTCGGGCACAACAGGCATCCTTGGTCGTTCGAGTATGCGGGGGCTCAGTGCGCCGGGATCCGGTGCCTGGTTGGCGGTGCCATGCGACCCCAATGTCTTGCTCTTGCCCACTTCAGGTTCTTCCATTCGATGCATGCAAATACAGGATAGTCCATCTCGTTTCGAACGATGTGCCGTTTGGTGTTATCTTGAGAGAGTGCTTGCCCTTCACGATACTGCTACGGGAAAGGTGGAACCGATTGTCCCGCGGGACGCAGGCCACATATCCATGTATGTGTGTGGACCCACCGTATACGATGTCCCTCATCTGGGTCATGGGAGATTTGCTCTTGTATTCGATGTGCTGAGGCGGTATGCCGAGTTTGACGGATACGAGGTACGCTACATATCCAACATCACAGACATAGATGACAAGATCATCACCAAAGCGCAGCAGGAGGGTCGCACACCCGAACAGGTTGCAGGCGAGTTCGAGAAGGTATGGTGGTCCGCGATGGACAGCCTGGGGGTGACAAGACCGAGCGAGGCCCCCCATGCCACCGGTTACGTGAACCAGATGGTGGACGCGATAGACGAGATGGCTTCACGCGGGAATGCATACGAAATATCTGATGGCGTGTACTTCGATACCAGCACCGTGAAGGACTACGGATTGCTTGCGCTCCAGGCGCCGGAAACGCTTGCTGCTGGAGCCCGCGTCCAGAGTAATGCCGAGAAACGCTCCCCGCTGGACTTCGTCCTGTGGAAGAAGGCAAAACCAGGCGAACCATCATGGCCTTCTCCGTGGGGCCTTGGGCGGCCTGGGTGGCACACCGAGTGCGTCGTTATGTCTCTCGGATTATTGGGAGAGGGATTTGACATTCATGGAGGCGGAGCTGACCTTGCTTTTCCACACCATGAGAATGAAAGGGCGCAGTCTATTGCGATGGGAAGGCGGTTTGCCCATCACTGGGTGCACAACGGGTGGGTTACTGTCGGTGGCGAGAAGATGGCAAAGTCCCTGGGGAATTACACTTCATTGAGCGATTTTCTCAGCAAGTCGGATCCCCGCGCCTACAGGCTTCTGGTGTTGCGTTCCCACTACCGCTCACCGCTCGAGGTGACGCCGCGAACGGTCAAGGACGCGGAAGAGGCATTAGCGAGGATGGATGCAATGTCGAGAAGGTGCGGTTCCGGCTTGACGGTGGATATTAGTAGTCAGTCGATCACCAGAAAAGACGCACTGGCGGCCGGAGCGCTCCCGGATGCAGTCAGCCGGTTTTGTGCTCGCATGGACAGCGATCTCGATACGCCCGGAGCGCTGGCCGGGATCTTTGAACTGGTCAAATGCGGTAATACAGCCTTGGACAGAGGCGATACCGAAGAAGCGAGGCGAATGGCGTTGACCGTGAATGCGCTCTGTGCCGCTCTGGGTATCACCCTCCAAAATACGGAACCGGGTCCAAGCGGATTGGATGCGGAAGACGATCGACTTGTCAGGGAAAGGGACCAGGCAAGAGCAGATCGCGATTGGGCGCGAGCAGATGCGATCAGGTCAGAGCTTGCCAGCCGTGGGTGGGTGGTGGAGGACGGCCCGGACGGAACCAAGGTAAGGAGGACCTGAATGACTGTATCGGCGTCGCGCCAGTCTTTCCGTATGCTGAGCAGGTATGCATTTTAAAGAATACGGAGTATTCCCTGTAACCTCATTGGGGGATCTATCTACTATTGACATACTACTGATTTGTTACCTGGGCTTAATGCATGCAATCTCCCGACGCCACGTGCGTCAAGTACATATCGGTGCATATAGGTACCAGTACCGTAGCGGGCATGGCCAGGGTCATGTACTATTACCGGTAGGTTCCGGTAACGGCTAAGGTGTCACGGCCAAGGCTACTACGCTAAGGTGTCACGGCCAAGACGCTAGACCAAGACGCTAGACCAAGGCGCTCAAGGCCTTATCGGATCCGGAAAAGGGCTCTCCACAAAAGGGATGGAGAGGCCATGGTATCAATAAGATGGTGCATGGCTATATAAAACAGAGAAAGGAACGGATATGACCGAAGAAGCAGCAAGAGCATTTGCAGAGCGTGTAACCACCGATGAGGACTTCGCGAGGAGACTTGGATCGGCATCCTCGCCCGATGAGCGCCTGAAGATGGCGAACGAGGCCGGTTACGCTCTGAGTGCCTCTGACCTGAGCGCCGTCAAGGCGGCTCTCAGCGTGGAGGAGCTCTCCGATGAGGATCTGGAGAAAGTTGCGGGTGGTGTGGGCACTGCCACAGGTGTCGGCGTCACTCTTGCGGCTACAGTAGTCGCCGCCGCGGCATTCATTTGATCGGCTACACCAGCAGTGACGTACGCCGGGCAGGTAGGTAGGATAGATCATCCATGACACAGGCCGGCGACAGCATAGCCCTGGGCATTGAGTATTGAACATCGTCTATTCCCGGCAGACAGCCTACCGCCACCATGAATAACAAGACAGTGCTACGTTCACAACTCATCGCAACCGCTCATACAGAGCCAATTTATTATCGCGGGGTGCCCCATCGCGCTGCCAAGCTCTATCAGGGGTCGACTCACAGGGTCTGCTCACCCGAAGAAACTCATGATCGTATTGCTCCGGTATTGCCTCGCGCGGGAATCACGCGTATGGCAGATGTGACGGGCCTGGATCGGATCGGGATACCAACTATCCTAGCCATGCGCCCGAATGCGCCCACTCTGTCGAATTCCTCCGGTAAGGGTTTTACAAAGTCGGCTGCAATGGTTTCAGCTGCCATGGAAGGAATAGAGCTATTCTGTGCAGAGGAGGAACAGCGATTCCAGTTCGAGATGGTAACGGCCAGCTACAATGATCTCCTGTCAGACGGAATAACGCTTCCGGAACCCGATCTCCTTGCGCTGTCGCTGCATTCACTATTCAATCCACAGGTGGAAGAGAGATGGGCGATAGGCTGGGACTTGATAGGGCAGCGCGAAATGGCTGTACCGTTCGAGATGGTTACCATGGTGCCTGCCTTGGGCGATACGCCAGCTAGGTTCAATTTTCAGATAGGTTCAAATGGTCTGGCTTCAGGAAATGTCTTTCTCGAAGCAGTCTGTTCGGGACTCAGTGAGGTAATCGAAAGAGACTCGGTTACTTGCTCCAATATCGCTTCTGGGTATGACCTGTCGTTGCTCGCCAGGCTGGATACCGTTACCATACCCTATGACAGCGTACAGGAACTCCTTTCCCGTCTATCGGCCAAGGGGATTTCAGCCATCGCGTTCGACTGTACCGTCGACACCAATGTGGCTACCTATGAAGTTTACCTGATGGACAACGACATCCCTTCTACAGGGCTGTTTCGCGGATATGGAGCCCACCTACATCCCGAAATTGCAATGCTTCGTGCATTTACGGAAGCGGTACAGTCACGAGCTGTCTATATAGCGGGGTCTCGTGATGACATGATGACTTACGAGCACAGAAGGATGCGGCAACGTCCCATCTCGCAAATACGGGAGCTTGCTGACGACAAGGAACACGCCATCCCATTTGCCCGCAGTTCTAGGGCAACGGACAGTTTTGAGGGAGATTGCCATGCCCTGTTGGATTCGCTGGTGGCATCCGGTATAAATAGCGCGGTGGTGTTCGATCTATCCTGGCCCGAATTCGGAGTATCCGTCATCCGTGTCGTAGTGCCTGGACTAGAGGGTTATGGGTCATTCCCTTATTACCGCCCAGGACCAAGAGCCCGATCTGCGGCTGAGCTTGCCAGGCAGGCAGCTGTTTCCAAGACTGGTGCGCAATGACCGCCGTCATTTTTCTTGGTCCTACGCTTGGCCTAGAAGAAGCCAGGTCAATATTCCCCGAAGCCATATACAAGCCGCCTATCGCAATGGGCGATCTTGCGTCTCTGGTGCACAACGGCGCTGCGAAACGTCCGTGGGGAATCGGAATAGTGGATGGTGTGTTTTACCAGGCTCTTCCAGTGTGGCATAAAGAGATCCTGTACGCGCTGGAAAATGGTATTGTCGTGTTTGGATCCTCCAGTATGGGTGCGTTGCGCGCTGCTGAGTGTGCATCATTTGGCATGGTTGGCATTGGTGAGGTGTATCGCCGCTTTGCCTGCGGGGAACTGGTAGATGACGATGAAGTTGCTCTTGCTCATGCAGGAGCCAATGATGCCTGGAGAGGGCATTCACAGCCACTTGTCAACATCCGTGTCACCGTAGAGACAGCACATAAGAGCGGGCAAATATCCAAGAAAATTGCGGACGATATCATAGCTGCTGCAAAATCTCTGTGGTTCCCAGAACGTACCATCGCAAAGATATTGGATATTGCCGCTTCTGCCGGCATGGATGATGAGTCGCTTACCCTTGCCCAAGATGTGCTCGAAGGGTCGTATATAGACATAAAACGTTCTGATGCCATAGAGCTTCTTGTGACGATGAGGCAGCTCGGAATGCGATTACAGAGTCCCGATGTTCACCCCGCTGATGCAACCCATGTGATCTCGCATGCAGAAACAGAGACAGAAATATCAAACGAGGGACAACCTGCCGATCCTGCAGACGATTCACTCAAGGTAGCGCGCACCGTGATGTTCGATGCTATGCTCGAGCGGGACAGATACGTGATGCATGAAAGTACACAGATTGCCCAAGAGGAGATTGCAAGATTTGTCGCGCTCTCTCACCCTGGGTTCCCGGCGCTTCGTGATCGGGTGTTGGATCGCTTCTTAGCTCAGAAGCTGGCCGAACTGTGGAAGGTGGAAGTAACTCTCGATGATGTGGACCAAGAACGCCACCGCTTCTGTAAACGGCGCCAACTTGGCGACGATCAAGAGTTTGCCGCGTGGTGTGCTGAAAACGACTTGTCGGAGAAGGACTTTGAAAACCTGATGGCCGAGGAGGCCAGACTCAGAAAGGCTCGGAATTGGGCGTATATGTTCCTAAGCAAGAGATTGCTTGTGGGGATGCTTCTCAACGAGTTGAAGCTACAAGGCAAGTACGCGCAATGGGCAAACCGTACCGCAACGCTTCACAGGTCTGTCCCGGTGGACTGGTGGGGACTATCGGACGCGACCGACACCAGTAGCGGGCAAGACGTCATACTAGATCAGATCCGCGCCGGTGGCTGGCGGCCAGACGTACCCATTAATGAATTCGCCAGTGAAGCCGGTTTCCAGGATACGCACGATTTGCTGGACGAATTGCGCAGGCACTTCGAGCTACGCAGGATACGCAAGAAAGCGCTTGATATCCTCGAGGGCTTTGATCGCGAGGCACCGACAAAAGAGGACTGACTACCCCCATCCGCAAGTACGTAACCGTATGTTGGTGGCACTATGGCTGAACCAGCACAGGCGCATAGTGCAGTTCTGCAGGACGCTGGAGGCAGATCGTTACCTGCTTGTACGCTCCGAGGACGTACTGAACGATCCGCAAACCCACCTCCGCCTAATAGCTGGTTGG
>JAKBVZ010000013.1 GCA_021841005.1 Actinomycetes bacterium | reverse complement strand
CGGACTCTTAATCCGCAGGTTCGGGGTTCAAGTCCCCGGAGGCGCACGAAGAATAGTCTGGTCAGAGAGGGTGTATTCCCGGAATGCAGATGGTGCTCGAGCGGATAGCTACTCTTTTGCCATCCTGTGCAACTGGTACGGATCAGCACCGTAGCAGTGACATTGCTCGGAGAGCATTGGAGGAAAACGCGAAATGACACCTGCATCGGTGCGAGGCAGGGCGCCCGTGGCGGACGATCAGCTCATGGGAGTGGACGGCTGCCCGAGTATCTCGAAGCTCTTTGCTGACGCGATGAGCTGTGGCAGCAGATCCGCTTGGGCGCCGAAGGTGGGGTCTTCAACAGTTCCACTGGCAAAGAGCACGACCAGTTGTGCTGCGCTCCCATCGGGCTTACGTCGTAGAATCCGGCCAAGGCGTTGGATGAGCTGACGCTCCGAACTCGAGGCTGTTGCGATTACTGCAAGTCCAACCTCTGGAACATCAATCCCCTCATGTAGTATCCGGGGTGCTGCTAAGACTTCTAGGTCACCTCTTTCAAAGCGATAAAGTTGCTCGCGCCTGAGCGAACGCGGTGTCCCGGAGTGGATGGATGCTGCCCTGACGCCCTGCTGCAGAAGGGCGGCCGCGGAGGCTTCCGCGGATGCGATTGTTTGGCCAAAGATCAGGCAGCGTTTTGCCCTGTGAATAAGGGGGACGAGCCGTGCAAGTTCATCCAGTTTGGATCTGAGGCCATCCAGAAAAGTACGGCGTTGAAAGAGAGCTTGCCGGAGTTTGATGGCGACTTCTTGGAGTTCTGGCGACCTAGTGCTGAAGTGACCCGCACATGCCTTGATAAGTACCGCGACGAACTCGCCGTCTGGTATGGGGAGGTCGTATTTAGATAAGAATGCCCGGTGGAGCATTCTTACGAGCCGGCCAAGTTCCAAATATCCATCCCACTCGTCCCGGTACATCGTAACGGCACGTAAAGTGAGCCGGAACCTTGCTACAACATTATCGTGCACCGCCTCGGCGTAAAGATATCTGTAGACGATGGGGCCGAAGTATGGCTCGAGATACCGATGATGTCCTGCGTCGGGTCGAGCGACGGTAGCGCTAAGTCCGAGCCGGTAATCGAAGCGGTCGTCCAAGACGCGTGCATTCACCGGTGACGCGCAACGATGGACTTCGTCGACAACCAGCAGGTTGCCGTTGCCGGTGACCGAAAAACTGCCGTCCCTGGCGGAGTTGATCACGGCAACTACAATGTGAGGTTCGGTGTAGATCCTTGCCACCCGATCGAGTAGCTTCTCAACGATAAACCGTCTGGCGAAAGCTGATTGCAACAGGACCAGCCACTGGGCCTGGAGTTCTATCGTTGGAACCACAACCAGTGCACGCCCGCCCGACAATACGATTTCATGGATTGCATGCAGAGCGATCATGCTCTTCCCCGCTCCGGTGACCGCCTCGATCAGACCTCGAGATCCTGCCTCATGCCATGCAACAAGTGCCTCGGTTTGCCAAGCGAACATTGACGGGAGGGATTCCAGTACTGGTTCAGGGTCGTCCAAGGCATCGCGATGCCAATGGGGGCACTGTCCCGCAAGAGACCAAGCCTCTCCCGTCTTCCAACACTGCTCGAAGGTGGAGAGCGACATCACGGTGGTAAGGACCGATTGGCGCGTAGCTCCATGCTCAGAGCGTCGCGGCGTCCGGACCGTGGCAAGCTCGTCGGCCGTGAGGCACCTGCCGTTACTTAGAATCTTCGCAAGCGATTCCGAGAGCACCGCGGCCTAGTGCTTCAAGGCTGAGATAACCTTCAGCGTCCACCTGGGTTTCCGCGCTGAGATAACCTTCAGCGTCCACCTGGGTTTCCGCGCTGAGATCGACCTTGACATCGGTTGAAATCGTAACCGGGGAGTAGCTTGGATCGAGATAGACCAGACCCCACTCGTTTATCCACGACCTCACGTACTGGCGCATCCTGTTCGAGGGTAGGCGCTCTATCCCGTGCACATCCGGCGGTACCCAGTCGAGTGCTTCACCATGAATTGACTTGATTGCACGATAGGTTGTGTCGAGTTCGTCGCTGGTTGGTGGTTCTAGACGCATCGAGCCCTCGCGCAGGAGTTCCATACCACGCTTGGCCGAGTCAACGAGTTGCTGTGCGCCTTGGGCGACCGAGGAGAGTCTCGTTGGGAACTTCTCGAGATCGTTTCTTGCTATCAGGACTTCGGTCTCGAAGTCATCGACCGTGGTAAGAACCGCGGTCCAGGGGGCGTTCGGATCACGATCCTGTCCTTGCAGCCACTGTGCGATTTCTGCGTAAGAACGACCTCTTTGAAGGAGTGAATACCTTCCGATCAGCTCAACTTCGTCAAGGAGGATTACCCAACCGGAATAGCTGGCAGCAGCGATGAGACGTGACACGAATGACAGCCTGTCCCGGCAGAGTGCGTCTTCTCGAGTTGACCGGATGTCATACTCGCCCAACCACCCTGCCTCTCGCAGCCGTTTCCGGATCTCGGCGATAGCGAAGGTATCGCCGGCCCAGAATTGCAGGATCTTGTCATCAAACTCCTCATCACCTCCTCCAAACTCCTCATCACCTCCTCCAAACTGGTCAAACATTAGCAGCGTCGCGGTGAGCCGGTGGTCGACGAACCTGCCGTCCGTGGCCAACCATCGGTAGAGCTTAGCGAACCGGAGTGGGTCCGTCTTGAGGCCCATAGCGATTTCGCTGATGGCCGACCCGGGCCTGCCTGGACTCGCGCGTCGTTGATGGCCGCTCGGTAAACCGCAGATATGTTGTGAAGAGGAGTCTCCTTTGAGATAACGACGCTGGAGACAACAAAGTGTTCCTGCAACGCTCGTTGCGCCAGGTACTCGAGAAGGTGGCTCTTGCCGCTTCCGAATCCGCTGGCGAGCAATAGGCCATCGTAGACGCCCTCTACAGGTTCCCAGTTTGCCCGACGCTTGGTGAACTCGAGATTTGCCAGGTACTTGTCGACGACCTGGTCCTGCATGGTCCCCAGATAAAGGACGCTTTCCCTATTCGGTAATCCCGCACGCAAAGCCTCGAGCGCGCGAAGCGCGGCTACCGTTGCGGCAGAACTCTTCTGAGCATCTGTTGCTGCCATGGAGCCATTCCCTGGCCGGCGAGGTCATAATCGACATCATTCTTCAATCCTCCAAGCCGAACGAGCGTTCCGAACGGATTGTCTCGGGCCTCATCTCGTACCTCGTCATAGATCCGCAACTTGAGAGCCTGGTAGAGATCCATGCCCCGAGTACGGTCGATGGTAAAATCTGGTGGCAGGCAGACAACTGTTGCCATGGACTGGAACTCATCGGTGTTGTCGATAAGCTGGCGCATGGACTCGTAGGTATCTATAATTGCCGCCCGGGTGTACATGATGCGCATGCCGGTCGCGTCGCGCTCCCGTCCTTTGAAGAACTGCTGTAGATCAAGGGTGAGCAACAACCCCGTATATTCATTGCTTGTCAGCCAGTGGACGAGCGAGAACAGCATAGCCCTTGCGTTGGTTCGTGTGATTCGGCGGAATATACGAGTGTTGCGAAGTAGGGAGATCTGGCTAAGCTGGCCACGAAGCCATGCCTTGACGGCCTCGGCCTCGGCATCGGTAAATTGGCCTGTCTTGAATTCGAACTGGCAGAGTCGTATCATCGCAATTCGGAAGTCTTGGACCATCTTGTAGTTCTTGAAGATTTCAGATTGGAGGCCCCGGTTGACGTCTCGGCGCAACTCGTGTAGGTCATAGCTGTAGAGTTCTGCAAGTTCCGCGAGTGAGATCCGTGGATTGCCGACCGGAATCTCGTAGCCCAACATGTGGCAGATTCGATTCACGGTGGTTCTGGCCAGCCTGTCCCAATCGAGCGTGCGGGCAACGGAGAAGAAGATCTGGTCAATCATCTGTACCTTGGTGTGTACTGCGTCTACTGCTACGGCCGCCATGCCGGCCTGCCGCGCCAGTACTGAAAGGCGCGTTGCAATCTGGGCCAAGTCTTCGCGGCCTGGCTTGGCTCTTCAGCATCCAGCGGAGAGTGGATAGGACCGGTCGGCGCAGATCGTTGCGTAAGTGCCTATGCACCGACTCGGCTCCTGCTGTACTGTCTATATGTGGCACAAAGAGCCGGACCGGATATCGCATGAGCATGAGCATGGATGGCATGAGCATGAGCATGGACGTGAATGGCAAGGATGTGCCTGCCGGCAAGATCGGTTCACGAGGGTCCGGCATACGAGCATTGAGCCAGGGCGGGTACGATAGCCCAGGTGGCGGTGCCTCACCGGTATCCTCCGAGCGTAATATGCGGCGGCAGGCATGGTCTGGGAGACATCACGCTTCGTCGCCGCGAACTGTTGCAGGCGCGGTATATGTCAAGCTCCGGGCATGGCGGTGGGAAGCGGCCGTGTACGCTTGCTCACGCTTGCTGATTCTATGGGTTGCGCTGGCTGAGGCCATAGTGATGCATACGTCTCTCAGCTCTGAGCTTTCCAACTGGGACGGAGTGTGGTACCTGGCCATAGTCCATCACGGCTATCCTGCTCACGTGCCTGCGGGCCAGTCGACCCTCGGATTCCTGCCTGTATACCCGCTACTGATCCTGATCGTGTCACGCCTGACTTTCACATCGCCTCTGATTGCGGGGCTTGTTGTATCTGGGGTGGCCGGATTTGTGACAGTTGTACTGGTGGAGAGCCTGGTGAATAGATGGTGGGGAAAGGATGCCGGTAAGTGGGCCGTCATCGTTCTGTGCCTGTTCCCGGGTTCCATCGTATTCTCCATGGTCTACCCTGAGGGCCTTACCGCAGCTCTCGGTGCAGGTTGCCTTTTGGCTCTTGCGAAACGTCGCTGGGTGGTGGCCGGAATCAGCGCCGCACTGGCTGGAGCTGTCGAACCTGTTGGACTGGTGGCCATACCAGTGTGCATCCTCGTAGCCTGCATGATGTATTTCGGTGACGGTGTCAATCGTAAAGAGGCAAAGCGAAGCATGCTGGCGCCCGCTATCGCCCCATTGGGTATTGGCGGGTTTGCCCTCTTTCTATGGGCATGGACGGGAACTCCGTTTGCTACGCTCGACGCTCAGGCATCTGGGTGGCACCAGTCAGGAAACCCTATAGCGTTGATCGTCCAAATTCTTGCAGGGGTCGCGTCCAACCCTGCCAGGTTCCTGTCGCACCATGCCATCAACCTTGATTTCGTCAACGGGTTGGCTGGAGCTGTTTTCTTGGTGATGGCGTTGGTCCTGCTGTGGCGCCGTCTGCCGGCGTTACCCATTGAAGTGTTTGCCTGGGTTGCCGGGATAGGGTTACTTACGCTGTGGTCGATACGTACGCCGCCGAATGCTCGCATGCTGATAGTTGCTTTTCCTGCCATAGTAGTGTGGGCGGATCATCTCGAAGGGAAGTCGTTGAAGCTGTTTACTGCCGTGGAAGTGGTCCTTCTTGCAGGTATGAGTGCGCTTACCTTCCATGGCCGGTTGCTGTCTCCATAAGTTGGACTATTATTAGCTGTAAGCGAAAGCCAGCCTGATGAACGGTCTGGCTGGAAAGGACTTGTTATGCGTGCTGTATTACTGGAGTCTACAGGGCCTGTCGACTCGCCGGTGCTAAGGCTGGCGGAAGTGGAAAAGCCGGATCCTGGTCCAGGAGAAGTCGTGATCAAGGTATCCACCTGCGGAGTCTGCCATTCGAACCTCCATATGATAGAGGGTGACTGGGTGGAAAATGGCGTGCCGGCGTTCATGCCCATCATCCCGGGACATGAGGTCATGGGCATCGTAGACACATTGGGAACAGGTGTTGACTGGTTGCATACCGGCCAGCGTGTAGGAGTCCAGCCGTTGTGGACCACTTGCGGCAGATGCGAGTACTGCCTGACCGGACGCGAGGAACTCTGCCAGAGCAAGGACATTACGGGCGAGACCGTGAATGGAGGGTATGCAGAGTATATGCTTGCAAAGGCACTGCACTGCTATCCCGTACCTGACGAGATAGATGACGTGGAGGCGGCTCCTCTCTTTTGTCCAGGCATCACGGCGTACAGCGCTGTTTCGAGAGCGCGCTTGGCCCCAGGACGTACTGTAGGGGTATTCGGCATTGGCGGAGTTGGCCATATGGTGTTGCAGTTTGCCGGGCTTACCGGGGCTGAGGTGATCGCGGTGACTCGTAGTGCGGTGCATGGTGGCATTGCAGGCGACCTAGGAGCAGCCCGGGTGATCGATGCCGCGAACGTGGATCCAGTCCGTGCCTTGAAGGAGATTGGCGGGGTTGACTCGAGTATAGTATTCGCTCCCGCGAGTGACGTGGTGCAGCAGGCTGTTGAAGCCACAAAGCCCGGGGGTACAATTGTGGTGGGAGTGTCCGCCGATATCAGCCGTTTTGCGTTCGCCGACGAGAAGAGGATTGTTGGGTCCGTGATCGGGCCCAGGCAGGGAATGATGGAAGTCCTGGCGCTTGCAGCTGCGGGAAAGGTGAAGCCAGTGTGCGATACATTTGCGTTGGAGGACGCTCCTGACGTGCTCTTGCGCTTGAAGCATGGAGAGATACGGGCAAGGGCGGTTTTGAAAATGTGATTACCGGGTCGCGGGTCGTGGGTGGCGAAAAATCTCTCTGTATATCTCTCTGTACAAATGCATTAGGCTTGCCGGCTCGGAACAGTGATGATCGAGGCTAGGACGGCGCAAGCAGCCTTAGTGCAGGCAACATACAGAGTGCGCACGTGTAAGATTATGTAGAAATTACCCAAGTAGACGTAGACCAAGTAGACGTAGACATGGGAGTACAGGACGGTGATATGACATCCAATCGTAGAGTCAAGCTGGTGGACATAGGTAAATTGATTGTCGAATCCGAAGACATACCTGTGCCTGGTGAAAATGAGTATCTTGTCAAGATTAGCTCTGTAGGGGTGTGTGGATCCGATGTCCACTACTTCGAACACGGCAGGATAGGTAACTTTGTGGTGGAGTCTCCGCTTGTACTGGGCCACGAAGCTTCGGGCGTAATTGTGGAAGCAGGGCCGGGCGCCGACCAGGATAGGGTCGGCAATAGGGTGGCCATCGAGCCGGGGGTACCATGCGGTCGTTGCATGCAGTGCAGGATGGGTAGGTACAATCTTTGCCCGTCTGTCCGTTTTCTGGCTACGCCTCCTGTCGATGGTGCGTTTTCAGACTATATCGTCCATAATGGTGATTTCCTCTATGACATTCCTGATGGTATGAGCGATGACCAGGCGGCCTTATGCGAGCCGCTTTCGGTTGGGATATGGGCCAACCGGCGTGCTGATGTCTCTCCGGGGGATCGTGTACTTGTGACAGGTTGCGGTCCAATTGGCTTGATGGTGGCCCAGGTGTCACGAGCGCGTGGCGCTCGCGTCATCCTCAGCGATGTAGTACCGTCGAGGCTGAACGCCGCCAGAGCTCTCGGCTTTGACGAACTACATGATCCCGCATCCGCACCGATCGATGAATCTGGAATTACAGCCGACGTTCTAATGGAATGCACTGGCGTAGCGGATGTAGTCGTTCGCTCCATCTCAGTACTGGCTCCTGCGGGTCGAGTGGTTCTGGTGGGGATGTCGCCCGAGAAGGATCAGGCGCTTCCGGTGGCGACTATACAAGTAAGGGAAATCGTGCTCACCGGGGTATTCCGGTATGCCAACACCTATCCTGTTGCGATCGAACTATTCGAGCATGGCTTGATCCAAATTGCCCCTTTAGTCGGGACGAGATATGGTCTTGATGACGTGTCTGCTGCGCTCAGAGCATCGAAAGAAGATCCATCGTGCATAAAGCCAATGGTCGTTCCATCGCTATAGAGGTGCTTTGCAGCCGTAGGACTGCGGTCAGTGGCTTCCGGAATTATTCCCATGATGTATCCGCTAACACGGCTGGGCGTATCGCAGGCGCGGAGCTGACGGCAGCCTCCGGGCATCCGGCGGATTGCAGCTGGTGGCGGATTGCAGCTGGTGGCGGATTGCAGCTGGTGGGGAAGTTGCGAATGAACGGGGATCGTAGATGAGGATGGCTTGCAGTTGGCGGAACTCGCAGATCAGAGGTACGAGAGTATGGGAGTGATCGCAGGGGTCGATTCTTCCACTCAATCGACCAAGGTCGAGCTGAGGGACCTGGATACAGGAGAGGTGGTTGGGCAGGGCAGGGCGGCGCATTCGCCTGTCTCGCCGCCGGTGTCGGAACAGGATCCACAGGAGTGGTGGGTTGCATTCAATGAAGCGTTTGCTGGTGCTCTGTCGGACAGTGCTTCGAGAGTGAATAGAGCGGTAATGCCTAGGGATATTGATGCGATATCCATTGGTGGGCAGCAGCATGGATTGGTCGTTCTGGACTCATCAGGAAATACGATTCGCCCGGCCAAGCTGTGGAATGATACGGAATCAGCAAAGGATGCTGACGATCTACGTGGCAAGTTGAGCGAGGGGGACTACGGGTGGGCCAAGGCTTGCGGCAGCGTTCCGGTTGCCGCATTGACCATATCAAAACTGGCCTGGCTCGAGCGAAATGAGCCCGATTCATTTTCCCGCGTGGCGAAGATATTGCTGCCGCATGACTGGTTGACGTACAAGTTGACGGGCAGATTCTGTACTGACAGGGGTGACGCTTCCGGTACGGGCTACTGGTCTCCGAGCGAGGGTAGGTGGCGTTTGGATCTACTGTCCCTCGTGGATCCAGACATGGATTGGCCCGCGCTGGTTCCCGAGGTGCTTGGACCGCTGGAAGCAGCAGGCGATTGGAATGGCATTACCGTAGGACCGGGTACTGGCGACAACATGGCATCTGCACTAGGCATAGGGCTGGCACCCGGTGATATGGCAATTTCGCTCGGTACCTCAGGTACCGCTTTTACCGTGTCGGAGGTGCCTGCATGTGATCCGTCAGGGTATGTTTCCGGCTTTGCTGATGCAACGGGGCGGTTCCTACCACTGGTATGTACCCTCAACGCTACGAGAGTGACGGATACCATTGGAGCGCTGCTGTCAATAGATCGCGACACGATGTCGCATATGGCATTGAATGAATCGCTTGGGTCCGGTGAGCTGGTGGTGGTTCCGTACTTCGATGGAGAGCGTACTCCAAACAGACCTCGTGCCTGTGGTGGCGTAGTAGGACTATCTACGAGTACGAGTATTGCACAGCTTGCCAGGGCGGCATTTGAAGGTGTCGTATGCAGCATACTCGACGCAATGGATCATTTGCCGGATATACGCGGATCGCTGTTCCTCGTAGGTGGTGGGTCCCGTTCGCATGCCTACCAGCAGGTGGTTGCTGATCTGGCGCAGATGGAGGTGACCGTCAGCAGTGAGCCGGAAACAGTTGCTGCCGGTGCTTGCGTGCAGGCTGCTTCGGTGGTTGCAGCATGCTACATGAGCCAGGTGATCGAGGCATGGGGGCTGAGGAAAGGCTCACTTGTGTCACCTGGAGACGGGGCATCGGGCCGGAGTGCTTCCATGCGGGGAGTGACTGCGCAGGAGGTAAGGGAGAGGTTCAGGCGGGTTGCATCCTCTGACGTGTGGGATATTTCTCGAGGTACTTGACATCAGGCCGACTTTGATTCATAATGAATTATACGAGTCTGTAAACGTTTACAGCTTGCCATCCGCACTATGTGAGAGGGATGACTGGCTGTCTTATAGCGGTACGGTTGTCGGTTAGCAGGATAATTAGATGAAAGGATGAGAATGATGAGAGGTAAGTTACATGGTTCACACAGTCCCGTGAGACTGAAGAAATGGATGAGCACACTGGTGCTTCTTATGGCATCGGCCCTCTTGCTGACGGCTTGTAGCTCGTCGACGCCGTCTTCGAAGGCAAAGCCTACGGCTGCGAGGAAGCTGGTCTACTTTATTTACAACGGACCGACGCCCCCGTATTTTGCACCGATGGCGCAGGCCATCGCAGATGTGAGTAAATATTATCCAACGTTGGATATCAAGACTATCAATGCAAACGGGTCCGCCACGACTGAGGCGTCAGACGTCAGTGAGGCGTTAGGTGCTGGTGCGAAGGGTATCATCCTGAACACGATCAGTGAAACCGACACTACGGCCGCCCAGCAGGCCATGTCTCAGCACGTTCCCGTGATCACAATTGATAGGGATGTGTCCACGCCCTCCGCACGTGTTGCATTCATAGGCGACAATGACTTTACGCTCGGAAACGACATGACGTCGTATGCGATCAGCCAGCTCAAGGCTCTCCATATACCGACGCCTTGGAATGTCGTCGTTTTACAGGGAACGCTGGGAGCCAGCGTGAGCATTGGTAGGGAGAATGGCACGATGGCAGCGCTCCAGCCTTACATCAAGAGCGGGAAAGCCAGGGTAATACTCAACCAATCGGGCAATTTCGCTACCAGCACTGCGCAGGGAATCATGAGTACCGAGCTGGCCAAGACCACCAATATCCAGCTTGTTGCCGCAGCCAATGATGCCATGGCGCTTGGGGCCATAGCCGCCCTCGAGTCCCATGGAATTACTCCGGGCAAGCATGTCCTAGTGGCCGGAGCGGATGCCCAGCCCCAGAGCCTGACCGATGTTGCCAACGGCACTCAGGTGGATACAGTGACGCACGCGCCATTTATCGAAGCATATTGGGCGGTCGAGGCCATGTGGAATTACCTGTATCACAAGACCCTCCCGCCATCTTCCAAGTTCCCTGGTGGCAAGGTGCTCATTCCTATGACTCTGGTGACAAAGGCCAATGTGGCTTCCATAGGACCATGGGGTACCCCGCCAGTGGTTCCACCATTGCCATACGGGGTGTCGACCTCCCACAAGGTATAGCTAAGGATTGGACTGACTGGATAGTGCTTGTTTGCCGATGCCTGCTCTCTACGGGAGATGGAGCGGGCATCGGAAACGGCAGGCACTACATGTCGGCAAAGAAATGAGGTCCGGTCGAACGGATAGGAAAACGGACAATATAAGGCCCACCATTCACGATGTCGCCAGAATTGCGGGAGTGTCCACGGCTTCTGTGTCGAGGGTGTTGTCTGGTCGGGGCAACGTTTCCAGCACTGTTGAAGAGCGGGTAAGGCATGCTGCTGAGCTTACGGGCTACAAGCCTCACCTGGTTGCGCGGAGCCTTGTGAAGCGGCGTACCTGGCTACTCGGCATTATCGTTCCCGATATCAGCAACCCATTCTTTCCGGAGCTGGTAAAAGCCATCCAGGTGAGGGCGGAGCAGGAGGGTTATGGCACGTTGCTGTCTCAAGTCATCGGTGATACGTCGTTCCCGCATCAGCTGGAGTTGCTCGGTGCGGGCAGGGTTGATGGCATCATCACGGTCGGCCTCTCGGTGGGCCAGCTCGATACAGGCAAACTTGCTGGAGCTGCACCATCCTTGCCGGGCAGCGTGGCTCTCGTCTGCCTGGATCGAGACTCCGCACTGCCTGGCTCCACGCTTATTGCCGTGGATCATCGTTTGTGCGCACGGATGGTGGTGTCCCATCTGGTGTCGCACGGGCACAGGGAAATCTTGTATATAGATGGACCGGATGGTCTCGAGCTGTCAACGCAGAGAAGGCTTGGTTACGAGGATGTCATGCGGGGTGTCAATAACGGCAGCGGTGGTTTGCCGGTATTACGCGGCGACCTGAGTGAGGCCAGCGGGTACAGGGTGATCAGCGAATCCCTGGTGCGAGGTCTGTCTTTCACCGCTGTGTTTGCCGCCAACGACCTAATGGCCATAGGAGCCATGTCGGCGCTGAGGAATGCAGGTTTGGTCGTGCCCGAGGACGTGTCTGTCGCCGGATTCGACGATATCACTATTGCAGCCTACGTGTCTCCAGGCCTGACTACGATTCACCAGCCAGTGGATCTTATGGGGGCTGTTGCAGCTGAAGTCGCTATAGCCGAGGTGGAAGGCAGGTACCGGCGTAGCTCTGCCGGTTCGCGTAGCCGGTCGGTTGCCGGCGGAGCGGAAAGCACAACGAGCGAGCAGAGTGCGCGTGCGCCGGTCTCGATGGCCGGCAATGCGTCTAAGGGTGCCGGTAGATCCGATGCCATGTATCGAGATCGTAGGCTGGGCAGGCTACCGCCGGTGGAGTCCGGCGGTGATCTTTCCAGTAGTCAGCTGCAATCCATACTGTCCAGGGGTCTGGCATATGAATCCTGGCTTGATGGACGTACGGTTATCACGTTCGGCGGATCGCTTGTCGTACGTGGTTCCACCTCGGCTGTCAATACCAGGAGAGCGTTGTCTAGAACCGCCGGGGTCGTTCCTGGAGTGGTGAGCAGTGATCAGGGCACTCGTCGCGGACGCCGAACCGAGATGCGTCCTGTTGCAGGAGTCGTAGATTGAAGCCGATTGTAGTGCTTGGCAGTATCAACCAGGACATGATAATACGGGTACCTGACTTACCTGCGCCTGGTGAAACCGTTCTGGGGAGATCGCTGGAGATCCGGCCAGGCGGCAAAGGAGCCAATCAATCGGTGGCGGCATCCCTGCTCGGTGGCCGGGTGTCCCTTACCGGTATGGTCGGTGATGACAGTGCCGGCAATCAGATGATCGCTCAGATAGCGAGCAAGGGCGTAGACGTATCCATGGTTGCCGTGGCTTCCGGTAGGCTTACGGGCATTGCAACAATACTTGTCGATGACCGTGGTGAGAACATGATAGCGGTTGCTCCTGGTGCGAACAGTGAGGTCGGTACCAGCCATATCAAGTCGGCTGCTGATGTACTGGCACTGGAAGGGGGAGTGGCGGTTGCGCAAATGGAAGTGCCCGAAAAGACCGTAACAGATGCAGTGCATGAGTTTCGTGAGATGGATGGCGTTGTTACCATACTTAATCCATCCCCTGTTTCTGGCGTGTCGCTAGAGGTACTACACGGTGTGGATATTCTTGTGGCGAATGAAGTGGAAGCAGGACAGCTTGCCTGGAGTACGAGGATGGTCGAGTCACATTCACAGGCACTCGATGCTGCAGCAGTCATTGCATCTTATGGCATCATGACAGTCATCGTTACGCTTGGTCGGTTGGGTGCGGTGATGTACGACGATGGAGACACCATTGCAGTCGAACCGCCGCCGGTGGAGGCTGTGGACACCACGGGAGCGGGCGATGCTTTCGTGGGGGCACTATCCGTTGGTGTGTCGAGCGGGTGGACCATGAAGAGGTCGTTCGATTTTGCCGTCCGTGCGAGCGCCATGGCCACTACGCGGCCAGGCACGCAGGACGCACTGCCATCGATTCACGATATCGTAGATATAGAGACAGAGTTGCCGGTGATATCCAGGCATTCAAGCTCCATCAGACGATCAGGAGAGGAAGTGGATGAAAATGGCGACTGATCCAGACATCGCGGTGCAATTAGCCCAGATGCCGACGGAAGTCACAGGCGGTAAAGCTACAGGCCATCAGGGAGTTCCACCGTTGCTGTCGGTGGAACATCTCGTGAAGAATTTCGGTCCGGTCCGTGCGGTGGATGACGTGAGCCTGGATTTCTATGAGGGCGAGGTACTCGGCTTGGTGGGGGAT
This sequence comes from Actinomycetes bacterium, assembly GCA_021841005.1. GTDB lineage: Bacteria > Actinomycetota > Acidimicrobiia > Acidimicrobiales > JAMCPL01 > JAMCPL01. The sequence goes on along the minus strand of JAKBVZ010000013.1, from coordinate 59,981 downwards.
AATGGAGCCGGTAAATCCACGCTGTTGTCCCTCCTGACGGGATATAACCATGCGGACAGCGGTGTCTTCCGGTACCGTGGGAAGCTGGTTACCCACACCTCGCCTTCGACGTCGCGCAAATCCCTGAAAATCGAAATGATCTACCAGCACTTGGACTTGGCCCCGGACCTTACTGTCTGGCAGAACCTCTTCCTTGCCGAGGAGAAGAGGAGATTCAAGATACTGTTGGACAAGCACTCCATGAGGCATCGTGCTACTCAGGTGCTTGAAGAGCTGGCATCCAAGATAAGGCCGGATGATCTCGTGGGAGCCCTTTCCGGTGGTGAACAGCAGGTGGTGGCCATTGCACGTGCCTTATTGTTCGAGCGCGACATAGTGCTCATGGATGAGCCGACGGCCGCCATATCGCTCAACAAGGTACGCGATGTCCTGGATTTGGTACTCAGACTCAAGAGGCTGGGCAAGGCGGTCGTACTGGTTAGCCATCGCTTGGAGGATATCTTGGAAGTATCAGACAGGATAGCCATCCTGAGCCGTGGAGCGATTGCTCAGATCGTGGACAACGATCATCAGATCAGCGTGACCGACTTGGCGCGCATGATGTTCGAGGGTGCGGTTTACCGCGCAGCAGGCGGCGAAAACGGGAAGACATCAGAGGGAGTTTAGATGAGTACGTTGGCTACTACTGTAAGACCTGCAAGCTATGGTGACAGGCTACGTTATACCGGTAGGGTGATCTTCGGAGGCGCCGGTAGCGTCAAGAGACCGATCGTATTCTTAATTGTAACGGTGATCATATCCACATTTCTATCTCATTCATTTTTTACTGTCGCTAACATCAAGTCATTGCTCATATCGTCCAGCTTTCTGGTAGTGATCACCGTTGGCGAAGCATTTGTCATACTGATGGGAATGATCGACCTTGGAGTGGAGAGCGTGCTGGCCGCCAGCGGCATGCTGGCTGCCTTCTTCACGATTTATCAGAGGATGCCTGCTATTCCGGCGGTTCTGCTCACGTTGCTTATAGGTGTTGTCATCGGGGTATTTGTGGGACTTCTTGTCACGAAAGGCAGGATCCCGTCATTCATAGTAACGCTGGGAAGTTACTGGGGATTCGAAGGTGTGGCCCTCCTTATCAACAACGGTAGTTATATAAGCCCCTTTTCGGTTACGCCTACGCGAGCTCTTGGATTCGGAAGCATAGCTGGGTCAACTTTTGGCCTGTCGCGCCTTATTTTGCTCAGTTTTGGCGTCGTGATACTCGGGCAGTTGCTGTTATCCGTCACGCCTCTAGGGACATGGATAAAGTCGGTAGGTTCCAACGAAACTTCCGCCAGGGTGGTTGGCCTCAATACGGCGCGACTCAAGATACTTGCGTTTGTCGTTTCTGGCGTTCTGGCAGCTCTTGCGGGCGTGATGATGACTGCGTGGGCACAATCGATCTATCCGAACAGTGGTACGGGGCTGTCTCTAGAGGCCATAGCGGCTGTCATTCTCGGAGGCATCCCGTTCACGGGAGGCAGGGGAACCGTAGTGGGCGCCGCTATAGGCGCCATCGTCATAGGGATCGTGAACGACCTTATTGTCCTACTCGGGTTGCCCGCCTTATGGGAGTACATCTTTGTTGCTCTTGTGCTTGTAGTGGCCGGATTGCAAGCTCGTGGCGGCGTGAATGTCAAGTAGGCCGTACCAGGCAAGAGGCATGACGGTACATTTTGCTGTGCCCATATCGTATGCGCTGCATTGCGGTGCGGCGTGCTCAACCTGCATTGCCGGCAGGTCTCACGGAGGTGTTTCGGATAGAGCTGTTTCGTGAAGTTCGATATAAAGTTCGATATAAAGGAGATGAGGTGGATATATGAGTTCTGAACAATCAGGATTGCCAGAGAAAAGGGATCTACATGGAACTGTGGCTGTGGTGACGGGTGCAAGTTCGGGCATAGGGCTGGCTACCGTCCGTTTGCTTGTACGCTCTGGCGCGAGCGTGGTCGCTTCAGCGCGCAGGGCCGATCGCCTTGAATCGCTCGTGTCCGAGTTTGGAGGGGAAGGCGTGGTGGCGTATCCTTACGATGTCAAGGATCGTGATCAAGCCCAGGGACTGGTGAGCAAGGCTGTTCAGGTATTCGGCCGCTGCGACAGCCTGGTGGCGAGCGCAGGATTTGGAGCGTATGGTAGTATTTTGGATCATTCCGACGATCTATTGGAAGACATGATCGTCACCAATGTAGCCGGAACGGTCTGGCCGGTGCGGGCCGCTGTACGGCATTTTGTCGGGCATGGCGGGGGTGACATAGTCATCGTTGCGTCAGTGGCAGGCTTGCGTGGTGGCGGCAATGAAGCTGTGTATGCCTCCACGAAATTCGCTCAGGTCGGCTTGGCTGGTTCGCTCGACAGGGAGTTACGCGAGAAGGGGATACGTGTAAGTGCGATCTGCCCGGCAGGTGTAAGTACTGAGTTCGCACTCGGTCTTGGTCGGACTGCAGGAGATCCGGCCCTGGACGAATTACTGCGCCCGGAAGACGTTGCTCACGCGATCGTAACGGTGCTGGAACAGCCGAGACGCTTGCGCACGACCCTCTGGACCATGTGGTCCATGGCCGAGCAGAGCTAGCGTGGCAAAGGGCGAGCGATGATCAGGCGGCCCGGTATGCCTCAGCCAGGGCAGGTAACGTAGCTAAAGACTGCAGAGCTCTAGCTTCGAGCGCCCTCACGCGGCGGACTCCCATACCCAGTTCACGTGCGCACTTTTGCAGTGATGCAGGCTTTCCTCCATCCAGCGCAAATCGCAGGGTGATCACGCGCTGTTCAAGGTCAGGGAGATTCTTGATTGCCTTCTTTATCTCATCGCACAAGATTTGCATCTCTACACTCTCTTCGAAATCGCTCGACTCCTTATCTTTCAGGAGATCGCCGATAGTAGTTCCCGTATCTTCTCCGGTAGGCTGATCGAGACTTGCAACCACTTTGGCCAAACTGGTGAAGCGGCTGACTTGCTCGACGCTCTGGCCGGTTTCCATGGCCAGGTGGTCCAGGGATGGCTTTTCCTGGCCGCCTGCAGTAAGATCCCAGGATGCCCTCTCGATTCTGTGCGCCTGCTCCGCCACCTCCATAGGAAGGCGGATAGCGTTTGCCTGGCTTTGTATCGCCCGCTGCAAGGACTGGCGGATCCACCAGCTGGCATAAGTGGAAAATTTGAATCCTCGCGTGAAGTCGAATTTTTCTACAGCTCTCATCAGACCAAAAGTGCCTTCTTGAATAAGATCTGCGAGCTCCACGCCCCGGTTCTGATACCTTCGTGCCCAGTGGATCACTAGCCTGATATTTGCCTCGACCATTTTGGTCCGTGCATCTTCATCACCAAGAGTCACCTTACGAGCTAACTCGGTTTGCTCGTAGGCCGTTGGCATAGGGTATCGGTCAAGAGTTTCTAGGAAAGTGTGCATTGTGTCTACTGTTCCCGTATGTTGTGTATTCATCTTTTATGTAACTATCTCCTCACTATTGCGGTTCATCTGACGTACTTGCATCCAGAGTCCGTATACCGTTCCTGTATCTATACAACGCCGGAATGCCTGCAGTAATTCCCGCTGGAGGCGCATTACATTGCTACATTGCTATAGTGGTGCCATGATACGGAAATACGTGACAATCGATAACCCTTCCGGCAAGGAGAGTATGGAGCAGGCAGGGAGGTCAGATGACGGCTCGGGCATACTCGAGACCGGTTCGGTCCTAGGCGGCGCTGGCGCCGGCAACGGTGGTACGGGTGGCGGTAGCGATACAGGCAACGGTGGCAACAACGGTGGCGGCGATGATCAGCAGGCTGCCACAGAGATGGTAGGCCAGCCTGCCAAGGTCATGAGAATCGGGATGATGGTCAGGCAGTTGCTGGAAGAGGTACGCCAGGCACCGCTCGACGAAGCCAGCAGGGTGCGAATGAAGGAGATATATGAGACCTCTGTCGCTGAGCTGGCTGGAGCCCTGAGTCCCGAGCTCTCCGAGGAACTCGATCGGCTGTCCATACCTTTCGAGGGGACCGCACCCTCGGAGGCTGAGCTTCGGGTGGCTCAGGCCCAGCTTGTGGGGTGGCTGGAGGGGCTCTTTCATGGCATCCAGGCCACACTGGTGGCCCAGCAGATGGCCGCTAGGGCTCAGCTGGAGGAGATGCGGAGCCGGGAGTTGCCCTCTGGCATGCAGGACACGGTTTCGCATAGACCGGGCACCTATCTCTGACCTTTGTCGTATTCCGACTCCTAACTGATCATCTGTGAACCTGTGCGCTAGCCATACGGTCCGTTTTGTAGCTTCAACAGCTATTGCGCCAGGTGCATCGTGTCGCTTCGCGACCGAAAACCACGTCTTGGTGTTTCGGCCGGGTCCGGATCCATTGCGCGAGGTGCATTGAGTCGCGTGACGACCGAGGATGCGTCGGGACGCGGGCTGTGATAATGATTGTAACCATAGGCCGCGACCACCGGCGAACCGGCTCCGTGGTCTGCGTGGCCATAACTACTAGTGACGAAGGAGGTCCATATTGAGCGGTACGAAGCCATTTGTTCACCTGCATACTCACACTGAGTTTTCCATGCTTGATGGCGCGTCCAGAATCGACGATCTCGTCGACGCATGCTTGACGGATGGCCAGCCGGCAATCGCCATTACCGACCACGGTAACATGTACGGGGTTCTCGACTTTTACGAAGCCTGCAGGAACAAGGGCATAAAACCGATCATCGGCCTAGAGGCATACATGGCCGCTGAATCCCGCTTCGAGCGGCCTGTTGCCAGGGGCAGGCTGGACGATGACATGGGTGGTGAATCGGAGAAGGGCTCCAAGGTTTATTACCATCTCATAGTCTTGGCGGAGACATCTGCCGGATACAAAAATCTCATGAAGATAGCCTCTTATGGTTCCGTGGACGGTGGCTACTACTATAAGCCCCGGATCGATTGGGAAATACTGGAAGCGTTTCACGAAGGCCTGAACGTCACTACAGCGTGCTTGGGAGGGCTCGTGCCACAAGCGCTTATTGCAGAAGATACCCAAAGGGCCGAGAAGCTGGCAGGACGTTTGCAGGACATCTTCGGGAAAGATCACTTTTTTGTCGAGATACAGGACCATGGGATTGCCGATCAGCGCCGTATATTGCCGGCCCTGGTCACCCTTGCCCGCAAACTGGACGCTCCGCTTGTTGCTACCAATGACAGCCACTACATACATAGGGAAGACGCGTTGGCTCATGATGCTCTGCTTTGCATACAGACGCGCAAGCCCAAAGACGATCCAAGCCGTCTCAAGTTCGAAGGCAGTGAGCATTACCTGAAAACGAATCAAGAGATGCGTGATGTCTTCCGGGAATTACCTGAGGCATGCGACACCACCATCGAGATCGCCGAACGCACTCACGTGGAAATCGACTTCGGTTATGACGCATTGCCGGAGTATCCTCTTCCTGAGCATATCACCGTCTCCATGCCAGGCGCCTCGTACAAGGATCGTGGTGATGCATACTTGAAACAGATCACTTACGAGGGAGCGGAGAAACGGTACGGTTCACCGCTGGAGGAACATGTGAAGCAGCGCATTTCTTATGAATTGTCTGTGATCTCGCAGATGGGGTTTTCCTCGTATTTCCTGATTGTGGCGGACCTGGTGGACCATGCCAAGAAGTCCGGCATCAGGGTAGGTCCGGGCCGTGGGTCGGCGGCGGGGTGCTGCGTGGCATATTGCCTTGGGATAGTGGAGCTCGATCCCATTCGCTACGATCTTCTGTTCGAGCGGTTTCTCAATCCTGGCCGTAAGCAGATGCCCGACATCGATATGGATTTTGACGAACGTTATCGCGGCGAGATGATCAATTATGCCGCTAGGCGTTACGGAGAGGACCATGTTGCCCAGATAATAACGTTTTCCACCATAAAGGCCCGGGCTGCGGTGAGGGACGCTGCAAGGGTGCTTGGATATCCATATGCAGTGGGCGACAAGATTGCAAAGGCGATGCCTCCCCTGGTCATGGGCCGCGATACGCCACTAAAGGCCTGTTTTGAAAATGTGCCGGGTTATGAGGACGGGTACAGGGTAGCGGGTGATCTACGAGAGATGTACGAGACGGACGAGGATGTCAAGCAGGTGGTGGACGTCGCACGCGGGCTGGAAGGATTGCGTCGCCAGGACAGCATACATGCAGCGGCGGTGGTGATCACCCGGGAGCCGCTTATGGAATATCTACCCGTACAGCGTAAGCCTGAGCAGGGAAGGGACTTGATGGAAGCTCCTTTGGTCACGCAGTACGAGATGCACGGGGTGGAGAGATTAGGGCTCTTGAAGATGGACTTTCTGGGTCTGCGCAATCTTTCCGTGATCACGCGTGCCGTTGAAATCATTGAGCAGGCCACAGGAGAGAAAGTCGACATCGACAAGGTGCCATTGGACGACACCGAGGTCTATTCCATGCTATGCAAGGGCAACTCCATAGGTATTTTCCAGCTAGAAGGTAGCCAGATGCGTAGCTTGATGAGGTCTCTACAGCCTACCTGTTTCGACGACATCGCGGCCTTGGTGGCTCTTTACAGGCCTGGCCCTATGGCTGCCAATATGCATCGTGACTATGCGATGAGGAAAAATGGCCGTGCTCCGATCACGTACCTTCATGATGACCTCGAACCGATATTGAAAGATACCTACGGCTTGATGATCTATCAGGAGTCAGTGATGAGGGTGGCACAGCGATTCGCCGGCTACACGCTCTCGGAGGCGGATAATTTGCGCAAGGCATGTGGCAAGAAGGATCGTGACCTGATTGCCAAGGAACGGGACAAGTTTGTTTCCGGGTGCAGGGAGAGCGGCTACGGAGAGAAGCTTGGCACCCAGCTGTTTGACATCATAGAGCCATTTGCCGATTATGCGTTCAACAAGTCCCACTCGTATGGCTATGGGCTTATTGCATATCAGAATGCCTGGCTGAAGGTACATTACCCAGTGGAATACATGTGTGCCTTGTTGTCATCAGTGAGAGACGATAAGGACAAGACCGCCGTTTACCTGTCGGAGTGCAAGTCCATGAATATCGAGGTCTTGGTGCCCGATGTCAACCGGTCTCAGGTAGACTTCACCCCGCTGCATCAGGGTGGAAAGGACTGCATACTCTTTGGGTTGGCGGCCGTACGCAACGTAGGTACCTCTATTGTAGAGAAGATCATCGAGACGCGTGATCGGGGTGGTGCATTCCGGGATTTTTATGATTTCTGTGCGAGAGTGCCGCAAGCCGTACTGGGACAGAAACCGCTGCAGTCGTTGATCCTCGCGGGTGGATTCGACTCACTTGGGCACAGGCGAAAGGGCTTGCTAGACAGTGCAGAGGCTATCTCCAGGCAGGTGCTCGAAAGGCGGAAGGAAGAGGAAGCGGGGGTGATGACTCTCTTCACGATGTTGGAGGAGAACGGGGCGGGCGGTGATGCCGCTTATGATCCCGAGTCGATGGAGATACCGGATGTCGAGATGGGGATCAGTGAAAAGCTGGCTCGCGAGAAGGAGATGCTTGGCCTTTACGTGAGTGGGCATCCACTGGATGGTTTCGAGAGAGCGGTAAGGGCGGCGGCCGGCATGAGTATAGCTGATTTGATCCTGCCTATCCTGACCGGTGATGAGGACCTCGCGCAGGCACGCGAAGGTATGACGGTCACACTGTGTGGTGTCGTTACCTCCACGAAACCCAAGCGGACCAAGAAAGGCGACCTGATGATGACTTTTATCCTTGATGACACCACCGCTTCCATAGAGGTGACGGCTTTCTCCAAGGCGCTGGAGACGTCACAGATCGATGTGGTGGATGATAGGATACTGCTGGTCAAGGGTCGGCTGGATACTCGTGATGATGAGCCGAAAGTGATTGCGATCTCGTTGTCGGATCCACAGTTGCGTCTCGCCGATCGTGATCTGCACATAAGCATTCCAGGTGAACTTTTGGATCGTTCCAGGGTGGAACAACTGCAGAAGCTGTTGGCTGGTTATCCTGGAGAAGAGAGGGTGGTGGTTACCGCCGGCGAGAGGACGTTCAGATTGCCGCCATCGGTCAAAGTCGATTCAAGGAGAGGTCTGCTGGCTGAGCTCAGAGAACTGTTCGGTGATTCAATAAAGGTGGCCTAACTGTATGCACCGGCGCAGGTCGAACGGGCGGCCTAGCGCTGTCCATAGGTATCCGGTACGGCTGGTGGCGCGAACCGAGGCCGGGTTCTGCTGCTCAACGCAAGTCAGGACTGATGGAGCACGCAAGTTGGACGGGTGACTTGGTTCTGAGTATTAGGGGTGTGATAAGCTACTTAGTGGAGAGTGGTTATGGGATTTGAAGTTGACACAAGAGATTGTTCGATCCTGAGCGATTCGGAGTTCGAAGCCATGGCTGAGCTGGTAGGCGGAAGAGCTGGATTGTTCGATATAGGGTTTCTTTCCAAGCAGAGGGACGAGTGGGTGCTGGTCTGTACGGTCAAGGAAGGCTCGAAGTTGAGGGCTTATTCCTTTTTCACCCTCGAGCGGATCGGTGGTACACCGGCGGTGCTGATCGGTGTGGCCGATAGCGACGGAACCGGGAAGTCTGCAAAGGCGGTGGATTTGCTACTGGCGGAGCACTTCAGAAAGGCGGTACTGGCCTTTCCCGATGAGGATGTACTGGTGTGCGGGATGGCGATCTCTCCTGCCGTATACTCGGTGTTCGGCGGTCTGAATGATGTCGTTCCAAGGCCTGGATACAAGCCGACTGGCGAGGAAAGAGCGTGGGCTAGGCGTATTGCAAGACGGTTCAGTGCTGATGGCCAGATAGATGACAGGAACTTCGTGTTGAACTGCGGTGGTCGGTCCACTACAGGGGTGCTCAATCTGGGGAAGAGCCGTACAGGCGAGGAACCAGATCGTGAAATCATGTCGCTCTTTGGAGGGATAGACCATGCTTCTGGCGATAGGATTGTGGTGTGCGGGTGGGCTATGGCCGAAGACCTAGCATCGGGGGCATTGCTCAAGAGGCCAGGCGGGTAGCCACGCTCTAGGCCCGCCGTGCCGGTGTGTGTTTCCAGAGGTGTCATAAGTTCTACTTCCATCTCTGAAGCCACAGTGCCAGTCAGAGAGTGAGAGTGCCAGTGTGTGTTTCCAGAGGTATCATAAGCCTCAGGACGTCAGGACGTCAGGACGAGCTGTTCTTGGAGTGGCGTACCGGTGGTCGGATTGTACGACGCGGCATGAAGCTTGTCACGATATCCTGTTCAAGGACGGGGAATCAACGTTGCCAGAGTCTTGTAGCAATGGCCGTCATGTGGTGCATCTAGGGCTACCAGCAGGCAATAGGGGCGAAATCCTATTGCTTCCTCGAGTTCCTTGGCTTGGAGTGTTCCGCTCTTGCTCATGCTGAGAGAGCGTTGCAGATCTCTGCTGGAGACCGGCATTATTGTGTCCACCGTCCTGGAAGTCAGCCTTGCCCACGATGAGCCGTCGTCCCGTAGAAACAGTAATATGTGGTCTACCTTCTTGATTAGAGCGACCGACGGGTACTGCCCGTTGAAATCCCAATATGGTGCCGACCAGCCCGGAAATCCGAGCAAGTTCTTCGAGAGGGGAGTCGCAACCTCCTTCAGCAGCGTCCGCGCGAATCGAGCTGCCAGGAAGCCGTGCAGCTGGGGAGTGCCGGTAATGGCAATGGCGTCTGGGAATGCTGGATCCTCGGCACTTGTTTCTGTGGAACGCATCCCCGAGAGGACGTCAAACAGCTTCTCTTCCTGGGTGGGAGCTGATTCGGCATCTGGCAACATACCAGCTTGCCAGCTAGTGCTGCCGCCCATATGTGAAATGTGATTGCCCGTATAATGATCATCTCGTAGTCGAATCATACTGTGCTTGTAGGGGTCGATTCCTATGACATCATCGCCAACATTGGCAAGGTACACGATGATTTGCTTACCAGAGAGTTTTGGGCGGAGAGAACGCAGGTGCCTGCCCGTGAGTGACTTGGATCTCTTCAAACGTGATGCCTTTCAAGTGGCGGTTGGCTGGACATGTGTAATTCCCATCTATGCATGTGCGCCATTATACTCATGCCCGGTGTGCGCTTATTACCGGCGCAGGCGGTGTCGAGGGAGTGCAATTATACTCATGCCCGGTGTGTATCCAATAATGGCAGAACCATGAACCCAAGCCCGATTTATTAGGGCTGGGCCAGCGGAGGCGGAGGGGCCAGCTTCCGTACATGGACAACGCACGACTTCACCCAATGCGAAGTCAGGGGGGCGACGAGCCCGAGATGCCTATCGCCCGCCTCCAGCTGCTTGTTTAGCGCAATGAGCCTCGATATGACTATGATTACAGGAATGGAGATCAGACTTGATGGGAAGGTTGCCCTGGTTACCGGCGGTTCCAGGGGTATCGGGCTTGCCATAGCATCCAGGCTTGTGGAAGCAGGAGCAGACGTGATGATCACCTCGCGCAAGGCTGATGCATTGTCTGCTGCAGCCGACAGGTTGGCTGCAGCGAGTCGGAGGGTGGAGTGGATGACGGCTCATGCAGGAGACCCCCACCAGGCATCAGAGTGCGTCAAGGAAACTATTCGTAGGCTTGGAAGCGTCGACATCCTCGTGAACAATGCTGCCACCAATCCGTACTTCGGGCATATAATGGACATTGACGAGCAGATGGCATCGAAGACCGTCGAAGTCAATCAGCAGGGGATTCTCATGTGGTCAAAGTGTGCCTGGCATGAATGGATGGAGGAGAACGGTGGCTGCATCTTGAATATGGCCTCCGTGGGCGGCTTGGAGGTGGAGCCCGCTATAGGATGGTACAACGTCACCAAGGCGGCCGTCCTCCACCTCACGCGCCAGATGGCATATGAGATGTCGCCAGGCGTCAGAGTCAATGCATTGGCGCCTGGATTGGTGAAGACCGACTTCGCCAGGATACTTTGGGATGGCCCGCACGGGAATGCCATTGCAGGAAATTTGCCGTTGAAACGACTTGGCGAACCTGACGACATCGCCAGGCTGGCGTTGTTTGTCGTGTCGGATGCCGCTTCGTGGATTACCGGTAATGTCTTTATCATCGACGGGGGGGCAATGGTAATGCCTAGTGGGGGCATCAGTCGATGATACTGCCTGCTCGCAGATGGCGGTCCCAGCGTAGCAACTACACTGGAAAGAGGGATGCCAGGCGAGCCAAGAAGTCGGCATTGAGCGGTGGGAGGGCGCTACTGGCCACGGGCTTTTTTCACCATATCAGCCAGCGTGAAGGAGGCGAGGTGGTCATGCATGTGCCTTCCTACGTCCTGCCAGACCGCCAGCAAGACACATTGTCCTTCGTGTTCGCAGGCTCCGTCCTCGTGAGGTTTCCCGAAATCACCAGCAGTGATTGGCCCATCGACAGCACTTACCACCTGTGCAAGGGTGATGTCCTCCGGTGGGTGTCCAAGGACATACCCACCGCCTATCCCTCGCTTGGATCGTACCAGGCCGGCTCCCTTCAATGACAGCAGTATCTGCTCCAGATATGGTTGCGGTAACCCGGTACGCTCGGCAATGTCCTTTACCGATGTCGGCCCGGTCTCATCTGAGTGCAGCGCCAGGGAGAGAAGTGCCCTGCTTGCATAGTCGCCTCGTGTCGAAACTCTCACACTCAAATGTTACTTCCCTGGCGTGGTACCCATGAACACTATCGACAAAGATCCCGTGCTGCCTATTTATAGTGGGGCTTGCATCTCCAATGTCATGCCGGTCATTACGGATATACTGGCCGCAGCAAACGATACAGGAGGGATTGACAGTGTCGGTGGTGGTGGACCGCGGAGCATACTTACGCCAAGCTTACCACTATATCGTGACGGTAATAGTAGTGCTGTGCCGTTGGATGATGGCGATACACCCGACTGGGTACCGTCATGTCTCTTCGAGGCTCGGCAGATTGCCGTACTCGTGGTCGATGGTCTTGGATGGCTTCAAATGCAACGGTACGAGTCGCCGGACACGTTAAGAGAGATGGAAGGTGGGTGGATCACATCGGTGGCGCCCACCACTACTGCAGCGGCACTGACATCGCTTACTACTGGCCTGCCTCCGAGTGTACATGGAATGGTCGGCTACCGGATGAAGGTGCGGCAACATGATACCGACGATGTGCTCAACGCACTGCGATGGAGGACGGAGTCTGGAGGTGACGCGAGAACCCAGGTAAGGCCGAGGGAGTTCCAGCCGGCGGCGCCATTTGGTGATAAGAGCGTGCCGGTGGTGGCAAGAGCGGATCTGTGCGGTACCGGTTTCACGGCAGCTCATCTCTACGGATCTCGTCACGTATCCTGGAAAGTGCCATCCTCGATTCCGGTGGAAGTGGAGAGGCTACTGAAGTCCGGCGAATCTCTGGTATATATATATTACGATGGCGTGGACAGGGTTGCGCATGCTTACGGGCTCGGAGACCATTATGAGGCCGAACTGGGGTATGTGGACGACCTTATCGCGGGCATACTGGAAGTGCTGCCTGATGGTGCCGCCCTAGTGGTTACTGCCGACCACGGGCAGGTGCATATGGATGGACCTGCTATCGAGATGGATCCGACCATCCTGGAGATGGTTGACCTGATATCAGGTGAAGGAAGGTTTCGCTGGTTGCACTGCAAGGGCGATGTGCTGCCGGATTTACTGGAAGCCGCAGAGTACATTTACGGCGATCTGGCATGGGTTTGTAGCCGTACCCAGATCATGGATGAGGCATGGATGGGGCAAGGCATGACGGCAGCGGTGGCGGAACGATTGGGCGACATTGCGCTGGTTGCCAGGGAACCGGTTGCCTTCATGGATCCTGCGGATGTCGGCGAGAGCAGGTTGAAAGCCAGGCACGGATCTCTTACCCGTGAAGAGATCATGGTGCCTTTTGTGGCTTACCTGAATGGCTGAGTGCGTTCCGTCTCGTATCCATGCACCCAACGTTCACACCACGGATGGATGTCCCACCGGATGCTTACGCAGATGGCTGCCCACCATCATTTTCCTGGGCTGGGGCAATCTCGTAATGCCTCCAGGTGAATGAGTGTGAGGGCAGGTCATCCTCTTGTGGCTCCGGGCTGTAGGTTGCCTGCCCGTGTGATGCCCGCTCGCATGTCTCGTCCCGGTCGGATGCTTGGCTGCGGAATGTATCGACCATCTCGAGCATGACTTGCACATCCACAGGTTTGGTCATGTACCTGCAAGCACCATCGTTGACAAGGCGTTTGAGAGTGCTAGGTGTAGCATCAGCAGACACTATGACTACAGGTATGCTTGCAAGGTCGCTGTCGGCGGTAATTTCGCGTAGTACATCCTCTCCTGACATGTCTTCCAGATGAAGGTCGAGCAGGATGAGATCCGGGTGGTACTGGCGAGCGATATCGATTCCCAGGCGCCCGAGCGCCGTAGGGATGAGTCTGACCGAAGGCCGCTTGGAGAGTATCTCTTCCATGAGCCTTGCACTTGCAACGTTGTCCTCTATGTACAGCACGGTGAAGAGCCGCTCGACCTCGTTGCCCGCTACTGCGGAGTCCAGGCTGCCGTCCGGTGAAGTTTCGGAGCCGGCATTTCCGGAGGCGTGGACGGCATCCACCGCCTGCGAGCCGCTTATAATTACTGCTTCCATGGGGTCGCCAGCAGGATTTTCGTTCAAGCCTGCAGAGGCGGTACTTTCGTCCATGGGTACTTCCACACAAAATGTGCTTCCCTTGCCAGGCTCGCTGGTGACAGTGATCGTACCTCCCATCGCCTCTACGAGCCTCCTGGTGAGGGCAAGGCCGATTCCCGTACCAGGTATCGATGTGCTGTCCGCGCTCAGCCTGGTAAATGGCGTGAATATGGCTTCCAGCGCATTGGCCGGGATGCCCCTTCCTGTATCGACTACGGATATCCTGACGGTGCGGCCCTTATCACATTGCCGTTGCTCCAGATTGACCATGACGCTTCCTCCTTTTATGTTGTATTTGATGGCGTTGTCCAGAAGGTTCAGCAGCACCTGCATGAGCCGCTGGCTGTCTGCCTTTACGGCCAGGTAATTTCCCACATCGTTACGATTGAACGCCAGTGAAACATTGCTGGTGAATGCCAGTGGGGAGATGATGTCCATCGCCTCACGGATGTTTGGTACCACTATGACCGGTTCGATGGAAAGGCTGAGACGTCCGGCTTCGACGCGTGCGAGATCGAGCACTTCGTTGATCAGCGATAGAAGGTGTTTCCCACCTTTTTCGATCTGGATGACATATTCACGGATCTGATCGGGGATTTCGTCCATCTTGATGAGTTGGCTGAAGCCGAGGATGGAATTCAATGGGGTGCGGAGTTCGTGGCTCATCCTGGACAGGAACTCCGACTTTGCCTGGTTGGCTTTGTCCGCCTCCTGCTTCGCCCGCGTGAGCTCATCTTCTTTCGTCACCTGATCCGATATGTCCCGCGCAGCGGTAACCGTACCGATCACCTCGCCGCCCTTGCTTATCAGTGGCCTGCAGCGTATCTCGTAGGTTTTGACTTCCCCAGTTTTTCCACGTGCCCGAACCCTCATGGGCAAGGACGTAGTGTGCGGCGAGGCAATGGTGGCCGCTTGCAGTTCGAGTGAGGGCTGGCGGTCCTCTGGCAGGACATGTTGGAAGTTGCGCATCAGCTCTCTTGCTCCATCCATAGTGATACCAAGTGAGCGTTCCACCTCCGGGCTTACCCTGATTACCTTGCCGGCCGTATCCCTCACGGTAATGACATCAGGGACAGCCTCGAAGATCGAACTTATGAGGCGCTCACGGTCAAGGATTTCGTCCCTCTGGTCGCGCAAACTCCTTTCACGATGGCGAAGCTCCTTCGAGGCTTCCTTCAATCCAGCGGCGATTTGCCCGATCTCGTCCTTGCCAACGGGTAGGTCCGTCAGTTCCTCTCCCTTATGCAGCCGGAGGGACGCCATTTCAATTGCTGTCAATCTCTTGGACACTCCCGATGATATTATCAGCATTACCACTACGCCGCCTATGGTGGCTATCAGCATGGCGGCAAGGGACACGGATCCACCGGTATCGTGCCGCTCCGCCAGCGTCGCCTTTGCGTCTGACATTATGCCGTTCTCATGAATGATGAAGCGCTTGACCGTGGATTCCGCCGACGTTATCCCTCCAAACACTCCTGCAAGTAGGTTTCGTACTGGGCTAGGTAGGGATACCGATGAATGGCCGGGTCCCGTGGAAGCGCTGAGCGAAGCGGCATCGGAGGTAAGCGCGGCCAGCTTGGACAGTATGGATGACAATTGCCCAGAGAGGGTGCCTGCCATGGTAATTAATTTGGGGTGGTGCGCAGATAAGGATTGGAGATTGCTTACGTTGGCCGTGATGTCGATGCGTTCAGCGTGAATGTCTGCGAGCGCGGCCATCACGGTCTGGCGACCAGTGGTGGCGTGAGGAGTGCTTCCAAGGGGCTGGGCCAGTTTTACCAGTATCTGTCCCAGATCCGATTCGGCGTCATGAGCTACATTCTCGGCTCTGATCGTGTTGTCGTAAGCTGATTGTGCACTTGCGATGGATGGATTGACTGCGAAACTGACCAATGCCAGGTAGCCGACGAGTATGAGCAATGGCACTCCAACTACGACGCTGGCCTTGTACTTTATCTTGAGATCCCGTGTCAGCCGGGAAGGCGCGAGAGTGAACCTGCTGCCCGATACGCTGGTCATCGTGCCGCTTTCCTACAACAGACCACTCGTATTGCCATATTACCTCAATCCGTTCCGTAAGCAATCCGGGATAGTCCGATGATTACCCCTCGGAACCATCCAGGAAACCATATCCAGTATTTCCAGTATAGCCCCAGGTGGCACGGGTTTGCTTGCTATGTGAATACTTGAGCACAATTTGTGTTGTAATGCCGAATCAGCGGTCTACACGGGTTCGACACCTTCAGGCATGGGTTGCCCATGTTTGGCTGTTCTCGTCACTTTTTGCAGTGAAGCGATTGCCGCCTTGGTCGATGCCGACGGGATGCTCCGTGAGCGGCGGGCTATCCCGACTTCACGAGTGGCTATGCCATCCACCTTTACCAGCCTGACACGATCTTTTAGATGGAATGGGACCGCGCTGGTGGGCAACAGGGCAAATCCGTTACCGTCGAAGGCGAGCGATGCTATCAGGCGTACGCCGTCCAACTCGGCGGCAGCCTTTAGATTGACACCGTGGGACATTGCCGCCTGATCCAGTTCGTTACGGAATGTGGTTCCAGGCGCAGGCAGCAGCAGTTCAAGGTGAGCCAGATCCGCCATCTGGATGGAGTCCATGCCGGGAACCGGATCCGTGTCACGCGGTACCACGAGGTTGATTTCCTCCGTGAAGAGAGGGGTGGCAGTCAGCTCCTTGTTGACCACTGGAAGCGTCATGACAGCAAAGTCCAGCCTGCCTGTAATCAGGAGCTGGCTGAGGGTGGTACTGGTTCCATCATGTATTACCAAACGAATGGCAGGGTGAGCCCGTTTCAAGGTGGCATACAGCCTTGGCGTGATCCATCGTGCCGTGGTTCCTATCATTCCGATCCGGACGGTACCGGACAGTTCTGCTTTCAGCGCTCCTACGTCGTCCCATATGGCTTCCATCTCTCCGAGTATCCTGTACGCACGGGCGGCAACCGCTTCGCCTTCTGGGGTGAGGCCCGACGACGATCTGTCAATCAGTACTGTGCCAAGCTCGTTTTCCAGCTTTGTCACGTGTGCTGAGATATTTGATTGAACTGTTCCAAGCAGATCCGCTGCGCTGGAAAAGGAACCTTTTTCATGTACTGCCAGTAGGGCTCGTAGCTGTTTTATGTCCATCACTTATTATGATATCAAGTATCTATGATAGCTGCTTGACAGATTGAGGCATAAGGTGCATAATATTTACATAGATAGCAGGAGCTGGATACCCCCTCTCCGTTTCCTGACTATACAGATGGAGAAGTCGAGCGCCCCCCCTTGGCTTCTCCATCGCTATTTTGGTGGAGATCTACTTTCCATATCATACCATACCGCACAGCGCTTGCTGTTTTGCTGTACGTGCCGGTCGTCCGGTGCATCATTAGTCGTCCGGTGCATCATTATTTGTAAGATAAAATAGTTTAGCTATAATATGTCCATGGTGAGGAACTCTGGAGGTACTGGCGGCGACGGCATGAATGGCGGCGAAGGCAACAGCGAACACGGCTGCATGGCCGAGGATGACGGCAGCGTTGGCGTCAAGGGTGACGGCCAACCCATCAGCGATGAAAGTGGAGACAGTGGCATGGACATGGATGTGTCACAGCGGCACACTGGTGAGTACCCAGCCGACATTTTACATAACGGCAATGGCGATGTGTCTACTGAAGCTGTCGACATATTTCTTCTGATAGTGCATCTCGCCAGAGGACTCCGGTGGCACGGATCGCAGATACCCGAGGACCTCCGTACGATGGTGAGGAATGCAGGGTTGGCCCCAAGACACATCACTGCCCTTGTACAGATAGCAGCGGCAGGGGAGATGAGCGTGAGCCTGCTGGCGGAACGGCTGGGGGTCGCCCTGACCACTGCCAGCCTACTTGCTTCTCAGCTGGCTTCGCAGGGATTGGTGGAGCGGAAGGAGGACCCTGAGGATCATCGGCGTACATTGATACGGATTCCTGAGCGATTCGATAACATCACATCTGGCATGTTCAAGGGGCTCCTGGAACCCATAGAGCAGGTGCTTGCCTCCATCAGTGTACAGGAACGTGACGTGCTCGAATCTGCATTGCGGAGGCTGGTCGAGGCGGTAGCAGTGGCTTCGTGTGGACCGGAAGGATAAAGAATAGCGGTGGCCGACCAGCCGCTACGGGAGTGCTGCAACGGAGCGGCTACTATGGGTACCGTGAAACGCATACCTCCCACGGATCCTGCCACATCGGCTGCGGGCTTACGCGATACCGCAGAGAGGCAAAGCCGGCCTGCGCAATCTTATAGGGGTGATTTCAAACTTCCCGCGGAAGTCGAGGAGGAGATTGCTGGCCTTACCGCCGGCAAGGAATCCGGCGCCAGGCAGAGGATACTCGATATGCTGGCAATAGCGGCGCGGGCATATGACAGGGGATATTTCAAGGAATCGTTGCAGTATGCCGGTAAGGTGCTGAGGCAATTGCCGGCTTCTGTGTCTGCACGCGAACTTGCCGGTCTCTCCTATTACGGTCTTGGCAAATGGCACGAGGCATCGACAAGGTTGCAATGGGTGGTCGATACGACTGGAGATATGAGTCAGGTTCCGGTTCTGATGGACTGCCACAGGGCAATGGGCAACTACAGTGAGGTTGCCGATCTGTACGATTTGCTTCGTCGGTCGTCACCTCTGCCCGAGGTGCTTGCAGAGGGACGTATAGTTGCTGCGGAGGCTCTCGCTGATGAAGGTAGGATAATGGAGGGGATCGAATTGCTCGAACGGGCCGGTGTACGTAAGATGATCCGCAATCCCAAAGAGAGGCATTACAGGCAGTGGTATGTCCTTGGTGATCTCTACGAGAAGGCTGAGCATATCGCCACGGCAAGGCTCATGTTCAAGCGGGTGAGCGAGTGTGATGGCGGTGCAACCGATGCAAAGGAGAGGCTCGACTTCATAGGGGGGAAGGAGACTGCGAGGCGACCGCGTCACCGTAGCGCAATTACCGGAGTGACAGTTCCGGAGTGACAGTTCCGGAGTGACTGCACTATAGTGATAGGTGACGTCCGTGATTGCAGCGGCCGGGCAGGACAGTGCGAGCCTGGTTGTGGTCATGGAAGGAGTTGTGGCTATAATGGCCGGGTTTCTTGCTGTTATGACATCAAGTGACGCTATGCGACAAGGCTGTGGGTGCGGGCTGTTGAATGGCCTTGTGGTCGGCGTGGTCGTATAGGCGGGAGAAGACTAGTGAAGGAGGAAAATACAGATGTTCGGAGTACCCAGTACGGGGAATATCGCAAGCACGATGGATTTGGAGGCTCTGCTTGGTGCGGATGCCGAGGACCTGCTGACCCATACTTGCAAGGGTATTCCTAAGGATATGCTGGAGTTGCCAGGGCCGGATTACCTGGACAGGGTGATGTCGGTCAGTGACCGTAACGCAACCGTCCTACGCAATCTGGGCACGCTCTATTCGCATGGCAACCTTGGAGGGACGGGATACCTGTCCATTCTCCCGGTGGATCAGGGCATCGAGCACTCCGCCGCAGCGAGCTTTTCAAAGAATCCCGCTTATTTCGATCCATTCAAACTCTGCGAGCTGGCCGTGGAAGGGGGTTGCTCCGGTATCGCAACCACCCTAGGAGTGCTTGGCATGACTGCGAGGAAGTATGTCCACAAGATACCGTTCATAGTCAAGCTCAACCACAATGATCTGCTTGTCTACCCCAATCGGTACGATCAGATCATGTTCGCGTCGGTTCGCCAGGCCGCAGACCTGGGTGCGGTGGGTGTCGGTGCTACGATATACTTTGGATCGGAGGAGTCCTCGCGGCAGTTGCAGGAGGTGTCAAGTGCGTTTGCCGAGGCTCATAGGCTGGGGATGTTCACCGTGCTGTGGTGCTACCTACGTAACAACGCGTTCAAGACGCCGGAGGCGGATTACCATGTCGCAGCCGATCTCACCGGACAGGCCAACCATATTGGTGTGACCTTGGAGGCGGATCTGATAAAACAGAAACAGCCTGAGCTGAACGGTGGCTATACGGCGTTGCACTTCGGCAAGACCGATCCTCTTGTGTACAATACCCTTACCACGGATCATCCCGTGGACCTTACCCGTTGGCAGGTGGTCAACTGCTATTCGGGTCGTATCGGGTTGATCAATTCTGGTGGTGAGTCAAAGGGGGACACTGATCTGGCACAGGCCGTGCGGACAGCCGTCATCAACAAGCGAGCCGGCGGGACCGGGCTCATTGTAGGGCGGAAATCCTTCCAGCGTCCCATGGATGAAGGAGTGAAGCTCCTCCATGCCATCCAGGGTGTCTTTGCTGACCCCCGGATCACCATAGCCTGACGTTCTTTGGTCCGCTGCGGCCACTATGCCGCAGCCCGGTGTCTTTGCTGACCCCCGGATCACCATAGCCTGACGCGTAGAAAGCGTTAAGAAACCAGGCATTCGCGCTAACAACGCGTTAAAAGCCTTCCATTCCGGTAGCTACGCGTGTATAACAGTGCATATGTTACTGATTGACGGATGCAGACTATGACCTGGCCTGAGGTATCACAGATGGTTTACGGGCTGCGGCATAGTGGCCGCAGCGGATCTGGAGAGTCATGACCTGGCAGGGCGTACTCCAGATATTTGTCCTGATGGGGATAGCGGCTATCCTCGCACGAGTGGTCGGTGGCTACATGTTCTTGGTGCTCGCCAGGGAAGGTGATGTCAGATCGGCTAGGTCCGCCGGCGGCACCGGGCAGGCCATGCGCACACCCCTGTTGGATACCTGGATCGGGGCGATAAAGTCCGTACTGGACCGGGTGATAGAGCCTATAGAGCATGGAATATACAGGGTGTGCGGCATAGATCCCGATCAGGAGATGCGCTGGACCACCTACGCATTTGCATTGCTTGCCGTGAACCTTATCGGGTTTGCAGTGCTTTTTATACTTCTCGGGCTCCAGCAGTGGCTGCCGCTCAATCCCGCCCACATGCCGAAGATCCCGTTCTGGGTAAGCTTGAATACGGCAATCAGTTTCACGACCAATACCAACTGGCAGGCTTACGCGGGGGAGGCGACACTCAGCTACCTGAGCCAGGCGTGGCTCGTGGTCCAGCAGTTCCTTTCCCCAGTGACCGGCATATGCCTCTTTCTGGCTGTTGCCAGGGGATTTTCCAGGCACAGCACCAAGACGCTCGGTAACTTCTGGCGCGATTTTGTGAGGACCCTGCTGTGGGTCGCCGTTCCGGGTGCGATCATCGGCACCATCGTGCTCATAGCCCTTGGTTCCCCGCAGAACCTGCACGCTTACACTCATGTCACCACCATCCAGGGAGTGCATCAGACCATTGCACAGGGCCCGGTAGCCTCAATGACATCAATCATGCAACTCGGCAACAATGGCGGCGGATTTTTCAATATGAATGCTGGCCAACCCTTCGCCGGTCCCAATATGGCATCGCTCTTGTTCCAACTTATTCTTGGTTTTGCAGTTCCATCGGGATGTATATATCTTTTTGGCAGGATGGTGGCGGACATTCGCCAGGCATGGGCCATCTTTGCGGCAATGGCGGTACTCTTTGTTGCAGGTGCGCTATTAATATATGCATTCGAAGCGGCGGGAAATCCGATAATCAATGCACTGCATCTTGCAGGACACAGCAATTGGGTGGGGAAGGAGAGCAGGTTCGGGATAGGATCCAGTTCGCTGTTCGAGAACTCCACCACGACCATATCGTGGGGCTCTACGGCTGCGGCAAATGACTCGCTCACGCCCTTGGCGGGTCTTGTGTTGCTTTTCAACATGAAAACGGGCGAGGTCATCTTTGGGTCCTGGGGGGCAGGGATGATTGGGATGCTCGCCTATGCGGTGCTTGCCGTCTTTCTTGCAGGCCTCATGGTGGGGCGTACGCCGGAGTACCTTGGCAAGAAGATCGAGTCGTTCGAGGTGAAGATGTCCGTGCTGGCTATGGTGGTGCCCAGCTTCGTCATACTCATTCTGGCTGCGATATCGGTGGTGATAGGTCCAGGGTTGGCTGGCATCTATAATCCGGGTCCGCATGGCCTCTCAGAGGTGCTCTATGCATTCAGCTCGGGTGTGGGCAACAACGGTTCGGCTTTTGGTGGCCTTAACGCGGCGTCCCCCTGGTATGCGGCAACGGTGGGTATAGCCATGCTGCTGGGGCGCTATGCCATGTACATACCGCTGATCGCTCTTGGCGGCTCTCTGGCGGCCAAGCAGAGAATACCTGCGAGTGCCGGTACCTTTCCTACCCATACTCCACTCTTTGTGGGATTGCTCATTGGGACGGTGGTCATTGTCGGAGCTCTCGTGTTCTTTCCGGCCCTTGCGCTCGGACCCATAGCCGAGCAGGTGGCCATGCATGCAGGGAGGCTGTTCTGATGAGTGGCGACACGCTTACAGCGGTTGAAACCGGAGCCGGAGACCGGCGACCCAAGCAGGAGTCATTCTGGACCAGGGAATCTGTGGTGCACGGGTTCAAGCAGGCTGTCCTCAAGCTCAACCCGAAGGACCTAATGCACAATCCGGTCATGTTTGCAGTGGAGGTAGGGGCAGCTCTTACCACTATCGATACGTTGCGTTACCTGGTTGACGGGAATGCCACATCCCTCGCTTTTGTCGGCCAGATCACCATCTGGTTATGGCTCACCGTGCTGTTTGCAACGTTTGCTGAGGCTATGGCGGAGGGGAGGGGAGCGGCCCATGCCGAGTTCCTGCGCCAGTCCAGGACAGAGACGGTGGCACGTAAGGTCATGCCCGATGGGTCGATTCAGGACATTCCAGCGACTGACCTCCAAAAGGGCGACGTTGTGGTCGTCTCGGCAGGGGAGGTGATTCCCGGTGATGGTGAGGTGAAGGAGGGAATTGCAGCAGTTGACGAGTCAGCCATCACCGGTGAGTCCGCTCCGGTAATCCGAGAGTCCGGTGGTGATCGCAGCGCCGTCACCGGTGGCACCAAAGTCATATCCGACGAACTGCGCATAGAAATCACTGCAGGTAGGGGTGAGTCATTCCTGGACAAGATGATAGATCTGATAGAGTCGGCCAAGCGCTACAAGACGCCCAACGAGATAGCGCTGGCGTTGCTGCTTGCTGGCCTGACTCTGATATTCCTGGTTGTGACCGTCACGCTGGAGCCCATGTCAGTATATGCAAAATCCCCGGTCGGAATTACAGTGCTCATAGCCCTCCTGGTGGCGCTCGCTCCGACTACGATAGGTGGCCTGCTCTCGGCTATTGGCATTTCCGGTATGAATAGGCTGTTCGAACGAAACGTCCTTGCGCTGTCTGGGAGGGCCGTAGAGGCTGCCGGCGATGCCAATGTGATCATGCTCGACAAGACTGGAACGCTGACCATAGGTAATCGCCAGGCAACCGAGTTCATACCTACATCGGGCATATCGGAGCGTGACCTGGCTGAGGCCGCGCAACTGTCATCACTGGCCGATGAGACCCCGGAAGGACGCTCCATTGTAGTGCTTGCGAAAGAGCGCTACGGGCTCAGGGAAGTGGATCTTCCGGAGAACGAAGTGGAGTTTGTTCCGTTCAGTGCCGAGACGCGCATGAGCGGTGTAAATTATAAGGGAAGGGAGATACGAAAGGGTGCAGTCGATTCGGTGTGCAGCTGGACGGGATGCCAGACCGATACGGCACTGGGGCTTGCCATAGATCGTATAGCGAGATCGGGCGGTACTCCGTTACTGGTCTCGGAGGGCAGAAGGATACTTGGTGCGATACATCTGAAGGACGTGGTGAAGGAGGGGATCCACGAAAAGCTCAATGCTCTGCGAGAAGCTGGCATCAAGACGGTCATGATCACAGGGGACAACCCGGTTACCGCCGAAGCGATTGCAAAAGAGGTAGGGGTGGACGACTTCCTCTCCGAGGCCACTCCCGAGAAGAAGATGGATTACGTGAGGCAGATGAAGGCCGAGGGATATATGGTGGCCATGGTGGGCGATGGTACCAACGACGCTCCCGCACTGGCCAATGCCGATGTTGCGGTTGCCATGAATACCGGCACCATGGCTGCCCGTGAGGCAGGCAACATGATCGATCTGGATTCCAATCCAACCAAGCTCATAGAGATCGTAGAAGTCGGTAAGCAGATTCTCATAACTAGAGGTGCGTTGACCACATTTTCCGTCACCAATGACATTGCGAAGTATTTTGCCATCATACCTGCAATGTTTGTATCACTCTATATAGCCGGGCACAAGGCAGTCAGTCTGGGAGCGCTCAACATCATGCGTCTCACCTCGCCCCAGACCGCCATCCTTTCGGCGATCATCTTCAATGCGCTTATCATCCCCGTGCTCATACCACTGGCCCTCAAAGGGGTGAAATACCGTCCGTCATCGGCGGCAGTACTGTTACGCCGGAACTTGTTTGTCTATGGCCTAGGCGGTCTGATCGTGCCTTTCGTGGGGATAAAGCTCATAGATATGGTGGTTACAGCACTTCACCTAGTGTCTACAACGGTGCACTGATGGCCGGCAGCGCAAGTGGCAACGTAGAAAGGAGAATACGATGACATCTCGAATGTTGTGGACCAGTACAAAGCTCGTGCTGCTGTCGTGTATATTCCTTGGGATAGTGTACATGCTGGCAATGACCGGGTTTGCCGAGGTGGTATTTCCTAGCCAGGCCAACGGGAGTCTGGTGCATTACCATGGACATGTGGTCGGTTCCAGGCTGATTGGAGAGCAGTTTACCTTGCCGGGCTTTTTCCAGGGGAGGCCAAGCGCTACCTCGCCGGCGTACAACGCAGCGGATTCCTCGGCATCGAATCTGGGTCCCACCAACAAGCTTCTCGTAGAGCACGTAAAGGCTCGCATCCAGGCATTTCTGAAGGAAAATCCAGGGATCAAAACCGACCAGATACCACCCAGCCTCGTAGAGAGTTCCGACAGCGGTCTCGATCCTGACATTACGCTGGCAGATGCCTACGTGCAGGTCCCAAGGGTAGCCAGGGCTGATCATTTATCGCAGGCCACCGTTCGCAAGGTAATCACTGAAAACATACATGGGAGGTTCCTTGGAATATTTGGCCACACCTACGTGAACGTGCTCGAGATGAATCTGGCGCTGCTGAGGGCGCAAGCCACCAATGGCGTGAGTGCAGGTGCGGGAACGCACAGCATCTCTGCACCTGCAAGCGCAACTGGTCACATTGACCCTCGTGTCGACCTAGGAGCGCGAAAGAGATGAAAGGCTGAGGAAATGTACGCTGTCTATTACATACTTGCGATAGCTGCCATCGGTATAATCTTTTGGTTGTTTGTCGCTTATGCCAAGGGCATTGATAGGCTATGAGCCGGGTCGGGTGTGGGATCAGTCTGCTGCGGCCGCTATGCCGCAGCTCGTGCACTGTATTGATAGGCTTGAGCCGGGTCGGGTGTGGGATCGACATGTCCAGGGTTTTTGAGATCGTGAGGAGTGGCAGACTGTGAGTGCATTCGAATGGATAGGACTGGTTGTGAGCGTGGCGTTGCTCGTGTTCCTCTTCTATGCCATGCTCTTCCCTGACAAGCTATGATCTATTAGGTGGTCCAGCCAGGCATAAGAATAGGAGAAGCCGCTGCAAGGGCAGATGCGTCGGTAAGGACACTGAGATACTACGAGGAGGTGGGCTTACTCGAACCTTCCTCGCGCTCCTCCGGAGGGGAGCGGCGGTACAGCACCACCGATATTGAGAGAGTGCTGCGTATCAGGGAATTGAAGTCTCTCATGGGATTCAATCTTGATGAGATAAAAGGTATTCTGGCTGCCGAAGATGAGTTGGCTCTACTCAAGGAAGAAGTGAATTCAGGCGGTGTCGAATCCGAGAGGAGACGCCAGATACGCCTAGAAGCAATACGTATACTTGAGGGTGTGAGAGAGAGAATAGCCGTGCAGGCAGGCCGGCTCAAAGTATTCGATGACGAGATTGCCGGTCGCATCGAACGCATCCAGGCAAAGCTGTAAGTGCTCGAAGCGCTGGGCTGACATTCTTCCCATGGATGTAAACCATAGGCTTGCGGGGCGAGGCCGGGGCTAGTGGTCTGTCCCGCAAATAACCATGGGTTCCCGCCAGCCAGATGACGCCCCTGAGTTGCCGGATAACGTCACGCTATTTACGGGACAGATCACTAGAAATGCAGATCGGAGAGTTCGGGTACCGTACGGCATGCCCTGTCGCGAGCAGCCAGGAAGCGACTACGCCGCAGGGTGCGCTCATCATCACTGTATCTGGGTTCCACCACTTTTGCCGGACGGTACAATTTCGCAAGGTCGCCCGTGTCACGCCATATACCTACAGCCATGCCTGCCAACAAGCCGGCACCGAGCGTGGTGGCCTCCGTAACCCGGGACACTTCCACGGGACGTCCGGACAGATCGGCCAGCATCTGGACGAATATCTCGTTGGTGGACATGCCGCCGTCCACTCTCACGGTAGGTATCGTGAGACCCGTGTCCCGCTCGGCCGCATCGATAAGGTCCACGCCACGATGTGCGATACCTTCCAGGACAGCCCGGACCAGCTGAGCCCTAGTGGTTCCGCCCGTGATGCCGAAGAACGCTCCCCTGGCTCCGAAGTCCCATACGGGCGTACCCAGACCCATGAGCGCTGGCACGAAGTATACGTCTTCCGTATCGGCACACGATGCAGCTACGGAGGCGGATTCCTCCGGAGAGTCGATTATACTGAGATCATCGACGAGCCAGGTCACCGACGCTCCTGCTGCCAGCATGAGAGCTTCCACTCCCCAGGTAAGTGCGGCATTGCGCTGCCAGGCTATTATCGGTATGGTGCCGCCCACAGGGCCCATGTACGAGAACTGGGGGTGCATATCACCCGTGCAGCAGTCGAGCATTGCTCCGGTTCCAAATGTGATCTTCGCTGATCCGGCAAGCGTGCAGCCCTGCCCAGCCATGGATGCCTGTTGATCGCCGACCATTGCCGTTACCGGAGGATGACCTGGCAGGATAGAGGCAATACCCGCCACACCAGAGGTGTCCACCACCTGTGGCAGGCAGCGCTCAGGTATTCGCAGCACTGACAGGAGCTCTTCGTTCCAGCTTGTGCCATCATCGCGTAGCAGGGCGGTCATGGCTGCATTGCTCGGGTCAGTCACATGGACAGCTCCGCCGGAAAGTTTCAGGGCCATCCAGGAATCCACCGTACCAAAACAGAGGTCCCTGGTTCTCTCCGGATCGACCGAGTCCATAATCGCCTCTATCTTTGTGGCCGAGGCGTTTGGCGGGACATGGTAACCCATGCCTGCCAGTTCCACGCACCTGAATACCGTGCGCAGGTCCTGCCATCCAATGGCAGGTGCAACCAGCTTGCCGGTTGCACGGTCCCATACCACCGTGGTGGAGCGCTGGTTGGTGATGCCAACGGCTGCCACCGATCCGGCCCGCTGCAGCACTGAGATTGCCAGTTCTACGGCGTCACGCGCAAGGGCCTCCGCATCCAGTTCGAGCATGCCTGGCGCAGGTATGGAGGAAGTAAGTCTTTTTTGCTGGAGGTGCCTGACTTCGCCTTCAGGCGTTACGAGCCCGGCCCGAATGGAAGTGGTACCAACGTCAATGACCAGTATGCTCATTCACCTATCTTATCGTCTCATCTCCCACTGTCTCATCTCCCACTGTCTCATCTCCCACTGTCTCATCTCCCACCTGGCTAAGATCGTCAGACTTTCCGAAGAGAGCGATTATCATGGCATCGGCGGCTAGGAAGACCACAGCTATCCAGGTAAGGGTGTTTGCAGTGGCGAACTGGGGCGCCCAGCCTGCGCCAGGTAGGAAACGTTCCACCGCCTGGCGATAGACCACGTATGTCCCGGTTGCCACCACGGTGGTGAGGGCGGTAAGAGTGAGGAATGTGCGTCCCCAGGAAAAGACCATGCACGCGAGTACGGCCAGGAAGAGACCTGCTCCCACCTCCGGCGTACTGACCGCCCCTCCCAGAAGTCCCGTAATCGCCGCCACTACCGGTACGCTCCACCATCTCATGGATTTGCGTTGCCAGGAGAGCGGTGACGTCAAGGTCGGTACGCCGTCTCTCGGAGTGCGGATACCTCCAACCACCGTCTGGACAGGTATGACGGCGGTACGGGCCGTTATGGAGTCGTTCTCCGGCCGGCTGGACGATACGGCTTCAACGCCTGCAGGTGCGCCGATGATGGATGCTTCCCCAGGCATGGTGGTTCCTAGGACTGGGGCGCTGTTCTGGGATGCTTCTTGGCTGGAATCGCCTGCCAGCGAGTGCCTGCGCAGGTAGCGTGGCTGGTAAGTTTTACGCCTCCTACGGCTAGCATAGGAAAAAGCTACGATGATCAAGCAAAGCACAAACCCGAGTGCAGAGAGCCACAGGGCTATCCAGACGTTGTTCTGAGGCTGCCAGTTCAGGGTTACGTAGAAGGCGCCATCGCGGGCACTGGTAAGCTTGGCCGGATTGACAAGCCATCCATTGGCAAACCCATCCATTAGCTCGGGTGGCGGTAGATTGCCCGAGCCCTGCACGCTTGCCTGCCAACCCAAGTTGTAACTCTCACCGAGAACGAGCCAGAATGGCTTCGTGGCGTTCCTGACCTCCAGGTGCATGGAGACCGGAGTCTTTGACAGCACTTTTACGGCTGGGGCGGCGGATCCAGGTGAGTTGGCCGCGGTCGTGCCGGCGCTGTCCATGCTGGAAGCGTTGAGTGCACTCCCGGGCGGTGTGGGATGCTCCGGCCCGCCGCCAGGTGCGGAATCCAGTACCAGCCTGTCGATATTGAAGCCGGTGACGTGTCCATTAGCTGAAGTTATGGTGTTGTTTCCCGCGCTGAGCGTTACGCCGCCAGCATCCGGCCCACATCCTTTGAACTGGAGCCCTCCGCCGGACAGCGCCGTCGAACTCGAGCCGCTAATTTCCAGCCAAACAGGATTGCCATTTATCGACACGAGTCCTTTCCTGCAGACTGCCGGGATATCTTTGGGTGGGGGAGGCATGGTTACGCCAGGGATCCCAAGGGATGCAATACCAAGGGGCATTGCTATGGGTGCTGACGAATAATAATCCTTGGTATACACAAAGCGCACGCCGGTGAAGGTGAACCGCAGGTGCCTACCACTGATAGAGGGAAAGCTGAGCGGTACGAGCGTAGCGGAGTCCCTTCCCTTTCGATTGGCAATAGGCGGTAGGTTTACATTCACTTGCTGACCGCTGCCATTTGTAATGCGCATAGAGGTCGGTACCGAGTGGTAGCCATCTGCAACTATCCTCATGTTCAGATGATTGAGCGTCACCGGTGCCGGTGTGTTTACCTGTATCCAATCCCCGATCTGATGCGACTGACCGAATCCTGGCGACCACATGACGGAAGTCTTGCCCGTGGGCTGGCCGGACAGCGCTGCGGATGCGGTATCGCGGAGGTCACCAGGGAGCCGGCCGTTGGAATACGCCACGATCCCTGACCCATTCGTTCCTGGTACTCCTACGAGCTGGTTGATCATATTGTCCGGTATGAGGGTACTGATTCGGGCAGTTCCAGAGATGGCGAACCTACGGGATCCGGGCAACCATAGTATGCGTTGGAGCTGGTGCTCTGGATCGCTGTGCGGCGGGTAGGGAGAGAGGCGGTGACGATCCATGATGACCACGAGCTGGTTGTGGATTGACGCAGGACCGGCCAGGGTGAGCAGATCCTTCGGCATGGCCAGGTAACGTTGTGTCGTTACGCCGGGTATTCGTATTTCGGAGAATCCTACCGGTGGCACGGCCGTCTTTGACTTCAGCTGGCTTCTATTGGTCCGATCGATGCGGATTCGTAGCGTAGTAAATGATCTCTTATGAAAGGTGATGGTCTGGCCTTGAGGGGTGAGGGAAGCTGCGTTGAGATCGACGGTCAGTCCTTTGTCCGGTGCGCTGGAGCCATTAGGGAAGTTGGGATGCTTGGATGAGCTGAAAAAGAGAGTGACTTTGGTGATGTAGCGAGTGAGGCTACCAAACGGCTGTACCAGATTGACCTTGTCTGCAGTGAGGGGACGGCGCAGATGGAGCTGCCACCACTGCCCTGAGGCAACCCCAAATGCTCCAACCTGCCAGCTGGTATTCAGGTTGCCATCGATGGCCATTGCCGGTTGGTATTCTGGGTTATAGGCCACCGCGTTCCCGTATGACGATGCAGTTACTGATGAAACATCTCCGGTGAACCTGGCCGTCGTCATTGCTGATGCCGGCTGCTTGCCGAAGATGCGTAGAGGTGCGTCGCTCGGATGCTTGCTTGCGTAATGTTCGGATGCCGTCTCGGTGTATCCCACATTTCCATGTAGCAGGTCCCACTTGAAGGCACGCAACTTATTTGAATCGGTTACCACCAGCACGGCGCCTTGCTTCATGGCGGATGCCAGCTGACCTGGGTGGCCGTCCAGGGTACCTGCGTAGAGCACGGCAGGATTACCATTCAGAAGCCCCACGCTTGCAGCATCTGCTATGCCGCTTGCGTCACCATCCACTATGAGGGCATTGGAGGTGGACTCTCCCCTGACAATAGGCCGCGGGTTCTTGACCGGCAGCACCTCGACCGGCGATGGCCAGGGAAGGTCAGCCGGTGACTTCAATACCTGCTCGTCCACCCAGGGTATGGTGGATCTGTTTGGAACGGGCTTCCCGAAACCGATAGGAGCTCCTAAGCCGGGTATAGGTTTCAGGAAATGCTGCCACAGTATGCGTGGATGTGGCATACCGTAGCGTTCGTACTGCAGGTTGTTCTGCACCAGAAGATCGCCGGCGGAAAACAGCCTGGCCATTCCCGCCAGCGCTTTCCAGTTGTAGGCTCCTTCCTGGATAGGGCTGTCGATGGCGTACATCATGTCCGCTGTAGGCAGCGAACCCATGATGAGCTGTTCACGCACTATGAACTGTCGCGTAGATATGCCAGGGTAGATGGTGTCTATGGTATCGCCCCACCGGTATGCGGCAAAGTCCTCTCCTGGCTCGACCAGTACCCGTGTTCCCTTTCCATGGGTATCGAGCCAGGATGCGACCTTGTACTCGTAGGACGGCAGTGGATGAGGCTGTGTAAAGTGATCGGGCACTGTCGTACCATTCCATACTGCAGGGTTGGCAAGTGCTATCGCAGCGGCGCAGAGTGCTGCCGCCGCCAGTCCGGCGGCTCGCCTGTGCTTCCACAGAGCGGTCACTCCCAGGCCCAGTAGGATTGAAGTTCCCAATATCACCATGGGTGTCGCCCTGTCCGTGGAGCGTATTGCAAATCCGGCAGTCGTTCTGGTCATGAAGAGTTTGAGCAATTCGCCGATCAGGGAGGGGTGCAGGTATGGGTATGTTCCAACTGCGAATACCATGCCAAATGCCACCAGGAAGGCAAAGTATGAGCGGTACCTGAATGACACCCAGATCGCGGAGAGAAATGCCAGTGCGGGAACGGCAAAGCTGAATGCCAGGGTGGAAATGTGCTGGGTCATCTCTACCGAGGTGACTACCCATGGCCCGAGCCTGCCGCCGCCGTAGAAGTACCAGTATCCAAGCCCTCTAAGTACTTCTGAAGCCAGCGATGACGACGCCACAGCCGGCACTGTTTCGGTGTATTTCAGGACGTTGATTCCGTAGCCTGCCTCCACCTGCAAACCGGCGGCCCACCATAGTGACAGCCATGTGGTCAGGAGCCCGATTCTCCATACGGCGCCCCACGCGGTTTTCCAGTCATGTTCTCTGGTGACCCTTGCCTGAAATATTATCCACAGTACGGGGGCCAGACCCAGGTAGAGTATCGCCGTCGCGTTGATCCCGCTCACGGTGGCAACGACGATGGCGAAAAGGGCTGGATACCGCCAGGGGTGTCCCTGGTGCATTTTCTCGGAGTTGCCGGTGCATGCGGGAAGGGCAGTGCCCGAATGAGCACTTACGCTCGTCGTGACGCCTGAATTAGTGCTTGCTGGAGCGCTGGTGCTTGCTGGAGCGCTGGTGCTTGCTGGAGCGCTGCCAGCGACAGCTGGGCCATCTTTAGCATTGCCGGTGTTCACTTTGCCTGCACGCCTGGCTTCTACGTTCCTAAGCGATTTTTCAGCATACGCTATCATGAAAGGGAGTCCTGCCCAGGCCAGCGTGATGACCGATTCCCTTCCCACGTACTGGAGGAAGTACGGTGAAATCATGTAGGCCAGTGCCGCCACAATCCGTCCGGGCCCATTGATTCCGATCACGTTTGCCATGTAGAGTACGCCTGCACCGGCTGCCAATAAGATACTGCCCATCCATAGGCGTTCGGCTACCCATAACGGGATGCCCATGAGGCGGGTGGCAAGGAAGAATGGACCCATCGGGAAAAGGTAGCCGATGCGCTCGTGGGTCACTGTTCCCGCCGCCATGCCGGGGTACCACATATACATAGACTGGGCGAGAAA
Organism: Actinomycetes bacterium; assembly: GCA_021841005.1. Classification (GTDB taxonomy): domain Bacteria; phylum Actinomycetota; class Acidimicrobiia; order Acidimicrobiales; family JAMCPL01; genus JAMCPL01. The sequence goes on along the minus strand of JAKBVZ010000013.1, from coordinate 27,912 downwards.
GCGGCCCGGGTCCAGGTAAAGGTAGCTCTTGGTATCAGATACGACCACTCCGGGCTGTGCCAGCAACTGGGGGATGTATGCCACCAGTGCGACAACCACATACCCTGCCGATCTGTACCATGGCGACCTCGTGCGTACTTTTACGTGCCTGGCGTTCTTGGTGGTACCAAAGACTGTTTTCAACTGTTTCAACGGATCGGTCTATCTCTCTCGCAATTGTTCATGTGTGGCTCATCCAACCTCCCCGGAGTTCACGGTATTCTTGCTGCAGGGCCGTGTAGCGTGCCCAGAACCAACGGACGTATACACAACACTGCATTCCATGGACTAGATTATGCTATATGCCTAATCACAAGAGTGCCAGCTTACTATCAGGTACCCACCGGACGGGGGCAGGTACGTACCCTTCCTGCCTGCTAGCAGGTTTGCGAGCGCGTGCGGGCTCGAATCATATGGCGTGCCTATGTGTGTCGCGAGCGGCGTTGTCCAGGCTTCATGTCTATGATGTCATGCCGGAGCCGGCGTGGCAGGGCTAACCGGGGAGCGCCCACTTCCCGGACGTACGCCTGATTCGCTGCTGGCTTTCCACGCAGCTGGCTACAGGGAAATACGATCCCGGCTCGGTACGGGTCGCCTACTGGATCTGGGTTGTGGTGAGGGTTTTGAGTCCGCAGGTTTCATCACTCCCGGCCGTGAGGTGCTGGGTGTGGACTACGACGAGGGTGCTGTCCTTGCTGCACTGGAGAATTACCATGAATCAGGGTTGCATGTGGCCAGGATGGACGCTACGCGCCTTGCGCTTCATGGAGGTGGCTTTGACTGGACTTGCTCATCGCACCTGATCGAGCACTTCAAGGAGCCGGAACTGCATGTGGCCGAGGTGGCCAGGATACTCAAGCCTGGTGGAACCGCATTCTTCATCACTCCAAACCAGCCGGCTGATTTCGAGAATCCGTTTCACCTCCATCCGTTCACTAAGGCGAGCCTTCAAGAATTGCTCGGTCGTTACTTCTCCAGCGTATGGGTTGGTGGCTTGGATGGAGATGAGGAAGTGAAGGCGGATTTTCGTTCGAGGAGAGTGTGGGGCAGGAGGCTACTGGCCCTGGATTTTCTCGGTATCCGCCACAAGATACCCGAAGCGTGGTATGTGGCTGCTTATGAGAAGTTGCTGCCATTCGCATACCGCTTGGTGGCCAGGGGTGACGTAGGGGGCACTACGGGGATATCGGCTGATGATTTTTTTGTGACCAATGAGGTGGACAGCACGACACTGGCGCTTTTTGCAGTGGCGGGCAAGCCGAATACGGTGTCATGAGTCACTTGGTCAGGTGTCGAGCGTGTGCAGCGTACTGCTGCAAGGTCTGTCCACATACAGAGTGGTTGCCGTGAGAACGAGGTCAGCTTGCCCAGTGTCATGACTGCATGGGTTATCCAACCGGCACAAGCCGCGCAGCCGGCGGAAGTCGTCCAGGATTCTCCTACCGTGGAACGAAGGCAGCCGTAGTATAGATGATTCCGGTTCTCGCTGTTGGCCTCAGTGGTGGCATAGGCAGCGGCAAATCTACGGTAGCACGTGCATTGGCTTCTAGGGGTGCTACGGTAGTCGATGCCGACCTGATTGCAAGGGATGTATGCCGCCCGGGTATGCCCGCATTCGACTCGCTAGTTGCCGAGTTCGGTAGCGGCATCCTGGCTGGCAACGGGGAGGTGGATAGGAAAAAGTTGGCATCGCTTGTGTTTGGGAATCGGGAGATGCTCGATGCTCTCAATGCGATTACCCATCCAGAGATCGGGGCCGTGCTGATCGGACGTAGGGAAGCGCTCGATCATACGGGTGGCGTAGGTGTGTTTGATATTCCACTCCTCTCAGCCGATCATAAGAAGATCCTTCGCTTGGACGTGGTGGTGGTGGTGGATTGTCCGAGTGAAGTGGCCGTATCTCGCATTATGTCCGCTAGGAACATGACTCGCGATGAGGCTGAGGCAAGGCTTGCCGCTCAGATGGGTCGAACCGAGAGGCTGTCGTTAGCAGATTACGTGCTGGACAATTCCGGCACCCTGGACAGGCTGTCGAGGCAAGTGGAACGCCTGTGGGATTGGCTGTTGCAGTGGTCACGATGACATGGATATAGAGGTAATTTCCCCATTCAGACCTGCTGGTGATCAGCCGCAGGCCATAGAGGCGCTTTCCAGGGGGATCGACAGCGGTATGCGCTTCCAGACTCTTCTGGGTGTTACGGGCAGCGGCAAGACTGCAACCATCGCATGGGTGATAGAGGCGGTCCAGCGTCCCACTCTTGTCATCGAGCCCAACAAGTCGTTAGCTGCCCAACTCTCTTCCGAGCTCAAGGAGCTGATGCCAAAGAACAGGGTCGAATACTTCGTATCGTATTATGATTACTATCAGCCCGAGGCATACCTGCCCACCAGCGACACTTATATAGAAAAGGATTCCTCCATCAACGAAGAAATTGATAGGTTGCGCCACTCTGCGACCTCGGCACTTCTGTTGCGGCGCGATGTAGTGGTCGTGGCATCGGTGTCCTGTATATACGGCCTAGGCTCGCCATCTGAGTACAGGAACAATATGGTGGTCTTGACCGTCGGCCAGAGCGTGGACCAGCGCGAGCTGCTACGTGATTTTGTAAGGATCCACTACAAGCGCAATGACATGGATATCGGACGAGGGCACTTCCGCGTGAGGGGTGATACGGTCGAAATCCATCCAGCCTATGAGGAGGATGCCATACGGATCGAGCTTTTCGGGGATGAGGTGACTTCAATCACGCGATTTGATACGGTCACGGGCAAGGTCCTTGAAGTTCTCAACGACCTGGTACTGCTCCCTGCTACGCACTACGTGGCAGGGGAGATGCGACTCAGGAATGCCATAGCATCCATAGAGGAAGAACTCGGGCACAGGCTGGCCGAGTTGGACGAAGCTGGGAAGCTGCTGGAAGCCCAGCGTTTGAAGCTTCGTACGGAGCACGATCTCGAAATGCTGGCTGTCGTGGGAAGCTGCAACGGGGTGGAGAATTACAGCCGCCACCTTGATGGTCGCCGTCCAGGCGAGATGCCTTACACGTTGCTGGATTATTTCCCCGAGGACATGCTCGTAGTTGTGGATGAGAGCCATGTGGCCATTCCGCAGCTGCATGGGCAGTACGAGGGGGACCGGTCTCGAAAGGCAACCCTTGTCGAACACGGCTTCAGGCTGCCATCAGCGCTGGACAACCGGCCGCTTACGTTCGATGAGTTCGTATCGAAGGTGCCGCAGGCTATCTTCCTGTCCGCAACTCCGGGTCCGTATGAGATGGAGGTATCGGAGCAGGTTGCCGAACAAGTCATCAGGCCTACCGGACTGGTGGATCCAGAAGTCATCCTGCGCCCAACCAAGGGACAGATAGACGATTTGCTGGATCGCCTCAAAGCGGCTGCGAGCAATGGGCAGCGTGCGCTCGTGACCACCCTTACCAAGAAGATGGCGGAGGATCTTACGGACTACCTGGCTGAGTCAGGGCAACGAGTACGCTACATGCACTCTGATGTGAACACTATCGAACGTATCGAGCTGGTCCGAGATTTGAGGCTCGGCGTCTTTGATGTACTGGTAGGTATCAATCTTCTCAGAGAAGGGCTGGATCTTCCTGAGGTTGCCCTTGTGGCCATCCTCGATGCAGACAAGGAAGGGTTCTTGAGATCAGGATCCTCGCTTATCCAGACAATGGGGCGTGCCGCGCGGAATGTCCATGGCAGGGTCGTGTTGTATGCGGATACCATTACGGATGCCATGCGTTATGCTATACACGAGACGGAGCGCAGGAGGGAGGTACAGCGGGCTTACAACATTGCACATGGCATAGACCCGGTCAGCGTGCAGAAGTCTGTGGCGGATATTCTGGATCGGATACGGCCCCGGGAAGCTCGAACCGGTAGGGTTCAGGCTGGGATGGTCCGGCGCGCTGGTGGTCTACGGCTTCGAGGGCATGGTGCTCACAGGGAAGCCGGCACTCCAACCGGCAGTGGTATTCCGGCTGATGACCCGATGCATGTGGCAATAGGATCGGAGTTACCCGCCCCCGGCCACGTTGCTCGTGCTCCCGTGGATACAGGTGCAAGGACGGTTGGAAGTAGAACAGGCGAAGGGTTTTCGTTGGATGTGGAGTCCCGCTTGGACCTGCTCGAGAGCGAGATGAGGCGTGCCGCGAGCGAGTTGCGTTACGAGGAGGCGGCGGCGTTACGCGATGAGATATTCGAGATACACAGGGAGATGGCCCTGGAAGCTGAGCGAGTGAGGGAGGCAAGTATATGAGGGATGCAAAGTACAGGGCCGCATGATTGTGCCGTACTTTCTGTTTCTGGCGGTATATGACCGTGCTCCACGGTACGTCCGTTCTCACCCGCCGGATTACCGGCGAGTTGCCAGGTCGTTCCGCCGGCCGCCGCCAATTATTACTGGAGAGGATAGTCCATGACACGTAAGAGCCGTAAGAGCGCAGTAACCATCACCTTCCTTGGTGGCCTTGGAGAGATCGGGCGCAACTGCGCCTGCATAGAGTCGGATGGCCGCATGGTCATTCTCGATTGCGGTGTCATGTTCCCGGAGCCTGACATGCCGGGAGTGGATCTCGTACTGCCCAATTTCGATTACATCCATGAAAGGGCCGGATCGGTCGATGGGCTCGTACTGACCCATGGGCACGAGGACCATACAGGCGGGCTTCCTTACCTGCTTCGGGAACTCAAGATACCGGTGTACGGATCGGCACTCACCCTTTCCTTGGCGAGACACCGGGTGGAAGAGGCAGGGCTTGCAGGGAGAGCGCAGTTCCGGGAGGTGAAGGACGGCGATCTGGTCCAGATTGGTCCTTTCGGGGTCGAGTTCATACCGGTGACACACTCGGTCCCTCACGGTTTTGCCACTGCATTCCATACCCGCCAGGGCATCATCCTCCATTCGGGTGATTTCAAGCTCGATCTGGCGCCCATAGATGGAAGGTTTACGGATCTCTCGCGGATAGGATCTCTGGCTCACAACGAGGGGATACGGCTACTGATGTCGGACTCCACCAATGCAGACGAGCCAGGTTTTACCCTGTCTGAGTCGGTGGTGGGCGAGGCCATCAGCCGGGTGATGGTCGCCAATCCCGGCAAACGTATCGTGGCTGCATGTTTTGCTAGCCATATACACAGGATACAGCAGGTGGCCACCGCCGCCAGGGAATCGGGCAGGAAGATTGCGGCTCTTGGAAGGTCCATGGAGAAGAACATTGAGCTTGCCAGGGGGCTCGGTTTGCTGGACCTTCCTGAAAAAGACCAGGTACCGGTCGAATCGGTCAGCAGTCTCGATCCTGGCAAGGTATGCGTGATATGCACCGGGTCTCAGGGTGAGCCCCTCTCTGCACTGGCGCTTCTTGCGGCTGGCGAGAGCAGGGTGATGAAACTGGGCAAGGATGATCTGGTGATAATCAGTGCTCACCCTATTCCCGGCAACGAGTGGGCCGTTGGCAAGGTGATCAATGGTCTCACCCGCCGTGGAGCTGGAGTTATACATACAGGCATAGAGCAGGTACATGTGAGTGGTCACGCACGCAGGGGCGAGCTGCGTACGCTTCTTTCCCTGACTAGGCCGGAGTATTTCATTCCGGTACATGGCGAATTGCGCCATCTGGTACAGCACGCCCAGCTTGCCTCGCAGAGCGGGGTGGATCCAGGGCACGTTCTGATCTGTGAGGATGGCAACCGCGTAAGGCTGGACGGCAGCAGTCTTGTTCGCGACGGCAATGTTCCCGCCGGCTTCCTGTATGTCGACGGGACGGTGGGCGATGTCAGCCACGGTGTCCTGAGAGACCGGAGAGCTCTTGCTGAGGAGGGGATGATAGTGGTGATGGCGGTGGTGGATTTGCACGCAGGGGAGGTGGTGGGTACTCCGGAGATAGTCACCAGAGGATGGGTGCATGCAAAAGAAGCCGAAGATCTGCTCGAAGAGGCCGCTGCCACAGTGCGCACGAGTCTCGAAAAGGCTATAGCGGATGGGGCGTCTGACGACGAAACGCTCCATCGCCATGCACGCCAGGCGCTTGGCAGGCTGGTAGGAGAGCGGACCAAGAGGCGCCCGCTGATCGTGCCCGTTGTCGTGATCATGTGAGTGATCATGTGAGTGATCATGGATGGCTGAGCATCCAACACATTTGTAGCCTTCCGGCGTAAACTGTGAGGTAAATGGATTGCACTGTCGGTTACAGGATCAATAATGAGTGTGGCGCGGCCTAAGGCCAAGAAGGGTGTCGGCGCGAGAATGCGGCGGGCCGGCAGTACAGGTACGAGCAGTAGGGTTGTCGCGCCCTCTAGGGGAGAGCCAATCAGGCAGGCAGCGGCGCCTTCCAGGGGAGCGAGGAGCAAGCAGGCATTAGAGACTACGAAAGCGCAAGGGTCTCACCTTCGATCGACTGCCGCCGAACGCCACAAAATGGATCTGGTAGGCATATTGTTGCTTCTTGCTGCTGTGCTGCTTGCGCTTGCGCTATATGGCGATTCGCTCGGTCCGGTCGGACTGGTATCGAGAAGGTACCTGGGGCTGTCTATCGGTGTAACGCGTTTCGCACTCCCGGTGCTGCTTGCCATAGCAGCGGGGTACGCGTTTACCGGGCGTATTGTTCGAGACCTTCCATGGCAGGCAAGTGCAACGGCCATAGTCATGGCATGCGTATCCGGTCTGGCCGATGTGGCAGCCGGCTTTCCTGGAATTGGTGCTCATCCACCATCCGCGCTAGCAGGGGCGGGCGGATGGCTGGGCGTAGGTGCCGGCGGCCTACCGGCGGCAGGGCTGGGTGCAGCCGGTACGGTGATCCTGCTTTCCGCCCTTGGCATGTTTGCCACGCTTGTGATCACGGGCATGACACTGCGCCAGGTCGTGCGCTTTGTATCGAACGGTATCCGGCGTGCCTGGGCTTACCTGCATACCGCTCCTGACGCAACCGGTGCAAACCCTCCGGGCGAAGGAATGCAAGCTGCGGGTGTCGGCACATTCCCGGCGGGATCGAAGCGCGGCCGGCCATTGGGTGAAGTCGCAGGACAGGGGGGAGCGCGCGAGGCTTCCGGAATGCCAACTGGCGAGTTCGTGCATGATCTCTCGGGATCTGGAGATGATCTTGGCAACGATCTTATGGTAGGAGATGCCGCTACATACGATGGATCTGGATTGGCGGTTACCGGGGATCTGGCCAGCTCAGCTGGTATTGCTGGCATAGCATCTAGTGGCACTAGGTCTGGACGGCGCGGAGGTACTGGTGGCGCTGATATACCGGGCCCGCTCGACGTACCAGATGGGTCCGCCCACCCGGGTCACTCTCGTGAACAGGAGCATGGAGCGGAAGATATAGCTGCACTTTATTCCCGTGGCGAAAAGGCAGGGGCGGAAGGGCGTGCGGAGGACATGCTCAAGGATGGTGGATTGGACGGCGAATACATCCAGCAGCAGCTTTTCCCGGGGTCCGGTCGTGGTGGATGGAGGTTGCCCCCCCTACAGATGCTGGCGAGATCCAGGCCGATGTCGGTCGATCGTCAGGATGTCGAGAACGTAGGGCGTGCATTGGTGGGCGCGCTGGCCTCCCATGGAGTGGACACGAGGCTGGCTGGGTTCACTGTAGGGCCAACCGTTACCAGATACGAGCTGGAATTGGGTTCCGGCGTCAAGGTTGCCAGGGTGACCAGCCTGTCGAAGGATATAGCATACGCGATGGCCTCCCCTGATGTACGTATCATTGCACCTATACCCGGCAAGTCCGCCATCGGCATCGAGGTGCCCAACCATGACAGGGAGTTGGTCACACTTGGTGACATACTGTCGAGCAAGGAGGCCAGGGCAGACACGCATCCGTTGAACGTCGCCCTCGGCCGCGATATATCGGGCAAGGCGGTAATGGTGAACTTATCGGATATGCCGCATCTCCTGATATCCGGTGCGACCGGCTCCGGTAAGTCATCATGTATCAATGCGCTGATCACGTCCCTGCTGATGAGGGCTACGCCTGACCAGGTACGGCTCATCCTGATAGATCCGAAACGGGTGGAACTCGGACCTTACAGCGGACTTCCACACCTCCTCACCGAAGTGGTCGTGGACCCCCGCAAGGCTGCAAACGCGCTCAGCTGGGCCGTGGATGAGATGGACAGGCGGTACCGCCTTCTAGCCGAGGTGGGTGCGCGTGATATAGCTGGGTACAATGACATCATCATTTCGAACGGTCGGGCCGAAGAGGTGGTGGGGGTTGGAGATGCAGCAGATGGTGTCCGACGGACGACCGATGAGATGGCGGATACTGCGGACGGTGGCGCGCAACTGCCAAGTCCATCGTTGCGGCTGGAACCGGCGATGCACGATGGGGTGGATGTTGAAGATGCCACCAACGGCGCTCATGTGGATGGCGAGAAGGATAGCGACCGAGTCGCAGTCGTCGAGCACTCCCCGTTGCCATACATAGTGGTCGTGGTCGACGAATTGAATGATCTGATGATGGTGGCGGCTCGTGATGTGGAGGACTCGGTGTGCCGGATAGCGCAAATGGCCAGAGCAGTAGGCGTGCATCTCGTACTTGCCACTCAGAGGCCTTCGGTGGATGTCATCACTGGTGTCATAAAGGCCAACGTGCCATCCCGCCTTGCTTTCGCGGTGTCGTCTCTAGCTGACAGCAGGGTCATCCTCGATCAGCCTGGGGCGGAACGTCTGGTGAGCAAGGGAGATATGCTCATGCTTACTGCATCGTCATCGGTGCCAAGGCGCATTCAGGGCGCATGGGCGGACTCACGCGAAGTGCAGGTGATTGTCGGCTACTGGAAACGTCAGAGGCAGGCACAATACGTGGCTGGTGTCGAAGGTGCGCAAACACCCTCATCGCGAGGAACGGTGTCGTCAGAAGATGATGAGTTGCTGGATGCCGCATTGGAACTGGTGGTCAATTCGCAGATCGGTTCAACTTCTATGTTGCAACGAAAGCTGAAGGTCGGTTTTGCACGTGCGGGTAGGCTGATGGATCTTCTCGAACGCAAGGGGGTTGTCGGTCCATCGGAGGGCTCCAAGGCACGGGCCGTTCTGATGACCCCCGAGGAGCTTTCCGACGCTAGGTCTCGATGCTGAGAGCGAAGGGGATCCCAATATCTGGACAGGGGGCTTAGCAATGCCCTCAGGTTGTCCAACAAATGGGGTGCATTTCAGAGTGGGGAGCAGGTCAGGCGTGGATCAGTCGCCAGAGCAGTGAGGGGCACTGCGGCATGTGAGGTGTCCGGCGAAGTACCAGAGGTACGCTTCGGGTCAATGCACCTATCCTGACCATTATGGTTCCAGTATCCGCATCTATTCTGGTCGTCCTGCACGCATAGGATCTCTTTACGAAGTGAACGGATATTGCCGGTGAGGCTCCTGGCCACTCGAGTATGCTGATGGACTCTCCTGCCATAACGTCGTAGCGTGCCTGGCCGTGGGATCGCCACGGTGCCATCAGAACAGCGTGCATGAAAGTCTGGCCCTTTGATATCACCCTCTGGCGATGCAGCCTGGCTGGAAGTGAGTCGATCAACCCGAGCGCGTCAGCCTGGGCGCTACCGAGAGGATCCATCCCGCCCTGACCGGTAACCGCCGCTATGAGCAGTACCGGCCGACCGTCCACATAACGCGTCGCTGCAAGAACCACGCATCCTTGGGACTGGTAATTGAACCCAGATTTGATGCCGATGACCCCGTTCTGGCCTATCGCACTTACGTAGTTGTAAAGAGTTCCGGCAACCGGCAGATCGACAGTGGGATGGTCGACAATCTCAGCGAAAGCCGGTATGGACATCGCCACGGTGGCCAGCTTTATCAAGTCAGCAGGAGTGCTGACCGATGCCGGGGAGAACCCCGCCGGTCCCGCATATCTGGTCGAGTCAAGTCCCAGCTCCCTAGCGGTGGTGTTCATCTTGGCGACGAATACGTTCACACTGCCGCTGTCCCATCTTGCCAGTGCATAGGCGAGGTTGCATGCCGAGTGTACCAGTAAGCCCTCCAGTGCCTGCTTCTCGGTGAGCAGCTCGCCACGGGCAACCGGCACCATGGTCTCGTCGTTCAATTCGTCGTTATATGTGATATCTACGTCCGTACTGTCAATCCTGATCGTTGGACCGCTCTGGCCCGGAGCAAGTGGATGATCCTGGAGGATGACGTATGCGGTCATCATCTTCGTGAGACTGGCGATGGGCACAGACCCGAGCTGTCCATGGCTCATGATGACATTGGGCCCAGGTATGCCGATTGCCGCTCCGCCGCTTTGCGGCCAGGGCAGCCCCTGTATTGCGGCGGTAGGGAAGAACGTGGGTGGCGATTGTGGCGTAGCATTGAAAGGTGCGCCGTTGGTTGTCGTTGCAGATAGGTCTGCAGAGGTACCGGCGGGCGCACTGGTAGCTGGCGGTGAAGCATCCATGCGGGGTTCTTTGGACATATTTGATCGTGGCCGTTGATCATGCGGCACTGTGATGACGTCCAGTGTCGCTGGGTAACGGGATGCCGTGCCGAGCGTGTACGCTGGGGCCAGCATGAGTGCAGGAGTCGGGCGGGAGAGGCGCGCAGCAATCACCACTATCGCAATACTCAACACTATGGCGATGGCAATACGCACGTAGACACCAGTGCCCAAGTGGGGTATGCCAAAATGTGGCACATGTATGTCCAAGTGTCGTATATCCAGGCGCTTCATTGTACCGATCTTACGGTGTTGTATACCGGTATGCCTGCTTTCCGGACCATTGTTTTCTAGGCGGTCGCCCTCTGGCCAGGTATGTCCATGCTCTGGTGTTTCCTCCTCAATATATGCACCTGATGCGAATTACTCCGGAAGTGATTCACATGTCCGTTCACTATATGTCGTTTTACCGCATTACCGTTGGTAATAATACTCGATAGCTGGTACTATGTTGCTGATAACCATGAGCAACACAGTACCCATGAGGATACCATGAGAGCGAGAGCGCCTGCATCAGCCGCCAACCTTGGACCCGGATTCGACGTGCTTGCCCTAGCGCTTGATCTGTACGTGGAAGTGGAGGTCAATCCTGCTCCACGGCTTACAGTGAGCAGTTACGGCGAGGGGGCAGAGTATTCTGGCGATGCAAATCACCTTGCTGCAATGGTTGCCATGGAGGTGGCAGGTCACGATCATCTTTCCGTATCTGTGCACTCGTCCATTCCCGTTGCAAGGGGACTCGGATCATCTGCGGCGCTTGCGGTAGCCGCCGCTGCAGCCGCCGGCTCGCCGGACCCGCTCGCTGCTGGCGTGGCCGTGGATGGACATCCCGAGAACGCTGCTGCCTCCTTCTATGGCGGTCTTGTGGCGGCGACGGTGATGAGGGGCAAGGTAAGGGTGGTCCGATTCCCTCTCGATGAGGACTTGGCTTTTGTGGCACTGATCCCCAGCCGATCGCTGTCCACCAAGAAGGCGAGGACGGTCCTGCCCGAGATGGTTCACAGGTCGGATGCAACCTTCAATCTGGGAAGGATGGCTATGCTCTTGGCAGGCTTGGGGGACAGGTCGATGCTGGACAGGGAGGCGTGCGCAGACAGGTTGCATCAGGATTACCGTAGCCCGCTCTTTCCGCAGGCCCCCGGTCTGATGAGCGCCATGCTGGAAGCCGGAGCGCTGGCTGCCTGCTGGTCCGGCGCAGGACCGACACTGCTGGCCATATGCGATTCACGGTCGGCTGCTAATGTCCTAGACGGAGCGAGAAGTTCACTTTACCAGGCTGGAATGCAGGGTCATGTTGTACGCTTGAAACCGGATATGCATGGATTGCAGGTAGGGGAGGACATAGAAGATTAGTGGCTCAGCGGATATTTTGCCAGATTATGCGATAGATCAGGATGGTTGGTATCATGGTTTTGCCGTGGTGGTGCGAGCGGTAGTTGCAGTCCGGTTACGGTACTGCAAAAAGGAGAAAGATAAGGAGAGTCAGTATGATTACTCGTGACAAGTTGTATATAGGCGGTTCCTGGGTGGAACCGTCAGAATCATCTACCATGGAGGTCGTCAATTCTACGACCGAGGAGGTAATGGGTACGATTCCATTAGGAAATGCAGATGATGTCGATCGTGCGGTTGCTGCAGCGGTGAATGCATTTGGCGAGTGGTCGTGCACGTCGAAGGAGGAGCGTGCCAAGTTCCTCTCCAGGTTGCAGGAAGGGCTGAGCTCTCGCATAGAAGAGATGGCGTCGTTGATCTCGAGTGAGGTCGGCACTCCTCTGGCAATCTCCAATCTGGTGCAGGTGGGATTGCCTGTAATGAGCTTTGCATCGATGTCCCAGCTCTTGAGCGACTTCAACTTCGAGGAGGAGATATCCAACTCGCTCGTGGTACGGGAACCTATCGGTGTGGCCGGCGCCATCACGCCATGGAACTATCCACTCCATCAGATAGCGGCGAAGGTTGCACCTGCATTGGCAGCGGGCTGCACCGTGGTGCTCAAGCCATCCGATGTAGCTCCCCTCAATGCATTCCTGCTTGCGGACATAATGGATGAAGTTGGAATACCTGCTGGGGTGTTCAATCTGGTAAGTGGACCGGGAACCGTGGTCGGTGAAGCAATTGCCATGCACCATGGAGTGGATATGGTGTCCTTTACCGGATCTACACGTGCAGGCAAGCGGGTTATGCAGCTCGGCGCGGAAAACGTGAAAAAGGTGACCCTTGAACTCGGTGGAAAATCTGCCTGTGTCATCCTACCTGGAGCCGATTACAGTGCCGCCGTCGCCGGCGGAGTCTCCATGTGTTTCCTCAATTCCGGGCAGACCTGCTCAGCGTTGACGCGGATGGTCGTACCGAGGAGCACTCTCGGTGAGATAGAGGAGCTGGTGGTTGCAGAAACGGCCAACTACAAGGTGGGAGATCCGTTCGATTTCACCACCAGGATCGGTCCGCTCGTTTCAGCTGCACAGCGGGATCGGGTACGTGGATACATTACCAAGGGCCTGGACGAAGGGGCAAAGCTGCTTACCGGTGGTGCAGAGCATCCAGAGGGCCTGGACAAGGGATTCTTTGTAAAGCCCACGGTGTTCTCTGAAGTGGAGAGTTCTATGACCATAGCGCAGGAGGAGATATTCGGGCCGGTACTGTCGATCTTGCCTTACGATGACGAAAAGGACGCGGTCAGGATAGCTAATGACTCGATATATGGACTCGCAGGTGCTGTTTGGGCCTCAGATCTTGATGCCGCCGAGAGGTTTGGTCGGAAGATGCGTACCGGACAGGTCGATCTCAACGGTGGAGGATTCAACCCACTGGCCCCCTTTGGAGGCTACAAGCAGTCAGGCGTCGGTCGCGAACTAGGCCATTTCGGGCTGGAAGAGTACCTGGAGGTCAAGTCTTTCCAGCGCTAAGTTGTCGGCACCAGGAGCCAATGAGTAATAATCATATTACGATATAACGCGGTGCCTATATTCGCTCGATTTGTATGATACATCACCTGACGGCAACTTTGGATATGTATCCGGGTAGCGGGACCCTGTATATACAACAGTCGCAGTTCATCGCTGCGTCTCCTCGGAGAGCCTCATCGTAGCGCAGCCAGGTAAGCTGAATTATCCTGTTGTCAGGCCATAGCTCGTCGGCAACCGTAACGTTGCATCTGACCTTGCCTGCGGCCCAGCCTAAGGCCTGCTCTCTTATGCGATCAAGAAGTAGGCCTGCGAACAAAAAATATGGTACTACGGTAATGTTTCCAGCGCCTAGGATGTGGCAGCGCTCCAGGGCATCAGGCACGCCGGGCGGGGCAAGGGAGACGAAGGCTGGTTCCACCATTCCGAGAGCACCTAGCGGGCTGCCGCCTGGTGGCGTGATCGCGGGCATTCCGCGTGACTGACCCTTGGATCCGATGCCACGGCCATCTGCCAGCAGGCGTGCCACTTTTGCCAGGTCGGAATTCGCATCAGGATCGGTGGACCCCCTTCCCACCAGTACTACTGCATCTGATTCGTATGCCCCCGCCGTGGCTGCACTTGCTTCAGCTGCGTCGAGAACCAGTGGATGGATACCGAGGTTTCGTGCATAAGTGGCGTGTACGCTCGGGTGCGCCAGGCGGGCGTTGCGCAGGATTTCCGGCCCGTCATCCTTCATATGTCCAGCACCAAGGAGCACCAGCGGAACCGCTACTATGCTGTTCACGCCGCGATCGACCAATGCATTTACGGCTTGTTCCAGGGTCGGGCCACCAGTCTCGTCGGCAAACTCTATGAGTCCATAGGTTACCGGAATCTCCGGCCTGACGCTCTGGACGTCATCTGAAAACTGCTTCAACTGGGCAACGCCATCCAGGGATCTTGTACCATGTCCAATTATGAGCATGCCAGGTCTGTGATCTATGGTCTGGACAGGGACGGGGGTTCTATCCGTATCCGTATCCGTATCCGTATCCGTATCCGTATCCATGGCGAGTCTATGAACAGCATTTACGCACGCGGCGGTAGCTGCCGATCCTCCCTTTGGACCGGAGTTGGTGATAACGGGAATGCCGTGCGCGGACGCTACGGTCATTAGACGATTCTTGGCCTGTTCCGCTCCCACGAATCCTACGGGAAGCGCTATGACGCCGAGCGGATGCACACTGCCGTTCTCCATCATGTCAAGGAGCTGATCAAGGGCGGTTGGAGCGCAGCCTATGACGTAAAGGGCATCGCGGGGATAGCTTGATGCTGCCAGTGACATTGCCGTGGCCGAGCGGCTTGGAAAGATGTCATCTCTCTGGAAGGCGTCGCCTGCGTCAGACGCAGTAGATGGTAACAACGAAAGTGCACATACCGCCCTGTCTCTGGGTTTTGGGCTGATGCCCGATCGGGTCATTTCCACGTCAGTGACTATCGGATGTTCCAGGAGAAGCGCAGTTCTGACCTTGTCAACTGCACCTTTGGTGCAGCGGAGCGACCTGGCCAGATCAGTGTCGGTGGTGGCGTGCAGTACTCTGGCTGCAAGTGGGATCAATTCTGCGGGTAGATCGATGGCGTCAATCAGTGGCTGGATGATTGCATAGCTCTCCTTCTCTATGGGATGTACGGGATGTAGTGTCATACTGCCAGTGTAGTGCGCAAGGTTGGCGAGAATGCCCAGCTAGCCTTGTTGCTTTGCATAGCCGGTATCAGACGAGGACTTGGGGCCAGGTGGTCGAACAAGAGTTTCAAGTCAGCCTTGCCAAAGAGAGAATGCGTCGGCAGGACACACCTCCAGGCACTCAAGGCAGCAATCGCACCTGCTCGCATCCAACAGCAGGGTGCGACCTGCAGGCAGGATGGCCCTGGTGTGACATGTAATGATGCACGCTCCGCAACCCCGACATAGGTAGGGATCGAGAATGACCCTCGGGCCGGCAGGGGGGATCGGTGTCGGTAGCTCGTTGTGGCGCGCCATACAATGTTCAGGCATCTTGGCGCCTAGGTCGTCATCTAGCGACATATCCACGCGGTGTGTACATGTGCCGGTCGAACCCGAAGTATGCACTAGGCCGCTTCTCATCTAGCGACATATCCACGCGGTGTGTACATCCCTGCCGACTTAGTGCTCGTACCCGTGGAGATACTGGATAGCCGTGTATCTTTGGATCCGATCAAGAGGCAACTGGTCATAGTGCAGCTCTCTGCGTCCAGGGTTTCCAGGGTTACCACCTGTTGCCGCTCTGCTGGCCTCATGGCGTTGTCGACCACGCCTACAGGTGTATCGGGCGGGAGGATCTCCAGGAGTATGTTCCGGGCTAGTTCCAGCTGGGCGCGTCGCCTGGATGATGCAGGGTTGTAAAGGGCGATGGACATGCCCGAAGATGCAGCAGCGCGCAGGCGATTCTCTATTGTGTCCCACGGAGTAAGCAGGTCGGACAGGCTTATGTATGCGTGATCATGTCCGAGCGGAGCACCGAGCAAAGACGCTGTGGCTTGCGCCGCGGTGACACCCGGCACAACGGTGATGTCCATGTCGTGTATCCATGGGTCATCGGATAGAGCATCCAGCTTCTCGAACACCGGAGATGCCATAGCGTATATTCCGGGATCTCCAGAACATACAAGCACAACCTTCATGCCGCCTGCTGCAACCCGCACAGCTCGGTCCACCCTTTCAACTTCGGCTCCTATGGGAAAGCGCTCAACGATCTGGTGAGGGCCGAGTATCGGCAGGCACATATCCACATATGCGCCGTATCCAATCACCATCTCTGCATTTCTTATGGCAGCCGTCGCTGCGGGAGTGCGGTGGAGAGAGCTGCCGGGCCCGATGCCGACGATTGACAGTGATCCACGCGGACGTATGCGCCTTGCAATTGCCACGGTGGCGGTGGTTGCGGTGATCTTGTCCACTACCAGAATTGCACCTGGCCCCGCGGCCAGCAGTGCGGCAGCCTCCGCTACGCTCGGTGTGCCTACTGTATCACGCACCACCTGGCTTGGATTGGGTATGTCGACCTGAGACAAGTGTTGAGCGGTATAGGAACGTACCGGTAGATTGAATGATCTTACTGCTGGATGGTCCCTTCTCGTGTCTATGGTGGCAAGCGATTCGATTGCCTGGCGAGAAATGTTGCTCTCTGACAAGACTCCTTCCACGACTTGGATGAGGTCTGCCGGTGTACAATACGATGACAGGCCAACCCCGACAACAAAAATCTTTTCTTTGAAGCCATGCTCCACCGTGGCGTGTCCATCACCATCGGCGTCGATATACCCGCTTTCCGATGCCGTGGTGATGACGGGCATAGCTCCCAGCACGGGCTGCGGCATAGTGGCCGCAGCAGCTTCTGCATCCGATGCCGTGGTGATGACGGGCATAGCTCCCAGCAGATCAGCTATTTCAACCGCAAGCTGGTTGGCGTTGCGCGAATGGCCTCCGGTTACTGGGATGACCCATCGCCCATCGCTGTTGACGCAAACCACTGCCGGATCGTCGTGCTTGTTCGATATGAGCGGTGATATGAGACGCACTACCGCCCCAAGTGCAAGAAACACCACCAAGGCATCGCAGTCGTGCCAATGTTCCCTGATCAGAGATGAAGGCTTGCCCTCTACGAGCGGGTACGGTAACTTACGTGCCAGTATGGCACCTTGCGATGTATGAGTGATGCTCAGTATGTGTGAAGTATTTGCCATGAGTGCTGTTCTGATTGATCCTAGTCGCCCGGGTCAATATCACCATATGCTACAAACACCGGATTGTGTGGCACTAGCCGCACGGAGCCGTCCGGAAGCGTACTCGACTCGGAAACTAATACCTGTATCATGGATCCCAGTAGCTTGGCACCTGTTGCCGCTCGATCCAGCGCAGTATAGGCAGCTACAATCCTGCCTGGTCGCGCAATTCGTTTTGTTGCGGCCTCGAGTGCCGGGATCCTGCCTCCTCCCACGAATACCCTATCTGGTACCGGGAGATCCGAGAATATTTCGGGAGCATGGCCGTGCACTGTATGTATCTGCGCCGCGTGAGAGATGGCATTGGATTGTATATTGGCAATTGCCTGTCCGTCCTGGTCGATTGCGAATACGGTAAGTCCTGGTGAAAGGTGCGCGGCTTCAATGGCTACGGATCCGCTTCCGGATCCCACGTCCCAGAGTACGCCATAGCGGGGCAGGTCCAGCTTGGACAGGATTATTACTCTGACTTCATCCTTAGTGATCAGATTGCCCCGATGCCTGTAGAGCATCGATTCCATGCCAAAGCTGATTGCAGGGTCATCCGGTCGACACATCAGATCACCACTTGACATGTACCCGCCGAGAGGTAGGCCATTCATTCCTATCAGTATCATGACCGAATACGGATCTGAATTGCCTTCGGCCAATGTCTCCAGATCGCCTTCCACGACGATCTCGTTATCGGTGGAGAGGTTGGAGCAGACGATTGCCTGCGCCGCATGGGCATTACGCTGAACGAGCATGCGTGCCACTGCGTGTGGTGGTGTTTCGGGTGATGTAAGCACAGCCACCTTGGAGGACGCCAGTATCCGGGCTACGGCAGGATCTGGGGGCCTTCCGTGCATGGACACCACCACCGCATCATCCCAGGGAATGCCTACCCTGGAGAACGCCATTGCGATTGATGAAACAGCTGGAAATACCGCGATCGACTCACGGTCAATTACCCTCGACAATCCCCGGAGAACACCGAAGAACCCAGGGTCACCAGATGCTAGGATGGCTACCTTGGTTCCACCTGCCACGATATCCGCTATCCTGCCGAGCGTTCCGTTCAGGTCATGTCCATATGACAGTAGGGTGGCATCTTTCCGTGTCGCCAGCTTCGTGACGGCGAGCTCCAACAGCCTCGAAGAACCTAGCAGGCAGCCCGCGTTCTCGACAGCGTTACGGGCCTCCTCCTCCACAAGAGATATCCTGTCACCTGCCACTCCTATTACGGAAACTTTGGTCCCGGCCACAGGATGGCTTTGGGTAGTCGTGTCCATGCTCAGCATCATAACGCGGAATATTGCGTTCATCACGCTTGCAGCAGCCTCGATGATACAATCGCGGCGATACTGGGGGTGAAGTTACGGCAGGGGCTGCAGGCGGTGTCATGGGCGGCTTGCTCTCCGGTCGGGGAATCTGAGCTATGTAACTCGGGTTAGCCATGCTTGGTCGTATCCGACTTGACCTTGTCCACGAGGTTGGCCGGCAGCACATCGTAGTGATCGTGTTCGGCTCGGAACCTGCCCCTGCCCCCGGTCATCGATCTGAGGTCCAGTGCGTAACGTAGTATCTCGGATCTAGGCACGAGGGCAGTGATGGTGGTTGCCCCTTTTGAAGTACCATCGAAGGAACCGGCTTCGGTTCTCTGTACATGGGCACGCCTGGCGCTTAGGTCACCCAGTATCTCCCCTTGGAGCGAGTCGGGTACGCTTACCTCGATTCTCGATATAGGTTCCAGGATCACTGCACCGGCGCTTGACAGGGCTTCCCTGAATGCCAATGCTCCCGCCATCTTGAAACTGAGTTCCGAGGAGTCCACAGGATGGTACTTCCCGTCGTAGCAGCTTACATGTACATCCACCACCGGGAATCCGTGAACCCCCCCCTGGGCCATCGATTCTTCTATACCTTTTTCGACTGCCGGGATGTATTGCTTCGGTATAGCGCCGCCGACCACTTCGTCACTGAAAACATAGCCACTTCCCCGATCGAGTGGCTCGATGCGTATGTCCGCTACGCCGTATTGCCCGTGCCCTCCTGTCTGTTTCTTGTATTTACCCTCGCCCTGCGATGGCTTTGTTATGGTCTCACGGTACGGAATCACGATGTCCGTGGTTCCCACTTTCACCCCGTATTTGCGGTACAGGCGCTCCAGGGACACGTTGATGTGAGTGTCGCCGGTACCCCAAAGAAGGGTCTGATGTGTTTCGTCCATCCGTTCGACGCGCAACGCAGGGTCCTCTTCCTGGAGCCTATGGAGTGCGGTCATGAGCTTGTCCTCGTCTTCTTTGGTACGGGGCTCTATGGCTACAGCATAGTTTGCGAGCTCGCCTGGTATGTGCTCGACATCTACGGGGAATCCCTTCGAGCTAAGCGTGTCGCCGGTAGCGGTGTCGGAGAGCTTGGGAACGGCGAAGATGTCACCTGCCTGTGCTTCCGAAAGCGGTTCGGAGGCCTTGCCCCGCAACGTCTCTATCACATGCAAGCGCTCTTCTACGTGGCTACGTGAGTTGACCAGCACTGAATCAGGGCGGAAGGTACCCGAGAGTGCCTTCAAGATGGAGATCCTGCCCACATAAGGGTCGGTGAACGTCTTGAATACCCTGGCAACCTGCTTTCCGGCCGGATCACACGGTACGCGTACTTCGGTATTGCCGGCTCTTGCCAGCGGGCCAGGTCTCGCGTCTGCGGCTGGTCCAAGCGATACGATAGCTTGCGTCACCTGGTCGATACCGGTGAGAGTACTCGCCGATCCGCACAGCACGGGATAGGCACTGCATTCAGATGTCGCTCGGGACAGTACTCCGGTGAGCTGGCCGACATCGGGGACAGATCCTTCGAGGTAACTTTCCATCAGGCCGTCATCAGCTACTATGGTACCCTCAATGAATTGTTCCCTTGCGGCTTCGACTTCACTAATCATGGAGTCAGGAATGCCGGAGGAGGTTGCGGTACCCTGGTCGTACAGAGTGCACACATTGGCCGCGAGGTCCACTATGCCATGAAAGTCTGACTCTACGCCAACAGGGAGCTGCACAGGCAAGACTTCTGGACCAAAAGATGATTTCACCGCCGAGAGGGTGCGGTCGAAACTGGCGCGTTCGCGGTCAAGCTTATTGATGAAGATCATCCTTGGCATGTGGATTGCATCCAGGTATTCCCATACGGCTTCAGCCTGTGGCTCGATGCCCTCGACGCCGGACACTACGACAATCGCAAGATCGGCCGCTACAAGAGCGGTCTTCACCTCCCCGAAGAAGTCGGTATATCCGGGGCAGTCAATCAGGTTGACCTTCACCGCGCCCGAGGCGAAGGGAGCCAATGCCAGGGAGATCGACATGTGATGCTTTGATTCTTCCGGCTCGAAATCGCATACAGAGTTGCCGGCATCGGTCGAGCCTTGCTTCTGTATCGCCCCGGCAATGAAGAGCAGCGATTCCGCTAGGGTCGTCTTGCCTGATCCGTTGTGACCGACAAGGGCTACGTTTCGTATGTTTGCAGGCTGGTAACCATTCATCAGAGATCTCCCTTCAGTATCTATCCCTGCCATGTCCAGTAGAGCCGTATGCCAGTGGTGATTCCGGCCGGCGATAGCATGCCATTGCAATAGCTTATACTCCGGTGCATACCGTCTGCAGATGGACCGCTGACGGTGTCTGGCCCATCCTGGCATGTACCAGACATTCCAGTGGGTTGTCATCTGGACGTCGGGTGATATATAATAGAAAGTGATGCACAGAGTGCGAGATACCGGAATGTTCCATGTTTGACGGTCGTTGGCGTGGCGGTGTGGACCGTACGACCAAGCCGGTAGGCGCACTGCTCGTCAAGATCGGGGTCAAGGCGGATTATCTCACGGTTTTTGGAGTGGTGATGTCGGCGGTAATGGCGGTGGTGGTGGGCACTGGTCACCTGTTATGGGGTATACCGTTGCTGCTTTTGGCTGGGTTGCCTGATCTACTCGATGGTCCGGTGGCAAAGGCGGCAGGTAGCGCTTCCGTGCGGGGTGCCTTCCTCGATTCAGTTTCAGACCGGGTATCCGATGCATTGATGTTTGGAGGGGTTGCCTGGTATCTCGTTTCCAGACATGCCGGTGAGACGGCTCTCCTTCCCATGGCCATTCTGGCGGTGACCTTTCTCATATCGTATGAGAGAGCGAAGGCCGAATCGCTTGGTGTGCTGGCCAAGGGCGGGCTGATGGAAAGGGCCGAAAGATTTATATTGCTGGGAGTCGCATTTCTGTCCCCTCATGGCCTCGTACCGGTACTTTGGGTGTTTTTTGCACTGGTCACCATTACGGCTGCGGCACGATTTCGAAGTGTGTGGATTGCAGTGTCCTCTACGTCTAAGTCTTCTACGTCCAAGTCTCTAGAAGGAACCGGTGCCACAGTTGCGGTGGCGCGGCAGCGTGAGATAATCGAAGCGAGACTCAGGCAATGGCGCCAGGAGAGGCTGGCTCGTAGGCAGTTGGCCAAGATCGACCACAGGGCCAAGAGAAGGGATCGAAGGCTGCGCAGGAATGGCGAGAGGCATTGGCAGTTCGACAGGATCAAGGCGTGGCGGGATGCAGCGAGGTCATAGTATCGGCTGGCGCAGGCGCCGGGACTGAACCACCAGATTTGGTACTTGTAGGTGCAAGGAGCAATTAAGTACTGGCTTTACCGTTGCATCGCCTGGATCTTGCGAGCACTGCCTGAGCGGTTAGCCCTAGGTGCGGCATATGTTGTATCGCGTATCGTGATGTATTGCAACGTCGGCTACCGGCGGTATTATGGCGATGCGATGTGTCATGTGCTCGGAGATGGCCTTTCGACTGCCGAGTTGAGTTGCTGGGCGAGGAGGGTCTCCCGATCTTACGCACGGTACTGGGTAGATGGAATCCGGTTGACCGATGCTTCCGGATACGAGATTGATTCACGAATGATGGTGGAGTCCGGCCTTGAGCATCTGGTCGAGTCGTCGAAGACGGGCAAGGGCACGATCCTGGCTCTTGTGCATATGGGTGGCTGGGAGTGGGGGGGTTCATGGATCTGCCGGTATGGCATTCCATTGGCCGCGGTGGCTGAGGTGCTGCGGCCTCCCAAGCTCTATGAATGGTTTGTATCATCCAGGGAGAAGATGGGTATTGATGTGATTCCCCTGGACAAGACTGCTGCAGGGAAGGTGTCCACCCGGCTAAGGCAGGGTGGAACGGTTGCGCTGATATGCGACAGGGACATTACTGGGCAGGGTGTCGAGGTGGATCTCTTTGGAGACAAGGCGATACTCCCGCCGGGCCCGGCATTGCTGTCGCTCAGAACCGGAGCCTCTGTACTGCCTGCCGTGGTATACCTGGGACCGGGTGGCCTGCACATTGCTACGGTGGGTCGACCAGTACAATATACACCTACGGGTGATCTGCGGAAGGATGTGGAGATGTATACCCAGCTGATAGTAAGCCGCCTCGAGCCTCTGATACGGCGGGCGCCTGCGCAGTGGTATATATTCAGCCGTAACTGGATATCGCAACAAGGTCCAGAAGGATAAGAAAGCAACCTGGGCTGAATCAGATGCAGGATAAGCGGGTGGCGCTGGTCTGCCCTTACAGCCTCAGCGTTCCTGGTGGGGTGCAAGGCCAAGTGCTGGGGTTGGCGAGGCACCTGCGCCGGATAGGCGTAGAGGCACGTATAGTGGCTCCAGGCGGTGGAGGGAATGGTCGCGGGCTTAAAGCCCACGACCTAGAGGAGATGTACGCGCTGGACTCGGGCACCATAGATCTTATTGGCAGGAGTATCGGCATCAGAGCCAACGGATCGATTGCGCAGGTCGACGCGTCACCTGCATCCTGGCTCGATGCTGCACGGCGTATTGGCAGGGGTGGGTATGATCTGCTTCATATTCATGAGCCGTTCGCTCCCGGTGCAGCATACGCATGCCTTGTCCTCTGTAACGTGCCCAAGGTTGCAACATTCCATCGTGCCGGCGGCAGCCCGCTTTACCGGCTGCTGGCTCCGCTTGCGCGGTATGCCATGTCGAGGGTGGACAGGGTGTGCGCTGTTTCGGATGAGGCGGCGTACACTGCATGCAGCGCTCTGGGTGATCGGTACCTTCCGGGTGATCACGCTCGCGCGATCACTGTGTTGTGGAACGGCGTCGATATCGAGCGTTACCAGCGTATCGATGACGGCGGCGAGAAGAGTCGTGAGCGCGTGGTGATTTTTGTAGGCAGGCATGAGGAACGTAAAGGGCTGGGTGTGCTGCTCGAAGCGTTCAGGATGCTTCGTGTACGGTATCTTGCCGGTGAGATGGGTCAGGCGCCGCTCGAACTGTGGGTGTTCGGGGAGGGGCCGCAATCTGCAAAGCTCAAGGCGGAATATGGTGGCGATCCGGGCGTATCCTGGTTTGGTCGAGTTGATGACATGGAACTTGCCAGGAGGATGAAACGTGCCGATATTTTCTGTGCTCCTTCGCTGGGCGGTGAATCATTTGGTGTCGTCCTGCTCGAGGCCATGGCTGCATCCACACTGGTGGTTGCGAGCGACATAGCAGGCTACCGGACAGTGGTCGGCGAGCACGGGATCCTTGTTCCACCGGGCGATCCTGATAGCCTGGCCGGCGGGCTGGAGATGGCGTTCATCGCCGTGGCCGGGGCATTATCCCCCGCATCGCCTCAGAACATTGAAAGCGCCCGTAGGCATGCCGCTGGATACTCCATGGAACAGCTGGCTGCGAGATATGCTGAAATATACTCTGAGGTGGTATCTAATGCAGCAAGTTAGGTGGTGCAGCGTTGCAATGGTGCAGGACATTGGAAAGCGCAGCATGCTGGATAATACAGTGCGTTGGATAGATCAATGCAGGGACCGACGGTTTCGCGAGTTGGCATACGTAGCGGATATATGAACGGTCGCACAGTTTCTACGGTTTCCCTGACGATCCCATGGATTGCAGTCGTGCCAGGTCATCGTTGCATGGTCGTCAGTATGGTACCTTCTGTACTAGAATGAAGAGATGCACTGCAGGAATGCCTTGAACCAGTGAGTGATGGTACTTCGATGAACAGTAAGCCCAAGGCCGCATCGAGTGGCAGGAGAGGGAGCATTGCCGGGTCGGCCGGGTCGGCTGTGCAAGCCAAGCGGCGGTCGTCCGAGCAGGTGTGTCGGGCAGGTGGAGGTAATGACGGTCGTGGCGGCGGTCGTTCCACCAGTGGCAGGTCATCCTCTCCGCGTAAAGCTGCACGATCCATAGAACCATCGATATCGATATCGACACCGGCCCGTTACGAAAAACCGCCATGGGATTCACCATCCGGCCGCCCTGGCCGGTTCAGGCTTGTATTGCCGGTGTTGGCTTATCCCGTAGTGGCTGGGGGAGTGGTAGGTGTCGTATTGGGAATGCTTGTCGATTGGGTGGCTGGAATGGTTGCCGCGCTGGTTTTTGCTGTGATGGGAGCCGCGTTGCTGTGGAAGAGGTCCACTCGGTCCGTAATTGACAGGCTTCATGCCGTATCGGTGTCGCCTGCTGAGTTTCCTCGTGTTGCTGTTATCGTACAGGGGATATGTGACTCGGTCGGCTTGAGCATGCCTTCTCTCTATGTCGTCGACGATCCTTGTCCGAACGCCCTCATCCTTGGCAGTTGTGAAAAGGATATGGCGCTGGTGTTTACCCGTGATCTCTGTGAGAAGCTTCAACCATTGGAGATAGAGGCAGTGATGGCGCATGAGTTACTCCACCTCAGGGCAGGAGAATATGCGAATGCTACGATGGCGGCATCCGTGGCGCTGACGGTTGCCCGGTGGTGGCCCGGTGTCTCGGTCATCGTATACAGGCTGGCCGGGAAGGGGCGTGAACTACTCGCTGACAAGCGTGCAATATCTCTTACGCGTTATCCACCAGCACTCTCCTCCGCACTCGGCCTGATGTACCAGCTTGCCGCCAAGTCGCAGCTGGTTGACACTCCTGCCGGCAGAGCCACAAGGCTGCTTTGGACCGTTCCGCTGGGCGGATCGGAAAACAGCATGCCGGTTGCGGGCAACGTGGATCATCCCGAGGTACGTATAGCCGTTCTGGAAGAGCTCTACTGAGCCTCTTAGCTCCTTGGAATAGGCAACTTGTGCGCAGGTATTCCTCTCAATACGTTGGCACAGCAAACCTTCAGCCAGGAAGAGATGGTCTACGCTGCCTTCCCCTGGGCTGCAGGCTCGAAAGCCTGCAGGATTGTCGCTGCAGCCTTCTGGATGCGCTCGCAGGATGACTTGATCGCAGCAATAGCCTGATCGCTACTGCCTGCCCAGGTTGTGACATAGCCGAAAGAGTAGTCGCTGGAATCGATCCCGAGCGCCTGGCAGACGATGTATGCCGTGGACTCGGCTTGCAACTCGGCGAGCGCCCGGTTGTCGAAGCTCTCATGGAGCAGGGCATGTGCGATCTCGTGGGCAAGTGTCTTTACGCGCTGGGCAGGCGTGTTGCGGGTCTCGATCCGTATGCGATGCTCTCTGTGAGTGCAGTCGCCGTTCGTAGATGCGTGAAACTCATGGTCTTCGACAGTGAAGCCGATTGAATGGGCCACACCTATGAGTGTTTCGTAGTGATCAGTGGGGTCGTCGCCATCAAGTCGGTTGCAGACGGTGGGAAGGTCTGCCCCATCGGTCTGGGCGACATCGAACACCGGGACCCACTTGAAGCCCCGGATGCTCAACAGGTCGTTGCTGTCGTTGCTGTCATCGGTATTCCCATAGATCATGGGGGCGAGTATCCAGATGGCCTTCTCTCCCTTGCGGACGAAGCGGTTTAGCTTTCGCCAGGCATTGAAACCTGCCACTTGGGTCGCCTCGTGACGCTGGGCGGCGATGAGGTGTACATTGCCGTAACTGTAGCGATGGAACTTGGACTGGAAGTCAAGGTGGCGCTGCCACTCTTCAGATGAAGTAAGGTTGCTGATCCCCTCTGCGAGCTTCTTGATGAGTTCCGGGTGACCTTTCCTGGCCGTCATGGTTGCTGACATTTGGATAACCTCCTAGCTGGTCTTTTAAGTTGTAACATGCATTATACCACAATGTCGAACACATGTTCGCCTGCGTGTGTGGAGGCTGAGGATTCTATCAGGGGCAGCAACCAACCTCGCTAGGTGACACCATGGAATGATGATGTCGGGGCCGTCGGCCTTAGAGTCTCATCGCAAATGGATGCCGATTGTGGCTTTGCCCACCGAGGTGTACCTTGATGGCGTCGCCAAGTGTGATCCTGTGATCCTGTGATCCTGTGATCCTGTGATCCTGTGATCCTGTGATCACGAGGCCCTGGTAGCATGTGGCCATGAAGGATCGACTATATGTATCAATGGCAAGATGTTTGCTTCAGCTGGGTGCTGCCTGTAAGAGGCCGTGCCTATCGGGTGTCACCGGACGTGCTTACAAGGATTGGCGACCATGAATGACATGACTTCCAGCGGGCATGGATCGGGAGAACTGCGCGATCCGGTGGCCGATCGCGTTGGTAATGTTGCGTTGTTTGCTGTAGTACCAAGTGCCCAGGGCAGGCTTGATCGACTCAGAAATATTATGGTGGAAAGGGAAATCCAGGGCCTACTCATTTCCGATCTTGCCAATATCCGTTATCTGAGTGGATTCAGCGGATCAGCTGCTCTTATGCTGGTGACAGGGGATAGAGCATTGATTACGACCGACAGTCGTTACGCTGTCCAGATCGAGGAGGAAATAGACTTGGCTGGCGTATCGGGTTCTATGGATATCGCCATATCCAGCCCGTCAAACCAGGATGGGCAGAAGCACGCAATAGTGGAAATGGTACGGTCATCTTGCATCGATCATCTTGCACTGGAAGCGGATAAAATTAGCTGGCACACCAAGAAGCGATGGCTGGAAGTGTTCCAAGAGGTCAAAATCAATATCGGGCTTCAGCCGGCAACCGGTCTTGTAGAGCAACTTAGGACCGTGAAGGATGGGATGGAGATTTCTCTGATGCATCATGCGGCAGCCATGGCCGATGCTGCGCTCGGAAAGGTGTACCCAATGCTCGATGAACATCCTCAAGAAAAGGATTTTGCATTAGAACTTGACTGGTGGATGCGCAAGCTTGGTGCCGATGACCGGGCATTTGAAACTATTGTCGCGGCAGGTCCAAACGGCGCAAAGCCTCATGCCCAGCCATCGTCTCGAAAAATAGAGAACGAAGATGCAGTGGTAGTCGATTTCGGTGCATCGTTCATGGGATACTGCTCGGATATGACAAGGACGCTATGTGGCGCAGGAAAACTGAGCGGAGAGATGGCGGGAGTATATGATGTAGTTGTCAGATCCCAGCAGGCCGGCATAGACACTCTTCGAGCCGGGGTGAAGTGTAGCGATGTGGACAGAGCCTGCAGGGAGGTGATAGAGGATGCTGGATATGGTGACAAGTTCGCCCATAGTACCGGACATGGGGTTGGTCTTTACGTGCACGAAAGTCCTGTGCTCGGCACCAGATCGGAAGATGTTCTACAGGCAGGCATGGTGGTAACCGTTGAACCAGGTATATATTTACCTGGTGTTGGAGGAGTGAGAATAGAGGACATGTTGGTCATCACCGATGACGGTTGCGAGTCGTTGACCAGTAGCCCGAAATAGTTACGAAGGAAATAAGATACAGAAACGCCAACCTCGCTTTATACCAGCATAACAGGCATATGACCAGTATCGCTTGACAAAACGATGCTATCTGGTTACAATCATTTGTGTTATAACTGTATGGTCTTGGGG
>JAKBVZ010000004.1:13073-75731 GCA_021841005.1 Actinomycetes bacterium | reverse complement strand
AGGGAGAGGAGGGAGAGGAGGGAGAGGAGGGAGAGGAGGGAGAGGAGGGAGAGGAGGGAGAGGAGGGAGAGGAGGGAGAGGAGGGAGAGGAGGGAGAGGAGGGAGAGGAGGGAGAGGAGGGAGAGGAGGGAGAGGAGGGAGAGGAGGGAGAGGAGGGAGAGGAACCGGGACGAGCGGAGCCAGATGACGATGAGTCGTGAGCAGGGGCGGCGGCATCGGAAGAAGGAGGGCCGGAGCGGGAGCGGGAGCGGGAAGCGGATTTGACTGGCGGCTGAGAGCCATAGAGTACGGATGGTTCCGGCGTTTCCGCGAAAACGTCACCATGGGCAGGACTACCCGCAGGACCACCGGCTGGTGCGTGGGCGGGACCACCTATGGTGACCGGAGCGCCATCGGGAGTATTATGTGCAGGACCATCGGCTGGTGCGTGGGCGGGATTACCCGCGGGGCCATGGCGACCTGCAGAACCAGCAACACTTGCAGAACCGCCTACCATCGCTGCCTCGTGACCCGCTGCCGAGGCTCCATCCCCCACAGCCAGCCTTACCTGCTCCCTGCCGACATCCCTTGCCACCATTCCTTGCCCACCGACACCGCTCTTCCCCGCACCACTTTCGCTACCATCTCCTGCAACCGATCCCGTCTGGCCTCCCCTGCCACTCCCATTACGAGAGTCGCCACCCTTTGCTATCTCCTCCTTGCTGATGTTTCCCATTACCCGTCCCACCCCGCCGCTCTTTCCAGCGTCTCTTCCGCCACCGTCGCCAGTCACTTGACTCGGTACGCCCAGCCTGGAAGGGCCGGGAAAAGCACCATTAGCCGTTATCTCCGCAGAACGCCCTAGCGTAGAATCCCCTCGTGATGCCACAAGCTCTGGTGCCGGTCTCTGTACGCCTGGTTCCGCAGCGGGGAAGTGTGCATGCACATCCGCGGGATGCGTCGTTGCCATTACCTCATAAAAAGCCATCTGGTGCCCTGCAGGTTGCCCTGCCGGACTCACTCCAAAATTACCCGCGCCAGCTGCCTGCAGTGTGACGGGAGAATCATTAGGTTGCCCGGCTACGTCACTCTTGTTGACACGTGCCGGCGGCGGCGCTGCAACTTCGCCGGCTGCCGGCGTGATTGCCGCATCGTACATCATCCACCTCCCATCTGAGCCATAGCCTGCTCGACCATTGTCACGTAATTCTGTGTCTGAGGATAGGGAGGTATTCCCCCATATTGCTTGACCGCCCCCTGGCCGGCGTTGTATGCCGCCAGCGCAAGGGGTACAGACCCGCCGAACACCTTCAAGTTGTCGCTGAGTATCGCAGCCCCCGCGTCAATGGCCTGTACAGGGTTGTACGGATTGATGCCCATCTGCGAGGAGAGCGAGGGCATGATCTGCATGATACCCTGTGCACCGGCGCTGCTGACAGCCGAAGGATCGAATCCCGACTCCACTTTGGCGACTGCTGCAAGCATGGCAGGCGATATACCGTAATTTGCAGCCGCCTGCTGGAAGACGGGCACCAGGCTAGTGGGCACACCAGCGCTGATCAGCGCCGCGCTCGTCCCGCCGGAAGTACCAGCAGCACCGGCACTATAGCCGCTGCCAACTCCATATGCCCCGCCAACTCCATAGCCGTTACCCGCTCCACCGCTGGCCAGCTGAGGCTGCATGGTTGCCGTCCCAGAAACAGATCCATAACCCGGAACCAGCGATCCGTTACCAACCCCGCCAACCCCGCCGGTGCCCGTACCGGCTCCCTGCTGGCTGGACCCAGAAGATGGCGAACCTCCTCCTACCGTCGCGAGGGCATCGTAGACAGATTGCACCGCAGCAAGCACCTGGGCAAAATCACCGGATGAGGCGGCACTCGAGATCTGGCCACCAAGGGAGGACACCGCTGTACCCACGGCACTTATCCGGGACAGCTCGTAAGGTACGTAGCCAGATGCACTCATGCTCATAAGCCTTCCCCCACCTGCTGCACACTCTCAGCCATGATATACCCGTAACCATTCGATGCATACCGTGCAGCTACGATATCGTCGATCTCCTTTACCTCCTGACGATTCTCCTCCAACCGGTAGAGAGCCTTCTGGCGGTCATCGAGCCTGTCAAGCATGGAAACACGGCGCTTGGCCTCGACCCAGGCAATCTGGTACGAAGCAACAGCACCCGCCGCCACGCCAGCGGACTCTTGAGCGGATGCCAGCGCCATGGCTGCTAATTCCGCATTGCCACGCTCCCGCGCATAGGCCTCGTAGTCCTGCACACCCATAGTTGCGGGCATCATGGCATAATCCGCTGCCCGCTTATCTCGTAGTTCAATAGCTTCTCTCAGGTGGCGGTTGGCCACCGCCAACTCCATCCGCGCCGCTCCCTCTTGCACCCTTCGCATCTGACGTACGCGCTCCAAACGGAAACTGTAAGACTTCATCCCTGCCCACCCCCGAGCACATTCGCCACATTCGCCCGCGCTGGCGTCACACCGCTCATAATGGATCCACCCAGTAACGAACCTCCAGCGAGAGAACCGACCGGCAACGACCCACCTGGCAAAACGCCACCCGCCACTGAACCGACCGGCAACGACCCACCCATCAGGGCACTCATGGCCATCTTCGATTCCATCAGGGGAGCGACCTCGAACAGGTCCTGACGTAGGAACGCATCCACCTGCCCCTGCAACTCTATGGCTCTGTCCACTAGCGGATTGGTACCTCTGACGTAGGCACCTATCTCCACCAGATCCTTGGCATCCCGGTAAGCCGCGAGCAGTGCCCTCAGTCCTTGCGCCATCCTACGATGCTCAGGCGTGGTAATGGCCGGTTCCAGGCGGGAAATGGATTCCAATACCTCGATTGCGGGAAAATGGGCTCCCGTAGCGAGACGGCGCGAAAGGACAATGTGACCATCCAGTATCGCCCTGGCCGCGTCCGATATCGGTTCGTTCATGTCGTCGCCCTCGACCAGCACCGAATAGAGGCCGGTAATACTACCCCTGTCGGAGATGCCAGCCCGCTCCAGTAGCATCGGCATGAGCGAGAAGACCGAAGGGGGATAACCCCTTGTAGCTGGAGGCTCACCTGCAGCCAGGCCGATTTCCCTTTGAGCCATCGCAAAGCGAGTAAGCGAATCCATCATGAAAAGCACATCCAGGCCCTGATCTCTGAACCACTCCGCTATACGAATGGCGGTGAACGCGGCTCGAACCCTCACCATTGCAGGCCGGTCGGAAGTGGCAACCACTATCACCGAACGGGCAAGACCCTCTGGACCAAGATCACGCCTGATAAACTCGTTGACTTCACGCCCCCGTTCGCCCACCAGCGCGAGCACTGAAACCGCCGCATCGGTGCCCCTCATAATCATCGACAGCAGGCTCGACTTCCCGACTCCCGAACCGGCGAAAATGCCCAGGCGCTGACCCTTACCGCATGGGATAAGCGTGTCTATGGCCCGTATTCCCAGAGCAAGCTGCGTATCAACCAGGTCCCTTTCGAGGGGGTGCGGAGGCTGTCCGTGCATGGTCACCTCTTCGAGTCCATCCAGCGGAGCACCGCCATCCACTGGCCGGCCAAGGCCATCCAGCACGCGGCCGAGCAGTTCCTCTCCTACCCGCACGGTTAGAGGGTGACCAAGGGCTTCGGCCTCGTCGCCGCAGCGAACTCCGGTAATATCCCCCAAGGGCGCGCACGCAAGCATGGAGGAGTAAGCCGAAACCACCTCCGCGTCAAGCACCCCGCCATGGCGGTATATCCTTACAGCATCACCAACCGCAGCCTCGATCCCTTCGACATCTATGCGGAATCCGACCATCCGGGAAACCCTGCCAGTGCGCCTTGGCCGTGCAACAGCCGCCAGGGATCGCTCCAGCACAGGAGAGAGTATGCTCATCGCCGGGCCCGTCCTGACATCTCCTGTAACGATAGACCAATATCCTGCACAGAAGAACCCAGAAGATCCGCCACCCTCTTCAATGCCGTAGAAACCTGACCATCCACCGTGCACGATCCGGCCTGCACCACACATCCACCCCTCTCGACAGAATCGTCAGCGACGATAGTTACACCCTCACCATTGACCACAGGAACCAGATCGTCAGGATCCACTGCATCGTCAGGGTGCATTCTAATTACCAGATCGCTTCCCTGGGGGACCAAGCTTACTGCTCGCTCCAATGCTTCCCTGCCAGGATCACGGGACACGGTCAACTCCCGGAGAAGGATCGCTCCCGCTATACGGACAGCCAGATCGACCACCTCCCTGGAAGCCGCCTTCAGGACCTCGTATCGCCCTTCTGCCAGCCGACCCGCAGCCTCCTCGATGGCCGACGCCAGTTTCGCGACAAGCTCCACACGTTCGGCTTGCATGGAAGACATAGCATCCTCCTTGCCCTTGCGATAACCCTCCTCGTAGCCGGACACGCGGGCCTTCTCCACCCTGTCCTGCAGAGAGGAGGCAACCGGACGGCGCACAGCCTCTGGGGAAAAGGCCCGTGGGATCTCTAAAGCTGCCTGGACTCCGCTACCCTTGACCTCGCCCACCTTGGTCGCAGCCTCTTTGACCTCATCCACGGTGACCTCACCGAGAGAGGCCCTGGTAGCCCTCTCCGCTTCCGCCCCTTTCAGCACCTTCATGGCCTGGCGCGCGGATGGACGTCTCGATGCAGATACACTGCCGGCGTGACCGGAAGAGGCGCCACCAAGCGAACCGCTCCTGGCGTGGGAAGCACCGGAAAGCTTCTTACTGGACAAGCTGTTCATCTCCCCGTACCAGGACGATCTCCCCGGCACTTTCAAGTTCCCGCACCACCCTGACAACCGCCTGCTGAGCCGACTCCACCTGCGAAACCCGTATCGGGCCCAGTATCTCCATCTCCTCGGTGAGGTCTTCCTGGGCACGCTCGGACATGTTGTGAAGGAACTTCTCCCTCACCTGATCGGATACACCCTTGAGCGCCACCGCCAAGTCCTTGGCCACCACGTTGCGCAGCACTCTCTGCAAGGTTCGGTCGTCCAGATTGGTGATATCATCGAATACAAACAGCTCATTGCGGATCTGTTCGGCAAGCTCGGGGTCGGTCTCTTCGAGCTCGGAGAGTATCTGCTTTTCCGTCGAACGTTCGGAATGGTTCAGAATGGAAACTATGGAGGATATCCCTCCAATCTCCGTAGTCACCACCCCTGAACGTATAAGATTCGCCAGCTTGCGCTCCAGCACCTCGGCCACCTGGCTCACGGCCTCGGGAGGAATGCGGCCCAAAGTGGCGATCCTCCTCGCCACGTCGACCCTCAACTGCTCCTCCATCTCGGCAAGGACCCTAGCTGCATCGTCGGAGGACAGGTGAGCCAGCACGACCGCTATGGTCTGCGGATGCTCATCGGCAAGAAAACTAGCCACCTGCAACGGATCTATCTTGTTCAGGAAGGCAAGCGGGTGCACCTGACCTCCCATCTCCAGCTCCGAGATGATCTCCTCGGCCCTTGCCCTGCCGAGGCGGTCCTCCAGCAGTTTGCGGGCCACGTCCACACCACCCTGCTTCACCTGGAAGAGTACCGCCGCCTGCTCGAGGAATTCACTGAGGACGGTGCGCACCACGGGTGGCTCCAACGTCGGCAGGGAAGCCATCTCCGCTATCAGATCGATGACCTCTATCTCGGTAAGGCTCTTGAGCACCCTCTGAGCATGCTCTTCGTCGAGCTGGGCTATCACCAGCGCGGCCTTCTGCGGACCTGAGAGCGCGACTGGGGCCGCCATCAGGCGTTTGCCGCCTTTTTCTCGCGCATCCAACTCCTTATGGTGGCCGCCACCTCATCCGGCTGGCTCTCTATGAACTGGTTCATATCGATGCTAGGCGCGCCGGCAAGTTCACCCCCTACCGTCTGGAGCTGGCTGGTAGGCTCGCCGACGAGTGCTCCGGGCACCTCCGGGTACTCCAAGAGGCCGTTGATCCCAAGCTCCTGCTCCGCTGACGCCCTCCTTGCCTTACGTGCGGAACGCCACAAGAGGAAGAGCACCACCAGGATCACGAGTGCAACCATAAGCAACTTGACGTCGTTCATGAGTGCAGCCTTGCGGCTCGCCGCGGCGGCGGCGGCGGCCTGCTTGGCGGCAGTGTTGGCGGCTACGGTGGAAAACGGCATGGACGCGAAGGAAATCGTGTCCCCTCTGGCCGCTACCACATGCGCGGCGTTGATCACGCCTGCCTTGAGGGTGGCAAGGCTCACTCCCGCCGGCAGGGCCCTAGAGTTGACCAGTACCGCAACAGACTGGTTGACCGGCTGGCCGGGTGATGCAACCGTACTCTGGGTCTGCGTGCCGGCTTCGCAAGTCGAAGTGCCCGAACTCTTCGTGTAGTTTGTGGCTCCGGTGCCAGTGGTTGGGGTCACGGTCGACCCCAGCGCTCCACCGGGAATCGCGCCGGCACCGCTGAACTTCTCATTGCTGGTGGATGTGCTGGTGCAGAATCCGTTCACCTTGCCATTCGGTGCAGAGAGGAGAGTGTGAGTGGTGGTGCTCTGCTGGTTGAAATTGAGTTGTGCGTTGACAACCACATCAGCATTGTTGGGACCAAGCACACTCGTCAGGTAAGCCTCCACCTTGGCCTGCTCTGCCTGGTCATATGATTGGGTGGCGCTATCCTCGGTTCCAAGAGCTG
The DNA here is from genome assembly GCA_021841005.1 of Actinomycetes bacterium. Classification (GTDB taxonomy): domain Bacteria; phylum Actinomycetota; class Acidimicrobiia; order Acidimicrobiales; family JAMCPL01; genus JAMCPL01. The sequence goes on along the minus strand of JAKBVZ010000004.1, from coordinate 69,081 downwards.
AGGTCACTCCAGGCCCTGCCAGCAGATTGCCGTTGGAATCAGCGACGGTCACGTTGCTCGCCGACAGTCCCGGTACTGACGACGCCACAAGATGCACTATAGCCTGCACCTCGCCTGGTGATAGTGTCGCTCCTGGAGCCATGTCCACGAGAACCGACGCACCTGTGGGATTGGTATTGTTCAGTACGAAAGTCTGATTTGCAGGCAGCGCGATATTCACCTGCGACCCGGTCACGCCATTGATTGCATTGATGGTATTGGAAAGCTCGCCTTGGAGCCCGATGAGGTAGTCGGTCTGCTGCGCAAGCTGAGACGTCGTAATCCCGGCCTTGTTGACCTGCGACAACCCCACATTGCCCTGGGTGGGAAGGCCGGCTTGGGCAAGGGCCAGGCGCTGGCTTGCAACGTCGTTGGCAGGCACCATGATGGTCGAGCCACCGTTGGCCAGTTGGAACGGCACGTGGTCAGAGGTGAGCTTTGCCGTCATCGAGGCTGCATCCGAAGCGGAGAGATTGGTGAACAGGGGAGCATAAGTGGGCTGACCAGAGTAGGTCATGAAAATAGCTGCAATAATGATGATCATCAGCGCCACCGCCACCACGGTGGTCTTCTGGCCGGTGGTAAAACCATCCATGATGCTCTTCACTCGAGTGCCGATGTTCTCCCTGTAACGATTGATCTGTTCGGCCGGTACGAGAGCCATCTCAGCGCCGCCCAGCCTTCCCATAAGTATTCCCTACGCAGGCCTTCCCGGCATAACCCCTCCCATGGGCCTTCGCCACAGCAACCTTCTCCGTAACCGTGCGACCACCGGCACCAGGTACTCTCACCGCAACCTCCTTATCTACGTCGGATACCTTCTGCTCCACCGACAAACATCTATCGTTATATCGCTTCGATCTGCTCCAACCGGTCATATAGGCAGGTTCATCACTTCCGTAAACGCGGTGACGGCCTTGTTGACAAGCGCCACCGTCACCTGGGTGGCAAGCGACGCCCTTGCAGTAGTGATCATCGCCTGCGCAATGTTGCCCTGGCCGGCGGCCGCTTGGGCCTGCTGGCTCGTAGCAGCCGCTTGGGTATTCTGCAACGAATCGATCGCGTTGAGCATGGAGTTGGAGAACGACGGACCGCCTGACGAGGATGCACCACCGGCACCGCTCGCGCCACCGGTACCAGCCACTTGCGAAGCACCCTGACCAATGGAAGGAAGTGGAATTACCGGAGGAAGTGGCATACCAGTGCTCCTTTCCGTAAGTTGCACGATGAGCTCGGCGAGCCAGGGGCGTCATCTGGCAAGGCCGAGGACGAAGGCATAGCTGGAACCATGTTGAGGACGAAAACACGGCTAGGGGCGTCATCTGGCCGGTGAGAGCGCATGGGACTTGCGGAACGGAGTACTACCATCAGCTCCCCAGTGTAAGTGCCGACTGGTAGGCCGACTGCGCTTTCTGAAGGGCGGATACGTTTGCCTGGTAGGAGGCCTGAGCCTGGACCAAGTCGACAAGCTGCTGTGACATCGATATATCCGGGTAACGCACATACCCCTGGGCGTCCGCCAAAGGATTGCCGGGCTGGTAGGCTATCCTGCCTGTAGTGTTGCCGAGAGCTATGCCCACCACGGCAACACCCCTGCCCTGATTGCCGAGAGCGGTCGACTCCGGCATGACTACGGGTGTCTGCTCGCGGTACGGGATCTTGTTGGCGGGAACCGCATCGTTCACGTTTGCAAGGTTGCCGGCCAGCGTATCGATCCAAGTCTGCATGGCATTGATTCCGGACCCTGATATGGGTATCGCACCGAAAAGACTCATTGGAAACTCCCTCCTGCCGCTCCTTGAACAAGCCGGTACTGCGCATTGAACATGTCCACCAATGCCTGGTACTGCATAGTTGCCTGGACTGCATCGACCATCTGGCTGCCGACATCCACATTGTTACCGTTGGTGGAAGGAAGCCGAGGGGACGCCGACTCGGTGATCGACGCGCTCTGGGTACCCTGCCCGCTTATTGCACTTTCCAGGCTCGATTGGAAATGCACCTGCTGGGCGGTATACCCGGGGGTATCCACATTGGATAGGTTGCCTGCTATGGCCTGCTGGCGCTGAGTCATGCCTTGCAACGCAAAGCCCAACACCTGCATGATATCGCTCATCGGAACTCCTCAGTACTACTCGCTCTTTCTCTACCGGGCACCATTACGGCATCCGGCACTGCATTCGAGCCCTTCCTAGGCAATTCCGGTGTCTCCATACACCGCCTCCCCTGTTATCGGTAGGGAATGGTTAAATCTTTAGCACATTTCCAGAGTGGCAAGGTGGATGGGCACCGGGCCTGCCGCACCCGCTCCTGCCGTACAGGCCGCAATGCACATACAATATGCGCTAGTATCACTTCATGCTATTACAAGAGATAGACAGCTGGTCGGAGCTGGACAATGCATTCCAAAATGAGCTCTCCTCCGATCTGGACCTCGAACATATCCGGCTCCTCACCCAGACGGTCACTTCGGCACCCGGCAGGAGAGCGCTATTGCAGGCGCTGCGTCTAGGTGACCGGAAGCACGCGCTCGACCTCGGTACCGGATTCGGCCCGGTGGTATTCGAGCTGGCCGCCCTCGGCGTCAACGATCTGTGCGGCGTTGACAACGATCAAACAGCCCTCTCTGCCGCTCGACGTATCACCACATCGCTACAAGCTTGGATGCCTGACGGATGCAACGTGAGATTCGATGAGGGAGATGCCACCGACCTGCAATTCGACAATGCCTCGTTCGATCTGGTCACCTCCTTCCTTCTCTACCAGCATGTGGATGACCCCTTGGGACTCACGGCTGAAGCATGGCGAGTGCTCGAAAATGGCGGGCTCTTCTGTGCCGTCGAGGTCGACAATGGCCTGTCCGTCATATATCCTGAGCCTTCCGAAGCCGTTAGCAGATTGGAAGATGCCTACGACCGCCTGGCAAGCAGCAAGGGCGGCGACAGGCTAATCGGGAGGAAACTCTCCACGATGCTCGACAACCAGGGTTTCAACATAGCGGCCATCCTCGTCCTGCCCAACGCCGCTCACGGCCCTAGTCGCCCCGGCGACCTGGGGCGCCAACTCGACCTGGAAAGATTGATGATAGCAAGGGACGGTATCGTTGGAGCAGGTCTGCTGACCAGCGACGAGATGGATGAATACATGAGCATCTACGCCGCCGAGGAAGCATCGATCAGGTTCAGGCTCGAAACCCTCATAGCCGTGGTAGGCCAGAAACCATAGCCTGGCAGATCCCGCGCCAAGTGCAGATAGTGAGGCGACGGGATCGACCTAGCGATCGGAACGGTGGCCCCTCTATGGAACCTACGGATCGAGACGGCAGATAGGTAAAGAAACTGGAATCCTGGACGGAGGTGTCTGTATCTGGATTACGGAACAGGTCCTAGGCGCGTTGGTCCAGATACACAGGTGCAGGCGTGATGCTCAGATTGATCTGACCAATCGCCGCCAGGGAGGCGGCCATACCATCGCGCAGTCCTACGACCCTATCTTCCATCGATCTAATACGTTCCAGGATATCTTGGGCTCTCGCACGCTGGGCTGCTGTCATCTCTCCCTCACCGGGTGCGCTCACATACGGTTGCGGCCAATCACCCTGCCCCAATGAAGCCGCCTCGCAACGATCCAGGTAGCCTTCCAATCCATCGAGCACTTCCTGCCATGATAGCGCTACGCCAACCATGCCGACCGCACCTCCTACGCCAACCACCAGAGTCTACCGCTCATCAGCCACCTCGCCACTCGCTCGCCTCGTCTCATCCGCCGGAAGCAACGGCAGGAACCGGTGCAGGGGCACCAGCACCAGCACCAGCACCAGCACCAGCACCAGCGCCGGTGGAGTACGAACCGCCCAGGGAACCGTCGTCCCCTGAAGCCGCCGTCCTGAATGCATCCGCCAATCGTTCGACCAGCTCCACCACCCCACGCAAGCGCTCCACATCCTTCTGCAGGTTAGCGTGCACAAGCTCACCATGGATGTAAGTATAGAGCTGGGCTAAAGTAGCTGCACCTTCCCAGAGATCGGTCCTCAGTACATCTCTCAATGCAAGTACAATCTCCTGGGCATTAACCAAGTGATCGTTCACCCCCTTCAAATCCCTGGGCTCAACTGCCACTAGCAGGGACGTAGCCGTAGCAATATCCAGCAGGAGCTGCTCGTAAAGCATGACAACCCTCTGCGCGGGAGTCGCAGTTAGGATGGCGTCACGCAAGTATCTCTCACGCAGATCACTCACGTTGACGCCGACATTACGGCCATACTCCCTACCATAAGTCATAGCTTCACCTTACACGCAACACAGGCACCCAATGTATCATCGCGCCACTCCATATCCTGTAAACTCATATATTGCAAATCTACTGCAAACTCATGCCCTACAACCCCGGCAACTGGGCAATGGAGGAAGAGAGCATGGCACCCTGGTTCTTTAAGGATCCCAGGGTCGCCTCCATCTGAGCGAACTGAGCCTCCAGTGTCTTTTTCTCCTGAGCGACTATCTGCGAATAGAAGGCTATCTGCGGATCAAGGCCTGTCGACTGTTGCTGGAGGCTGTTGATCGTGGTGGTGACCGAACCATTGATGGGGCTCGATGCCGAGTACATCTGGCTGGAAAGCTGCTGGCTGAGTCCCTGGACATATGTGACATTGGTCGTAAATGTAGATGGCGTGGTGATCTGCAGATCCAAGCCGGCAAGCTGGGAATTGGTGGTCGGGAATGCCAGGTACTGACCATTCCCCGTACCGTACACATCGGTACCGTTGAGATCTATATATCCAGCCACGTTCTGGCCGGCATAGGTATAAGTGGTATTGGCCGCCGCCGCCAGTCCGGTGGTGCCCGTTCCCGAGGCGGTGGACGACAGGGTAAAGCCCGCGGAAGTGCCGTAGGAATTGGATGTAACCTGCAGCGCGTAGCCTGAACTCGTATCCACCACCTGGGCGGACAGGGCCATATTCTGTGACGCAAAGGTCTGGTTGAGTCCCTGAGCTATGGCGGAAAGAGTCTCTCCAACTGTAGTGGAATAAGTTGCCGTCGTTCCCCCGCTGCCTATCGTCAGGGTCTCGGCGGTCGACACTGTCGATGTCGGTGACGTGTAGTACTCATTCCCGGTGTCAGTGGCCTGCAAAGCAGGCTGAGTGACAGTCAGTGCGTAGGTGCCAGGCTGGGTCTGGTTCGACGCGTATACCAGGGCGATCTGCCCTGTATAAGGCGATCCCGAAGGAAGCTGGATACCCTGCTCGAAAAGGGCGGCCACCTGGTGAGGATGGGCCGCAAACTCGGATTCGAAGGTCGTCTGGTTAAAACTGATGGTGCCATTCGAGGTGACGCTGATGCCTGCCGCCAGCGCGTTGCCGAGGTCGGAAGTACCGCCATTGGTTGCAAAGGTGGAGAGTATCTGGTTCTGTATTCCCTGCAATATGGCATTGCCCATAAGAGGCCCCGCGACCTTGGTCTGCTCGTTGTACCCGGCGTACTTCTGGATATCCGAAAGCACCTGGTTCGCGGCGGTAACCAGATTCTGAACCTGCGTTGCCTGACCTGCTGCATTGGGTGAAACGGTAATGGTCGTGGTTCCTATACCGGTTGCCGTCACATTGGTACCTGGCATCACATTGTTGAAGGTATCGGTCTGGGACGACAGCGTGTAGCCGCTGGAACCACCCACCGAAATCTGGGCATTCTGAGCGGACTGGATGGCGTCCAGGTTGCCGAGTACGGTTCCAAACGGGTTGTAGGCGTCGGTACCGCTCAACGGCGCGGTGATCTGCCCGTCTGTTCCGGTGGTGCTGGATGCAAGCTGGAGGATGTAAGCGCCCGATGAGGTCTGCACCGCTGAAGCGGTGACGCCTGCGTTTGCCGCATTGATATTATTGACCACATCCCCCAGGGATCCGTTGCCCAGAGATACATTTGTGGCACTTACCGTGCCAGTGGAGAGCGATGCCGTGGAGCCGTTCGGGCCAGTGGTGCCGGCAAACTTGGCCTCTATGGAGCCGCCACTCGAATCTCCAGAGGTAAGCTGCACCTCCCCCCCAGGAGTAATGTTGCTAATCGTATTAGAAGTGCCATCGACATTGACGATGGCATTCACTCCACTCACGGTTGTACCGGTTGGAAGATCCAGTGCAGCGGCAGCCGTAGAGGGGTCAGTGGTGGCGGTAGAGGAATTGATTTCGAGCGTATTCGCGCTGCCCTGGTCGTTGGTGGAAACCACCAACTCGCCGGAGGAGTTGAGAGAAAAGTTCACCGGAGCGCCAGCAGAGGAAGCCGCCGAGTTCAAATCGGAGACGATCTGGCTCGGAGATAGAGTCGTGCCGGTAGGGAGCGTAAGGGAATATGCAGTCCCGTTCACCGTCAGTCCAAGAGTGTTGTCCGAGGTGGTGAAGGATTGGGGTGTCAGTGCAGACGTACCGGTGATGGTGGCAGCGCCGCTGGCCTGGGTCACCTGTATGGAATGGCTCCCAAGGGCAAGACCAGATCCCTGTACCGTGGCGAGCCATTGAAAACCGTAATTCTCTGCCCCTTTCGAGAGTAGGTACTGTGAATCGGATGTGATGCTCGTGGATGTCGAGCTGACCGAGTTCTGAGATGCCAGTATCTCGGCTTGGGCGAGTTGGTTGACGGAAAAAGTCAGCGATCCAGATGCAGCGCCCGCCGTTGAGGTAGCCGTGGCCACGGAGGTGTCAGACGAGGATGCCGTCATCAGGTTCCACCCGGATGGCGTGGCAAGTGACTGCGCGGCGGTCTGGAACGCCGCTATGTCCTTGTTGATCGTTTGCCAGTCCTTGACCTGGGAATTGATCTGGGACTGCTGGTTCTCCAGATTGGTGACCGGAAGCTCGTAAGACTGCAGCAAGGCGCTGATCACCTGCTGGGTGTTGATTCCGGAAATCAGCCCGTTCACCAAGAACTGGGGTGAAAATCCTGATGGGCTTGTAATTGACATTTCCCTGCCTCCCGTGGTAGTAGACCTATTGTGATTGGCGTGATCTCCACCACGCTTACTTTAAATTACCCCACAACCTTCTCAGCTGGCTAGATGCCCAGCCCTAGCACTCAGAACCCTTACCTTGGAGAGCGGCGGCCCGGCCAGCACAACACCGACCGGTCCACCGGAACCTCTCCTTGACTAAGTGGCAAAAGCCACAATACTTTTCAACTGTTCACAACTGTTCAGGTAGCCAAACAGTTATGGACTTTGTACCTTTGTACCTTTGTGCGCTCAACGCACATTTACTTACTTATATCCTGGATCAGATCAGCTTAAGGATCAGTGACGGTGCAGTCTGAGCCTGAGCCAGCATCGCCACACCGGTCTGCATGAGGATCTGGTCCGTGCTGAACGTGGTCATCTCCTGCGCCATGTTCACATCCACCATACCGGAGTATGCTGCCTGCAGGTTCTGATTACCGACGGTAAGGTTGGCAACCAGTGCGCCCAACTCGTTCTGCGTGGCCCCAAGAGATGACTCTATGGTGTCCACCAGGCTAAGAGCGCTCTGCACCGCTGCAATCGCCGACGAGGCCGACGCCGCATTCGCAACCGACACGCTGGTGGTATTGAGCGCAAGCGCACCAGTGGTCACCGCAGATATACTAAAGGCAATTTGCTGGTAGGCATTTCCCCCGGCAGCCGTTGCACCATTCTGCGCAAATGCACCGACCTGGACAGTAAATGTCTGGTTGGAGTTCAGCAACTGGGTAGTGCCGTAACTGGTCGAGTTGGCTATCTGGTTGATCTGGCTCTGCAACGCCGAAAACTCCTGCTCATTGGCTTGCAATGACGTGGAGTCATTGGTTGCCGAGTTGGCGGAAGCTACAGCCAGCTGATCCATTGTCTGCAGTATCGAAGTAATCTGGTTGAGCGCTCCGGTAGCTGTCTGCACCATCGCTGTAGTGTCCTGGGCATTCGACATCGCCTGCTGGTAACCGGTCGACTGGAACGACAACGCCTCCGAAGTCACGTACCCTGCCGGATTATCCGCTGCAGTCTGTATCTGCAAGCCCGACGACAACCGTGATATTGCGGTACTCATCGCCGTATCCGTCGCATCCAAATTGTTGTAGGCCTGGATGGCCGACATGTTGGTATTTACTACTAGAGATGACATCCTTATCTCCTTTATATCTCTAATGTTTTCCTTCCCCCCTCCATGGGGGCTTACCGGTAGTGTACGGCAAATCAGGCCGACATGCAAGGTAACCCACGCATGCCTGCACTCATTACCGCACTACATACTTAGTGGTTATCGTCAAGCCGGCACGAAACCTGAAGCACAAAATCTCCAATCCTTCAAGTAATCCCCGCGGGTTGCCGATAGACTGCAATGGATGACGATACGTACATGTGTCTGTACACGGCGAAGGATGGGAACACCATAAGACCTAAGAGGCCAGCAAGCCAGTGAGAAGGCCATCTCTGGCTATCATTATAGAAATAGGCTCGTCCTGGTGGCACGCACAGAGGTGTCTCGATACTTTGCGGCCAGCATTGGACCTGGAAAGGGACAAGGTCATAGCCCTGACCTTCACGGGCACCCATTCCAAGCTCAAACTGTATCCATGGGTGAGCATAATGGATGGGAACACGCATGCGGACACGGACACAAGCGGGAACACGGACAAGACAGCCTCAGCAAGACTTTCCAATGGCATGGCTAACCCACCAACCTACGGATACCTGCTCAATCAGGCAATGAGCCGTTTCGACCTGCTAGCATACGACATCCTGCTCATCATCGACAGCTACACACTCATCGATCCAATAGCGCTACATCAGATCGTAGAGACTTACCGCAATCCCCAGGTTGGCGCAGCGGGACCGCTCTCGAATGATGCCGATGGGAAACAGCTACTGTCCGAAACTGCCTACGATCCCGACAATATCCAATCCCTGCGTGATTTTTCCCGCAAGTGGGCTACTCAGCACGGCAACAAAACGTCCATGACCAATTGGCTCGACAGCGTGGCCCTGACTTTCCGGTGCTCCGCCATCGCTTCCTCGCACCTGTCGTTCAATACACAACTTCACGATCCGGTGTACGTAAAAGAGGATATGCTCAGGCGGATCGTCCGAACAGGCTGGCAGCTCCAGATCGCTACAGGAGCTTTTGTGCATCATGAAAGCTCCGATTACAGGATAGCATCAGCTGCAGACAGGGATCTCTTCTTCCATATACATGGAGAATGCCCAAGATCGACGCCTCCCTTGCTGGTATCAGCCTGCCTAATCACAAAAGATGAAGAGAACAACCTGCCCGACTGCCTGAAGTCATTGGACGGAGTCGCCGACGAGATCGTAATCTATGATACGGGATCATCCGATGGAACCGCCGAGATCGCACAGAGCTACGGCGCCATCGTCATCAATGGTTACTGGGATGATGACTTCTCCAGAGCCAGGAACGCGAGCCTGGCAGAGTGCAAAGGACAGTGGATCCTCTGGATCGACGCCGATGAGCGGATGGCTTGCGACAACCCGGCTGGAGTAAGGCGGTCCTTGGCAGAGATGCCTTCCAACATCGAGGGATGCCTCATACACATAGACAATCTCGAAGGAACCGGCGTCACCTCCGCCTTCACTCATCCAGCCTGCAGGATGTTCCGCCGTACCAGATGCCACTGGCATGGACGCCTGCACGAGCAGATCTCCCTCATCGACAGAACAGCAGAAAGAGCCCCATTTCTCGTACCGTTTTCCAAGATACGCCTGTTGCATACCGGTTATCTCGATGAGGCAATCCACAAACGCGCAAAGCCGGAGCGTAACCTGGCGCTGGCAGTCGAAGAGATGGATGAGACCGAAGGAAGGGACGAGTCATACCTGAAAATTAGTCTCGCCCGCTCGAAGACGATGACGGGCGACGTGGAAGAAGCCGTCAAGGTATCGCTCCAAGCTATCGAAAGTGCCACTGATCCGACCACGAAAAGGCTGGGAATACGGACAGCCATAGAAGGACTGATCAGCCTGGGAAAACTGGACGAGGCTCTCGAACAGGTCGAGGTACTACGCAGTTGCTCCGCAAACCCGGTAACAGCGAACAGCTTGGAGGCAAGGATAAGGCTACAACGGAACGAGCCTGAATTGGCGCTGGTACTCCTGGAAACAATCGGATCCAGAGAAGTCGATGACGATATGTTCGAGTACCGGGCAACCCAGTTCACAGGAGCTAAAGCTCGTGCCCTGGCGGCCATGGGCAGGCACTCTGAAGCTGCAGACATACTCCTCGCCGGCTTGGCCGAGACAGGCGCCCTCGATGCTCACCTGGGGGATCTACTGGATGCCCTGGAAAAGGCTGGTCGATCTCCCGGCGAGATGGCTGGAGTCCTTGAGAAAGGCAAGAAACTGACTGCGTTCATGGCACAGATAGCTCAGCTTGCCCCCGACAAGGCAGACGCTGTACTGCAAGCATGTTACGCACACTGGACATACGAAGGAGTACCAACAGAAGTAATGGCGACCGCTGCCATAGTCGCGAAGCGCCTTCCAATCCCCAAAGCGCTGGAATGGTCAGTCAGGCTGAAGGAGATGAGTCTCGGAGAGGGATCGTCATGCCCGTTGCTCGCAAAGGCAGGTGATCCTGGCCAGCCGTTACTGGAAAGGGCACTCGCCGCCGCAACCGCTATCTATGCCTTCGGCGATCCTCTGGCATACCGGGCACTCCGCTCCATCCTAAAAGAGGCCGCCGCAGATCGCAGCAGGATTGAGGGGAATGGCCCTACCGAGTTGCAGGCGATCCTGGAAAATATCGAAGCTCTGGCTCCTGGAGCTGCTGCCCAGGCGATCCTCGATACCAGCATAGTCATCTACTGTCATAATGACGCAAGCGCCACACAGGAGTGCCTTGCCTCGATCCAGCAGAATACTTCACCTCGATCATACGAGATCATCCTTGTCGACGACGCTTCCACCGATGCCACTAGAGAGCTGGAGATAGCGAGCAACCCTTATTTCAAGATTCTCAGGAACCCCGAGCACTTGGGCATGGTGGAGAGTTACCGCCTGGGAACCCAACTCGCCGATGCCCCTTATGTCGTACTCATGGATCAGCACTCGCTAGCCACCCTTAAGTGGACAGAACCACTGGAAGTTATTCTCAGCATTGATGATAGCGAGAAAACCAGGAAGAGTGTCTTAGCACTGGCGGGTAATCACACAACAAGCAGTACTCACGCGGCCAACCCGGTTGCCATACCCAGCAGTGCATTGCCTCTGATCGATTGGAGCGCCCTTGATACACCAGAAGGCATTCAACTGCAATTGAGCAGATCCCGGCCGCAAGGGCCAAAGGGGAACGTAAAGGAATGCAGTACGGTATCGCATGAGACGGTATCGCATGAGCAGGACACCAAGAGTGACTTGTCCTTACGGAAGATCCAACCATCTCCCGTCCACGTAATCGGCCCGCTCGGAATAGTAAGCGGGCTGGGACAAGCTGCAAGGTCACTCTTGGATGCGCTCGAAAACGCCGGGGTTCCCCCCATCTGCACGTCCCTGGACACTCTTCATCGGGAACCTGTTTTCGCTTATCCACAAACCTCAGATCATGACGGCCATGCAGAGGAACATGACATCGACATCATCTGTTTCAACCCTGATACGTTCATCTCGCTAGTCGACAACAAGGAACTCGCATCATGCGATGCCGGCTACAGGATAGCCAGGTGGGACTGGGAACTCGAAGAGCCTCCGGCCACGACCGCTGCGATGTTGCCATATGTGGACGAAATATGGGTACTGAGCGAATTCGAACGTAGGGCCTTTGAACGCTCCACCTCCAAGCCAATTCATGTCTTCCCTTCCCCGATTGCAGCGCATGACCGCCCGCCAACATTCTCCCGCTCCTCTCTCGGCCTACCGGAAGGCTTCCTCTTTCTCTCCATGTTCGATCTATTCTCCACTGTCCAGAGGAAGAACCCGGTGGGGCTGCTCAAGGCATTCACAAGGGCGTTCGTGCCTAGCGAAGGCCCCGTGCTAGTGCTGAAGATCAACAACGCAGACAAGACTTCGGGCCTGATCAAGCTCAGACAACTGGCGAGGAGCCGCAAGGACATCCTCTTCATCGTGAACGACACCTATACAGGCGAGCGCATGGACTCCGCTGTCGCCAACTGCGATTGCTATGTGTCGTTGCATCGTTCAGAAGGATTCGGCCTGCCGCTGGCGGATGCAATGGCATGGGGAAAACCGGTCATTGCCACCGGGTACTCGGGTAACTTGGATTTCATGGACGAGGACAACGCGTACCTCGTCCCCTGGCGCTACACGGAGCTCGGGTACGACGATGGACCGTACCCGAAGGGCGCAAGATGGGCTGAACCAGACCTGGACGCCGCTGCCAACCTAATGCGATATGTATACGAGCATCAGGATGAAGCAGGGCAAAAGGGCACACTTGCGAGGGAGTCCATAAGAGCGAACTACTCTCCAGAAGCGTCGGCGGCCTTCCTGGAGGCAAGGATAGGCGCCATCCGGAGCAATATCCGAGGTAGGACTTCCCGGGCAAGCGTACAGTACCATATCGACTCCTACGCTAGGGTCGACCCAGCCAATCAACCACCTACCAGACCAGCAGGATCTTCCCAAGACCCCTCCATAGGCGCTCCTGCCGGCAATACCCTGACCGCGCGTACTACCTCTCTCGGTATCTCATCGTCACCATCACCATCTTCATCAGAAACACCCGAACTCACGCGGATGGATGGAGTCGACCTGCTGCCGCCTGGTAACAACTATCGAGGAAGCGGCATCGTGTTCCAGTCGGTGGACAAGGCACTCATTGAATCTCCATTTCCTAGCCACCTGCTGACGAAAACCGATACCCCGTGGTACGATGCCATGCTGCTTTTCATTGACCCGGATGCCATACCGTCATTTGCCGTAGAACGTGGCCAGAACTTCTTTGAACGATACACTATATGCTGTTTCGATTGGCCGCTCAGGGAACTCTCGGTCAACATGAAAAGAGGACTCAGGTATGTCAACGAAATATGGGTGCCCTCCGAACAGGCATACCGTGCAGTGTCCGATGCCGTCGACAAGCCGGTGATCAAGTTGCCGGTACAAGCGGTGGATGTGATGAGATCCACTTTCGCCACATTGCCCGATCCCGCGGTTGCCCCTCCCGAAGCGACTGCGACCAAAGATGCCGCCAGCTCCGCCTCGGATGTATCCTCTGATTCCCTGTTCCAGGAGCTGAACATCGATCCAAGCCAGCCATACCTTCTCAACGTGATCGACACGCGCCACCCTTTCGAGATGACCAATGCGCTGGCGACTATACAGGCTTTCTCTAGGGCATTTCCCGATCCGGATCGGCACGCTTCACAGCCGGCACTCGTCATCATCCAGGTTTCCGGCACATTCAGGCCCCATCAGCTGAACCTCCTTGAAAAAGCCACAGGAGGCCGGGATGACATAACTATAATCGGTCCGCTCGGTATCGGGTACATCATTACCTTGATCGGGAAATGTAGCTGTTACATCTCACTCCATCGTGCAATAGGGTTCGACTGGCCACTCCTACTCGCCACCTCGTTCGGCATACCCACCATCGCTACAGGTGGACAGCCAAGCGAGTGGAGCACCGCTGACTCCTTCCACCCAGTTCCGACAAATGAGGCAACAGTGCCGTCAGGCTGCTGGCCCTACCCCGAAGGCGTACCCTGGGATGAGCCTGATGTAGAAGAAGCATCTTCGCTGATCATGGAGGCGTTCAACGATGTCACCAGTCTCGACTTTGCCGGCGGCAAGGAAATACTCAGCCGGCAGGAACATCCAAAAAGTGTACTTTCCCGCCCGGCCGCCACACACGCCGAAAATATGTCACAAAAGAAAGACCTGCAATCTATAGTCACCACAAGGCTTCGCTTCGCACACAACGCGTTCAGGCGAGCCACCCAGCTTGCCAAGCTCCACGGTGAGCAGCAGTCTCCCCCTCGCCTACTGGTTGCAACCCATGGCCTGGATAACAGTACGGACTCTCATACCTACCAAGAATGGATCGCCAAGTTCGACACCATTGACGCCGGTGCCCGTGCCCGCCTGGCACGGCATCTCGAAGCTGTCTTCCCTACATCGTCCAACGCTCGGGCATCCACCGCTCCATCGTCCACCGCTCCATCATCCACCGCTCCATCATCCACCGCTCCATCATCCACCGCTCGGGCATCCACCGCTCCATCGTCCACCCAAGTATCGCCTACTCCACCGCCATCACCACCACCCGCTGCACCCTCGTCTAATCCACTGCCACTTGTTGCACCCTCATCTACTCGAGTACCGCTCGTTTCGCCGTTGTCCACTGCAGGCAAGCCCTCTCTCGAACCTCCTCTCATATCCATCATCATGCCCGTCTACAACACCCCCGAGCCATACCTGAGAAGCGCCATAGACTCAGTGTTGGCCCAGGTATACGAGAACTGGGAACTCTGCATCGCAGATGACGCATCCAGCGACGGCCATGTACGGGGGATACTGGAGGAGTACGCATCCAAAGACAGCAGGATAAAGCTCTGCTTCCGTAGAGAAAACGGCCATATATCCGCTGCATCCAACAGCGCCCTTTCGCTTGCAACCGGCGACTATATGGCGCTGCTCGATCACGACGACGAGCTTGCCCCCCATGCACTGGCGGCAGTTGCCCTCGAGATACACGATCATCCAGATGCAGTGCTCATCTACTCGGACGAGGATAAGATAGACGGCAAGGGGAACCGTTTTGGTCCCTACTTCAAGTGCGACTTCGATCCAGAACTCATCCTTGCACAGAACTACCTGAACCATCTGGGCGTGTTCAGAAAAGGCATAGTTGAAAAGATAGGTGGCTTCCAAGAGGGCTTCGAGGGCTCCCAGGATTGGGATCTTGTTCTCAGGGTCATAGAGACAGCCTCACCGTCGCAGGTACGCCATATTCCCCGTGTGCTCTATCACTGGAGATCACATCCGCTCTCTGCTGCAGGCAACTCTCATGCAAAGCCCTATGCCGCAGATGCAGCCAAAAGGGCGGTGGAAGCACATCTCGAAAGATCAGGCATAGAGGCGGAGGTGATCCCGTTGCCGGATATACTTGCCCAACGTGTACGTTACACGCTCCCCGATCCCCTTCCCCTTGTATCTGTCATCATACCTACAAGGGACGGGAAATTACTCCAGGGCTGCATAAAGTCCCTTACCCAGAGAACCTCCTACCGCCCCTTCGAGGTGATCATCGTCGACAATGGAAGCGTAGAGCAACATACCCTCTCGTATCTCTCGTCCCTGGAGGAGGGCATCGGGATGCAGGATACACAGGAGGTACAAGATACGCAGGCACAAGATGTACACGAGATGCTCAGGACGGAGGGAATACCCGGCATGCGTGGGCCAGGAACACGGAGTATGGATATCCAGGTACAGGTACTTCACCTGGATATACCCTTCAACTATTCCACTCTCAACAACGCAGGTGCATCCAAGGCAACCGGAGAGCTCCTGTGCCTACTGAACGATGACATAGAGGTGACGGACCCCGAGTGGCTCACCGAGATGGTACGCCACGCAGTACGCCCGGAGGTGGGGGCAGTAGGAGCAAAGCTGCTCTACCCTGACGGGACCATCCAGCACGGTGGGGTGATACTCGGTCTTTCCGGTGGAGGCGCTGCAGACCATGCCTCCAGGCACGTACCTGCCTACAGTGCTGGGTACTTCGGACGTGCGGCACTGACACAGTCCTTCTCCGCCATTACAGGGGCCTGCCTACTGGTAAGGCGTTCGCTCTATGATGCCATGGGCGGCCTGGACGAGGAGCACCTGCCAGTGTCGTTCAACGATGTCGATCTCTGCCTGCGCCTCAGAGATGCCGGCTACAGGACCGTATGGGAACCTGCAGCAGTACTTGCACACCACGAGTCCACCAGCCGTGGACGGGACGACAACCCTCGAAAGGCCGCACGTGTTGCGAAAGAGGTTACTTGGATGCGAGAGCGCTGGGGAGACCTCATCTTGAACGATCCTGCATACAACCCCAACCTTTCCCTGGCAACAGCCGACTTCGACCTGGCCTGGCCACCCCGCATCGCTCCACTGTGGGAACAACCCTTCATAGAAGTATGTCAGTAGTGGAAAATCCACTCATCTACGTACTCGGCATGCACCGTAGCGGCACGTCTGCCGTTGCAGGTACGATGACCCTCTTCGGGCTGGCTCCGGTCGATAACGACGACCTCTTGCCTCCCGATATACACAATCAGAAAGGATATTTTGAATCCAGCGCACTTATGCAGATCAACGACAAGATTCTCGCTATCATGCATGGCACTTGGAGCAAACCGCCAACTTTGCCCCGAGGATGGCAATATACAAGCGGCCTCGAAGAGCTATTCCCCTCGCTGAATCACCTCATGCACTCTCTCACTGCTGAGCATGCTGTAAGCATGTGGAAAGATCCCCGCCTCTGCCTGACACTTCCAGCATGGCGAGGCGCCCTTGAAGGATACCGCCAGGCCGCCATACTGGTGTACCGCCATCCAATCGAGGTTGCATACTCTTTGCGCACGAGAGACAAGTTCCACCCCGCATACGGGCTCGCACTCTGGGAGCGCTACATCCGCACATCTCTTGCCAACTTGGAAGAAATGAGCGTACTCATAGTGCGTTACGATGAAGTACTCGACAATCCAGCACTGTGGTGCGATGCATTAACGCAATTCCTCGCAGCTGCCAACATACCGATTACCACCCCAACCCCCTATGAAGCCGTAATACAATTCCTCGACAAGGATCTCCACAGAGAACGTGCCGAGAACCATATCGAATCATGCACCAGCATGGACAATAG
This sequence comes from Actinomycetes bacterium, assembly GCA_021841005.1. Lineage (GTDB taxonomy): Bacteria > Actinomycetota > Acidimicrobiia > Acidimicrobiales > JAMCPL01 > JAMCPL01. The sequence continues at coordinate 52,220 of JAKBVZ010000004.1, read as the reverse complement.
CATCACCATGCTGCCCACTCAGGTCGAACTTCTGGAGCTGCTTGACAGCTCACGCGGTTTCCACCCTTCCTGGGCAACGCCCACCATGGGCCAAGAGTCGCCGTGGGTCACAGCAATGCTGGAAACGTTGCTCCCATCACGACCGATATAATACCATCCCAACCAGCTACAGTAGCTCGCTGATCCCACTCGTTGAGGTTCAGGCAGCTGGAGGCCATCACACCAAAGGTCATGGTGTATTGTAATTCTCTGTGACACGCGCATCAAGCGAATGTGGAGTGACCATATGGCTGACGGGCCTCCCGGCCTCTGGAAAGTCCACCCTGGCGGGGAGAGCAGGGGGCCACTGATCCAGAGCCACTATCTGCCGGGCCTCTAAGACGGTAACGAAGCGGTGGGCCATTCGGCCACTATCCACGCGATGTCTACAGGCGTATCACCAAAGTTCCGTACAACCTCTGCATCCAAGTGGAAACGCGGATGCTGATCGACTACGCAGGTAATTACTCCACTCATGATGAAAGAGGTTACACGCAATCGGCGCAATGCACAGGGTATTGCAACATGACCTTTTGCGGTCGCAATTGCCATCCTACCCGATATCTTTTTGGCTGCGAGCTGAGTCGTCTAATTGCTATGATTTCAGACTGGCCTTAACTTCACTAGTTCCATGATCTGGCGCACTGATTCCTCGATCGAGAGCCTGTGGGTGGGGAGCACCAGATCGGCATCCGTAGGAGGTTCGTAAGGGGAGTCCATACCGGTAAGTGCCGTCAACAGCCCTTGCCTGTAGCGACGGTACAGTCCCTTGGGATCGCGTTTTTCGCATATGTCAGGTGGCGCTGAGAGGTATACCTCGTAGAACAGGATGCCGGATTTGCGGTGCAGATCCCTTGCACGTGCTCGGGCATCAGCCAGTGGGCTTATGAGCGATACGATGCAGACGGCGCCTCCGCCGGCTATGATGCATGCCACCTCCGCCGTCCTGCGGATGTTCTCAGCCCTGTCCTTGGTGGAGAAGCCCAGGTCGCTGCAGAGGCCTTGACGTAGTTGGTCTCCATCCAGCACATATGCAGCCTTACCCTTGCGCACCGCCTCGTCCCCTACTCTCCCCGCCAGGGTGGACTTTCCGGAGGCCGGGAGGCCCGTCAGCCATATGGTCATTCCATGCTTGCCAGATGCACGCGTCACGGGAAATTACAATACACCATGACCCTGGGCATGATGGCCTTTGACATGAGGGCCTTTGACATGAGGGCCTTTGACGTGATGGGCATGATTACGATATGGCGGCAGATGCGGCCACCAAGGAGTCAGGCGCTTACCGGAAGTCCCAAGCGGTCTTTGACGATCTTCATGTCGCCCTTGAGCTCACCCACGTCTTTGACCAACTGGTCTATCCGTGCGGTTAGACCGGAATTCACCTGATCTATCCGTGCGGTTAGACCGGAATTCACCTGATCTATCCGTGCGGTTAGATCTGAGCCGAGCTTGTCTATCTTGGATGGGATGAAAAGTAGGAAACTGACGCTCATGGCAGTCAGTATTCCCAACGCCGTCCAAGTAATGGCTATATCCATGGCATCTATCATATCATTGATCAGTTTGCGTAGGTAGCGTACAGGACCGGCTCACTTGGGTATCCATCATCTGAGTATCTATCATCGCAGACGCAGGAGGGAAAGCCGGTATCTCGGGCTGCCGTTTTGTGCCAAGAGGTCAATGAGAGAAGGCTGCCAGTGTATTGCGATTGGCAACCCTCACTATCCTGATAGAGGTGTTCAAATATCCTGGAAACGTCTGCGAATATGCTCAGGAAAGGGATCCTCCACTCGTTCCAAGCGCATTCCGTGAACGGTAATACCCCGTTCCATAAGACCATCTATCGACTCATGCACCTCTGCAGTGTCGTACTCAGAATGGGCGTATGACGAGAGCTTTTCGTGGACTCGTCGCGCCCCACCAAAATAAGTCAGGTGCCATCCCGCGTTCTCCACTACAGGTAACTCGCCCCAGCCCACTATATCGCTCAACCTGAGCCGGCTGAGCGACGCAGGAAAATCGCGAACCCTGAATGCCTTGGGGTGGATCCAGCGCTGTGGAGATCGCCAAGACAATGAATAATAGTAGACAGGCATCGCCAGCGATACGGGGCCTGTAGAAGTGGCCTCAACTATTTCGTCGATCCTCGTGAAATCGACGATCTCGTCAAGATCGCAACAGATGACTAGGTCATCAGGATCGGCATCTTGCACTGCACTGGCTAGGGCATCCCGCTGGGCTGCTTCTCGCTCCCATGTCCCGCCATCTGCAGGCAAGTCGGCCACGATATAACGGATCTCCTTCCCGTACCTCGCAAATCGATCCTGGCAATCCGGGAAAACCAGCTGCTTCGGAGCGCCGCTATGTGTAAGCGTAGACTCACTGACCGCAAAGACATCCACCACCTGCGACATCTCCTCCATGCGAGCATCCAACATCTCCACCTCGTTGAAAAAGGGAACGCAATCATACACTTTTGGCCTGTACGCGCGGCTGGTATGCACCGCGCGCTTACGCGCCACAACCAAGAACTGCACTGCGCACAACTCCTCGAGACGCTTGGTATCCACGCCGCGCACGATGACATCGCCGATCGTAATGTCAGCAGCAGTACCCTGCGGTACATCCAGAGAGAAAAATTGCGGATCACGCACAGCCTCTAATGACTCCACGCTAAGTCCGGCTTGCATCAGCATCCCCTTGAGCGTTGCTAGCGTGAAGAATCTCAGATGCCCACGATCCAAGATGCCTGCGTCAGCATAGGGAAAACGGCCACTGGCCAGCCCGGCTATCACCTCCAGGTTGGCTACGTTGGGTATGCTTACAACGATGACACCGCTAGGCCGCAGCAGCGCAGCACATCGCTGGACCACATCCCAGGGATCCTCGAGATGTTCCAGAACATCAGCCGCTACGACCGCATCAAAGGGACCCTGGATGCTGCCAAGAGCCCCTTGTATGTCTGCAACAATCACCTCGTCAAGTGAATTAGCGGCCTCCCTGGCTGGATGTGGCTCCTTCTCGATTCCGATGACCTTGCACTGCTGGCGCGCCTTCAGTGCCGCGCCAAGCCTGCCCGCAGCACATCCAAGTTCGAGTACGCTGCGTGCACCCAGCGGGATACGTGCAAGCACCTCAGGGCGGTCAAAATGATAGTACGCGTCGCTATATATTGTTAGCGCTGTGTCCGGTGTGTCCGCTGCGTCCGCTGGCTGATCAGGCCCAGCACGCGGACCCGGAACATGCTTCGATATGAAATACGACCGGTTGCGTTGCTGCTCGGTATACCAGTCCATCCCGTTAGCATCAAAAGTGCGGTGCCCTTCATGGTGGACAAACGAGCCATGAGATATACAAAGCTTCCACCCGGCGCTTCTCATGCGCATGCAAAGGTCGTTGTCCTCGTACCCGCCTACACCGAATGATTCGTCGAAGCCGCCCACATCCTCAAAGGCGGATCTCCTTACCGCAAGGCAGAACCCTATCAGCCCCTCGACTTCATCCACCTCACCGGCATGCTGTGCAGACCAGCGTGCAGCAAAATGCCTCATGGAAAGCATGTCGCTAGGTCCGTAGGTCACATCCGGCACTAGTTGCGGTCCCGTAACGTAATTGGACCTGGGACCAGTAGCTCCGACCAGCGGATCGGCAAAGGGAAGCACCAAAGCATCGAGCCAGCGACCTGCCAAAATGGTGTCATTGTTAAGAAATACGACCAGCGGACGCGTTGCAATGGCCGCCCCTTTATTGTTGCCAGCAGCAAAACCCAGATTACGGTCATTCCGGACAACCTTTACCCAAGGATAGCGACCCAGGTATTCCTGCGTACCGTCAGTGGAGCCGTTGTCCACCACTATCACTTCGTCACTCACTTCGTCACTCTTGATGACGCACGTTTCATCATCCGCCTCATCACCTCCCCCGCCACCACTGGAACGTGACCTGCCACTGGCGTTCCCATCGCCAAACCGCAACGTCGGCTTCAGAGAGTCAAGGCAGGCCCTAGTGGCCTCCCATGCATTCCATGCCAGTATCACTATGCTTGCAGGACTGGTCGCGAGATCGTGGCGATCGCCATCAGAAGGCATGCTCATTGAATGCCAGACCCTGAAGCACAATACGGCATGCGGCAATAGAGCATACGCCAATCCAAGCCAAGTGAATTTGCTAAAGTGTTTAAGTGCTCGTGCTTTCCAGAAGGCCCCAAGAAGTAATCGTCATCGGGCAAGACATAAAGATTACCGTGCTCTCCGTCAATCGCGATCAGGTACGGATCGGCATAGAGGCTCCTCCCGAGGTGGCAGTGCATCGTTACGAAGTCTATCTCTCGATAAGCGAGGCCAACAGGGAAGCGGCCCGCCTCGGCACAGCCACCCAGGAAGAGGCCGCCAAAATACTGGCGGGAATCAAACGCCCTCCGGCGGCACCACCCAAACAGCCACAACATGCAGACTCGAAGCCACCCGTTACGGAAGCGGGAACACTGCCACATGAAAGACCGGAGCGAGCAAGCACATAACGGCTCAGCCCGCATCGACCGTCCACCGACTCGGCATCCATGAAATCGAAACCGGAGATCAACCCTTCCAGTGAGCTGTGACGGCGCTGATAGGGACTGCGACCCGGTAGTCCGACTTGTACTGCACCACTTGCGATGCTCGCATGTTCCTCCGATTGATTACGATGGGTCCCAAGAGGTTCACCGTGCACTCAGCAGGCGGCTGTGCCAAGGTAACCATCACCATTACCACCACATCACCTGGGCCCTCCAGTTCCAAGGCATCGACGTACTCGTCGTATATCTCAATCGTGTAGTCCTCGAAGAATACTCCCGGAGGTACCAGCACAAAGCTAGCAGCCTGGTCATCCTCGCAGGCAAGCCCCATAAAAGGCTCGAGCCCGTCCGCTAGGGGCGCAAGCAGGAACCTGTTCGCATGCTCGAACCCGGGAAGGCCCGACGGTATATCTACGGAAAGCGGCCACTGCAGATCTTCGCCACCTGCGTAGCCTGCGTACGTCATTGCAGCTTCCTGTGACAGGTCTTCCATCACGGCCCCATGTTGGAGAAGGGTACCGGAAAATTGACTCATTCAATCACTCTCCTTCATCACGTATTATCTCCTTCATCCCACATACTGGGCAAGCGACGGCAGGATCGACTGAGAAAGCGCCCACAGTGCCGACTGGTAGGTATTTTCCATCGATTTCAAGTTGGTAATGGCCTTTGGAAGATTCACGTCCTGCACCGAAGAGAGCTCCTGATCGATAGCGGACTGCACATTCTGTGCCTGCGTCTGAAACTCTTGGGCGCGCTGGTAATTGGCCCCAAGAATGGCGGCCTGGCTTTCCACCTGACTGATCGAAGTATTCAGATTGGAAAGATCTGTGGTTTCCACCGCGCTAACGTTGCCTGCCTGCAGGTCTGCAACCGTCTGGGCAAGCACTCCCAGCACGCCTCCATTGGTTGCCGGATTGTTTGACAGAAGGCTGGTCGCTCCCGTTCCGAAGAGCGCAGGTCCCGTCACAGATATGGACACCTGCACACCGGTGGCGACGGTACGGGTCGGAGCATTGCCTCCTCCATTGTAGGTGCCGTTCGGACCGTATGCAGGCCCTGTAGTACCGGTACCAGCAAAGATGGCCTGCCCGTTGTACTGGGTATTTGCCAGGTTTACAAGAGCCTGGCGGTCATTGGATATCTCAGCGGCAATGCCATTGAGAGCGCCTTGCTGGCCTGCTAGGTCGGCCGAAGAAACCGAGAGCATGAGCTGGTGGATCTGCTGAAGAATCTGGTTAATCTGGTTCATGGTGGAATTTCCAGTGGACAGCCAGCCAAGAGCATCTGCTGCATTGGCCGAATACTGCTGTGTCCTTGCGTATACCGACTGCAATCTCAGTATGTTTATAGCCTCGGCGGGATTGTCGGAGGGCTGGTTGATCTTGTAGCCAGTGGAAAGTTGCTCCTCCAGGGTACCGATGGAACCCTGCTGGGCCGTGATGTCCTGGATCATCGTACTGGCCAGGATCCTTGGCGTGTAACCTATAGAGCTCATGGGGCTTCCAGGTCTCCCTCTAAAGCGCCACCTTGCCCTGGAGCGCCCGATGTGAAATCTGCAACGCTCATACTGCCGCCAATAGACTTTGCATGGCGGTTGCCGTAACCGCTATGACCTTCGCCGCCGCTTGGTACGCCTGCTGGTACTGCACTGATTTCACCATCTCTGCATCCGTAGAAACCCCGGTGGCGGACTGCAACGCCTGCGATGCCGCCGTCTGCACGGAAGTCTGAGTCTGGAGTTGCTGGTTGGCACCCTGCACCTGCGAACCTATGTTCTCTATGAGCGATCGGTATGCCTTGTCCGGGCCACCCGTGACGTTGAACAGCTCGGCCATTGCCTGGGCATTGGCGCCGTTGTTGGTGGCATCGGGAGTGACATTGGTGCTCGATGCAGCTATATCCTGCGGGTTGGCGACCATGGCCGGATTGACCTCTATGCCTGCAGCCGTCACGCCACTGGTGGTACCCGTAAAGCTGTTCAGGAACATTGGCGCACCTGACCCTGATACCCAGGTACTTGTAGCAGAGTCGTAGTAGTATCCGTTGGCAAGCTGGGTATTCACCGTACTTGCCAGATCGGCGGCAACGCCGTTGATCTGGGCCTGGTAGGTAGGTATATAAGTATTGAGCGAAGCCAGCAGGCCCGCAGCAGAGCCATTGGTCACGTCCAGGGTGGCCCCTGTCATGGTGGAAGTAAGCGAGAATTGCCCCGATGTACTGACGGCGATCTGAACGGTATCCGCCACATTGCCCTGAACCAGGGTCACACCTCCAACGGACACCGTAGCGGAACCGTCCGGCTGGGTACGTACCGTCGCACCAATGTCCTGAGCAAGCTGGGATACCAGCTGGTTGCGCTGATCCACCAGGGAATTGGCCCGTGACCCCCCGCCCACGGAAACCACCTGCTGGTTGAGGTTTGCCACCTGGGTAAGCAACTGGTTTACCTCGCCTGTAGTAGTGGATAGCTGGGTGGTGGTCTGGCCGGAGAGGGTATCGAGTTGGCTCGATGCCTGGTTGAGCGAGGTGGCTATATTCTGTGCATCGCTGATCAGTGCTGTTCTCGGAGCTTGCGAAGATGGATTCTGGGCAACAGCATCCCAGGCCGACCAGAAAGTGGAAAGCTGTTCGGAAATACCATACTGGCTCGGCTCCGGAAATGCAGCCTGTATGGAACTGAGTACCTGCTGGCCGGCGGTCAAATTGGAAACGCTTGCATCAGCCTGTAACGAAGCGGCTTGCAGGAAGGCGTTGGATGCCTGTACGATACTCGATACCTGAGAGCCACCACCTATGCCCAGCATACCGCCATTGTCTACGGTGGATACCGCTGCTGTTTCCCTCTGAAATCCAGGGGTATTCACATTGGATATGTCCTGGGCCGTGGTGGCCAGCCCTGCGCGAGCCGTTTCCAACCCGGAAAGCGCAGTGTAGAGAGAGGCATCACTCATATCGCAGCATCCAACAGGCGAGTCAAGCCGGCGATTGTCCTGCTCTCTCCATCAGGGCCATAGGAAATACCGGCACTGGCCCCTATAGCCACAAGTGTCTCCGCAGTGGAGGCCAGGCCCCTCATGATGAGGTCCCTATTGCTTGCGACCATCTCCGCAACCTGGCCAAGCAGCGCCCTCATGTTCTCTCGGCTTTCCAGCAACACCTCGCTCCAAGGTTCACCCACCGCACTGGCCACCTCCGCAAGTGTGGCCATCTCCCCCCGCATCACCCCGGTCTCCTTCGCCACGCTAACCATCACATCGTGGCGGGAATGTTCCATGGCGTCGAGTGTACGAAGAGCATTCTCGACTTCAGCCGAAGCCCGTGGGAGCCATCGGTGGCGACCGGTCGCCAGCACAAGCTGCTCCTCCTCCAGTTTGAAGAGCAACTCCTCCAGCGCCTCCTTCTCCTCGTAAAGGCACGCGGACAACCGTTGCATAGTCACATCGTTCACTATCGGCACTTATCCCACCTGACTGTAGCTATTTCTGACATCGGCCATTCCAGCATCGCTCCACAGTATAGATGCATCTACGCATGCTGGAAAGTACTAAAGATCGGGTTCGATCTTGCCGATGGAACAAATGATAAAGTTACGTCAGGATGACGTATGCACGGCCATGGAACGGCCGGAAAGAGAACCAGATAGATGGAGAAGTAAGTTGCATGCGGGTTCCGTAAATCGCTTGACCTCGATTGCGGAGACGGAGCCTGCCGGACCGTTCCAGGGGTAAATGTGAAGAACAGCAAGTTAGGGGTACTGGGAGCACCTGCCGCGGTAGTCACCATCGTGGTCATGCTTGTCATACCTATCCCTACCTTCGTCTTGGATATACTGATCAGCCTGAATATCACTGCAGCACTGGTCATCATGCTGATGACCATGCATGTGAAGAGACCGCTCGACTTCTCGGTCTTTCCTTCCATTCTCCTCCTCGCCACGCTCTTCCGGCTGGCCATCAACGTGGCAGTCACCCGGCTTGTGCTGCTTCATGCCTATGCAGGCCAGGTGATCCAAGCATTCGGAACATTCGTCGTCGGAAGCAACCTCGTGATCGGGCTTGTAGTATTCCTCGTCCTCATCATCATCCAGTTTGTCGTGGTTACCAGTGGAGCAGGCAGGGTTGCGGAAGTAACAGCCAGGTTTACCCTCGATGCAATGCCTGGCAAGCAGATGGCCATCGATGCCGATCTGAACGCCGGACTCATTGATCAGGAGGAGGCGTTGCGAAGGCGGCGAGAGATCTCTGAGCAGGCGGACTTCTATGGATCGATGGACGGTGCCAGCAAATTTGTAAGAGGAGACGCCACGGCAGCACTTGTCATCGTCGCCATCAACCTTATCGGTGGCCTCATAGTGGGTGTGGTCGAACACCACATGCCCATCTCCCAGGCTGTGCATACCTACAGCCTCCTGTCAGTCGGAGATGGGCTCGTTTCCCAGATACCTGCCCTGTTGCTTTCGGTGTCTACAGGACTGATCGTTACCAGGGCCAGTACAAAAGATGACGACTTCGGTTCCGACGTGCTTCTCCAGATACAGAAACAGCACAGGGCCATCCGTATCGCAGGTATTGTCCTTGCCGGTATCGGCCTGATTCCTGGACTCCCGCACGTTCCATTCGTGGCAGTAGGCCTAGTGGTGTGGTTCATGGGCAGAAGGGCCGGCCGTGCTTTCGAAGAGGTGCAAGCTTCCGAGACGGAACCGGAGGAAGCAAGTGCCGTCATTGACACCCCACAATCGATTGCAGCTGAGTTGCGAGTGGAGCCGCTCGAACTCGAACTCGCAGTCAATCTGATCGACCTAGTCGATTCTGCACACGGCGGAGATCTGCTCGAACGCGTACGCGCACTTAGAAAGAAACTGGCCATGGACACCGGTCTGATAATCCCACCGGTAAGGACGAGGGACAACCTGGAACTGAGCCCCGACACCTATGTCGTCAAGGTACATGGAGTGGAAGTGGCACGCGGTCTGGCACCGCCAGGCAAGGTCATGGCCATAGGCGATGGACTGCCTGCCCTGCCGGGGGACATCACCACAGAACCAGTGTTTGGCCTTCCGGCGAAATGGGTGCCATCGGAACTACGGCAGCAAGCACTGGTCGGCGGCGCAACAGTAATCGATAGGTCGTCGGTCATCACCACTCATCTCGGCGAGCTGGCGGCCAGGTTCGCCAGCCGGCTGCTCTCCACCCAGCAGGTCAAGTTCCTCCTCGATCTGCTGCGAACAACCGATCCAGCGATTGTGGAGGAGATGTCCTCAGCCCAAGTGACACTGATAGATCTCCAGCGCACCCTGTCGGGACTTCTGGAGGAGTCCGTGCCGATCAGGAATCTCGCACGGATAGTGGAGGCAATTACCGAAAGGGCCAGAAGGGGTAAGGAGCCCGAGGGTCTCATAGAGGCCGCCAGGGTTGCCCTAGGGCCCTCCATCACCGCTGGCCATGCCGTGGATGGAGTGCTTACGGTGATCACCCTGGATCCGTCGCTGGAACGAGCCCTGGTGGACTCCGTACGCACCAGCGACGAGGGAAGCGTGCTCGCAATAGACCCTGGAGTTGCAGAACAACTCGTAGCAGAAGTCCGCTCCCTCAATGAAGCGGCTGAGCAACAGGGGAAGGAGCCCGTCCTGATCTGCGCAACTCATCTCCGTCCTGCGCTGCGCAAGCTCCTCCAGGCTGCGGTTCCCCAGCTTGCAATATTATCTATTGCTGAGGTGGGACCGCAGGTCCGGCTCGAACGTATAGGAGTAGTGAACGTTGTCAACACAGCTTCAGCAGTATGAGGGATCGACACTGGAACCGTTGCTCGAACGGATACACCGGGAGCATGGACCGCGCGTCAAGATCGTAAAAGCTGAGCGAGTGAGAGAGGGGGGAGTGCTCGGCTTCTTCGCGAGGGAGATGTTCCGCCTCACTGTTGACGTGAAAGCCGCGCCCCGGCCCCAGGAACGCCAGCATTACAATGCCACCAGAAATCCTGCGCGCTCCATGCAGGACGCCGGTAAGGCACAGCGATCAGGCACGACACAGCGCGGGAAGTCGACACAGGGAAACGACTCCAGATCGGGTCAGCCCGCCAGGCGGGTGCAAGCAGGCACGCAGGTTCCATCTACCGTACAAAGCCCACCGGCGACCTCGGTTCTGGCCGATACCTTGGCAATGGACGATGTGCTGGATATATCAGCCGCTCCTACGGCCGTGGCTGGTACGCAGGCCGGCCCATCCGCCGGGACATCGGCTGCTGGCGCAGCTGGAGTACCGGCTGGCCAGCCATCGAAGCTACTTCCCGGCCAGCTGGTGGATCATGATAGTGCAGCCATCCAGCCTGGTTTTGCAGAAGTACTTGCGCGTGTAGCTCACGATATGGACATGGATACATCACCAAGCATGGAAGAGGGTGTACCAGCGGGCATGGATACGACCATTTCAGGCACCACTTCAGACGCTCCGTATGATAGCTATGGCAGCGACTTTGCCGAAGGCGCCGCCTTTGAGGATGCCGGCAGCGGCTACGCACTGGGGAATCCCGCCTGGCAGCCGGAGCTGGGGTCAGATCTGGTCTGGCCGGGATCGATGCAGGATCTATCTCAGGACTCATCGGAGCCCGTGCCAGCTCGTCAGCCCGCCGACAATATCGTTGCTCAATCAATGGACGGCCCTTTGACTCAGCACCACCAGCACCACCAGCACCACCAATTCACTGAGCCGCCTCCTGCTCTCACTTCGATGTTGGCGAAAGCAGGCATACCGGAGCAGCTACTTGAAAGCGGGGAAATTGCTGGTCTCAATGGTGATCGTGATCCGTCCAGGATCGCCAGAGCGCTGGTGGACACATTCAGCAGGTTGCCCAGCGCACCTCCTCCTCCGTCCCTGCCCGGCAGCCTGCTTGCCATCGTAGGTGACCTGCAGAGATCCAGGCGACTTGCTGCAGAGATAGCTACAGAACTTGGCCTCGATCCGGCTACCATACCAGTGGCGTCGACGAGACCGGTTGGCAAGATTCCCATGTCACTCACTGCAAGATCCGCTCTGGAGGTGGCCGAGCGGGCACCTGGATGGCGGCGCAACGGATCAGCCACTGTGGTGGTGGTGGTGTCGCCGCTTGTCGGGGGGAACAGGAGCTGGGCACGGCTGGTACTGGCAGCGATGAAGCCCACGGCGGTATGGGGGATAGCCGAGGCGCTCTACAAAACTGAGGAGATCGCAGCATGGGCGGAGACGCTGGGCGGTATGGATGCCCTGGTACTCAGCGAGGTACGCCACAGCATCAGCCCTGCATCGGCTACCGCCACCGGTATCCCGATAGCCAGGCTGGATGAGGGTAGGGCAAGTCCTGAAAGATGGGCAACTGTAGTAGGCGACCTTCTGAGCAGGACCCTTTCGGCAGCGCAAGGGAGTAAGTAGCCATGAGGATATGCCATGTGGAATCACTGCAGGGGAAAACATCTGCAATAGGTAGGCCATGGATCATCATATTCACAGAGGACGTCCACCGTCCGGGACTAGTTGCTGGTAGGGGAGTTGCAAGCAGGGAAGTGCCCGGCACGAGAGCTGCCAGCATGGAATTCCCAAGTTCCGAGGAGCTACGGCGATTATGAGAGTGCGCCATCCGGAACTGGTGCTGGCGGCAGCGACACTGGTGAGCGCTCCGATGCTGCCCGGGCTCATAGACGGCGGGATCAGTCCTCTGTCTGCGCTGGTAAGGTTCCTGATTGCCTTGGTGGCCTGCTGGATGGCGGGCTCTATCTTGTCGCGCCTCATTACCGCCTACACCAACCAGGTACGAAGAGCCGCCATAGCCAAGCAGATAGAGGAGGAAAACACACGCCGCCGGATCATGGCGGAGGAAGCGTTGCGCCGGCGCGCCGACCGTGCAACTGGAGCAGCTGGAGCAACTGGCGCAACTGGCCAGAACGGTGTTCCAGGATCGAACGGGATAAGCGGTAATAAGGCAAACGTGGATCGCTCAAATGTAAATGGATCGAACGGGATAAGCGGGAATGATGCCAACCGTACCGCAAATCCTGGCGCAAACCCCGGCGTGAATCCTGGTGGCGGCGAACTCAGGATGCCTTGATCAGGCAACAATCATCTGGCAGTTGGGCAACCCGCCTCAGGCGGCCTGAAGAGTAAAAGCCGTAAAATACACCGAAGTGACCTGCTCGCCACCATCCACCGGCTTCAGTATCGCCTGGAAACTATGCAAAAGCTGCCGAGAGAGCGTGACCTTGCCTCCAGGAGCGAGTAACCTGCTATAAGTCCAAGTGCCGCAGTCCTGGATGAGGGCATTCTCTATCTGCGGGTTGAGCTTTGACACTGATGCGGCACTTGCAACAGTGGTAAGCTGCAGAGCCACCGTCACTTGGAGCAGGCTACCGTCTGACAGATTGACTGTCTCGCTCGGAATGGAGTATGTCGCTGCGCTGGGCGGTGGGTTGTTGGGTCCGTAATGGGGAGGCGGCTTCATCACGACCTTTGCCACTACAAAATATCCCCCTGCGAGCACTACCAGGATTAGTACTACCAGGATGAGCAGCATCTTCTTGCTCTTGGGCTTCTCCTCGCCACCAACCGGTACCTTCGGTGTGCCGGCAGCACTCGTAGACTGCCGGGTGCCCAGTCCCGAAACGGATACTGCCATATCAGGACCTCCCCTGTCCGGAGTTCAGGATAACGATGTCGACGCGCCTGTTCAGCGCCATATTCTGCGGGGTGGTGTTTGGAGCTGCGGGGTGGGTCGACCCGAATGCCTGCGCAGAGAGTCTTGCCTCCGGTATGGAGTCATGATGTACTAGGCGCTCGAGCACATTGATGGCCCTCATTGCAGAGAGGGCATAGTTGGACGGGTAAGGACCTCCGGTGATCGGTTGGCTGTCAGCGTACCCTTCCACCACCACATTGTTGTTGAACCCTTGCAACACAGAACCAACTACGTCCACCACCCGCATCCCAACCGCATTGAGACTGGCATGATCAGTACCGTAGAATACCTGGTCATCTAGGACCTTTACCACCACGCCCCTCTTCTCGGTCGTGACAGTAATGCCCTGATTAGCAAGCCCTGCCTTAGCCAGCGCCTGCTGGAGCCGCTGAGCAATGGCGGAGAGTGGCAACGTCCCTGGTTTGGCGTCGGTACTTGTAGCACCTGCCTGGTTCTGCACATTGTGAGTGATGCTCTTTACGTTAGAAGACATGTTCTTGGCATTAGCCTGGGTGAGCTGCGGCTCCTTGAGCAGCTTGGCTGCGCCGGTAAGAACACCTGGATTCGGGTCGAAAGTCTGCTTCAAGCCCATCTCCAGTGCCTCGAACTTCCGTACATTGATGGTGGACATTGCGAAGAGCACGACAAAAAGGGCAAGCAGGAGCGTGATCATGTCTGCATAGGTAAGCAGCCATCTCATCATTCCCGCACCTTCATGGCCTCCTCCACTCTCGCCTCCTGATTTGCGTCTGGTACTTTTTGCCATATCAGGCCGCTCCCCGCCTGCCCGCTACTATCACGCAGCCATGACATTTGCGCAGGGCACATTGCCAGAAACCCCTAATGCAACTGGAGACCATTCCGAGGTAACCAGTCATCCTCACGCAAACGCCTTTTCTCTTAGAGGCCCAGCGTGCATCAGGCGGCCTCTTCCTGCTTCGATGCCCCCCTGACATCTGCCCTGTCCTTGGGTGCTATATAGCACTGCAGCCTGGCCTGAACCATCCTGGGACTGCTCCCTGCCTGGATAGCCAGGATGCCATCGAGTATCAGCCTCTTGCTAGTAAGTTCCAGGCTGCTTGCTCTCTGCAGCTTGTTGGATATAGGCAGCCACACCAGATTGGCCATCAGTATGCCCCACAATGTAGCGGTAAAGGCGCTGGCGATCTTCGGACCTAGTTGCCCCGGGTTGGTGAGGCTGCCCAGTACGGCAACCAGGCCGATCACCGTTCCAATGATGCCCAAGGTAGGGGAAAACCCACCCAGATCAGTGAAGAACTTTGTACCCAGCTTGTGCCTGTCCTCCAGGCCGTCTATCTCACCTTCGAGGATCTCTCTTATCTCCTCTGGATCCACGCCGTCGACGGTCATCTCAATACCCTTCTTGAAAAAAGGGTCTTCTACTTCTGAGGCGGCCTTTTCCAGGGCCAGCAACCCTTCTCTCCTTGCCACCTCCGCGAGATGTACTATGGTATCCAGATCCTTCTGGGGATCGATGTGATCCGCCTTCATGATTTTCTTGCCCGCGGCTTTGACTGCCTTCATATCGGAGCGCATGATGCCGGCGATCGAAGCCAGTATGGAACCACCAAATACCAGGAGCATGGGAGCCGGCTTGAACATCACTATTGGATTCGTCCCGTCCATGATCGTGGCAGTAAATACGACGATAATCGCACCTACAATCATAATCGGCAATAATTTGTCGGGCTTATTCATCCTGCGTCTCCCTGGTCACATCCATGTCAGCTTCCTCACTCTTCTCCTGGTTGCCTTCCTCACCGTAGAGCAACCGCAAATGCACTTCCCTCATGCCGGGATCATCCATCATCCTCTGCGCCATGGCCATTATCGCTGCCTTGTACATCTGGACCTTCTGCTCCACCTCTGCGATGGACTCGGAAACAACATACTTGGTACCATCGGTAAGGGTAACGACAGTATCAGGCCTCTCCTCGGCGCGCTCTATCAGTTCAGCATTGATCAGCATCTTTTCGCCATTTATCCTTGTCAGTTGAATCATCGTCTACGCGGCCTCATGCCTGTCAAAAAAAACGCGCTGGACACCAGCCAACACGCCACTTGTTATGTATCGGCTGAAATGGACATTTTCTGAAGTAATATTATTGGATGCATACAGCCTCCACCGTTTCCACCAGTTCGAGCAAGTTTACCCTCCGCTGGGTTGGCGATCTCTACGCGCACCACAGCCTGGCCACCGTATCCAGGGAGCTTATCTGCGCTCTTGGATCTGCGGGAGACCTGCTCTTCGCGCTCGCCCCAACCGACAGACCTCCCTATCCTCCCGACACAGTAGAGCAATTGGAAAGAGCCGGCTTCCACATTGATGCAAATGCGGAGGCAGGCGCCGGGGTGAAGGCGGGATACGACGTGGAAGTGCGTCATCACTGGCCGCCCGATTTCACGCCCACATATACTGGGTCTCCACTGGTGATGATCCAGCCCTGGGAACGAGGAGGCATACCAGCTGCATGGATAGAGCCAATCATGCGTCATGTGGATGAGGTATGGGTGCCGACCAGCTGGGTACGGGGATGTTACATATCAAGCGGGATACCAGAGCACCGTGTGGCGGTGGTGTCCAACGGGGTGGATACTTCCACCTTCTCGCCAGTTGGAGCGCAATACCCGCTGTCCACTCGCCGGACATCGAAGCTGCTCTTCCTGGGCGGGACCACGGTGAGGAAGGGAGCCGACATACTGCTTGACGCATATTGTAAAGCTTTCAGGCCGGCAGATGATGTATGCCTGGTGGTAAAACCATTTGGCTCCGATGCAGTATACAGGGGCGGGACAATGGATGACCATTTCCGCCAAGCTGCAGGCGATCCAACGTTACCTGACATAGAGATCCTGGACGGAGATATGACCAGAGAAGAGGTGGCCTCTGTCTACAGGGCATGTGACGTTCTGGTCCACCCGTACCGGGGGGAAGGTTTCGGCCTGCCGGTAGCTGAGGCCATGGCCAGCTCGTTGCCGGTAATCGTGACAGGCTACGGTGCCTGCCTGGATTTCTGTGACAGCTCTTCTGCCTATATGCTGCCCTATTCCATCCGGCCGATATCTATAGAAGGAATGGCGCCGTCCAGTGCCGGATTCTGGTGGGCAGAACCAGATGGCGATGCGCTCGTGGAAGCCATGAGGGAAGTGATCGCATTCCCGGATAGAGCAACCGAAAAAGGAAAGGCTGGCAGGGAAAGGATAGCCTCTGGATTCACCTGGGAAATGGCCGCCCAAGCAGCCCGCTCGCGCTTGCAGTCGCTGATCGGTAGACCAGTCAGTAGTAGGTCAAGCGAGAAAACTGCGCACTACGCCGAGCGGGCATACCACGTGGATGCATTGAAGGCGCTGGCTAGCAGCAAATCTGTTGAGAACGCTACGCCACAGGTCGCTAAAAGGAGGGTGGAAACCGAGACTCCGCCGGCAAACAGCAGGTCTGTTGAGGATGCCACCTCCCCTGCCCAGTCGGGCCCCACCACTCCCGACTCCCCTCTGTCCTCTTCCTCGTCATACAGCCCCGAGCTGCGGCATAGCGGCCGCAGCATACTTCAGCCTGACTCCCCTCCGTCTTCTCCCTCGTCATACAGCCCCACTGGTGTTTCCGCGGGAACATTGACCGGAAGCAGCGATGCCGGCGAGAACATCTCGGCTGGTAGCAGGATAGCGTCGCTGGCGTCGGTCACCTCGAAAGCGCTCAGCAACCTGGACGACCGGATCAGCCATCTAGACACCCGGATGGACACCTTGAGCGGCATCGTAAGGCAGGTGAACGATCTGATGCATGCAGTATGGGACCAACAGGTCCTCCTGATGCTTGCAGAACAGGAAACAGCACAGGAAGAGCGCGAAGATCCCGACGCTCATCAGGACATGAGCATGGAAACGGTCATGGAGACAGCTGGCTGGCGTGCAGGCTACCTGGATGATTACCTGCAGGCAACAGGGGTGTCACGCGAGGATTCAGGCGAGCAAAAAGGTGCCAAGCGGATCATGCCGGTCCTGGCTGCCGGAGCGGGATCAGACCAGATACTAGATCACCTGGCCAGGATGGGCATCCCTGCCACAAATATCACGTCGGTAGAGAGCGACTCGACAGCTGACATAGACTTGGGGGAACTATTGCAGGCATTTGCCTTGCTGGAACCCGCAAGCTGGCAGGTCATTGCCATACTGGAGGGAACCGAACGCCTCAGTGTGAAACAGATGAGCGAGCTGATCTCCAATTGCAGGGAGGCACTGGCACCAGCAGGCATCTTATTCGTGGAAGTTGCCGACCCGTCTCACGTCCTGATCCCCGGTTCCATCCCCGATCTGCCCATATCCTTTCCCCCGCCTTCCGATCTGCCGGCAGGGGATACTAGCGCAGGAAAGCTGGCCCTGCCCGGAACCGTGCAGGAGGCAGGACGCGGACAACCACAAGCCACTCCGAGCCTCCTGGTCCCTTCCGGCGCTCTGAAGCAGCTTGCCAGGCAAGCTGGGTTCGACAGCATCAAGGTTGCCCGCTCACCCGATCGTTCCCGGTACGTCCTGATGGCGCGCCCGTAACCACGCCGCCGCCTTCGCGTGCAGCATTTATCGCCATCCGTACTGCCCGGTCCAGACTACAGCTGGCACTCACGCCCGTTCGTCCACCGGCACCCACCTGCCAGCACCCAGCGCTTTGGCTATCCGAATCCATCGGTCGTCTACTGGCGCTCGCAGCGCTCTGCACGCTATTCTTGTAATATGTCATCGGATAAACCACACTGGGTGCACCTCCTTGGTGAAGTCGTAAGATCAGGTCTCTGCACTGGATGTGCAGCATGCGTGATAGCCTGCCCGCATGATGTTCTACGATATGACGGCAGGGAAGGTCCGTACAGACCATGGAAAGTGGACGAGGATGGCGGTGCGGATGACTGTACCCACGGCCAGCGCGGGTGCACCTTATGCACTAGGGCATGTCCACGCTTCCGCGGATGGGAAGTAGAGGCAGACTCCTATATGCATGGGAGAACGCGCATGGCCGAAGAAGTCTATGGCATTAGCCAGGATATGATCCTTGCGCGAGCCACAGATGACGACATCCGTGCGGTCGGTCAAGATGGCGGGGCCGTATCCGCCATGCTGGCTTGGGCGTTGGAGCACTCCATGATAGACGCAGCGCTCGTGTCCTCCACGGTCGGAAACGATGTAAGTGGCAGTACGGGTACCGGTAGTATGGGCAATCCCGGCAATCATGCACCCGAAGAAGGCGCAAGTACGCAAGGGCAAGGAAAGGGTGCAGCCAAGCCACTACCCGCGTTCGTGACTGATCGCCAGGGCATACTGGACGCGTCGGGATCACGCTACACTTACTCCACCAATACCCTCGCTTACAACGATGCGGTAACCGCAGGCTACGAACGACTGGCCATAGTAGGGACCGGCTGCCAGGCTTCGATGCCCGCCGTGATGAACGCTCGTAAGGCCGGCAAGGTGGGACGAAGGCTTATGCTTTCGATTGGGTTGCTCTGTTCGAAAACTTTTGACGACTCCATCTACTCAGAGCTCTTCGAGGCAGGCTATGGCATCATGCGCAACGAAATCAGCAAGATCAATATCAAGGGCCGCTTCCAGGTATGGATGGAGGATGGCTCGTACAGCGAAGTACCGCTGAAGGAGGGTCGGAAGTGGACAAGGGACGGTTGCAAGCTCTGTCCTGACTTCTCGGCTGAGCATGCCGATATATCGGCTGGCGGTATAGGAGATCTGCCAGGATGGACTCTCCTGATAATCCGCACTGATACCGGTAAACAGCTTGTCGAAGGTGCGTTGTCTGACGGGGTGATCGAAACAAGGCCCATCATGGATGACCCGGCTGCTCTGAACTTGCTGGCAAAGCTGTCATGCGTGAGCAGGAAGAGGTGGCCACAGGATAATTATAGTTACCCGGAACCCGGCCAGATCGCTACCGGTTAGACTTTAGATGTGCCGTACCTGAAAGCACCTCTTATCGGCACTGAAGAGGCAACGTGAAATCACCGCCTGAGTGAGGGACCCTGGTCACTAATCTGTAATCAGATTTGTGTTATATGGTTGCCTTGGTGACTATCTTGGTATTGGGTGGCCAACCATATCTTGCGCAACTGATGCCTTTCCTCTTCTGAGGTTCCTCCCCATATACCAGATTCCTGATTGGTGGCAATAGCAAAATCAAGACACGGCTCAATTGCATCACAAGAGAAACAGACCTGCTTAGCTGCTTCGATCTGATCCACAGCCAACCCAGTCGTCCCTACCGGGAAGAACAGGTCCGGCTCGGTATCCTTGCACGCAGCCAACTTACGCCAGTCATCCGCATCCCATTCGATCGGTCGATTCCACATCAGGGCCAATTTAACCATCCTCCATGGACTTAAATTATATACCAGGCATAATGCAATTGCTATCGACGATCGCCGATGAAACGTCTACCTACAGCACTTACACCTTTTTTACTCGTGATCATCCACTTGGACAATCACTCTCAATCACTTCCCAATGGACCGTCTACCGACTCCACGCACTTCCGGTCAAATTACTGGAGTTTGGTAGCTATGGCCTATTGAACACATATGTCCCGTCATTACATGCTCCGGTTCCACCGTGGCCCGCCTAGTATGTCATTTTAGCATAGAGTGCTTGCCATTGCAAGCACTCGCAAGCGACTAGCCAGTAATATTGTTTGCAAGTAGTCTTTTATGTTCTACAAGATGGATGTTCAGAGGCTCTCAGGATAAAGCTTTTATGGCTTCGATGAGCTTAGGCATCACCTGATGCACATCACCCACCACTCCCACGTCAGCGACCGAGAATATGGGGGCTTCCTGGTCCTTGTTGATCGCAATGATGTGTTTTGCGCCCTTCATGCCCACAAGGTGCTGGGTCGCCCCGGATATGCCACACGCTATGTAGACCGTCGGCTTCACCGTCTTCCCGGTCTGGCCAACCTGACGGGCATAGGATACCCATCCTGCATCGACAATCGCCCTGCTGGCGCCTGCAGCACCTTTCAGCAGTTCCGCCAACTCCTCCACCATGGCGTAAGCTTCCTTGGAACCCAACCCCCTACCTCCTGACACCACTACATCCGCCTCATCCAGCTTCGGGCCGGTCTGAGATTCGACGTGGTGAGACGTGATTGTCGCAGCACCAGTAGCATCCAGGTCGCCTGGCTGCACGGGAACCACCTCTGCAGCAGGACCACCCGACTGCAAGGGCACAAATGACTTAGCCCTGATAACGAATATCCACGGCTTGTCCCCAGTAAACCTAGCTGTAGCAATTTGGGTACCACCGAAGAGGCTGTGCACAGACCGTATGCCGCCGTCGCCTACTTCCAGGTCGATCACATTGGTAATCACCGGCCTATTGATTTTGACAGACAGCCGACCTGCAATGTCCCTGCAGTCGTAGGTTGTCGGGATCAGTATCACCTCGGGCACATCTCCACTGGCCACAATGCCTGATATTGCGCCAGCCACAGCAGGGCCAGGCAGCGAATCCCCGACATCCCCCACGTCGAACAACCTCGCCGCCCCATATCCTCCAACCTCGCTAGCCAATGAAGCTGCTACACCAGCGCCCCATGCGATAGCATCCACATTCCCTGCTATGGATCGCGCCTCGGTCAACAGCTCGAGTGAAGCCGGAAGCGCCTGACCATCCACGCTCTCCACGACAACCAATGCTCTGCCTACAGCCATCATGCTCTCCTAATGTCCAATATCTTGATTTATATTCCTGTAATTCGTATTTCCGCCGCTAACGGCTACTGCGGGCAATCCATGCAACACCACACCGCGTCAGAAACCGCGCCGGCTAGATCAGCTTGAGTTCCTGGAGAAACTGTACCACTCGCTGATACGCTTCCCCATCATCTACGATAATCTGGCCGGATGCCCGCTGCGGCGCCTCAACGACAGACAGTACTTCCTGCCCAGAACCGGTGGCACCTACCTCAGAAGCATCCAAGCCGAGATCAGAAAGGGTAAGCTGATCGACCGGCTTCGACTTCGCCGCCATGATGCCCTTGAATGAGGGATACCTCGGCTCCACGACTCCTGCGGTCACCGTGACAACGGCAGGAAGCGGGCACTCCACCTCGTCATAACCCACCTCGGTCTGGCGCTGTACTGCCAACTTGCCATCTGAAACGGATATCTGCTTGGCGAAGGTTATAGAGGGAAACCCCAGTAACTCCGCCAGCTGCACGGGAGTAGTTCCCGTGTACCCGTCGGTCGACTCTGTCGCCGCCACGATCAAATCAGGCTTCACGCGATCTACGGCCCGAGCAAGTACCTTGGCTGTAGCCAGCGCATCCGACCCAGCCAGAGCTTCATCGCTTACCAGTATGGCTTTAGCTGCGCCCATTGCCAGTGCCGTACGCAACCCGGAGGTCTCCCCATTGGGAGCCATCGATACCAGGGTGACCTCTCCACCGCCTGCCTGTTCAGCAAGCTGCAACGCCATCTCCACCCCGTAGGAGTCCGAGTCATCCATCGCCAGCTTGCCGCTCCTGACAAGGGTGCCCTTGGTCTCATCAATTGCAGGCGGCGCCGCTGGATCAGGTATCTGTTTCACGCAAACAACTATATTCATGCATTAAATCATTAGTCCATCTGCATTGCGCGCGCCAGTCTCCAGCTAGACGGCACATTTTACCGGGTTATCCTACTGGTTGACCTCCTCCCAGCCCTGAAAGACCAGGCTTGCGCTCGCCATCGGGTTATCCTGCCGGTTACGGCTACATTCATCGAAACTCATCGAAATGTCGGCACAAGCCCACGGTAAGTACTGCTCAGCAAGCGGCCCAGCAAAAGCAACTGGGCCATGCGATCCGTACGGACAGCGTAACGGCACATGCACATGTCTATTGCAGAGTTCGATATACGCAACCTCATCACGATTTCACCATCTTGAGCATGGCGCCTGCCACGACAGCGGCAGTCTCAGAACGCATAATGGTTTCCCCCATGCTTATCCGTGGAAGATGACCCCCGGGCAGGTTCTCGCCATAAGCCAGTTCTCTCTGAGACCAGCCGCCTTCAGGGCCGATTGCAACTGCACTCGCTCTCGACAGCGTAGCGAACAGGGTGGCAAGCGAGCTGTCGCCGCCCGGATGGGCCAACGCCACAGCCCCATCCGGATATGACTCGACCAGCTCCGCAAGTGTTACAGGACCCACTATGGAAGCTACGTAGGCCCTGCGCGCCTGAGCGGCGGCTTCGCGCGCTATCCTTCCCAGCCTCTGCAATGCATGATCCTTCCGACCTGCACCCCACCGCACGATCCCCCTATCAGTGACCAGCAACGCGATGCTATCCACGTTCACCTCCACCAACTTGGCAACGGCCCAGGCACTTCTTTCCCCCTTCACTGCGGCAAGAGCCACGCATACAGGGTTACTCGCGGCTGGGACGACATGCATCTCCCCGGCAGGCCTGAGTACATCCCTTGCAGAATGATCGAAAGTACTGAGCCTCCATGACCCCTTTCCGTCTGCCAGAACCACCTTTTCCCCATCGCTCAGCCTCAGCACATTCACAAGGTGATGCATATCATCTGGAGAGACTTCTGGATCAGCAAGATCATTTACGAATACCTGTGCCCGCGCGCCACAGGCAATCAGCCCGGCATCTACGGCATCGCCGCCAACCGCATCACCCATGGATCCATCCTGCCACACTCTCCAGATCCGCTGCGACCACTATGCCGTAGCCTGTCTGCCGACCATACATGGACCTATCCTGCCACCACCATGACCATCTCAATCTCTTCCATCGCATTCTCCGCTACCAAGCCGGCCACTCACCCACCTACCACCACCATGGCCCCCGGTATTGCTGATCTGCATAGGCTGATCCGTATTACAGTCTTACCAAAGGGGCTGGCCAGGCAAGCTGATCTAAGACAGCAGCGACCGCAGGCGGGACCGATGTGGCTGAGCCTCGACACCGGCTCCCTCCTCCTTCGCAAGCTGCCGGTAGAGTTCCTCCTGAGCAGGGCTCAATGAGTCCGGTATGTCCACTGTGACCTTTATATACAAATCTCCGCGCCCCCTGCCGTTAAGGTTGCGCACACCTTTCCCCCTGAACTTGATCACATAGCCACTCTGGGTACCTCTGGGTATCTCTACGAGTTCCTCTCCGTCAAGCGTTTCAAAGGGAACCGTAGCGCCAAGTACAGCGTGTGGAACCGAGATATGCAACTCCGCGTACAGGTCAGCACCTTCGCGCTCGAACCGGGCATCGGAACTCACGATGAGATGCACATAAAGATCTCCCCTAGGTCCTCCCCTCCTGCCTACCGGCCCCCTGCCTGTCAGCCTCAGCGTAGTACCATCACTGACCCCAGCGGGAACGCTTATGCTAATACCCACCTTCTTCACTACGCGCCCCTCGCCCCGGCATGTACTGCACTTACTGGCAATGACCTCACCAGTACCACTGCAACGGTTGCATGGTGCAGCCGTGACAATCTGACCCAGAATGGACTGGCGTACCCTCCTCAGCTCACCACTGCCTCCGCATTCGGGGCAGCGAGAGGCTGAGGTACCAGGCTGGGCGCCGGACGCCGAACAGTCCTCGCATGAAACCAGGGTCTCAACGCTCAAACTTTTCTCCGTTCCGAAAGCCGCCTCCTCAAAGGTGATGTTCAGGACGGTTTCGACATCTTGACCTCTTTCCGGCCCTCCGCGCCTCGAACGAGTACTCGATCCGGACATGCCGGACGCGCCGAAGAAAGAATCAAACAGATCTGAAAACGAGCCGGAAAAGAACTGATCGCCAAATCCGCCCATGGAACCTCCCCCGTACTGTCCACTCACTCCCTCCGGACCAAACATATCGTAACGTCTTCTACGCTCGGGATCTCTCAGCACCTCGTAGGCCATGGTGACCTCTTTGAACTTCTCCTCGGAATGCGGGTCTCCACCCGTACTGTCAGGATGGAGTTCCCTTGCTTTCTTCCGGTAGGCCCGTTTGATCTGTTCCTCACTGGCGTCACTGCCGACCCCTAGAAGTGCATAATAATCAGCCGGCATCGGCAGCCAGCCTTTCGGAGAGTCCGGTCCCTACTGCATTCACTGCAGCCAGAGCAAGCGGGTAATCCATCCGCAACGGACCCAGCACTCCAACTGATCCTGCATCTTGCCCTCCAATCTTGAATGGCGCGATGACCAGTGCGCACTCGGATAGGAGTGCGTTACCATGTTCGTTCGCTCCAATGGCTACCGACAGCCCCTTGTCGAGCACCTGCTCTATGAAGTCCACCAGCACCAGTTGCTGTTCGAGGATCGAGAGTATGGAACGTACCGTATCAATGGCGTCGAAACCAGCCGCCACATGAGATGACCCCCCGACAAAGACGTGTTCCGGCTTGGCTGCGGTCGCCATGCGACCCAATGCCGCAACAACCGTGCTCACTATGTCATCCACTGGCCGACCATGCACTGACCGACCATCCAGCAGCCTGTCATGTACCTGCCTGCTGCCCCTCGTCCCATAGCTCCCCCCAAGCCAATCGGTAGCCGACAATTCGCCATTGATTAGCTGACCCACCAGATTGCGCTGCAGGATCGCGTTGACCTCTGATAGTACTGTATCGCTCACGACTTGACCAAAATCAATCTCCTGGGTCTCCACCGTCCCGTCACCAAGCACAATCACCAGTAAGCCACTATGCGATGCAAGTCCTACTACCTGTATCGACCTTATGGGGGCACTGTAATCGGGAGTGTAGTAGCTCACAGCCACCGAAGCATAGTCAGTCAATCGAGCCAGCAGGGAGATGGACCTCTCAAGAAGGCTATCGACCTCACCATGCAAGTGGCTGAAAAAATTCTTCAGTATGATCCGGTGACTCATGGAAAGCCTACCAGGACAAGCCAGGTGGTCGACATAGAATCTATAACCCTTTTCCGTGGGCACCCTGCCTGCAGAGGTATGAGGTTGTACAAGATAGCCTTCTCTCTCAAGTACAGCCATATCGGTCCTGACAGTTGCCGAAGACACACTCAAGTTGGCCAAACGTGCAACATGGACTGAACCCACTGGCTGAGCCGTGGCTATGTATTCGGCAACTATGGCATTCAGGACAGCCAGCCTGCGTTCTTCGACTTCTGTCAAAACCGTGTGAACCTCCTTGAATGAGTATTGCTACGCCACCGCCTGGTGCTGCAGACACCTACCTGCCATCTGTCCTGGTGGCGCTTCAATGACTATTATACAGGAGCTGACCCTTGCCCTGGTATCCACCTACTGATACGCTTGAATGGTGCTAAACTGGGGTTATTATTTGGAAGTTCTTCAACGATCAATACCGGGACACGATCCACGTTGGCAAGTATCGACGGAGCGATGCCTGTTGCGCACACGGATTCACACACTGAGTCTGTGTGAATCCGTGCAAGGGAAATGCCAATGCAGATCATAGGATGGAGTCAAAAGGTAAAACGAGGTAATATATGGCAGACGACAGCACTGGAAGCAGCCACGTCAATGAATCGACTGGCGACAACGATGGCGAAACGCTCAGGGAACAATATGCAAAGACGGTAGGTGCAAAGCTGCGCACGGTCCGAAAGCAGATGAGGCTCTCTCTGCAGCGAGTCGAAGCCATGTCTAGCAAGGAGTTCAAAGCTTCTGTGCTCGGAGCCTACGAGCGCGGCGAACGCTCCATATCGGTGCCCAGACTTCAACGGCTTGCCCGGCTGTACGACGTTCCGGTAGACCATCTCCTGCCCGATCTGGATGCAGACAGCAGATGGCAGCCAATTGTTAGAAGGCAAGCCATACCTGTACCAGGCGCGAAGAAGTTGCGCGACGCTCAGGAGAAGGTCGTCATAGACCTTGCCAAGCTGAATAGTTCAACGGGTCCGGAACAGGATCTGCTGCGCAGGTTCCTATCGGTCGTGCAAATCCAACGTCAAGATTTCAACGGACAGATAATCACAATACGCGGCGAGGACTTGCGCATAGTATCGGCTATGTTCGGCATCACTCCCGATGCCATGATACACAGGCTTGGGGAACTGGATCTCATATACCAATGATGGATAGCCTGCCCGCAATCGAATGGTTGAGCACGAAAGAGGCTGCCGATCGCTTGGGCGTAACACTGCGAAGCCTTTACCGGTTTGTGGATGAAGGGTCACTGCCGGCATACAAGTTTGGCAGGGTTATAAGGTTAAAGGCACATGACGTGGAGAAGTTCATAGAAGCATGCCGTATAGAGCCCGGTACGCTGGAACACCTCTACCCCGAGTCGCATCGACCACGGCACGTGAACAGTGAGTAAATCGAGCGACGCAGCCCGGAAGTGTATATTCTGTCAAATCGTGGCAGGTACCGTCCCTGCAGACATCGTAATGCACAACGACATGGTTATTGCTTTCAGGGACCTCAATCCCCAGGCGCCGGTGCACGTACTGATTGTTCCCCGTGACCACATAGAGAATGCAGCGACCGTGGAACCTGGCGACAGCCATGTCGTTGCCAGTATGCTCATCACGGCCAGAGAAGTCGCCATTGCCGAAGGCATCCTGGATAGCGGATACCGCCTCGTGTTCAACGTTGGATCAGATGCAGGCAATATAGTGCCTCATCTGCATCTTCATGTAATCGGCGGTCGCCCCATGGGCTGGCCACCAGGTTGAGTGGGAAAGTGCCCTCCACAGCAGGTGGTGCTGCGATACCGGAATCTGTAACGGCCGGCTCCAGTGCAGCCAACAGTACAATGCCCACCAATACTGCAAACGAATCCATGATGTCTGACTACGCGGCAGGCGGCAGTCACCGTAGCAGCCTGCTGCACTATCAGGTATCCGTACCTGCAGGAACGTCGATGATGAGCCTGCTGGGTGCGCACGACCAGCTCCTCAAGGTCATAAAGCGAGCGTTTCCCGAAACTAGAATCGTTGCACGAGGTAATGAAATCACAGCAGATGGCAAGAATGCCAGCAAGGTAGGCAAACTGTTCGAGGAACTGGTTACGATGCTGGAAGAAGGTATAGAACTGGACAACGATGAAATAATGCGTACCGTGGAAATGGTCAATGAGGATATACGCCCATCCACGGTCAGGCATACCGAGGTATTCCGGTCTCCGAAAGGCCGATCCATCCGGCCTAAAACAACAGGGCAGAGGCGATACACCGATGCCATTTCCCGCAATGTGATCACTTTCGGCATCGGACCCGCTGGAACCGGAAAATCCTACCTAGCGGTTGCCATGGCCGTCGCTGCACTCGAATCAGGAGAGGTGGAAAGAATCATACTGACTCGCCCTGCGGTGGAGGCGGGAGAGAAACTAGGGTTCCTGCCCGGCGACATGATGGCCAAGGTGGACCCCTACCTACGACCGATATACGATGCATTGTACGATATGGTTTCCCCTGAAGGAGCCCAGCGCCTGATAGACAGAGGCAGCATCGAGGTCGCCCCTCTGGCTTTCATGAGGGGTAGGACTCTCAACCACAGTTTCGTCATCCTCGATGAAGCCCAGAACACCACCCCCCAACAGATGAAAATGTTTCTCACTCGTATCGGCTTCGGCTCCAAGGTGGTAGTCACCGGTGATATCACGCAAGTAGATGTCGCACAGGGACGTTCAGGGCTGATCGCCTTGGAGAAAATACTCGGTGGGATCGACGGGCTGCAGTTCGTCTATCTCACCAGCAAGGACGTAGTGAGGCACTACATTGTTGCTCAGATCGTCGAGGCATACGAGCACAGCACCAGCGAGATTGCCAGGCTGCCCGATGGATGAATCATTGATCGTCGTTCACGACATCAGGACATCCGATGGCGAGAAAGCCACTCCGGTGATTCCAAGCTTCGCACAGGCCGTTACAGGATCGTCGCTCCCTGGTGAAATGCCGCGATGCGATGTAGAGATGCTGCATTCCCTCGCACATAGTGTACTCGAGTTGGAAGGGGTGCTGAGCGACGCTCCAGGACCGCTCTATCTGGAAATATGGCTGGTGAACGAGGACGGCATATCGGAGTTGAACGCCCTCCACATGGGCCGTAGCGGACCGACCGATGTACTGTCATTCCCCGTGGACGGCCGTCCCCCTGCGCGCCGCCGGCAAGCCGTGGAGTCCACGGACGTGAAATCTTCGGGCCTAGGGTCCCCGGACTCAGCCAGCGCTCCATGGCCTTCGGGCGTACCGTGGCTGCTGGGAGATGTCGTCATCTGCCCGCTCCAAGCCGAGGCCAACGCCATACGTAACGGGATCAACCTGGAAGACGAGATTGCTCTGCTGGTAGTGCATGGCATACTCCACCTCTTGGGAATGGATCATGAGATGGAAGAAGAGGCCGAGGTGATGGAAGACCGGGAACGCGACCTGCTGTCCAAGCTCTGGCGTCCATCGCCGTCGACACTGCCATCGCCGTCGACACTGCCATCGCCTGCCACAAGATAAAATGCCGGAATCGACCTTGTTTATCCGACCCATGCCGGCAGGCATCTTCAGGACAATGACAGAACAAACTGGACATATGGCGGCACGATGATCCTTCACGTGACGCCTACTCCGCCACTACTGGCAGCAGTAACATTCAAGATGACTGGCCAGAGCAGGAAGATGCAATACACAGGCTACGGCATAGCGGCCGCAGCGGACGGCAGGTTGAGACTGACTGGCCAGGACTGGATTATGCTAGCTTCGGTGCTGGTACTTGTCCTGCTAGCAACCTTTCTCGCCTTGGCAGAGACAAGCCTGGTCAAACTGAGCAAACCGAAAGCCATGGCGCTCCGTGATGAGGGGCGGCGGGGAGCACACCATCTAGTAAAGGTGGTCGACGACATCGACACATATCTGAACGTAATACTGCTACTCGTGTTGATATGCCAGTTGGTTGCAGCCACCCTGGTCGGTATACTGTCATACAGGTGGTTCGGACCTATTGGAGTGGTCATTGCCACCGCCTTCGAAGTGGCGGTGCTATTTGTGGTGGCGGAGGCGATGCCCAAGACATGGGCGGTAAATGATCCTGAGAAAGTAGCTCTGTACACGGCGCCGATGGTATCGGCAATCGGCTCGTTCTGGCCCCTACAGGCATTATCACATGCCCTCGTAAAGCTGGCCGGCATGGCGCTGGGCCGGTCGAGAATGCGGGGCAGGGAAGTCAGTGAAGGCGAGATCCTCGCAATTGCCGACGTAGCGGTGGAAGAAGACGTCATCGAGCGAGAAGAACGCGCCCTGATCCACTCCGTAATCGAGTTGGGAGACACTGTGGTAAGAGAGGTCATGGTGCCACGGCCCGACGTAGTAGCGCTGCAAGCCCAGCTTGACGTGTCTGGCGCACTGGGTATAGCACTCGACGCTGGATTCAGCCGGTTGCCTGTATATACTACCAATCTTGATGACATAGCCGGTTCGGTCAACCTGAAAGATCTTATCAAGGCAGAGAGAGCAGGCAGGGGTGACGACCTGGTGGCAGACCACCTACGTACCGCTCACTTTGTGCCGGAAACCAAGAAGGCTGCAATACTCATGCGTGAAATGCAGCGTGATAAGTTCCACCAGGCCATAGTGATCGACGAGTATGGCAGCATGACAGGAGTGGTATCGCTCGAGGACCTCATCGAGGAACTTGTCGGAGAAATAGTAGATGAGTACGATGTGGATGAACCACATGTGCTGCAAGTAGGCGGCAACGGTCTCTCGGTACCGGCCAAGACCCCCGTGGATGAACTCAGCGAAATGTTGGGAATCGCCCTGCCAGCGGGCACCTGGGATACAGTTGGAGGTCTTGTGTTCGACCTTGCCGGCCATATCCCCAAAGCCGGCGAACATGTGCAGGTGGATGGTTGCGAGATGGTGGTGGAGAAGGTGAAGGGCAGGAGAATCGACCGGGTACTGGTCATCCGTAAAGCGGCTCATGGAACATCGACCACACGATGAGCGAACAATTAGCATACAGCCAAGTTGGGTTAGGGCGCCAATGAAGAGAACTCCACCAGTTATGCTTCCACTTGCAGCACCAAGCGCGATACTCACGGAGGCCGGCAACTCCGCCTGCCCGGGAGACTCATGAAGATTCCCCCGGAACCAGGTAGGCACTCGAGCGGCTTCCTGCTGGTCACTCTGATCGGCAGGCCCAACGCAGGCAAGTCTACGCTTGTAAATGCTATTGCCGGCTGGAAGGTGTCCATCACTTCATCCAGACCATCGACAACCAGACGTTCCCATTATGCAAGAAAGGATCTCGGAGAGCTGGAGATAATATTCGTGGACACTCCCGGCATGCACCAGCCTAAAAGCGAACTGGGCAAGAAGATGGTCCGGCATGCCGAAGAGGCCCTTGACGGCGCGGATGTCATCATGCCGGTGTTCGATGCGTCCCGTCCCGCCACGCAAGGAGACCGCATCGTCATGGCAAGTGCGATGAAGGAACTAGCGGCAAGTAGGGGAAGATCCTGCGCTCTCCGTATCGTAGCCAACAAGATCGATAAAATATCCAAGGTCTCCACCGTGCAGGCTCTTGCCTCCTACTACAACCTGGCCAAGGATACGGCCGAAAGCATTGCCAAGGGCTTGGATGGGCATGCGCCGCAGGATACAGCTAAGGGTACGGCTTCGCATGCGCCGCAGGATACAGCTAAGGCTGCCGCTGATGTAGTTCCCTCTGTTCCCTCTGTTCCCTCTGTTCCCTCTGTTCCCTCTGTTCCCTCTGTTATATCGCAATACGATATAGAGATATTCCCGGTATCTGCGCTGAAAGGTACCGGCGTAACGGAGCTAATGGAATCGCTTGCGTACTCTGGCTCTTCGCCAACATTGCAACCCGCAATAGAACAGACGTCGGCATATCGACCTACATCTCGGTCTGCAACTCGGTCTGACGTAATGCATTCACTGCCGCCAGTATTCCAGGAATGGGATACCCTGCAAAGCTTACTTCCTGACATATCGCAGGAATACTACGTGGCGGAACTCGTCAGGGAACAGGTGCTGCGGCGAGTTGCCGACGAACTCCCATACAGCGTGGCATGTAGGATAGCTGAATGGCGTCCACCATATATAGCTTGCGACATCGTCGTGGAAAGGAAATCGCAAAAAGCAATCATTCTGGGCAAAGGGGGTACGCGGTTGCGTGATATCGGCATCGGAGCCAGAAGTTCCCTACCAGCAGGTACGTATCTCGACCTGGCAGTCAAGGTTGTACCCCACTGGCAAGACACTCCCGAAATGTTCGAACAGATGGGCTACTAACGGCTGATGATGTTCAATGTGTGGCGAACAGTGATGAAGGCATGCGTCAAGCGATGAACGCACATCTGGACATGGATAGGATACCTGTCCATGTGGCATGCGTGATGGATGGGAATGGCAGGTGGGCACAGAAAAGAGGGCTTCCGAGAACTGAAGGTCATGGAGCGGGAGAAAAAGCACTCGTGGATACCGTAGACGGATCCCTGGACATAGGAATCGGGTGGCTGACAATGTTCGCATTTTCCACGGAAAACTGGAAACGCCCGGTCGACGAAGTAAGGTACCTCATGAGATTCAACTCCTCCCTTCTCGAACGCCGCCGGGACGAGCTGCATGCAAAGGGCGTGCAGATACGCTTCGCGGGCAGGCGCAACTGGAGAGTGCCAAGGCAAGTAATGCAAAAGATGGTCGAATCAGAGGAACTGACCAGGCACAACAGGAATCTGGTACTCACCATGGCATTCAACTACGGTGGTAGGGCGGAACTCGTCGATGCCATGAGAGCGATAGCAAGCGAAGGCATCCCTGCAGCCAAGATCAACGAGCACACCATCAAGTCCCATCTCTACCTGCCGGATCAACCCGACCCTGACCTGGTCATCAGAACATCAGGCGAGTACCGGATATCCAACTTCCTACTCTGGCAGGCAGCATATTCAGAGCTGATATTCTCTCCCGTGCTCTGGCCCGACTTCCGCCGCCAGCATCTTTTCGAGGCCGTGGCGGAGTACCAGCGACGCGAGAGGCGTTTCGGAAAGGTAAAGAGATGAAGCGCAAGCGGATGAGCTACGCAATGATCACTGCGTACCTGATAGGAGTCGGAGCCGTAACTGCGCTTGTCTTACTGGCGGCTGCCGGAATGCCCGGTTCCAAGGAAATGCTGATCACGGCAGGCGTGATCGCGGGATTGATCTTCTTCGGTACCAGGCTGCACGCGATGGGCGATAAGCGCACGCGCCCGGACCATTGATCCAATACGCCAATGGATAGCGTAGGCTTGTTTGACATAAGCTTGCCTGGTGTAAGCCCGACCTGGTATAAGGTTGAATGGATTGGCACAAGCCACCACGGAAACAAGAAGGGAATATATGGATATTCGCATCGGCATCATCCAAAGCAACAAGGAAATCGAGCTGGAACTGCCTGACGGCGTAGACCGTGACACGCTGCTGAAGGACATAGAAAAAGCGCTGTCCGGCGGCGATGGAGTGCTGATCCTGTCTGACAAGAAGAACAGGCAGGTGATAATTCCCGCCTCCAAGATCGCGTACATAGAGATGGAGTCCGCATCGCATGAGAGGCGCGTAGGTTTTGGCGCCTATTGAGAAAGGTGGTGAGGTCGACAGACCTGCCTGCATGCCTTCCCTGCTGGACAAACAGCTTGTCTTCGTAACCGGCAAGGGAGGAGTAGGCAAGACCACCATATCGGTGGCTCTTGCAATGTTGGCTGCTCGCAAAGGCATGAAAACCCTTCTCTGCGAGGCAGATGGCAGCGGTGATTTTTCCTCATACCTTGGATCTGGCCCCATCAAGTACAAGGAACGAGAAGTTCTCGAAAGGCTTTACGCCATGTCCATGGACACCGAAGCAGCCCTCCGGGAATACCTTCACATCTTTATGCACATGCCTGTAGTAGGCCGCATCGGCCCGCTGGCAAGTGCATTCGACTTCGTTGCCAGCGCAGCCCCGGGAGTGAAGGAAATACTGATTACCGGCAAGCTCTGCTATGAGGTGAGAGAGCGCAACTATGACCTCGTGATCGTAGACTCAGCAGCTACCGGGCATGTAATCAGCCACCTGGCTGCGCCACAGGTCCTGAACAATCTCGTGCAGGTGGGCCTTATCAGGTCCCAGACCAGCTGGATGCTCGATATCTTATCGAATCACGAGATTACCGGCCTCGTTGTAGTCGCTACGCCGGAAGAGATGCCGGTATCCGAGAGCATAGAGCTGATAGGCAAAGCGGAAACGGAGACAACTGTAGGGCTGGTGGCCACTGTAATGAACAGGGTTTTCCCTGAGCTGTTTGTCCGATCTGAAGAAGATATTTTTAACAAGCTCTGCACTGATCAGGGAAGGGAAAGGCTGGCCCAAGCACTCAATGGTGATCCCGACACCTTACTCGAGGCAGCACGCATGGCAGTCGAAATAAGGAGGTCCAGCACATTGCACATAGACCGAATGCGACACGCCGTAGGTCGCGACGTACCGCTTCTCAACATTCCCTATTTCTTCGACCCGGGCACTCCTGACGAGCTGGCGTCAAAGGTTGCCGGAGCGTTGGGAGATGAGATCGGAGCATGAGCGGCGTGGGCACGAGCGTAAGAACGAGCGTGTATGCAGGAAAAGGAGCACGGGAGCAACTGTGGCAACGAGCATGGCAATGGACGTAGCAATAGGCGTGGAAACATGAGTGGCAACGGCAACAGGAGCTTGCTGGATATAACTTCCACCAGCAAAGTCATTGTCGCCTGTGGAGGAGGCGGGGTGGGAAAGACCAGCGTAGCTGCCGCTACCGCTGCCCTGGCGGCGGTAGAGCAAGGGGGTAAGGTACTGGTACTGACAGTCGATCCCGCCCGGCGCTTGGCCAGCGCTCTCGGCCTGGATGCTCTCAGCAATACAATACGTGAAATCCCGGAAAGCGCTTTTACGGAAGCCGGCCTTCGCCGTCCCAAGGGAGAGCTATGGGCTGCGATGCTGGACATGAAGCAGTCCTGGGATGATCTTGTCAAGCGCCATGCTCCCGACAGCAACACTTGTGACAAAATATTGGCTAACCCACTGTACGATAGTATCACGTCACGGTTTGTGCAGAGTCACGATTATATCGCCGTTGAACGGCTCTATGAAGAATATATGACTGGAAACTTCGACCTTATCGTCGTGGACACACCACCCAGCCGTAATGCCCTGGATTTTCTGGATGCTCCGAAGCACATGGCTGATTTCCTGTCTTCAAGATTGCTCAAATGGATCATCATTCCATACCGCTCCAAATTGATCAATATAGCATCGAGGCCTTTTTACCAGATAGCCGACAGGATACTGGGAAGCCAGTTTCTCACCGATATATCGGAGTTCTTCGCCGCTTTCCAATCAATGTACGATGGGTTCAGGAAAAGGGCCGTAGAGGTCGAAGCCCTTCTAAAGAGCAAAGAAACATCGTTCATCGTGATCACCACTCTGGAAGAGGTTCCTCTTCGCGAAGCAGAAACGTTCATCACTGAATTACACACACGCCGGATGAATCTTCGAAGCATCGTGCTCAACAAAGTACTTCCTGAATACCTCTTGGATGGCGCGGCAATGAAGCTTGCTGGCAGGCTGGCTAAAGACCCTGACAGCATTGCAGGTAGGCTGACACTGAGCGAGAGCGAGAGCGAGAGCGAGAGTGCCGACGCCGATGGCGGTAAGGGTGGCTCCGACGTATCTGATAGCAACGCAACGGGCAAGGTCAGCACCGAGGTCGCGAGCAATAAGGTGAAGGGGAATGCTGCTGGCGCCACTGAGACAACGGATAGGACATCGTCGAGTGCACTAGGCGCGCAAGGCCAACTGCAGGGGTCGGAAGGAGCAGTGCTCTCTACGGTACTCTACGAAATCGGCAGGAGTTTCCTGGACTTCCATATGGCTGCCGAGAATGAGCAGAGGCAAAAGGCTAAGCTGCGCGCCATCGGTCACCCGACAATAGTCTTGCCCCGCCTAGACGGCGATATCGCAGACATTAAAGGCCTGGCGACGCTGGCCGGCTTGGTCGGGCAACCGGTTCGAGCCCGATGATCGACTATCACCTCCACCTCTGGCCGCACAGCAAGGTAGTGGATAGTCCCCTGCCCCCCATCGATCTTCTCGCCGCCTATTGCAACAAGGCCCAGGAGCGCGGTGTTGCCGAGATCGCCATTACGGAACACCTTTTCCGTTTCAAGCAGGCCATGCAGTTGCTGCCCGGCCTAGTGGCCGGTGAGAAGGATGACGCATTGGCGAGCTCGATGGTGGCATATTTCGAGTTCCATGCCAGGAGCGACTTGGACGGATACGTAGAGTATGTGCTCGCAGCCAAGCAGGCTGGACTACCTGTACGGCTGGGTCTGGAAGTGGATCACTATGCAGGGTCAATGGACAAGGTAAGTGACCTGCTTTCGGGATACCCATTCGATGTACTACTCGGATCTGTTCACTGGCTGGGTACATGGCGCTTTGACGATCTGGACGATCCACTCTCCATGCAGCAATGGCATGCCGCTTCGATAGAGACAATCTGGCGACGGTATGCAAATGCTCTGAGTGAATTGCTGGATGCGGGTACATGCGATGTCGTTGCCCATCCCGATGTAATCAAGGTCACCGGGCAGAAACCCCCTCAAAATTCAGGACTGTGGGATGAGATCGCCGAGACCATATCGAGATCAGGCATGGCAGCGGAGCTATCGTCAGCTGGATGGCGCAAGCCTGCCGCAGAAGCCTACCCCTCCCCTGAGCTGTTTTCCAGACTTGTCAAGCTGGGCGTACCCTTTACTACTGCTTCTGATGCACATTCTCTGGAACTGATTGCCGACCAGTCTGGCCGGCTTCGATCCATCTTGACAGTGGCTGGCGTGGACACGATAAGGACCTTTTCCTCCAGATCCCCTCTAGACATATCGCTGTAGCCTGGTAAGACACTGATAATCCCTCGTTCGTTTTAGGCGGTGGAGGGAGTTTAGGTCTAGACATATCGCTGTAGCCTGGTAAGACACTGATAGGATATGGCTGTGATGCAAGATACGGTAGACGAAGAACTGGCAACGGTTGAGCATCTTGAACGCCTCGGTCTTGGCTTGGACGACTCTGCCATCACCCACATACGCAGGCTCCTAAGTGTGTGGGGAATACTCGCCGACCTGTCCTTTTCGGACCTGGTGCTATGCATCCCAAAAGGAACATATCTGGTGATTGTAGGGCAAGTGAGGCCAGGTACGGCAGCAACCATGCTCGACCAGGATCTCGTAGGTAGGAGCATCAGTGTAACCAACTGGCCGCTGGCCGCTCGTGCCATAGTGTCACGATCGATACTGTCTGAGGAATGCGATATTTCCTTCCTGGCTACTGCGGGCATGCAAGCACATGAATCGCCGGAAAACCCAGCAGCAAGGATCGAGTGCATCCCAGTGTGCCTTCCGGCCGGAGATCCCGTAGCCCTACTTGCTCGGATAAGTCCAATCGACGAACCTCGCAGAGTGGGCAAGCTGGAACGTACATACCGCGACTTATATCAGAGACTGACTGCAATGGTGCTTACTGGAAAATTCCCGTTCAACATAGACGTAGGTGTCGCCGAGGCCCCGAGAGTCGGTGACGGCCTGGTGGTCACCGATGGCATGGCAAGGGTGACCTTTGCCTCGCCCAACGCTATTAATGCTTTGCACCGTTTCGGGACGACCAAATCCGTGG
This sequence comes from Actinomycetes bacterium, assembly GCA_021841005.1. Classification (GTDB taxonomy): domain Bacteria; phylum Actinomycetota; class Acidimicrobiia; order Acidimicrobiales; family JAMCPL01; genus JAMCPL01. Next base: position 15,243 of record JAKBVZ010000004.1, on the reverse strand, counting down.
AAGGTTCATTGATGGAAGACATCGGCATCAGCCAGGATGCCGTGGACCGCTCGATCAGTGATGGAAGGCCATCAATTGAAGAGGTGGAATCACCTCCCGACGTAGTAGTCCTGATCTACGCATTCCCCCTGATAGAGGCGGACTCCATCACCGGGACCATGGTGCTCATACGCGACGTCACAGATTTACGACGAAAAGACAGGCTGCTGCTCTCCAAGGACGCTGCCATCCGAGAGGTGCATCACCGAGTCAAGAACAACCTTCAAACGATATCATCTCTGTTACGGCTCCAAGCTAGGCGCTTGGAGCGCGGCAAGGGAAGGGAGGAACTACTCGAGGCAGAAAGAAGGGTGCGCTCGATAGCAGTCGTGCATGAGATACTTTCAAGAGAGCCCGGAGAGGATGTTCCATTCGATCATATCGTCTCCTCCATAGTCGACATGGCAAGAGACTTCGTGGTATCTCCCGATGGTTTCCACGGAGGCAGGGGCAGTATAGACATTGAAGTGGAAGGAAGGTTGGGAGAATTACCTGCTGATCTTGCTACCCCCCTGGCGGTTGCCGTTGCCGAACTGCTGCAAAACGCCATTGAGCACGCCTTCCCCCACCTACTTGATGGACGCATCGCCGGAAATGGCTTGGATACTTCCGAGGACACGACCATCACAGGTCAACCAGGAATCGTAAAACTGTCCCTGACAAGAGCGCCCCATATGCTCCACATTTCGGTACGCGATAACGGTACCGGCCTACCTGCCAACTTCGACCTGGCATCCACCTCCAGCCTGGGGCTCTCCCTGGTAAAAGGACTGGTCGAAAGTCAGCTACGCGGTACGATTACTATGCGCAATGTAACCTTAGTGGATGCCGTACCAGGCAATGATTCAGACGATGAAGCACCACGTGCAACTACATCAGGCGCTGGCATGGCGGGAACCGATGCAAAAGATATGACAGGCACTGTTGCCGAAATAGGCATCCCCTTCTCCGCCGGCTCGCCTCTGCAATAAGGTCCAAGAACGGTCCTTGCCCTCTTTGGCCACGGCAACGGCGCGCCTAGCGCTCAGGGAGGGCAAAGGTACCCTTAGCGAGCCTTCTCTTCAGCAATCTTTCCGTTGAACCGGTACCCGACCCCTCTAACGGTCTGTATATAGATAGGACGACGGTCGTTGGGCTCTATCTTCGATCTCACTCTACGAATATGCTCAGTGACGGTGGCGGCATCCTGCCAGTCCATGCTGGATCCCCATACATGCTGCAAGAGATCTTCCCTACTGAATACCCTATCCGCATGGGAAGCCATGAAATAGAGGAGATCGAACTCCTTCGGAGTCAGATCCAGCATTTTGTCCTCTATCTCCACCCTGTGCGTCAGTCTGTCTATTGCAACATTACCGATCTCTAGGCGTGCGGGTGGCACGGGATACTGGCCATTGCGGATAATTGCACGGACATTGGCTTCGAGTTCGGCAATCGAACACGACCTATCCACATAACTGTCCGCCCCCACGTTCAACACCGCTATGCGAGCATCTTCGTCGAAACCTTCACCGTATACAACAACAGGTATGGGTATGGCCTTGTGCAATTTAATAATTATGTCATCTAAATCCGGTCCATCCCTATCTACACATATTACGACTATATCGTAGTCACCTATACTCGCTTCGCGAACAACTGCTGGACCGTCATTGACCTCGCCGACACGGTAACCACTCTGCCGAAAATATAGTTTCGTTGTAGCTCGTGTCTCATCATCGGCATCCATCAGCAATACTGCTGTCTTCCTCACCAGCTCCGTGCCAAATGTTACTGCCATCTTGAATACCATATCCTTTCCATTGCTTCCATCATTGTCCTTCTTCGTCTACTCATCAGCACGCATATGCCCTGTTCTATTTGTTTCTCTTCCTTCATCTCTTTCCTCTGTCTCCAGTTTGCCGCTACCATCGCCAGCCACTCATACCCATGACCATCGGCCTCAGCTCAATACGGCTTAGCTGATTGCCATGTACGGCGATCGGCTGGAATGCATCTTACCGGATACCATGTCTCTCGTCGATACTAGCGCAGCCTACCCGCTGGAGTCCAGTTTAATTACAACAATGTAGTAAAAAGTATATGCAAATATCGTCTATCACCCCCCCCCCGCGCCACCCCCCCCCCCCAC
>JAKBVZ010000004.1:0-13063 GCA_021841005.1 Actinomycetes bacterium | reverse complement strand
TTTTTTCCCCCCCCCCCCCCCCCCCCCCCATAAACCTATACTTTCTCGTTTATATCTATCAATATGCTCAGCATGGCTCATGCCTTGTGAAAGCGTTCCCTTTCTGGTTTCTTCAAGTTATACTATTTATTATACCAGCGTATTTTTGTTATTTGTACGCGCTGAGGTATTTCCCGGCAATGTGTTTCGTGAAATAGCCATTTTCGTACGTACGATGCACTGGGTGTAAACTCCCAGGTGAACGACCTACTGATATACCCACGGCCAGTCCAGGGATAAATATGGACACATGATCGCGGCGGAGCCAGCGGTAGTGGAGATTGCAGATGTGGCAACCCTGCCAACGGGGACACACCAGTGGTGGCAGCATATATCGCCACCTCGACTCCACCATGTCGTCCACGTAACTACCCACAACGGGGACACACCAGTGGTGGCAGCATATATCGCGGCGGGGACAGCGATGGTGGCAACAGCAATGGCAATCATGCATCCAGGCGCAACACGGAGACAAAAGCTTCCTGAGGTACGTCCACCGAACCTATAGACTTCATGCGTTTCTTGCCCTCTTTCTGGCGCTCGAGCAGTTTGCGCTTCCTGGTAATGTCGCCGCCATAGCATTTCGCTATGACATCCTTGCGATGAGCCTTGACGGTCTCCCTTGCTATCACCCTCGTGCCTACGGTTGCCTGGATAGGAACATCAAAGAGCTGCCTGGGAATGAGTTCGCGTAGCCTTGTAGCCATCTTGCGGCCGTAGCTCTCCGCCTGCGAACGGTGCACGATGGTCGAAAACGCATCCACGGGCACATGATTGAGCAGTACGTCGACTTTTACGAGATCCGCCACCCGGTAGCCGGCTATCTCGTAATCAAGGCTGGCATAACCCTTGGTGCGGCTCTTCAGCTGATCAAAAAAGTTGACAACCACCTCTGCCAGTGGAATCGTATATTCAAGCTCTAGGCGCTCGGGAGACAGGTACTCCATTCTCTCCAACTCACCCCGTCTCGATTGGCAAAGATCCATGACCGTTCCCGTATATTCGGCGGGAACTATGAGGGTCGCCCTCACCACCGGCTCCTCTATGGCTTCCACCCTGACGCGCTCGGGCATATCGCTCGGGTTATCGAACTCGACAACCTTGTTTCCAGCCAGATTGGCTATATATTTGACCGATGGCGCCGTAGCTACGAGATTCAAAGAGAACTCTCGCTCCAGCCGTTCCCTCGCAATGTCCATGTGCAACAATCCCAGAAATCCACACCGAAATCCGAAACCCAGCGCTTTCGATGACTCGGGCTCGAAGACAAAACTGGCGTCAGAAAGCTGCAGCTTCTCCAGAGATTCCCTCAGAAGAGGTAACTCATCGCCATCCATGGGGTACAGTCCACAGAACACCATCGGCTTCGGTTCGCGATAGCCTGCAAGCGGCTCCTCGGCCGGTCGCGTGGCATAGGTCAGGGTCTCCCCCGAACGGATGTCACGTACATTTTTCACACCCGTGATCACGTAACCGACTTCGCCAGGCCCGAGTTCTTCCACAGGCACTGGATCAGGTGTCCTTACTCCGATCTCCTCGACATCGTAGGATTTCCCCACTTGCATAGCCATGACATGGGCGGTCGACTTCAGTACACCATCCATAACCCTTATCGAGCTGACCACTCCCCTGTAGCGATCATAGGCTGAATCGAACACAAGAGCACGCAATGGTACATCCCTACTGCCCGATGGTGGTGGGATTTTCTCCACGATCTTGTCGAGCAATTCGGGCACTCCCAGCCCGTTCTTGGCCGATACCTTCAGGATGGACGACCGCTCTATTGCAAGGACCGTTTCTATCTCGTCAGCGCATCGCTGCGGATCAGCAGCCGCCAGATCGATCTTGTTGAGCACCGCCACAATCTCGAGGTCATGCTCCATGGCCTGGTAGCAGGTGGCTAAAGTCTGCGCCTGTATGCCCTGAGAGGCGTCGACAAGCAATATTGCGCCTTCGCACGCTGCCAGCGATCGGGAAACCTCGTATGTAAAATCCACGTGACCAGGGGTATCTATTAAATTGAGTACATAGTCACGCCAATGCACCCTGACGTTCTGGGCCTTTATGGTAATCCCGCGCTCGCGCTCTATATCCATGGAGTCCAGGTACTGATCGCGCATCAGCCTGGGATCGACAGCACCGGTCAATTCGAGAATCCGGTCAGACAGGGTCGACTTGCCATGGTCGACATGGCTTATAATTGAGAAGTTCCTTATGAGTGCGGGTTCCGTCATGCTATGCTCGGCCACCCAGTCTATCAACAACCAGCGTGTTGAGTGAGCCAGCCGACGCGGGTGAGGTCTTTACGTTTGGCCTTGACCAGGGAGAATAGTGGTGGAGGTGATCGGACTCGAACCGGCGGCCTCTACGTTGCGAACTCGTCAGAATGGATTTTTGACCTGGGGCTACAAACCCGTAACTACTCTGACCAGGTAATATGCTGCAAGGCGATGTACTAAGCTGCAAGCATTCAGTACCACGCTATTGCTATGCGGCCCGTCATCTGCCATATACACCAGTTCAGCACAATCGCGCCCAACTCGCGAGCCTCTGAATAGGATAAATGCGCTGTTCTGAGGCTATTTTGAAAACTTCTTCTCGGATACAACCCGTCAAGTCGTCGTGAATGGCTACATAAAAGGTGAGCATGGTTTATGTACTGTCCTCATCTGGATGCAGAGCCTCGGAGGCGAGTGGGTACTCGTAGTGCCGTTGGACAAGGGAAACAACCGCTGCGGCAAGTAGCACTCCTACTGACAGGCTGAGTCCGACCTTTAAACCAGCTGGTCCATCAGATAGTACGCCGGCGAGTATGGGACCAAGGCACTGGCCTACGGCGAAGGCGACGGTCAGTCCAGCAATTGCCGGGGTCCAGTGGTGCGGCTGGAGCGACTGGCGGGCAACTGCGGTGACCGCGGTGACAACCGACAGGAACGACCCTCCAAACAGCAACGCAGATCCCATGGTAGCCGCCAGTGACCCGGACACGAGCGGCAGCAACGCCCCGGTGCTGAGTACGGCGAGTACCGTGGCGGACCCCCTCCCCCCACGGAGCCTGCCGATCGGCCGCGCCCACACGAAGGCACCGGCAATCGAGGCCGCGCCGAGCACGACCCAGAAGGCGGTGATCCCCGAAGGACCCGTGCCATGGCCTTTCAGGAATGCAACGATGAAGGTCATGTAAGCTATATAGCCCGCCCCGAAAAGACCGTAGGAGATCAGCACCGGTCCGAAATGCCGGGCAGGCCAGCGCCTGTCAGCACGAGGGGGAGCCGGCGGCTCGACACAGGCCAGAGCTACAGGGGTAGCGACTACGAAGGCCACGGTGCCGAGTCCTGCGAGCAGAACCCATCCTAACCGCCAGCCGTTTGCTAGGCCCGTGGTGGCAAGAAGGTAAGGGATCATAAGGCCTGACGCGACAATCGCCGCGCCGCCCCCGGCGAAGTAGATGCCGAGCAGCGTGGCTACCCGGTGAGGGGAGGTGGCTTGAGTGGCCGACGCGGCTGCGGCGACGAGCCCGGCGCCTGCGATGAAGCTAACCGCGCCAGATGTACCGGCGATGGCGCGCAAAGCGACCAGTATCAATGTGTTGCCGGTAGCACCCGTGGTGAGAAGTGCGAGCACGGTGACCCCGAGGCTGGCGATGAAGACCCGGCGTGTACCGTAACGGCGAGCGGCGACCGCTGCCAACAGCGCCCCGGCAAGATACCCGAGGGCATTCGCGGTGTTCATCGCACCAGCAGTGGCGAATGACCAGTGCAGATCAGCACGCATTGAGGGAAGCAGCAAGGCATAGTCGAAGCGAGCCAGGCCTATCGCGACCGCGGGCCCAAGCGCCAAGCCGAGAGCAGTCCCCAGGCCGTGGGGAACTCTTGATCTTCCAAGCCATGGCAACCGCCAAACCATCGGGCTGGATACGCTCGTACTCACTGCGGCTGGTACGCGTCGATGATCATCGCAGCCAAACGCCTAGCGTCCATCGCTGCAGCGAGGTCGCCATCGACAGTCACTCGGGCGTTCGCGCCATCGACGAGGAGCATCAAGTCGGAACCCAGACGCAACGGATCGGAGAACCCGGCCTCGGCAGCGAGCCCAGCGAGGTACTCACGCATCCAGCGCTTGTGGTGGCGGGCCACCTCCCGAGCCGGGTGGCCCGGGCCTGCAACCTCAGCAGCGGCATTCACAAACGCGCATCCCCGTTTCCCGCCTTCGCTTGCGTGCCAGGTCGCGAGCCAGTCGAAAACTGCGAGGAGCCGCTCCCGTGGACTGTCCGCGTGTGCTTGTACCCACGCGTCGAGCGTCGCCACCCGCTTGCCATGGCGCCGTTCGAGCACTGCGGCAACGAGTTCGTCCTTGGAGCGGAAGTGCGCGTAGAGCGTCGGCTTGGACACCCCTGCACGGGCCACGACCCTGTCCACCCCTGTCGCAGTGATGCCCTCCGCGTAGAAGAGCTCGTCGGCGGTGTCAAGCAGCCGTGCGTGGGTGATATCAGAAGAGCTCACCTACCTATACTGACAGGTCAGTAAACCTTTGTCAAGTCACCACGACTGAATTGCGGGATGCTGGTGGTCCGTTCCGTAAATAGCGTGATGGTATCCAGTAGACCAAGGGCGTTATTTGGTTAGGATGTGCAACGGGCTCTGGATTGGAATTCCCCCGATTCAGTTGCCGCTCAGTCCGTGCCACTTTGGCGGCGCCAGGGCCATCTCAACCTGCACGCCGGCGGACAGGCTAACTGCTATGCCAGTAGTGCCGTGAGTACAACCAGCTCCTCCAATTACCGGTACCAAAATAGTTGGCAAGCAGTTCATCGGCATCCTCCACCCACCGGAGGTATTCGTCGAACCAAACTCCAGGTCCGCCAACAATGTTTGGATTCCTATACAGGTTATCCAGGCATTCTTGCAGTTACAAAAACTGCTGAGTAGTCAGTGCGTTCACGTTCACGCCTGGCAGCAGGTCTAGCTCACTCACTGGCACTGAATATTCGGTCATGTAGATAGGACCTCCTTAGTTCGGCGAGTTTGGCTAGGTCGAGATGCGGAACCCTCCATGCCTGCCAGCCGTTGGCCACCGCCATGCCGGCTGCTTGCATTGCCGCAAAGGACGGCGATGTGTGTCTCGTGCCGTCGGCAAGCTCAAATGGTGCATCAAGGGTGCAAAGGTGTCCGGGTTTATGGTAGAGATTCAAAGGGTGTTTTTGTGCTCGCCGGTGATCATGGCTCCTACGGTCAGCCTGTGGCCGATGAGGCAACATCTCAGTCGTACTAACCCACTCGGAAGTCAAGGCGTGGGTGAGACAGACAGATGATGCAAGCAGGAGTGAGTGCGAGCATGATACGAGAGAGCGTCCTGGTATTCCGACTCATCCTCGATACCGTCGTTGAGGATGATGTGCTGTCGGGTAATCCGGCTGTCGGGGTTCAGCTCCCGCCGAGACCGCACCACGAGATACGTCCCCTCACAGTCGAGCAAGTCGAAGCTCTAGTCGAAGCTATAGCACACCAAGTCTAGAAAACTTCTTGACCAGGGAGAATAGTGGTGGAGGTGACCGGACTCGAACCGGCGGCCTCTACGTTGCGAACGTAGCGCTCTTCCAACTGAGCTACACCCCCAGCATGATTGAGTTACGATGCACAAGTCGCAGGGACAGATCACCGGGGGAAATGCAAATATTGCCTACATTATTATAGCGCAAGATGCCATAGGGGCCGAACATAGGCTTTGTCTGCCCAGCGGCCTATGGAGCGGCCTGCGGAGCGCGATCGATCAGAGCTGTAGGGGCTTCTCCAGCCTGGCTCGTAATATTGCCTGCAGCACAGTCACCGTCAGGTCCGCTCTGGTACGTTCCATGACAGCATCGGTGAGACTGCCCTCGAGAAGCATCGTGGCATAAGAGTTGGATCACGATCGGCCATAAAGCACGCACTGCGAGACGGTAGTGGCCAACCTACAGTGTCCGTCACTGCAACACCCGTGGAGCACCGGGATCGCCATGGTCGGATGAACACGTAGTGGCCAACCTACAGTGTCCGTCACTGCAACAGCCCCGTTCGTACAGAGTGTTGCAAACTTCTCTATTGCCTTGAGTTCAATGTGGACACGATTACCTCGAGAGATTGGATAGATATTACTGCGACCGCTTGCATTAGACAATAGGCGATGCTATACTCACGAAATATGCATCATATATGGAATAAGATATTGCACGAGGCTCACTCACCGAGAGCCAAGCGGTGGGCGTGCCGATGGCGCTTGACGGTCGCTCCTGCGGCCGTAGAGTCATCAATTCATACAAGAACGCCACAGGTGCGTTACAGGATAACGTCGGTAATGCAACACACTTGGGAATGGTGGAGTAACGACGGATGGAACGGGTGATGATCGAGCACGAAACGCGGGTCTACAAGAGTACGGAGAACCTCCCAGTTGGGGAGCAACTTGCGTGGAAGATCGCCGAGGTCGCAACCGACCCCGTGCCAGTTGACCCCGATGTCGCAGAGATGATCGTGAACCGCGTTATCGACAATGCGGGTGTCGCTGCTGCATCGCTCCGGCATAGGCCAGTGGTCAATGCTCGCACTCAGGCCCTCCGCCATCCGTATTCCCCCGGTTCGACCGTTTTCGGCTGCGAGCTGGCTACGCGCGTGTCTCCGGATTGGGCAACATGGGCGAACGGTGTCGCGGTCCGCGAGTTGGATTTTCATGACACGTTTCTGGGTGCAGAGTACTCGCACCCAGGTGACAATATCGCACCACTGTTGGCCGTCGCTCAGCATCGCGGATGCTCTGGTGAGGAACTTGTGCGAGCGATTGCCACCGCCTACGAAGTGCAGGTGGACCTCGCCCGGGCGATCTCGCTCCACACGCACAAGATTGACCACGTAGCACACCTCGGGCCCTCTGTCGCGGCTGGGTTAGGGACGTTATTGGGGCTGTCTACTGAGGTTGTCTACCAGGCGATTGGCCAAGCACTGCACCTCACCACTGCTACGCGGCAATCCCGGAAAGGTAATATCTCAAGCTGGAAGGCGTACGCGCCGGCTTTCGCCGCCAAGATCGCAATCGAAGCTGTGGACAGAGCTATGCGTGGCGAGACATCACCGTCACCAATCTACGAAGGCGAGGACGGCATCATCGCCTGGATGCTCGACGGGCCAGACGCTACCTACCGCGTGCAGTTGCCGGTGCTCGGCGAGCCTAAGCGAGCGATCCTTGACACCTACACAAAGGAATATTCAGCGGAGTACCAGGCCCAGGCGCTGATTGATCTCGCGAAGCATCTCCGCTCGCGCCTCGGTGATCTCAGTCGTGTGCGTTCGATCATGATCCACACGAGTCACCACACCCACTACGTGATTGGTACGGGTGCAAACGATCCACAGAAAATGGACCCGGGAGCTTCTCGCGAGACCCTTGACCACTCGATCATGTACATCTTCGCGGTAGCGCTGGAGGACGGTACCTGGCATCACGAGACCTCATACGCGCCCAATCGAGCGGCAAGACCTGAAACTATCGCTCTTTGGCACAAGATCTCTACTGTCGAAGAGCCGTACTGGACGAGTCGCTACCTCTCCGATGACCCGAAGGAGAAAGCTTTCGGCGGTCGTGTCGTCGTCGAACTTGAGGACGGCACCGTGATCGAGGACGAACTCGCGCTGGCCGATGCCCATCCGCTTGGCGCACGTCCCTTTGCGAGAGTCGATTACGTCCGCAAGTTCCGCACGCTGGCAGATAACATAGTCCATGAGACCGAACAGGACCGGTTCTTATCGGTCGCCGAGAGCCTACCTGTTTGCAGTCCGAGATTGCTACTTGAGTGTACCTTCCATGTGCCTGAACTTGAAGTAGCGCCGGCGTTAGGCGGCATCTTCTGATGTTTCACGCCAATGTTCCGACACCCCTCAAGTGTCGCCGGTTACGAGAGGCTCTCGCTTCAGGGAAGCTTCTACGCTTCCCCGGCGCCTTTAACTCACTTACAGCACTCTTGATACAGGATCTCGGTTTCGAGGGGGTCTACGTCTCCGGCGCCGTGCTGTCGGCAGCGCTCGGCCTGCCTGACATCGGGCTTACATCGCTCTCCGAGGTGGCTGAGCGTAGCCATGAGATTGCGCGGGTAACGGATCTGCCCACGATAGTTGACGCAGATACCGGTTTTGGTGAACCGCTCAACGTCGCCAGAACAATCCAGGTGCTCGAGGAGTCGGGGCTCGCCGGTTGCCACCTAGAGGACCAGGTGAATCCCAAGCGATGCGGGCACTTGGACGGTAAGACCGTAGTTGGATCGGCAGAGATGGCACGCAAGATCACCGCTGCGGTCTCGGCACGGTGTAACGATAACTTCGTCGTGTGCGCTAGGACCGATGCGCGGGCGATCGAGGGTCTCGATATGGCAATCGAGCGCGCGAAGGCCTATGTCGACGCTGGCGCGGACATGATCTTTCCAGAGGCGCTCGCGGACGCCGCCGAGATTGAGGCTTTTCGTAAGGCCATCCAGGTCCCAATCCTGGTGAACTTGACCGAGTTCGGCAAGACCGAGTTGCTGAGCACGTCGACGCTCGAGTCGCTGGGCGTGAACGTTGCCATCTATCCAGTGACACTGTTTCGCCTCGCAATGGGCGCTGCGGAACGGGCACTGCGAACGATGGCATCGACGGGTACCCAGGCAAACCTCGTTCCTGAGATGCAGAGCCGAACGCGCCTTTACGAACTATTGCAATATGACACCTACACCACCTTCGACGCTACGGTGTTCCAAGCGTCAAAAAAGGAACGGACTTGAATGGGAAACGGACAGTTGGATGTGAAGCGTGGACTCGCGGGCGTAGTAGCCGATACCACAGCGATCTCGATGGTGAACGAGCAGACGAACTCGCTTCTGTACCGGGGGTATCCGGCGCAAGATCTCGCCGTGAATTGCAGCTTCGAAGAGGTCGCCTTCCTGATCTGGCACGGCGAGCTACCGGATACCGCGGAACTCTCCGCCTTCGCCGCGATGGAACGCTCACAGCGTAGCGCGCCGACGGGGCTACTCGAGACTTTGGCGGCGCTGCCACTCACGTGCCATCCGATGGACGTACTTCGCACAGCCATCAGCTATCTCGGCGCGGCGGACTCCAGCGAGGAAGACGCGTCGATTGAGGCCAACTTGGCAAGATCGCTGGACATGATGGCGAAGATTCCGACTGTCGTCGCCGCCGATCAGCGACGTCGACGTGGCCAGCCGCCGATCGCGCCGGATCCGTCACTGAGTTTCGCGGAAAACTTCTTCTACATGTGCTTCGGGAGCGTTCCGGATGCTAGGGTCGTTCGCTGTTTCGAGATCTCTCTCGTACTCTACGCTGAGCACGGCTTCAACGCCTCGACCTTCACCGCCCGAGTCATTGCCTCTACCCTCTCCGATATTTATTCTGCCACAGTCGGCGCTATCGGTGCCCTTAAGGGTCCGCTCCACGGCGGTGCCAATGAAGCTGTGATGCGTATGCTCGAGGAGATTGAGGATCCTGACCGGGCTGGTGCCTGGCTCGCCGAGGCACTCGCGTCGAAACGCAAGATCATGGGCTTCGGCCATCGCGTCTATAAGAACGGCGACTCCCGCGTCCCGGCGATGAAAGCCGCGTTCGAGGAGATGGCGGCGATACGCGGCGACAATCGCCTCCTTGCACTCTACGATAACCTCAGCCTGGCAATGCTCAAGGAAAAGGGTATCCACCCCAACTTGGACTACCCTACAGGCCCTGCATACCATCTGATGGGCTTCGACATTCCCACCTTCACGCCGATCTTCGTAATAAGTAGGATCACCGGCTGGACGGCCCATGTTATGGAGCAGCTATCGGCCAACTCGCTTATTCGCCCGCTCAGTAGGTATATCGGGTTCGAGCAGCGATCCGTCCCGGCAAAGAGGAGTAATGGAGCTGCCGCCATAAACTTCCTGTAAGGTGAACCTCCCCGCCCTTGACGACAGAAGTTGCGGCCGCGTTCCGCTCAAAGAGCTATTTTGCTATTCGCTAGGTGTCATCGCTTGCCATTGGCCATCACGACAGACGCAGCATGTGCTCGCAGGCGTAGCATCGCATACACCCCCAAGAACGGCCCCACACTCAAAAGGGTAAAGGCCCACTGCCAACCGATGATATCCTTTACCACTGCTATCAGGTTGATAGAGATGATGGTTATGAGGAAGCCGACTGCGGTCTGAAGTGTAAGTGCCGTACCGATATATTGAGGGATGGTCAGTTCAGTGACGGCGGCAGAGAACTGCGCAGAATCGGCTACGACCGTAATCCCCCATACTATTCCGATGGCAATCACGACCCATGGCGGTCCCCCATAGGCAATACCAATTGTGAGTGCACAGAGTCCGCTAATTGCCATAGCTACGCTTGTTACCGCAGTTCGCCCGATTTTATCAGCGAATAGACCTCCAGCCAACGAGCCGATGGCTCCGGCGACGCCAATTACAAGAAAGCCGATCATGGTTGAGCTTGCGACCACTCCCTGGCGTTCACCATACATGATAAAGCTGGCATAGACAAACGCAGGGAACCACGTCCACATAGCGTACAGTTCCCACATGTGTCCGAAGTACCCATAGTTGGCCAACATTGCCGCTCTGTTTGCGAACACAGAACGCAAGGAGACAAGAGACGCTTTAGGGGGACTGCTCTGTATCTCGCCTGGGTGGTCGGGGAGCAGAAAGGCGACGATACCTACCCCAAGGAGTGCGAGACCCGAACTGACAAGTAGCACGACCTGCCATGGCGCATTGACTCCGATAAAGAAGATGAGATGCGGAAGCGCAGAGCCTAAGGTCAGTGCACCCACCAAGATGCCCACGGCGGTGCCCCTGCGTGAAGGTGACCACTCCGTTACAAGCTTCACCGCCACCGGATAGACACCAACCATTGCGACACCCGTCAGCATACGCAAGAGCACTCCCACTTCCCAGGAGTTACTAAATATAAATAGGGCATTTACGCCTGCACCACCAACCGCTGCTAATGAGAATATCCACCGCGCATTGAACCTGTCTGCTGCGCCGGTAATGGAGCTGATAACCGCACCTACGACGAACCCTAATTGTACGGATGCAGTCAACAGCCCTACTTCTACAGAGTTCAAATGCCACAAATGCTGCAGAGACGCGGACACAACGGATGCGCTGAACCATACGCTTAATGTCAGTATCTCCGCCACCGCGATGAGGAAGAGCGCCATCCAAGGAGAGAAGCGGCGCTCTGTGATCACGGTCATTTCCTAATTAAACGTTACGATAGCCCTAATTATTCCGTCCGGACCATCTGCTGACCCGAATGTTCTACGGTCCCACGTCACCGTTTCACGCAGGCCGCCACCCCACGACCTTTTCATAGTCGGGGATACAGGGCTACGACCTGCTGTGTTGGTACTCGATTGCCGCGACTCACTGCCGTTATGGATGTGTAGTGAATGAGAGATCGGGTTCATCCGCCACGCTGCCTAACGCTTCAGTCAATATCGCAGCTGCAACCCGCCAGCTTGCCCGCCAGCCCAACATTATTCTCGACCTACTCGGCATCCCGCCCCTACTTTGCAAATGACCCTGTCATGGCGCCCGAGCTGCTGGACGCACAAATTGTTACCACGTCTGGCATCGGCACACTTGGCTTGCTCTCAATTGCATGGCGCCCGAGCTGCTGGACGCACAAATTGTTACCCTGACATTACGTGTCAATGATGTGTGATATCTCATTGGCGACTCTATAAGCATGTGATTTCTGGATATTTACCTGTCTGCGCGAGGGATTATATACTATGGAACTAAGCGATTTAATCTTCATGCGTAAATCATCATTGAATTCGAGATAAACAAAAACAAACGTAATTACACCAAATACTCTAATTTGTGTGGTGACACCCACAAGGCTGCTCAACCTGAAGTGATATGTGATAAGATATCGTTTAACTAGCACTTGTTGCGAAGTAGTTACTAGCTTGGACCGCTGTTCTCCAAACACTACAAAGGCACATTCTAGTAAAAAAGAAGCCATACCGTGTTTGATGCTTAACATAGGTGATGGTGTTATCATTGCTAAGCCAAAGTTAAGGACACTAAAAAGGATTACCCATAATAATCCTGATATTACAAGTGCAATTATATTACGATATTGCTGTAATATGGCATCAGGCGAAGTCGGTGATTCTGAGTTTGTGTTCGGTACACTAGCCATATGGTGTATCCTGCGTTCAACGTAAGCTACCAGTATCTCTATTGTTTTAGGGGGGTCAGCAATGAGTATTACATCATTACCAGATATAATTAGCGCTGCTGGAAATGGAAACAGTGCTCCGAGTCGTATGGTGGGCAGAGGAACGACTTCGCCTGATGAAATGCTATTCCATTGATACGCCCATGGCTGCCGTTTAAATAACCAGAAAGAGAAGATGAAGGGACAGAACACCATCCGCTTATTCGTTAAATACAAGCAACCCCTGACATTATGCTTAATCATATACCGATTTGTACGATGCACTGAACAGTACATACTACGATCAACTGTTTCTCCCCTCACCGGTGAAACCTTTGTAAGCCACCATCGATTGGACACTGAAGACGTATGCCGTCCGGCTGTCATCATGTAAGGTTATCCTTCCCAAGGATTGTTGAACGCCACGTTTTCTATACATCCGGCGATCCCTCCAATCACGGCGCCTGGAACGGCTCCGAGACCGTCGAAGAGACTGCCCATCACGGCGCCTGGCAATGCACCCATAGCTGCTCCGGTAACACACGAATTGGCAATGTTAGCTCCCGTAACAGCATTATTTATAGCATTGCTAACTTCATTGCCGCCACCTTGTGGACTCGACCTCTCTGTACCAGATGAGGGAAAGAGATGAGAGAGATACTGTTGGCTCTCCTAACACATCCGTGGGTGCCCTGACCTGCCTTTAACGCTAGCAACGCCATCTCCCAGCCTATATTCTAGGTATTAGAAACTCTAAAAAATAGGAAAGGAGAATGGCGTTGTTAAATACT
>JAKBVZ010000023.1 GCA_021841005.1 Actinomycetes bacterium | reverse complement strand
TCGTGACCAGCGACGGGATCACCGGCGCCTTCGCCAATGCCTCGAACGGGGCCACAATCACCTCCACTGGGGGGAGGCTGCTCCGTGTGGGCTACACCTCTACTGAGGTGACGCTCACCGACGTGACCAACCCACCACCTCCGCCTCCGCCTCCTGCACCCTCGGTCACCTCCATATCCCCGACCTCAGGTTCCACTTCTGGTGACACATCGGTCACCATCACCGGCGCCGACCTCTCCGGTGCGGCCTATGTGTTCTTCGGGTCCACCGCAGCAACAAGCTATACTGTCAACTCATCTACATCCATTACTGCGGTATCTCCTGCCGGCTCAGCCGGTACAGTGAATATCACGGTCACCACTCCTGGAGGTACGAGCGCCACCAACTCCGCTGACCAGTTCACCTATCTGGCCCCATCTTCTCCGCCTTCTGCACCCTCGGTCACCTCCATATCCCCGACCTCAGGTTCCACTTCTGGTGGCACTACGGTCACCATCACCGGTACCAATTTTGCTTCCGGTGCAACGGTGATGTTCGGAGGCACGGCCGCGACAGCTGTGACGGTCAGCTCGTCCACCTCCATTGTCGCCATTTCCCCTGCGGAGTCTGCTGGTACGGTAAATGTGACGGTCACCACTCCTGGAGGCGCCTCGGCCACCTCATCTGCTGACCAGTTCACTTTTGTGACACCGATCACGGGTGACGCATACACCCCGGTCAATCCAATGAGACTTGCTGACACACGTTGTAGTGCATCACCTGCTCCGGACTTTTGTGCTGGCGAGAATCTGCCAAGTGCAAATGCCACTCTTGGTGATCTAGCCGGGGGCAAGACCGAGAATGTCTCCGTGACCGGCGTGGATGGTATCCCACTTACAGCTACGGCCGTTGTGATAAATGTGACTGCTGTGGATATGACTGCCGGTGGCTACCTGAGCATCTATCCTGAAGACTCTACCCCGGCAGTAGTCTCCAGTCTCAACTGGACACCTAGTAGCGGTGTAGTTACCAACCTGGTGACAGTACCTGTAAACACCACAAATGGCGAGATCACTGTTGAAAATGGTGGCCTCAGCGGAACTGTGAACTTCATTGTCGACATCGAGGGCTACTATGCACCGCCTGGTGGCACTTCTGCCGGTCTGTACAATGCAGTCACTCCCACGAGATTGGCCGATACGCGGTGCAGCGAGTCATCGCCATCGCCCGGCGTAACGAGTAGTTATTGTTCGGCCGTTCCGAGTGCGAACAGTAACCTTGCTACTCTTGGTGCAGGCATGACCGAGAACGTCACTGTCACTGGTGTAGGTAATGTTCCATCTGGTGGAGTCTCTGCGGTGGTGTTGAACCTCACTGCAGTAAATACCTCTTCCAACGGTTACTTCACCGCCTACCCGGCAGGTGCCACGAGAGCTATGGTGTCAACTGTCAACTGGGTTGCCGGCCATACCGTATCGAACAGGGTCATCGTGAAGGTCGGCGCCAATGGGGAAATCACGCTCTACAACAATTCCGGCACCGCCAATTTCATAGTGGACGTAAGCGGCTACTACACCGATGGATCGTCCACCAGCGAGACCGGTTCGCTGTTCAATCCGGTCACACCGGCAAGGATCGTGGATACCAGGTGCGCTGTATCGTCACCGCCGAGCAACTGCTCTTCGGAGAATCTGCCAAGTGCAAATGCCACGCTCGGGGCTGTGTCTGCAGGCAAGTCGATTGCCGCCCAGGTGGCAGGTATAGACAACATCCCGAGCAGCGCAACTGCGTTTGTCGGTAATGTCACTGCAACTGGTGGAACCGGTGGAGGTTACCTGACGGTGTACTCGAACAGTACCGCTCCGACCACCTCAGATGTCAACTTCGGTGTCGGTACCACTGATGCGAACATGGTCATCGGTGGGCTCACATCAAGTGGTACTGTGAATATTGCCAATGGCGGCGGAAGTGGCAACATCAATGTAGTTGTCGATGTGTCGGGATGGTTCACGAAGGCCACGTCGTAACGCCATAGATGTCTCGGGTGTCCTACGTCCATTATGGGCGTCCGAATGAGGAAGAGCCAGGCTAAATGCCTGGCTCTTCTGTTTGTACGTGTAATCTCCTGTCGTAGCGCTATGATCCAGGATTGTGAGGCCGCCTTGCATCTGCGTGGCTGCTATGCAGTGGCCGCCCAAGCCCTCCGAGATGTCTATATATAATGTCTCATTCCGGCCTGGAGCGGTACACATCGGATTGGTGAGCTATGCGCACTATGACAATTACAGATCTTGCCTTATCGATCCAGAACAGGACGCGGTAGTCACCCCGGCGTGCGGCTGCGGAATCCATCGAGATTGCCACCGAGCGACTTACTCAGCTGCAAGGAACTTTCCGGCAGTGTCGTGGTAATGAACTCCACAATTGCCGTTGCAACACGAGTAGGAAGGCGATGTAGCTACCGCCGTGCAGGCGAGCTGATTTCTATCTCGAACCGATTATCCGTCAAGACAAGCCGAACTCGGCGCGTTGCTCGGCGCCGCTTACGGTATTGCCGGTTTCTATTTCGTTTCGAGCAGCTGTAGCAACACGTGAAGACGAGAGCGTGGCACACCCGAAACCGCTCCCCGTCGGGGACGAGGCCGAGCTTTCCGAAGTCCACCTGCAGCTCCTGGCCGGGGTCCGGATCGTTCACTCTTACAGTCGGCTTCTTGCGCTCCGCGCCACAGCGCTGGACCGCGAAGCGAGCAAGCGTACGAGGAGGAACGTTGACGCCCAAGCGGGCAAGCAGGGCGTGGATCTTGGAGACGGTAATGCCGTCTCACCCAGGTCTTGATCTGGTCTTCATGCCCATTGACAATTAACCCTTTTCCGACCTTTCTCGGGTTGAGCGAGAATCTCATTTAATTGGTTTTCATTCATATACTGCCTCTTAGCTCAGGTGTCCGGTCAATGGGGGGATACCCATGGCATCTTGACGGTATGATGCCACTTGGTGTATAATGGATGTATGGCAAAACGTAAAACGACGTACTACATCGACGAAGGGGTTCTCACAGCAACAAAGTTGACTGCTGCAGCGATGCACCAAAGCGAAAGCACGCTTGTCGAAGATGCACTCCGGGTGTATCTTATCGACGAGGGCAGGGTGGAAGCGGCTCGAAATAACCTGCGCTCGCTGCTCGATGACTTACGGAACCGCCCAGACTTAAACGATCTCGATGACGAATCTTCAATGGCACTTGCAGTCCAAGAAGTGAAAGCTGCTCGCAAGGAGCGGCGATCAAGCCGCATCGCTGGTTGAGTGATCCCCTTCGAGTAGTGGCCGATGTCAACGTGCTTGTATCCGCTATCCGGACGCCAACAGGACTATGTGGCAGGCTTATTGATGAAGCGCTTACAGGGCGCTGGCTACCAGTCATTTCAGGCCAGCGCATTGAAGAGTTAGAAGATGTGCTCGCCAGACCGGCGTTTCGGAATCTGCTTAGCGATGAGGAAATCGCTCGGTTCGTTCTTGGATTACGTGCAGTTGCCGAACTCGTGGACGATCCGCCACCTATAGAAAAGCAACTCACAAGGGATCCCGGCGATGATTATCTCGTTGCTCTTGCTCGTGAAGCTCATGCTGACGGTCTAATATCTGGGGATCGAGATCTGCTTGATCTCATTGATCCCGACCCTCCTATTTGGACACCGTCAATTTTCATGACAATGATTCGTGGTGGGTGACAGCGGACACGCTAAAATCCCCATAGGCAGCCATGAGAATTCCCCAGATACGGCCAGCAAAAGTCCCCACGGATTGGCTCGAAAAGCCAATTATTTATGGCGTACTCGTTTGACCAGGGCAAATAGCCGCCAAAATGGCATGAAGTGCCGGGGTCCCGGGACGCGATAGTTTCTTCAACAAGGAAAGATAAGCGTTAAAGTTACCGAAATGGGGTGCTTTATCCGTATAGGTCGCCATGCGTACCGACCAGTGCAAATATCACAATTGAATCGCCCTGCATGATATATAACGCTCGGATGTCGCCGTTGATGTTCATGCTCCAGTACCCGGCAAATTTGCCCTTAAGAGGATGAACACGCAGTCTCGGATCTGTTGGATCTGCAACGAACAGCCGGATACGCTCATCAAATTGCCGCTGGTATGGGGCGGGCAGTTTCGCATACTGCTTTTTGAACCTGGGAAGATACTGGATTATCACTATTGCTTGAGGTCTGCCAAGAAGTCATCCACATTCTCGAAAGGTTTGCTTGCCTTGCCGGCATTGAGTTCAAATTCCACCTCTGCAACAAGTTTCTCCAAATGCGGAGTCATGGGCTCGGGAGCATACAGTTCAATGCGTCGCGTTGCAACCACCTGCCGCAAGTACGCGTTCACCAGGCTGCTCAATGTCAGCCCGGCGCTTTTTGCCACTTCCTGAGCAGCTTCCTTCACGTCTTTGTCCACTTTGATGCTTATTACGGTGTTCATACCACTAAGTATATACTTTGTAGTATCAAGATGCAAGGCGACAACCAACCTGACAGGTACCCGAAGCGTGTCACAAGGAGATCTACGACACCTTGAAGGTGAAGGACACCACCAAGAGAAATCACCGAATAGTTGCAAGGTTGAAGGGAGCCAAATCAAGACCCTACAAGACCGCTACCAGGGGCGTTGCGGTCATCAGCGCGATAAGTTGGGCTAGCGGCCGCCTCGGAACGTATTACTCGGTTGATTACATCTTGTACGCAAAACCATCATGAGCCGGCATCATCATTCGACATCGACGAGACAAAATATGCTCGTACTGGCATACTGGATATTAAAGCGATGCAGGGTTATCCACCGGAAGCGTCATAGCTGGACAACCAAGGTACTACCGGCTATGATTACATTATGACTACGGCGCAGTTATGGACAATTCTAGGACCGGTACTAGGGATGTTCGTAGCCTCGTTGACTGTTACGGTGACGCTCCTCATTCGCATGGAAACCAGGATGGACCAGCAGATAGGCAAGCTGGAAACCAAGATGGACCACCTGGAAACCAGGATGGAGCAGCAAATAGGCAAGCTGGAAACCAAGATGGAGCAGCAGAACGCCAGGATGGATCAGGTGGTGACGGACATAGGCAAGCTCAGGGAAGACGTAGGGGAACTCAAGGGCGAGATGGTCGTCGCCAAGGACCGCCTAGGTCTCTCTGCGACAGCATAACCTATTCGCTTGGGCGTTTCGCATCGGCCGGTTGTGTTCCATTGACTAAACCTGCTCAGAACCTGCCCCCACAATCGCCGTAGAACCACGTTAATTTTTCCGGTATAGAATTATACCTGCCACAATCTACTTTTTTTGCTCCCGTTCCCACCAGGGCAGCAGTTTCAGCTCCACCGGCTTCAACCGCCGGTAGAACACAAGGCCATGACCATCCGGTAGGGATCGGATTTCTTGTGAACTCCATTTTGCTCGGAACGTCTGCGATGTGAACATACTGCTCCCGCCCGATCCTGTGGAATGAGACTCGATCTCGATTTGGGATAATCCTGGTATGGAGTTCCCCCCATAAACAGGACACATTTCTATCCTACCTTCTGATCGTACCACGACTTCTCGAGCTCTTCGGGTGGCATATAGTCAAGGAGCTGTGAAGACGTTCTATATTGTACCAATTTATCCACTCGAATATCGCGAGTCTCGCTTCATCTTTGGTGGAGTAGTGAGCACGGTCAGCAAGCTCTCGTTTCAACGATGACCAGAAACTCTCGGCCGGCGCATTGATCAATACCAAGGCACTCTGGCCAGTCGAAACACGAGTCAGACATCAAGCGGATGACCCCTCTATTATGCTCACAATCGAAACTACCCCATAGTCTTACTAGCCGGCAGAGCTGGCGACGGAGTCGGGTGCTGTGGCTGCAGCAGTTTTCTCGCAAGTGGACCCCGGCTACTGCTTCTTAGCAGGAAGGTACCTGATCACGCAAGGAACACAGCGTCGCAGTATTTTCGGTAGCAGATTAGGTGCTCCTGAACCTGCCGCCCTATTGTGACCATCACCATCGCGATGGTATAGAATCAAGGTGATGAGCAATACAAAGCCAGAGACCTCGAGGGAGCGCTACAGGGAGATCAAGCGGCTGTGGGACGAGGCGGCAAAGAATGATTGGCGCGAACCGGTAAAGATCATACCTGGGTTCAGTGAGCGCCTTGTCAGAGAAATGGCGAAGTGGCAGGCTGAGCATCCTGAATACGTAAGTAGCGGGCCCAAGGCCCCTCCGAAGGCCCGCTACCGTATCTTTGACCAGCCAATTGAGTCCTAAACCATACTACGAGCATCCAGAGCAATGGCTGGATGAGTTTGGACGGATTCTCAGCCAGCTGGGTCTTCAATGGGCCGTCATCGGAGGTATGGGTGCTCGGCAATATCGCTTAGAGCCTCGTGCAACCGTTGACCTCGACTTCGTTGCTGACCGGCTCTCCGAACTGATGGACGTGCTTGAAGACAACGCGTTCACATTCCGGGTGTTGCGGGAACGAGATGGCACACCCTACCTGCTCCAAGGCACCACTCCTGATGGCATGCACTTCGACATCTACGGGGCGCACACAGACTTCGAGAAGAGCGTGCTGGAGCGCCACATGGACAATGTCGCCTCGCCCGAGGATATCATCGTCTACAAGCTGATGGCATGGAGGCCGCAGGACCGGGATGACGTAGCCGCAATACTGGCCGCTCAGCCCAACCTTGATCATGCTTACATAGAACACTGGGCGCAAGCGTGGGACGTGCTGGACAACTGGCACCAAGCGCTTGTAGCACACAACGAGAAGCAGATCCTCGCAGAAGGCGTGGCAGGGTCATTTGCAAAGTAGGGGCGGGATGCCGAGTAGGTCGAGAATAATGTCGGGCTGACGGGCAAGTTGGCGGGTTTCAGCTGCGATCTGGAAGGCCCCAAAACCATGTGAACCACGTATCTCTCATCCACTACACATCTATAACGGCAGTGAGCCGCGCCAATCCAGTTCCAACACCGCAGGCCGTAGCCCTGTATTCCCGACTATGAAAAGGCCGTGCTTGCGGGTCTCCTCCACTCCCGAAGCGTGCCACAAGGAGATCTACGACACCTTGAAGGTGAAGGACACCACCAAGAGAAATCACCGAATAGTTGCAAGGTTGAAGGGAGCCAAATTAAGACCCTACAAGACCGCTACCAGGGGCGTTGCGGTCATCAGCGCGATAAGTTGGGCTAGCGGCCGCCTCGGAACGTATTACTCGGTTGATTACATCTTGTACGCAAAACCATCATGAGCCGGCATCATCATTCAGCATCGACGAGACAAAATATGCTCGTACTGGCATACTGGATATTAAAGCGGTGCAGGGTTATCCACCGGAAGCGTCATAACTGGACAACCAAGGTACTACCAGCTATAATTACATTATGACCACAGCGCAGTTATGGACAATTCTAGGACCGGTACTAGGGATGTTCGTAGCCTTGCTGACTGTTACGGTGACGCTCCTCATCCGCATGGAAACCAAGATGGAGCAGCAGATAGGCAAGCTGGAAACCAAGATGGAGCAGCAGATAGGCAAGCTGGAAACCAAGATGGAGCAGCAGATAGGCAAGCTGGAAACCAAGATGGAGCAGCAGATAGGCAAGCTGGAAACCAAGATGGAGCAGCAGATAGGCAAGCTGGAAACCAGGATGGACCGCCTGGAAATCAAGATGGACCAGCAAAACGCCAGGATGGATCAGGTGGTGACGGACATAGGCAAGCTCAGGGAAGACGTAGGGGAACTCAAGGGCGAGATGGTCGTCGCCAAGGACCGCCTAGGTCTCTCTGCGACAGCATAACCTATTCTCTTGGGCGTTTCGCATCGGTCGGTTGCGCTTCCATTGACCGAACCTGCTCAGAACTTCCCCATACAATCGCCGTAGAGCCACGTTAATTTGGGCGCTTCGCGCCAGAGGCGTATAATAAGGGCATGGTTGCCACCTTAGGCAGGAGAGATGAGGATGCAGTGATGCGTTACTACGGCAAATACCAGATATACAAAGAGCCTCCGTTCTGGGTCGGTCGTGGTTGCTCCGCGCTTGGTTTACAAGCCGGAATGCCCGTAGACATACCGACACTCTCCATATTGCTTAAGAGCAGTCGCGTAGCATCTGAACATATTACCAGTAACTTCAGGGCTCTAAATGCCCTCGCACGATGCCAGCCAAGCATATGTGATCGCCACCTGCTATTGTCTTGCGCCCCC
Organism: Actinomycetes bacterium; assembly: GCA_021841005.1. Classification (GTDB taxonomy): domain Bacteria; phylum Actinomycetota; class Acidimicrobiia; order Acidimicrobiales; family JAMCPL01; genus JAMCPL01. The sequence continues at coordinate 82,674 of JAKBVZ010000023.1, read as the reverse complement.
GGCAGGATTAGAACCTGCGACACACGGTTTAGGAGACGGTCCAGAGCATTCCATCCGATGTCATGGAATGACGTGCCGCCTCGAGACCTGGGCGGCAGGCAGCTTGCCGCTCTGCTGTACCGCCACTATGGCGCAGAATTCTCCGACAGACTGGCAGTCATCTACGGCTACGTAGCGATTTAGGCGGTGAACATTTCCTCACATTGCCTGCTGGCAGCCCGCTTCGCGTCGGAACGCTAGCTGCAATCCTTACGGGCGTGGCACACCATCTCGGAGTACCGAGATCTCAGATCGAGGAGGAGCTATTCGGATAAACAGACCAGAATCTGCACTGTGGGTAAGGGCAACGTCTGTCAACTGGGTGACGGCTATTACGGTTTTCTGCCACCGATTCCTATAGTTTTCTGCCACCGATTCCTATAGTTTTCTGCCACCCTCCTAACTGGAGACCTACTGGGCGATCCGACACTTGGTGGGAATGGCAGACTTTCTCTACTGAGAGCTCATCAGCATCCATGGGTACAAGTGTAACACTAACGTACCATCGAAAGCGGAGAATTCCCAAGAATCTCCATTTCGTGATACCCCTCCCACCAGGGAGTCCGGCAACATTAGCCGGTTAAGAGGCAACCCTGAACGTGTCTCGTCCAACCGTCTCTTTCTACCTGTTGCGTGCCGAGGAGGCTGGAATCAGCTGGCCTGCAGATGACGGGCTCGATGATAACCAGATCAAAGAGCTGCTGTTCGGTAAAAGCCGGCCCAAAAACTGTCAACGGCTATATCAGAAAACTGCACCGCCGGGCAAGGTCGCGGCTCTGATGGCACTTCCGACCATCCACGTAAGTGTTACACCTGGCTGGTAAGATTGTGCTGATATGGTCGTCTCTGTACTATCCCGACAAAATGTATCATGGTAAAGCGAGCAACTTCCACCTCGGCCTTTGGGGTGTCAAAGCGAGAGAGCCACGACGCGAGCGGTTTCTACAGCCGGTTCACGTCGCCAGATCTATCGGACGAGTCCGAGGTGGCCGACGATAGGGCGGTCGACAAGCTGATAGTGGGTGACGCCCGCCAGATGGACGAGATACTGGACTCGTCGGTTGCCTTGGTTGTGACCTCACCGCCATATTTTGCCGGTAAGGAGTATGAGAGGACGCTTGGAGAGAGCGGCGTCCCTGCAACGTATCTCGATTATCTGGATCTTTTGCGCGAGGTCTTCTCCCAGTGTGTCCATAAGCTGGAGCCCGGTGGTCGCATAGCGGTAAACGTGGCAAACCTGGGTCGGCGTCCGTACCGCTCGCTTTCGGCAGACGTGATCGGGATTTTACAGGATGATCTTCGGCTGCTGCTCCGCGGTGAGATCATCTGGGTTAAGCAGCGAGGATCATCGGGTTCATGCGCCTGGGGCAGCTTTCAGCGACCAGGTAACCCGGTGCTTCGAGATCTGACCGAGCGGATCATCGTGGCCAGCAAAGGCAGATTCGACCGGGCTCTCTCGGCGAGAGAGAGGGCCTACCAGGAGCTGCCTTCAGAGGCGTCCATGACCCGTGACGACTTCATGGAGAACACATTGGATATGTGGGAGATCCCGCCAGAGAGCGCTACCAGGGTCGGCCATCCGGCTCCTTTTCCGATCGAGCTTCCGGCACGCCTGATCGAGCTGTACACTTATCGAGGCGACCTGGTTCTCGATCCCTTTGTTGGATCGGGGACCACAGCAGTGGCAGCGGTGCGGGCGGAACGGCATTTTGCGGGCTACGACCTTGACCGCTCGTACATTGAGTTGGCCGAGAAACGGGTGGAGACCGAACGACAACGTCTTTTGCGCCCCACAGCGACGCCGGCGTTGAAGGTGACCTTGCCCGCGGTACCGGCGCCTGCGGATGAGGACGAGGACTTCCAGGCCCGAGCGGTGCGCGAGGGTCGAGCCGCCAAGGAGATCGCCCGGTCGGTCATCGAGGCTGCCGGTTTCACAGACATCCAGAAAGACCAACGTCAACCCGGGGGGGTCGAGGTCAACTTCACCGCCCGTGACAACAAGGGAGGGCTGTGGTTCTTCGATGTGACTGGGAGTTTCACCAGCCATCGAGCTGGCTTGAAGCGAACGGACACACTGTGGAAAGCACTTGGCAAGGCAGCGGTTCTCCGTGAGGTTGGAAAGACGCCTCTGGTGTTGCTTACCACCGATGCTCCTGACCGGGGGGCTGGAGCCAAAGCGCTCAACCGGGTGGTCGGGCCGGACAAGATGATATACGCGGTCATCGAAATGTTGCAGCCAGTCGGCCTCGAGAGATTGCGCGCTCTCTGCGATGGGAAACGCCTGTAGATGAATTCCTGGGTAGGTAATGTGGCGGTAGCTGTTACCCGCGGCGAGAACACCGAAGTGCTTCTGGCTGAGAATGGCGACGTATTGAGCAGGCTCGTCGCGCTCCACTGGGTGGCTTACACGCCCGCATCCACTTTGGGTGGACACGTAGGCACCATTCGGGAAGCCCTACCGGAAGAACGCTAGGGTGTCCATCGACTCGATCGCCTCCCACTGCGCAAATTGCCGGCTGTTCTTTCCACAGACCATCTCAACCCAGTGATCCACTTGCCGGACATCGAGATCAGGATGCTGAATTACCGTCAGTATGTCCACCCAAGTCGCTGCCTGGCAGATCGAATTATCGAAGCAGCGCTCTCCATGGCACTACTGTACCACATATGTCACATATGTGACATATGTCACCACTCGAGGAGTAACAACCACCTCCGGAATGATGGATTGTCCCTACCCGACCTGCATAGATGTGATCCTGGATGTAGCAACTGGCAGCAACCTATCCGTAGGCAGCCGAGCACCATATTAACCCAATCGGATTGGGCTAGGTTCTCCGCAGTTACCCGGCGTGCTTCGTCGTAAAACAAGTGCTTGCGCGAGGCATGGCGAGAATCTCAGCTTTTACTTTTGCTGGATACTTATTCATTTCATACCCCTGTCATGCCCTCTAATTCATACATTAGGACACAACAACCAGTCTGACAGAGAGGGCCCACGGTCCAGGAGATACCCGATCCCGATCCCGATCCCGAGCAGATTAAGCTCATCAAACACTACCGCAGCCTGATGCCCATGGCCATGGAAGTACGCAAGCCTATGTTCTTGCTGGGTGCTTCGGACGGCGCCATCGGTGCGCGCCAGACCAGTGTGCAGCAATGTTATGACGATTTTCAGCAGCTCGTGGATTCGATCGTCGAGCGTACAGGCATCAAGAGGAGCCTATCCTAAGAATGTCAAAATGGCTATGCGCCATCGTGTAACAGCAACTTCGCACCAGCTAATCGAAGGATGGAACGGCGAGAAGGACGGATCCAGGGTGGCCAAGGTCAACCAGCTAATAGGGCTGCGCCGGCCGGTGGAACGGACCAACTCGTGGATGGAGAACTCCGCCGGCTTCGCCGGATCACTGATCGTAAGACGATTCATCGTCTCGCCCAGTTCGCCCTGGCAGTGATTTCTATCCTCGTCGCCAAGCTCATTGACTGGAGCAACCGCTGGTCACCGGCCCCATCGCCTATCCGCTGAACCTCTTAGCGCCCACCTTGAGTCTCAGACCTGCAACAAGGAGACCTCCTGCCAGCGGAATGAAGAACAGCCCCAATCCTCCGATGAGTGCCGGGAACGCACCAACGAAAATCAAGAGTGAGCCTAGCACGATTACGTCGAGTCTTCGCCGGAGAAGGAGCGGCAGAAGCGCACCAAATCCTGTCACCACTATCGTCCACAATGATAACCAATTGACTGATCCGCGGTAGACAACAATAGCCAGGAAGACAGCATTCATCAGTAGGGTCACTGAGCATATGGCGCCGACCAGGAACACGGCGTGCACTCTTTTGGACGTGTCAGAATCAGGCACCAGATGATTTTAGCACGGTCGTCGTCGAGATGTCGGGTTTGGTGAGACCAACTCGGTTGCGAGATCCACGAAAGTAATCGATGATCAACCCTCCAAACCCATCGTCAACAGCAGCATCCGCGACTATGTCATAACCGGATACGGTGGTAACGAGGCAGTTCTACCAGTTACCAGCCGTATCAGAGCTTGCTATTGGGCACCCTCGGTGCTAGTATTTAATCTGGTACAACCAGCCGACCGGATAGCTATTGGGTCCGTGCCCATAAGTAACGGCTGTCCGTACGGTACGATGTTGTCTCAAAATATTTGAGTGACGTTAACAGATAATCAAGGGAGTCAGCTTATGGGTAAATTTCATCTAGGCAACATAGAGATCTCCTCTCCCGCGTTCAAGCATGGCGGGCCCATTCCCAAGGATCACACCGCAGAAGGTGCGGATATATCGCCGGAATTGCGACTGGCAAACGTCCCGTCTGGTACGGCAGAACTCGCTATCATCTGCCACGATCCAGATGCGCCCCTCACCGATGGTTTCACTCACTGGGTGCTTTACGGAATCCCCGCCCAAACAACGGTCATCCCGGAAAATGGAGGTGGGAACTTCAAGCAGGGCACCGCCGATTTCGGCCGGGAGGGATACGGAGGACCCGCACCGCCTCCAGGTCATGGCAGGCATCACTATTTCTTCCACGTCTACGCCTTGGATGCACCGGTCGACGCTGCGGCGGGGCTATCTAGAACCGAACTTTTGGCGCTGATCGACGATCACATTATTGAGCAGAACCGGATAGTCGGTACGTTCGAACGCTGACTCCCGGTTTCGTATCAAGCAATTGCAGAGCGTGAAGTATAAGCGGCACGGGCAAGCTCACGTTTCGCTCTCGCTCAACTCCGCGCCAGGCACATGACCTATAGCATTACTCTTGATCTTGATGGACGGGGGTCGCCAGTGCGCCAACACACTTCCGCTCAATTGTTTTGTAGACTTGGCTCGCCACGGCCTCTACGTATGCATGAACAGTCAGGTTGCGCGCTCGCAGTAGCTCGAACCAAAGCTCCGGATTATCTATGATCCCATGACGAGCAGCCCTTGAAATTGGCTATGCATCCAATTAGGCGATCCGCAGGCATTCCATATGCTCTCGCGCCGCCGCCAGAAAGTCCTGAGACGATGCACTCATATCGACGATATCGACGACGTACGAGATGTCTGAATCATCCAGGGCCGCCCACAGCTTTGCCTGTACGTTGCCAGGCAGTTCCTTCGAACCTATGAAACCGAGAAGGTGTGGCTCCACATGTTGCAATTAATGCTACCGGCGAATCCTTAATGTGTCCAGGACTCGTCGTGTATATGTGCATTATGAAGCCGGTATGACTTGTCACGCCACACATGCCAACCGTGAAGCTCCTCCGTGCATCTGGTTGGGTGCACCGCCTCCAAGCGACGTTTGGGGACGTATCGAGCGTCCCCTCTCTGTATTCCCTGATGCCCCTTTCGAGGGATATCCCATCGTCTGTCGGATTCAGGTATGTGTGCCCATACTTGAGACTCGTCTTGGGCTGGATGGAAACTCCATAGCTGAATAGGTGCATATGATTGTGGAGCAGGAAGCCCAGGCTTTACCGTTGTATAATTTGCCTGTTTTTTCACCTGCTTCACTTGTATTCTAACGGTATCATCCATACCAACCAACTACATCAACTGCAACATTGACAGAACCGCTGAAGTTGTATACCTCTATATCGCCTGAAGAGTTCAGTCCTGCTGTGACAAAGTTGGTTATGCTCTGGCCAGCCACAAAGTTCAAGTTTGAAGAGGCTAAACATGTAGAAGATGCTTCTCCACCTGGACATACACTCAAGTAGCTAGGGCTGGTTCCTCCAATCGCTGTGACGTTCAGTACAACAGCAATCGCACCAGCTGGTACAGGGGTCTCACCTGAACCAAGATAAGGACTGTTATATCCTGCCACTTGTACCTGGATACCGCTTTTGGTCCCAATGGGTGTAGTACCCTTTGTATCGCACTGGTTCGTCTTTATGGAAGTGCCGTTGGACGCCCTGGTATCACATATACGGTAAGGGGACACGGATGTATAGCCTATTGTTGTGTAGGTATAATTTACACCATTTGAAGTTCCGTTTGCAGTTGTAACTGTTACAGACACTGTGCCGGTTCCAGGTGGTGATACTGCTGTAATGGAAGTATCTGAATCAACCGTAAAGCTGGTGGCTGGCTTTGATCCAAAGTCAACAGCGGTTGCACCTGTAAAGCCTGATCCAGAGATGGTTACGCTGGTTCCGCCTAACTTGGGACCCACAGCAGGAGTAATGCCTGTTGCCGTTGGACCCCCCTGTATTGAACCTCCATAAGTAAGTGAATTGCCACTATCATCAACTGCCATACAAAAGATGGTTGTGGGACACGATACTGAGTAGAGAATGTTATTCCCATCGACACTTAAAGGTGTTGACCAAGTACTTCCGTTATAAGTCAGTGCATAGCCACTATCATCAACTGCTGCACAAAAGGTGGTTGTGGGACACGATACTGAGGCGAGATAACCACTCCCGACAGTGGGTATAATTTTAGTAGGTGCTGACCAAGTTGGGCTGGATGCACTGGCCGGCTGGGCGCCTCCAATGTAGAGCATTGTTGCACTGGATAGGAGCACAACTGCAAACATGTAAAATAGATTGGAGATAGGAGAGAAGCTCAAATAAGATTCAGGTACTTTCGTAAATCTTCCCTTCGATTTAATTTTACCAGTATTACTCATCTATGTAATCCTTTCATCGATATTTCCGGACACATTTCTTATACTAGTGTCTTTGCTGTGGCTTGTGCAGGTTGTTCTTCAAATTGATGTATCTCTCTCATCAACCTCGGCCGAGAGCAGTATCCTCATCAATACCACCGCCGGGTCCCACCTCTGGGCCTTGGCGGTAAGGAACACCTCGGGTATAATGGCCCTACTCACTTGGACACGGAATAAGGTTAGCTAAGGTGTAGCTCCACATGTTGTAATTAATGCTACCAGCGAATCCTGAATGCGCCAAGGGGTGTTTCTTCGAAGTATGTGCTCCTAGCGGGAGGGCTGCAATCCCCATCTTGCTCATTAGCCTCTGTATCCGGCCTCTGTGCACAAAACCCTTTACACTGCAAGACTCTTGTGCTCTGGCGTGAGTCCATGAACGGAAAGTCGGTGTGCAGCCTGTCCATATCTTCCATGAGATCCAGGCACTCGTCTGGGATCTGGGTTTTCTGGTAGTGGAACCCCGAGCGAGACGGCTTCAACGACTCGCACTGGCGCTTGATGGAGACGACCTTTGCCGGCACGAGCAATCTTCCTCTCCCCTCCTTTGCCGGCACAGGCGGTCTTCCTCACCCCTCCCGGTCCGCCACCGAGACTCCAGACCTTTTCAAGAATCGTATCCGGCACCTTCTCAAGCCGGCGGACATTGCCGAAGGTGAAGGACCCGAGGAAGGTATCGAGTGTGGAGGGCGCCACCACCTTATGGGGCAGTATCTTCTCCGTTCTCCGCTCGGCAGCATATTTGCATGATCTATGTGCGTTCCCCCTACAAGCATCATGTTCACAAGGGTAAGTACCTTGCGTCCGGGCATGGCACCGCCAACACGACCTGGCAGCAACGCGTAGCTGTTGACAAGGGCTTCGAGGCCGAGATTCTCTACAAGTGCAAAGTTGAGTAGAAGCCCGGCATTGGCAAACAATTGGGTTGGGAAGTGGTGAGAAGGATTAGAAATGCGCCAAGATGCGTTATACTGGGACAATGCAGCTTTCCTTGCAATCGGTTCCGTCCAGTGACAACTGCAGGATAATTTTTTCCTTGGCTATTTCGGGATCGACACCAATAGGACATGTGTTGGTACTGAAATGAACAACCATACGTGCGGGCAAGCACATATCCAAGCATATATCAAGGCTATACAGTTGTCCGAATGCGGCACCGGCATCGTAGCCGGCATCTTGGATGTCAATGGCTTGCCAGGCAGCCGTCAAGGACCACTCCCTGAAAAGCAATGACTTGGAGCGGCAGTAGATGAGGATAGGGGTGTTCGGTGGAACTTTCGATCCGGTACACAACGGTCACTTGGTGGCAGCCAGGGAAGTAAGCAGGCAGTTGTCGTTGGACAGGCTACTCATGGTGGTCGCTGGTATACCCTGGCAGAAGGTTGACCACCACAAATTGACCGATGCCGAGGACAGGTTTGCCATGCTGGAAGCAGCACTGGCGGACGGAGAATGGGGCGCATCCCTTGCTTGCGTGGAAGCGAATCGTATGGAGATTGACAGGGCAGGTCCCAGTTACACTGCCGATACTTTGGCGGATTTGCGTCGAGCGTTCCCGCAAGCGGAGTTGGTTCTGGTGGTCGGATCGGATGTAGCGGCTGATATCCATACGTGGGAGTATGTGGACAAGGTGATATCGCTGGCCAGATTGGCTGTAGTGACAAGGAGGACTCAGGCAGTGCCCAGGCAACGCACACTCGAGCCAGGATGTGGACCTACCACAGCAACTTGGGATAAGCGGCGGCTCGATGAGCTGGAATCGATGGGTTTCGACATCATCGAGGTATTCATTCCTTTTGTAGACATATCAAGTAGCAATATCAGGCAACGAGTGGCCGGCGGTTTGCCCATTACCGGAATGGTTCCGAGAAGTGTGGAGCGTTTCATCAAGGAGAAAGGATTATACGATGGCTGACCTTTTGAAGGTGGCGAGTACTGCCATGATTGCTGCGAATGCGGCAGCCGGGAAGACTGAAGATTCCGTGGTTATAATGGAAATGGGAGAAGTTTCGTATCTGGCGGATACGTTCATCGTTGCAAGCGCAAGGAATGCCCGGCAGGTGAGGGCTGTAACAGACGAAGTGGAACGTTGCGTCAAGCAGGCCACTGGGTCCCATCCCGTTCAGGTGGAGGGGCTGGATGATTGTAAGTGGGTGCTGATGGACTACGGTGACGTAATCGTACATATATTTGACCGGGAAACACGAGCCTTTTACGACATAGAAGACCTGTGGGGCGATGTTCCGAGAAGGGTCATAGAAGAAGATCGTACAAAGGAAGATCGTACAATCGTATAAGCACCGGACGAGATCGTCAGAATACGTGCTCGCTCGCGCATGATCAATCGTTGTATTTGCCGTTATGCTTACTGCTATGCTTAATGGCATATTCAGGCATTCGAAACTCCAGCTGATGGCAGCTGCCGCGATACTTGTTGCCTGCGCTACGTTCCTGGCTGGTTGTGCGGGTGCGGATATGACAGGTTCGCTGCCGCACAGGGTGGCCGCCTGGAATAAAGGATCGCTCTTTTCTCAAGCACGCACCACCCTTGAAAATGACAACCAGCGGATCAGTACGCTTCAGGCTGGACATGACAACAACGCCATCAGGACAGCCTGTGAAGTGCTCGGAATCGACGCCAGGCATGCAAATAGCTACCTGCCCACTCCGGATCAGGCTCTCACCAATCTCCTCCACGCAGCCTACAAGGACGAGTATACCGCCTCGCTCGACTGTTACAAGGGGGCATCCTCACCGCCAAGCCATAAGCTGATGACCGAATCCACCAAGTCAATATCGTCAGGCATCCAGTTGCTTTCCAGGGCATCTGCGCTGGACAATACGATCACCCATCCCACGAAGTAAGCGGTCTGTCGCGCAAGTAGGCATCGATACCATGACAAGCGGCATCTTCCAGCTCTTTCTGTATTGAGGCGTAAATCTCGGCAGAGGTGGTCACTCCAGGCGCCTTGGCATGGATGATCCTGACCCCGCTGACCCTGGAGTCCCTTACCTCATAAGTTCCTGCACCTGAGTCCCTTACTCCTCCGGTACTTGCCGGGCGCCCTTTCTTCTTTTTCCCGGCACCCGCTGTATGCTCACCCCCGGCATCCATCTCCGCAAGTGCGCCAGCAAGTGCATCCATGGTTTCCACCTTAACGGCAGGGACTCCCATGCCGCGAGCCACCTCTTCGATGCCGGGTTTTTGGCGGGTGGTGAAGAGTCTTTCCATCGTATTACGATCCAACAGCGCAGCCTGTGGAAGTAACGAGAATATACCACCGCCGCCATTGTCAAGCACGACAACGGTAAGACGCCCTGATCGACCCGCATCAGCAGGCCTGACGAGAGCAGTCAGATCATGGAGGAACGCCAAGTCGCCAACCAGGGCCACTACATTACGAGGAGTCACGTCCATAGCTGACTCTGCCGCTGATCCCATGGCCGTAGAAACCACGCCATCAATGCCATTGGCGCCCCTGTTGGCAATCGCCACTGGTGGATCGGATACTCTGGCACCGTATCGTTCAACATCCCTGACAGGCAGCGACGAGGACACCACGAGAATCCCACCATTTCCAGCATACGATACCAGCATCCTTGCCACACCTGGACCGGTAATTTCACCATGCTCGGTGCACCACCTATCGATACGAGCCTGAACTGCATCCTCCGCGGCCTGCCACGCCCCAAGCCAATCCCGGCCAGTTGCGTGCTGTCCAGCCTCTCCGGCAAGATAGTTGCAAACCGCATCGACACCCTGGTTTACCATGACCGAAGCGGTCCTATCCGGATCGACCCAGCCCCAGTAAGGGTCGACCACGACCTGCTCCACACCGTCACGCCCTAGAGCAGCCAACCAGGTGTTCACCCTCTTCGATGCCCATGGTCGCCCAAATCTCAGCACTATGTCTGGCCGTAGTGCTTCGCGAGCATATCCATCGCCCACAATACTGTCAGCACCTGCAATTACACCCGGCTGATCCACCCGACACATAGAGAGTGGGTCCGCCAGCAATGGCCATTCGAGCGCCCTGGCAAGCGACACAATCCGTTTCGACTGCTCCCTGTCTTGCGGCGAGAGCTGGCCAGCGACTATGACGCCCTTTGCCTGGACGAGGCCACCACGCACCAGCGATTCGAGTGACCCTGCAACCTGGTCACCACCCCCGGGCAAGGCCGAATCAACTATCCCGGTAATTGTTGTCGAAAGGGCAGTCCGATCACCACCCCCGGGCAAGACGCCGTGTAGCCTGCCGGCATCCTGCGCTGATCTCGTACCAGCGGTAGAATGCCATGTCCTGCCCGCTGGCCTACCACCGGGCAGTTCGAGAACACGACCGATCAATGGCTCTCGAAACTGTAGATTCAGGTGCACGGGCCCAGCTCCGTAAGGGCTGCACAGCGATTCGTTCAGCGACCTGGCGGCCAGCGAGCGCCACGTGTGGCGCAGCGTCCAATCTGGAGCTGGTACATCGACAGCAAATCTCGTGGACGATGTATAAATCCCGACTTGATCCACTGTCTGGGGCGCCCCCACCAGTCTGAGTTCTGCAGGCCTGTCGGCCGTACATACCAATAGCGATACCCCCTGATAATGAGCTTCGATCACAGCAGCATGGAGTTCAGCCGCAGCGGTCCCGCTAGTTACGCAGACGATCACAGGGAGAGAACTGGCTGCGGACAGGCCCAGCGCGAAAAAGCCTGCCGATCTCTCGTCCAAGCGCACGTGTACAGTCACGCTTGAGTTACGCACCAGTGCAAGAGCAAGCGGCGTGGAGCGTGATCCGGGGCAAACGACGGCATGCACCATTCCCCCACGTACCCACTCGTCAACCAGCGTTGCGCAGAACGTCGCCTGTACATCCTCGGGAAGAGGCAAGCCGCCTGCGCCTCCATCATCCTCCGTGCTCATGACCACTTCGACTCCATCGCCTGCTCAGCATACTCCTGTGGTATCCAGACTGCCAGGATGCCTGCCACCCTGCATCATCAGTTCTAGTGCTCTCATCATCTCATAGGTTGCCGTTGACATTGCATCGGTAAGCATTGCATCGGTAAGCATACAAGTACAATAGGCATAACAATGAGAACGTTACTCGTGCATGGATTCACCCAGAACGCTGGATGCTTCGGCGCTTTCGCCGAACGCCTGCAGGATCCCGCCGGCAGGGCGAACGAGATATACACGGTGGACCTGCCCGGGCACGGCCACTCCTCTGATATCTCTGCAGGTCCTTGGGCCGCAGCTGAAATGCTCGGGCTCAGCTTTGGGAAAGGAACATACATAGGGTATTCTCTGGGAGCCAGGATCTGCCTCCATCTGGCGCTATCCAACCCCGATATCGTAGAAAGACTGGTACTCATCTCCGCAAACGGCGGGATAGAGGACGGTGTCGCGAGAAATAGGCGCCGCGTCTCCGACGAAGCTATGGCCAGGGAACTGGAGGAAGGCAAGGATCTGGAAGCATTCTTACATGACTGGACGGAACAGCCCCTCTTCGCCACCATGCCACAGCACGCCAGGATGATCGATCGACGCATGCAGAACACACCTGTTGGGCTTGCATCCAGCCTACGGATGTGCGGCGCTGCTGCCTGTGATCCCTTGTGGGATCGCCTGCATGAGCTGGCAATGCCGGTTCTGATCGTGGCAGGGATGCTGGACAGCCGCTATGCATACGCCGCAGATAGGATGGCCCGGCTCATAGGTGACAATGCTCGAGTGTCACTCATACCAGGCGCTGGCCATGCCTGCCATCTGGAGCGCCCCGGTACAGTAGCGCTGATCATAACGTCGTTTCTACGCGCCATCAAAGTGGACGGCGACTAACGTGTAACGGTATCGCATGGGCCTGCCAAAATACGTATCCGGGTCCACTCATTTCCCCGGTATACGAACTCGTATACCGCTCCAATCCATTGCCAAGTAGATACAGGGGCCCGAACTCGGCTATCATGATCACCTCATGACTCTTTCGCGCGTTACGCCGTCCCATGCACCTAATCGCCAGGAAACTACCGCAAGGCGCGGTGACCTTCGCAATGTAGCGATAGTGGCTCACGTAGATCATGGAAAGACCACGCTGGTCGATGCCATGCTACGCCAGACTGGAGCCTTCAGGGCAGGTGCCGAAGTTGCGGATCGCATCCTCGACTCCAATGATCTTGAACGTGAAAAAGGGATCACCATCCTTGCCAAGCACACCTCCGTCCGATATAAAGGAGTGAAGATCACGGTGGTCGATACTCCAGGACATGCGGACTTTGGAGGTGAGGTGGAGCGAGGACTGTCGATGGTCGATGGCGTGGTACTGCTGGTGGACGCCTCAGAAGGTCCGCTTCCCCAGACCAGGTTTGTCCTGCGTAAGGTACTACAGGCACGTTTACCGGTAGTCGTGGTGATCAACAAGGTGGACCGCCCTGACGCACGCATCACAGACGTAGTGCATGATATAGAAGAATTGTTCCTGGACCTCGATGCCGATGTGGACCAGATCGATTTTCCTATACTCTACGCCTGCGCCCGCGCCGGATGGGCAACCGGCAACCCTGCTAAGCCATCAGGAGACCTTGTTCCCCTGTTCGAGGCAATCCTGGAATACATCCCTGCCCCAGCGTTCACGCCGGACCACGCTCTGCAAGCGCTCGTAACCAATCTTGACGCCTCACCATACGTGGGCAGGCTGGCTATCTGCCGCATCCACAACGGCCACCTGCGCAAAGGCGAAGAGGTTGCATGGTGCAGGCTCGACGGTAGCATCGTGCGAACGAAAATAACCGAGATGTACGGCACCGAGGCGCTGACCCGGATCGATCTCGACGAGGCCGGCCCTGGCGAGATTGTCGCCGTAGCAGGGATGAGTGACATCTCCATAGGCGAAACCCTAGCTGACCTCAATGACCCACACCCCTTGGATGTCATCGCAGTAGACGAGCCAACCTTATCGATGACCGTTGGAATAAATACCTCGCCTCTGGCGGGAACCAGTGGCACCAAGCTGACTGCACGCCTTGTCAAGGGACGTCTCGATAACGAACTGGTAGGAAACGTGTCTCTACGAGTACTGCCTGCATCGTCTCCAGATACATGGGTGGTACAGGGTCGCGGGGAATTACAGCTTGCCGTCCTAGTGGAGACCATGCGTCGCGAAGGTTTCGAGCTTACTATAGGTAAGCCACAGGTCGTTACCAGAGAGATAGATGGCCAACTCCACGAACCCATGGAACACCTGACCGTGGACATTCCCGAAGACTACCTGGGGGTGGCAACGCAGTTGCTGGCATTGCGCAAGGGAAAATTGCTAGAGATGGTAAACCACGGCACCGGCTGGGTGCGCATGGAGTACCGTATACCTGCACGCGGGCTGGTTGGTTTCCGCACCGAGTTCCTGACCGGCACCAGAGGAACCGGCATCATCCATCATATCTTCGATGGGTGGGAACCGTGGCATGGAGAACTGCGCAGCCGGCGCAACGGTTCGATGGTGGCTGATCGGCGCGGAGTGACAACCACCTATGCTTTGATGTCGCTGCAAGAACGAGGAACACTCTTCACCGGCCCTGCCGAAGAGGTCTACGAAGGCATGATAGTGGGAGAGAACTCTCGTCCCGACGAGATGGACGTCAACCCCACCAAGGAGAAGAAGCTCACCAACATGCGTTCGTCGACTGCTGAAGAGTTCGAACGACTGACACCACACCTCCAACTCTCGCTGGAACAGGCATTGGAGTTCATCGAAGAGGACGAATACGTGGAGGTCGCTCCTGATGCAATCCGGCTTCGCAAAGCCATACTCAGCCATGCCGAACGGGGACGCCTACGCGGCCGGCAACGGCATACCCTGGCATGACCAGTCAGAGGCGTATCATGCCAGCTTGGATGCCATGTCCGATGCTTTTTCGAGAACAGATCCGTCCGCACCAAGTGCACTGTAAGTCACCGCTGGACCCGCCAGCGCTTCGGAGATCATGCCATCAAGAAGCTCGATAAATCTCCTCTCGGGATCGATCCAGAGATACCTGGCCAGTGACCCCGGAATCGAGTTGACCTCATTCAGGTAAAGCTCCCCCTCACCCCAGAGGAAATCCACCCGCGTGATTCCACGCAATGCAACCAGATCGATGAGCGACCTTGATATGTCGGCAATATTTGCCATTACGGTTGCATCCACTTTCGCCGGTAGTTCTCGCGGGGCGCTGGCCATACCCTCCCGTCCAGAATACTTGTCTTCATAGCTGAGTATCTCCTCTGAATCGCTCTGCCTCAGAGGACGCTCAACGGCAGATACCTCGATTGCCGGAAAGCATCGCACTGCCACGTTCAGGTCTGCGAGATCGGGCCTGTAGGGCTCTAATACAGCACCACGTTGTAGGTACGGGCTCACCTTGGCGCGGGCGTACGCGGTTACAAGGTCGGCAACCACCTCCACCCCTATCGACGACCCGCCGAACCTGGGTTTCACTATATAGGGAGGATCGAATGGAACATCCTCTGACCTGGATCCCTCCGATTCGCTACTCAGCAGTATACGTGGAAGTACTGGAATCCCTGCCGACACGGCAACGCCATAGAATGCGAGCTTGTCCATGGACAGTGCCGATCCGGCAACGCCCTGTCCCGTAAAACTGAGTCCAGCCATTTCGAGCATCGCCTGCAATGTCCCGTCTTCTCCAGGGCCACCATGGCAGCAATTGACTACGACATCCAGTGGAATATGCTTCTTGGCCATCCTCGAACGATGGGCAAACCCTCCTCGCGGTCCAACCTCCAGCACCAGCGGCTCTGCCACACGAGGCACTCCATCCCGAAACTCCATGGCTTCCAGCACGGGTGGTACACGATAGAAATCTCCTGGCTTCGACCAGTAAATGCCCAGCACTTTCCGGACGGCTCCATGTAACTCATGGAGAGCTTGCAGACCAGTCAGTACGGACACATCGTGCTCATCGGAAGGACCTCCGAACACAACACCAATACTCATCTTGTCTACAGCAAAATTCACACTCACCTCACTTGATATCGTACAGAAATACATACCGGACACTTTATGCATCCAGTTCATACGCAACCTGCATTCTACAACCAGCCTTGGTCACCCGAGCAGATTCACGAGCGATCCTATGCCTCTCCTGCGATTTACTCAGGCTGCCGACCCCCATGGCCGTCCAGGATGGATCTTATCGCCGATCTTGCCCTGCCCCACCAGGCACTCTACGATGTTTGGCACATCCCGATAAATATCCCAGAGCCCGCACTGCACCAGCCGCTGTTATATGATATACTAATTACATTGATGGCAATCGTTGCCATCACTCAGTGGGCGAGTGGCCCACGCGGTCGCTTGTGCAAGTAGTTCTTTCGTTCCCTGGCGATCCCATACATTTGGGATCCAGCTACCCGTAAACATCTCCAGCACGATGTGGCCAACGAACTACTATGGAGTAATACCATGCCAGATACTGCAGGGCGCGAGCGCGCGTCCTTTCGTATAAGATCCCAGCGGTCCGCCAATCGCCGCTCCTCGACACCTGCTTTCGGAGATGGCGGACAAGACACTAGCTCCAGCGGGCGGCCCGGCAGGCGCAACGGACCCAAGCCAGCATTCGCAGGTACAGGGTCGGGTACAGGCACAGCAGGCGGTACCAGTAGCAGGCGGCCCGGCAGGCGCAACGGACCCAAGCCAGCATTCGCAGGTGCAGGGTCGGGTACAGGCACAGCAGGCGGTACCAGTAGCAGGCGGCCCGGCAGGCGCAACGGACCCAAGCCAGCATTCGCAGGTGCAGGCAGTCAGTCAGGCAGCGCCGGTGAACGGTCAGGCAGGCGCAACGGACCCAAGCCGGCATTTGCAGGTACAGGGTCGGGTACGAGCAGGACATCAGGCAATGCCGGAAGGCAGTTCGCCGATCGCCGCAGCGCCGTAAAACACCAAGATACAGGAGCGGTAGCTCGGGAAAACCCTTTGGGCAGCTCCCTGGAAGACTCCCTGGACAACGCACTGGACGCAACAGCACCGATCGTAACCACATTCGCCGAGTGCGGACTTACCCCATCGCTCGTTTCAGCCCTTGGAAGG
This sequence comes from Actinomycetes bacterium, assembly GCA_021841005.1. Classification (GTDB taxonomy): domain Bacteria; phylum Actinomycetota; class Acidimicrobiia; order Acidimicrobiales; family JAMCPL01; genus JAMCPL01. The sequence goes on along the minus strand of JAKBVZ010000023.1, from coordinate 65,877 downwards.
AGCGGTATCCACGCGCCCTTCGCAATCCAGGCAAGCGCCCTGCCGGATGCCCTTTCAGGCCGGGATGTGCTGGGCCGGGCACAGACCGGATCGGGCAAGACCCTCGCCTTCGGCCTTCCGATGATTGCACGCCTAGCCGCTGCAGGAGAGGTGAAAGCAAGGACACCGCGTGGCTTGGTCCTCGTTCCCACCCGCGAATTGGCGCAACAGGTGGCTGACGTGCTCGCTCCGCTCGGTAGCGAGGTTGGCATCCGGGTGACCACGGTATACGGCGGTGCGCCCATAGGCAGGCAGATGGACCGCCTACGGCGAGGAACGGACATAGTTGTCGCCACGCCAGGCCGGCTCATTGACCTGCTCGAACGCCGTGCCTGCAGGATTGATTCCGTGGAAATTACAGTGCTCGACGAGGCTGACCACATGGCCGACCTTGGCTTTCTTCCGTCAGTCACGCGTATACTGGATGCTACGCCGGCAATCGGGCAGCGGATGTTCTTCTCTGCCACTCTGGACCGAGATGTGGAGCGGCTCATGCGCACTTACCTTTCTGACCCTGCCATACACGCAGTCGCGACCGCTAACTCAGCTGTAGAAGCGGCAGAACACTGCGCACTCGTCCTGCCCGCACAGGACAAAGTCACACTGGCGGCTGAAATCGCTGCACGCCCGGAGCGGACCCTGTTCTTCGTACGGACGAAACACGGAGCAGATAGATTGGCGAAGCAGCTTACCCGTGCGGGAGTGGACTCCACCTCCATCCACGGCAATCTCAGCCAGAACCAGCGTCAACGCGCGCTGTCGAGCTTTGCTGCAGGCCGGCCACGCGTCCTCGTAGCAACTGATGTCGCAGCACGAGGTATACATGTGGACGATGTCAGCCTCGTAGTACACTTTGATCCGCCCAGCACCCACAAGGACTACCTGCACCGTTCCGGACGTACAGCCAGGGCAGGAGCATCCGGTACGGTAGTAGCCCTTGTCGAGCCGTCACAGGTGCGCGACGTCGAACGGATGCACGATACGGCGGGCATCACGGCACGGTGGGATCGAATCGTGATCTCCAAGGAGGCATGTCCCGTGCCTACTGCAGTAAGGCAATCCTTGAGCCTGGTGTGCAACCACGGGAACGGTGCCGCCGGCAGTGTCGAAGAGGAGAACTGCAACGTTGGCGGTCATGGAAACAGAAGTAGTAAGGGCAGCCAGGTTCGCCAGTCATAGCAACGTTGGCAGTCATGGGAATATGCGGCAATATCCAGCAGCAATATCCGTAATATCGTGTAAAGATGTAGGTCAGGTACCGGTAAAGTGAGGATCGCGCTTTTCAATAAAGGCAGTTATGGCTTCCGTCAAGTCATCTGAAGCCAGGTGACCGGCATTCCAGGTGGCTGTATAGTCAAGACCTTCCGCCACTTCGCCGGTTTCGCGCCTGGAGATTACCGCCTTTGCACCCTGCACGGCCAATGGTGGGTTGGCGGCTATCCTGACGGCCAACCTCCGGCCACCCGACATTGCCTCGCCAGCATCGGAAAATACATAATTCACCAGCCCGATCTCTCTTGCTCGCGCAGCCGGCATATCCTCTCCGGTAAATGCCATCTCCGCCAGATGCCCCTTGCCTATTATGTACGGGAGACGCTGGAGGCTGCCCAGATCCGCCACCATTGCCATGCGAGTCTCTCGTAACGAGATAACAACATCTTCGCTGGCGATACGGATGTCGCAGGCACAGGCAAGATCAAGACCCCCACCAATGCAATAGCCATGGATGACAGCTATAACCGGCTTGGGGCAGTGCGCCACACTGGTAATCGCTGCCTGCAGACGTAAAACCGTCCCCCTGGTCGAAGCTGCACGAGCAGCCATCGATGTGTCATTGACGCCTACCGGCCCCCCAGGCAATCCCCCAGACATCGCCGCCTTGAGATCCAACCCCACACTGAAATGCTCGCCCCTGGCAGCCACTATCACCACCCTGACACCTCTGTCAGAGGAAAGCTCCTCCATCGCAAGCGGCAACTCTTCAAAGAACTCCGGGGCCATGGCGTTTCTCGCCTCCGGCCTGTTCAGCCACAGGGTAGCTATATGCTCATCGCGTTCTATCTCCAGTACGGACAGTAATCCCATGTCCAACACGCTATATCACCAGCCCACCAGCCCACCAGCCCACCAGCCACAGCTGGTAGCCGCAGCCCGTGCGCTGGATTACGCCTCCCTGATCCAGAGCCCCTATCCGCTGAGCCTCTAAGTAAATCTGAACGATAAGTAAACCTTAACGACCTGACTCATCATGGCACGTAAAGATGCAGGAAACCAAGCGTCGAATACGCCACGAGGCCGGCAGTAAGCATAGCCAGTACGTACCTCTCCATCTTCGGGCCAGATGTAACCATGGCACCGGCAATGACCAGCGGAAAGGCCGACATAGCATAACGTTCAAAGGAGTCTATGTTCCGTCCGGAGAGCGCCACCAGCACGACGGCTGCGCCAAACGCACCGTAGCTTGCAGGTAATTTCCAGAAAGCGACAGCCACCAGTGCGATGGCAAGTAACGCCCAGGGCAGGTGCAGCGCCTCTTCCAGATGATGGCCGCCGACCAGCAGCGCCACCTCATGGTATAGCGTGACCAGCGGATCAGTAAACCCTCCCCGGTGCCGCCGCTCTATGGTAATTGGAGCCAGCGGGCGGTGATAGTAAAACCCCAGAAATACGAGATAGGACAGTACGCCAAGCGGTCCTCCGCCCACCGCTGCCAACCTGCCAAGCCGTTCACGAAAAGCCGCCTGCCGAAACTCATGCAGTCCCTCTATGATGGCCGGTATCGCAAGCAGGATGCCGATTGGCCTAGTGAGCCCCGCCAGGATCCCGAAGACCATCGCCCACCACCATCTCCGGTTTCTCAGCGTAATAAAAGTGGCCACCGTGAGAACAAGTAGTGTAGCCTCCGCATACCCCATCACATAAGTAAATGCAGCTGGGGCAAGCGACATCAGCCATGCGCTCCGGACGGCCGTTGCGCTATCCCCAGTCTCCTGCTTTACCAAGACGACCATAAGTGCCAATCCGAGCAGGGCAGACAGGTTGGAAACGGCCAGCAGGGAAAGACGCACACTCATAAACGGCAAATAGCTGACCCCTCTTGCCAGGAGCGGAACAAGGGGAAAGAATCGTAACGCCGAATGTCCCGCCGCTCCGTAGCCATGAGCGGCTATCAGCGCATACCATCCGGCATCCCAGCTGAAAAGCCCTTCCTTGGCGACATCAGCCATGGCAAGCGGCAGATGCCCCTTTGTTGCGATCTCGCGGGCCATGAATATGACTGGGATAACGATCATCCTCGTCACCAGCCATGGCACGATTGCGCTCTTCAAGCCGAAAGCCAGCTCATCACGATCAAATCGTATACGCGGTCTCCCGGACCTGAACTGATCTGACGGAAAGGCAGCCTGTCGGTGACGGCGAGCAAGTTTGAAGCGTGCGGGCATCTCAGCAATACTACCGCTTTATCCTGGCCAGGTACGTGATCTCAACTCATGTCGACAATGCCTTGCCTGCTCGATACGTCGGCATCCACGCCCCTGCTTGCACTATCATCTACCCATGGGTCTTATGCGTGCAATTTTCAGACACGAGGAGCGGGTGCAGCAGCGTAGGGCTTTAGCCACCGGCTGCATGGTGCTGATCATCCTGGTGGCGATCATCATCATAGCCATAGCGGTCCTGGTAACGCATGGAGCGGCGATCTCCCATTTCATCTCGCACCTGCACAAAGCTAAACCGAGCCCTCCAGCTACTACATCCATGAGATACCTAACCACCGCCCGGTCGTAGTCGGCTCAGCCGTCCACCCTCCAGCTACTACATCCATCAAATGCCTCATCACGTACACATCGCGTGCTCATAGCCGCTGAATGGCTCGCCTCATGCCGGCGGAGCGCCTGGTATACTCCTCATCGTACTGGGCTACATCTCTTGGATTGCTCTGGAAACTTGTCGCCCTGACATCCCTCCCAAAGCTTTACCCGAAGCCTAGGAACACGATCTGGTCGCCATGACGGTCAAGATATCAATCACACGCCTCACAGCCATCAGGTCTCGCCCAATGGCGCTGATCATGGTCCCCGGGCTGGCAAGACGCATGAGCGTTCCCCTTGCCAGCACACCACAGGAATCTTCCAGGCGCACGTAATTGGCTTTGTCGGCAGGGCCGCCGGCAGGGCTGTTACCGTAATCACCGCCACTCTCCACCGATAGCGCGGACAAGCGCATCTCAGGAATGGGGTAACCGGCCGCCGGATAGCCGGCCGCCGGGATGGAGTCTACCGCCATGGAGCCGGCTGCCAGGAGAGAACCTACCGAGCCACCGTCTCCGATTACGGCGGGCCCATCCCATCCTGGTGTACCTACCGGCAGCATATGGCGAACCAGAGGCTTGCCGCCATAATCCACGGATAACCCTGAAGTCCAAACTCCCGGACCTTCGCCGTACCTACCAAGTACGAGTTCTTCTTTCCAGTAGAGACCAGCGCCGGCGTCCATCTCTACCCGCACCTCTACATGATGATTACAACCTGCACACGCCACTGCAGGCTCGGGCATCCAGTACAGCGAAGCATCCGGGGCAAGATGTACATTTACGGAAAATTCAGAAGCCCTTTGCGAGACTCCTCGCCGCGCCAGGCTGGCGGCAGCTGAACGGACAACAAGTGAAGCACCGCATCCCACCTCAATCTCCAATGCAAGATCGTCGCCACCGAGCGGACCGGCAGCTCCGCCAACAAGGTACAGCCCCCAGGGAGTGGGCCTCAGCAACAATGGCACTTGCGACCGCAACCTATCGTAACGAAGGACTCCATCTGCTGAAATGCTCACCGAGACTCGTGAATGCGCTTGCATGGCTACAGGATGCCAGTCTTCTATGCCAGGAAATTGCCGTTATGTCCGGAGAATCCCGCGCACCCAGGAAGCCACTTCCTGGCCGCCGCCCGTACTGCGCAGCGAGCACATGATGACAGGACGATCTCCCCTCTTGGATACTGCATCAGATCTCATCACGGAGAGATCCGCGCCGACCATCTCCGCCAAGTCAACCTTATTGATGACCAGCAGATCGGACATAGTAACACCAGGTCCTCCTTTACGCGGCACTTTATCTCCACCCGATACATCCAGTACAAAAATCTGGGCATCGATCAGGCCGTAGCTGAAAGTAGCTGTCAGGTTGTCCCCACCGCTCTCTACAAGAACGAGGTCGAGACCCGGAAAGCGGTCCTCCAGGAATTCAATGGCCTCGAGGTTGGCCGCAATGTCATCTCTTATGGCCGTATGCGGGCAACAGCCGGTTTCCACTGCAACGATCCTTTCTTCGGCAAGCACGCCGGCGCGCTTCAGAAAGTCCGCATCCTCGGTGGTGTAGATATCGTTGGTCACCACAGCTAGATTCAAGTTGCTGGCCAATTGACGGCATAAGGATGCCACCAATGCGGTCTTGCCGCTGCCTACGGGACCGCCTATGCCAATACGGAATGGTCCTTGCCGGCTACCCGCCCGTACTGGGCTGGGCTGCGCATCTCCCTTGCGCTGGGAGTACGTGTCGTGGTCATGGTCATGGTCATGGTCGTGGTCGTGGTCGTGGAGCAGCACTGGTTCGGCCACGCAGGCACCGCCTGCACTGCTTGCACCGCCTGCATCGCTTGCACTGCGCGCACCGCCTGCACCGCCTGCACTGCTTGCACCGCCTGCATCGCTTGCACTACGCGCACCGCCTGCATCGCTTGCACTACGCGCACCGCCTGCATCGCTAGTCTGGTAAAAGCAACCTTCGTACGCGTCGCCTACGGTGCCGCTGGCATGATCTGCATGCTCTCCCATCGCTGGTTGACTCCCTTCAAGATGCAAAGAGACGCACCTCCTCCCCGGCATGGCTTTCAGCATAATAATCCAGCAACGGTGACGCCGGAGCGGGAAGCCGGATCCACTGCCCCACCGTAGCTGCATCTCTGGCGGCGTTCATTGCCGACATCGCCACCTGATCGGCAGCGCCGGTGAGATCCGCGACTACCGAGGATACCTGTGCCGGATCAAATCCGAGCAGTCTGAGCGCCGCAAACCCAGGGCCGGAAATAGATCCGTATGCCGCCACGAGTGCAGACTCCTCTATGGTAAGGCCCGCAACAGCAGCACATGCACCCATCGCAATCGAGTGATGCGGGCCACCGTCAATTTCACCGGCAAGCCCATCCAGCAACGGCGACGGCCATGCAACGGCGGCACTGCGCAAGAGCTGGCGTCCTTGCGCTCTCGATACGCGCCGCAAGGAAGGCGATACAAGACGTGCATCCGCCTCGGCATCAAGCAAAGACCATTCCTCGAATGATATATGCTTCAACGATATGCTGCCGGCTGATCTCTGCGGCTTGCACCTCATGGCCATAATCCAGGATGCTGAAGAAAGGGCGGCAAAGACCAGCCCTGCGGTCCGCAGCCGACCCTCGAGGAAATCCCGTAGAGACACCAGGTCTCGCAGCAGTCCATCATTTACAGCCCCCTCCACGCCCCCTGAGTGAGCATGGCCGCCTGCCGGAAACCTGCCGTCAGCCAGGAGAAATGCTGCAGATGTTCCCCGGATTGCAGGTGCAACGTGGCCAGTGCCGCGCTGGTCCCCGTCCTGGGTGGTATATAGCTCGATACCCTTCCTCGTGTAACGATCTCCATCCTGACCGATGTAATGACCCCCATCCCGCCCAGTAAGACCGATGCACGCGCCAGGCAAGGGTGAGCATACCGCATGCCGGCTGCCAGTAGGGGACCCCAAAATATCACCATCGTCACGCCAGCCACCATCCTCAAGCCGCTCCATCCCAACTTGCGAAGGATAATCAGTCAAAACAGGAAATACCTTTGAGTCATCGGCAATGTCTCCATCGGCATTACATCGACAAGCTCCCCATCGATCCTCACGGCAAAGCTATCCGGATCCACCTCTATCCGGGGTAATGCGTCATTGTTGGGCATGCTGGACTTGCTCCGCTTCCTGACATCCGCAACAGCAACCACTGGCTTGCTCAGCCCAAGCCTCTCGCCAAGTCCCACTTCGGAGGCTGCAGGCGCTACGAAATTCACACCGGTGTGAGCTGCCACTCCAGGAGCCGCCCCCCACATAGGGCGGGGCAATTCCGGCTGGGGCGTCGGTATCGACGCGTTTGGATCTCCCATGACGGCCCAAACAACCATCCCGCCCTTCAGGACAACATGAGGCCTGACCGCGAAGAAGGCCGGATCCCACAGGACCAGGTCAGCGAGCTTTCCGATCTCGACTGACCCGACTTCGCCTTCCAGCCCATGCGCCATAGCAGGACATATAGTATACTTCGCAATATATCGCTTCGCCCTATTGTTGTCGGAATGTCCATCTCCTGGCAGTGATCCCCTGCGCAACTTGTTGGCATGTGCGGTCTGCCAGGTCCTCAGGGGGACCTCTCCGATACGACCCATGGCCTGCGAGTCGGAACCTATCATTGATATCGCCCCCAAATCATGCAGTACATCTTCAGCAGCGATGGTCGATGGCCTTATCCTGCTCTCTGCAAAAGCCAGATCTTCGGGCACTGCGGGATTCAAATGATGACACACCATCAACATGTCCAAATGTTCATCGATGGTGTTTACCGTATAGGGACGGGTAGGATCAGTAGACGATGGCAATACGTTGGGTAAGCCGGCAACAGTGATTATATCCGGCGCGTGGCCGCCTCCGGCGCCTTCGGTATGGTATGCATGTATGGCCCGACCCGCTATAGCCGAGATCGTACTTTCCACAAATCCCGCCTCGTTCAACGTATCGGAATGCAGCGCCACCTGCACGCCATATTCATCCGCCACCTGTAGACAAGCGTCCAACGCTGCAGGAGTGGCACCCCAGTCCTCATGGACCTTGAATCCCCCCACACCTGCTCTCAATTGTTCCCGCAGGGCTTCGGTGGAAACCGTATTGCCCTTGCCAAGCAAGAGTACGTTTACGGGCATGGAATCCATGGCTTCCAGCATCCTTGCGACATTCCACTCCCCCGGAGTGACGGTAGTCGCTTTGGTTCCCTCCGCAGGACCGGTACCACCCCCGATAAGGGTCGTGATCCCCGCTCCGAGCGCCTCTCCGACCAGCTGAGGGCAGACAAGGTGTACGTGGCAATCGATGCCGCCGGCAGTGAGGATCTTGCCATTGCCGGAAAGAATCTCGGTGGACGGCCCGATGGCGAGAGCAGGATCGACCCCATCCATGATGTCAGGATTGCCTGCCTTACCGATAGCGCTTATCCGACCATCACGCACGCCTACATCCGCCTTGACGATACCCCAGTGATCAAGGATGATCGCTCCTGTAATCACAAGGTCTGGAGCTCCCTGAGCCCTGGTTACCATGGACTGACCCATGGATTCCCTGATCACCTTACCGCCCCCGAAAACAGCCTCATCACCTTTGCCGCACAGGTCCTCAGTGACCTCGATGAACAGATCTGTATCCGCAAGGCGGATCCTGTCACAAGTCGTAGGCCCGTAAAGCGCTCGATACCGCTCCCTGCCAATCTCGATCATGGGTCACCGGCATCCTTCAGCACCGTGTGGCCAGCATGGCCACCACGCCGGTACCGTCTCTCGAGCATCACTCAGACCACCCTCGGTTGCTCGTATGAGTATCCACTCGATCGTCCAAAGGCCCGCCGCACATCCCCCGGAGTCCTGGAACCACCCTTCCACCCGACAGCGGAATGAGTTCCACCTCCCTGGATATCCCCGGTTCGAAACGGACCGAAGTGCCGGCAGGTATATTGAGCCGCTTTCCCCAGGAAGCATCCCGATCAAAATCCAGGGCCGGATTTGCCTCGCTGAAATGGTAGTGTGAACCAACCTGCACAGGACGGTCACCATTATTGCGCACCGTCAATCGGATGCTCGGACAGCCACAATTAATCGTAACGGGAGTATCGCCCACCAGCACCTCACCAGGTATCACATTCCACCACCTTCCATCCGGCATGCACGCTCTACGCCGCACATCTATTGTATCGGCCAGTGCAGGGTCACAAGCTTTGTCCCATCTGGAAAAGTTGCCTCGATCTGCATCTCGGGTATCATCTCGGGTACACCTTCCATTACGTCCTCGCGGCCCAGCACATGCCTACCTCGCTCCATCAAGTCAGCCACCGACTGCCCGTCACGAGCCGCTTCGAGTACAAAAGAGGAGAGCAAGGCGACTGCTTCAGGGTAATTGAGCTCGAGGCCGCGTTCGCGGCGATCACGAGCAACTATCGCAGCCAGGTATATCATGAGCCGCTCTTGTTCGTGCGGGCTAAGCCTCATAGTTTACATCCATCAATCGAGGTTCTACTCCTGTACGCTGGCACAGTGCGGTAAGGACGGCACAACAGGTGAACCCATCCCGTCCCCCGTATCCAGGCCCAACCTGGATACGAGCGCCTTCAACGCTGCACGACCTTCGGCATCCGTAGACATATGCTTGAAGAGGTAAAATACCGTTCCCAGGCCAAGTCCTATCAGAAATATGACCGGTCCCCAGATGAGCGGTACCACCACCGGGAAAAAGGTATAAAAGATCCCGATTCCGATTGTGACGAGAGAAAACATGGGCAATACAACATGTACCACAACACGTACCATGTGCCGGCTATGAGCAAAAAATGGCAGTGCGAGATTGCCAAGGATATGCCCTACAAATTCTCCCATTGTAGCTACAAGTATCAGCACGGTAAAAGCCGTCACCGGTCCCCAGATCATCCCTGCGACAATTGCACCAGCTGCAGCGGTTCCCAGGCAGGCAAGTACGGCCGCCCTCGGCGTGCCGCTCTTTTGGTCCACTTCCTTGAAGCGTTTCGGGAACAGGCCCGCCATGGACATCACATGCGTTACCCGGCTCACCACCAGCGTAGATGCGATAATGGCGCTGGCGATACTGTTTGCCATGAACACTGCGATCACCAGTTCCACGCCGCTGCCCATATACTTGTGAATCACGAGCAATCCAGGAATGCTGGAGTTTGCAAACGTCGCCATATGAGTGGGACCCCATCCGATGGTAAGAGCGTAAGCAACAAAGACCATGATGACCGCCACCGCTGCGGTGGAAAGCACCAGCCCTCTGCGTACAGCATGATGAGGGAGCTTGGCCTCATGGCCCAGGAAGATGGTCGCCGTCGATCCGGACATCCCGAAAGCTGCAAGTAGCAAGCCCACTCCTATCCCTGACATGCCAGTCTTTGCGAAGGCCGGCGTAAACACGCTCGCCGTGTTGTTATGCCCTGCCAATGCCACGATGACAATACTGGTAATCAGCATCAGCAGGATCTCCACTAGGCCGGCAATTATCCCATACCGCAATGAGGGCAGCACTCCTCTGTATACGAGTATCCCGGGAGGTACAATTATAGCCAGCGTCAAAGGCACCCAGAGCCATCCTGGTACGGAATGTACCCCAAACTGCGCCAGCATTGACTGCACCATCACCGCAAAGTAGACTGCTCCACCAGCCAGAAACGCTGTATAGTAGAGCGCATAGCACAATCCTGCGAGGTACCCCAGGTAAGTACCGGCTCCCTTGCTGACAAAATAGAACATTCCTCCCGAGCTGGCCAGCTTCTTCGAGTACTGCATCGGAGTATTGACCCACAACCATACCAGCCCTGCACCGAGCAGGTAAGCAAGAGGAAGCGCACCCTGCGCATAGATGGCGGCAGATGTCAGTACCGCCCCCATGCAGAGCAAGGGACCATTGGCTATTATGCCTTGTGCCACCACATGTCCATGTCCTGCCCTATTGCGATGCAACCTCACATGCGCATCGTCGGGCTGTTCTCCTACCGCTACACTGGCTCCATCGACTTGGGAAGGAAACTTGTCGCTGATCATTGTCATTGCTCAGTTCCCCCTTCCCGGCAGGTGCCCTGCCCTTACCAAGCAACCGAGGGTGTCACATATGACTCTTGTAGCCATGAGCGAGGTGATTTCCGCGTTGTCGTAAGGCGGGGAACACTCGACAATCTCGATCCCCGCCAACGGCTTTTGGGCAATCAGCTGGATCAATCTGAGCACCTCTCGGGGAAGGAATCCTCCTGGCTCAGGCCAGCCGGTCCCCGGCACGAAAGCTGCATCCAGGCAGTCAATGTCAAAGGACAGCCATACCGCCTCCGCTCCCTCCCAGGCAACCTCGAGGGCACGCTCGGCCGCTGCCTCGATACCCATCTCCACGCAATCGTTTACCGTCATAATCGTGGTACCCCGTTCCCGACCGATCTTCACTCCCGGACGCGGAGCCTGCCATCCTCCAATCCCCAACTGGACCAGGTTCTTCGGTGGCACATTCGGAATATCCGTAGCGTGAAACCACGGCGTGGTGTGCATGCGCTCGTCCAGATCCGTGTCCTGGGTATCCACATGCCTGTCAAAATGGATGATCCCAAGATTTCCGTCCAGGTGGCGGGCGACCCCTCTGGTCGTCGGAAACCCGATGGAATGATCACCTCCCAGCACCACCGGGAAAGTTCCCGAAGAATAGACATGCGATATTGCCTTGGTGATCTGGTCGAAGGTCTTCTCGATATTTGCCGGTATGGTGAATACATCACCGAGATCACACATGGTGATCGACTCTCTCAGATCCACGCCGAGTTCGAAGCTGTAAGGACCATACAATGCAGATATCTTACGTATGCCTTGGGGTCCGAAACGGGTCCCCGACCGGTAAGTTGTGCCACCATCAAAGGGCACACCCAGTATGGCAACATCATATTCACCACAGGAACGCACGTCTTCCAGGTATGGAGCCTTCAAAAAAGTGTTGATTCCGGCGAAGTGAGGGAGTTCTCCCCGGGAAAAGGTGGGTATCCTCCTGTCCACAATACTGTCTGCACCTGGAAGTCCCAGCTCCAGCCCTCTTGCCACCTCCAGCTCATACTGGGTGGAAGGAAGATGGCTCTCCGCTTCAACCGCTCTCGCCGCTTCCGGTCCGTACCTTCCATATGATAATTCCGGCATCATGCTAACCTCCACTAATCGGGCTGCCCGGCATCTCGCCGAGCAGCAACTGTTCTCAGCGATCTCCCGGGCTTTTATCCCGCCGTGGAGTGAGGATGGAAAGTCATCGATCACCTGTGCCTCTCGGACCAGACCTGCAGGAAATGCCCTGCAACGGAACCCTAGACACGCCTCTACAGTGAGTCGATTTCATTAAAGCACTTGAAAGTTTCGGGCGGATTGCCAGCAGGTTACCTTCAGGTGAAGAGAATGTTTCGAGGATGTTTCGTGGATTGCCGGTGCAGGCTGGTCAGCTGCCGCAGCGATTCAGGTGTCCAGGAACCGCCTTATTGCAAATGCAGATCCCAATGTCCCGACCAGCAGCCCGACGATACCGACGGCGACGATTATCAAGACCACCTCTCCCCCCGTCAGCCTCATCTTGTAAAGGGTGCTTGTAAAGTGCCCGGCGCTGGCGGCGTTCAACCTCCAGTTGAGTCCCAGCACGACCAAGCCAGCCACCACCGCTCCCGCTACCCCTTGCACTAGGCCCTCCAGCATAAAAGGTATCCGGATGAACCAGTTGGTGGCTCCTACGAGCTTCATCACCGACACCTCCTTGCGGCGCGAGAAGATAGCCAGTCTTATCGTATTGACAATAAGCGCCGATGCAGATGCCAGCAGGACAAGCGCAACGATAAGGAAGGCAAGCTGGACAGTACGGGTAATATTCTCCATATTGTGTATGGCCTGGCTGGGATAGCTGACATTGCGAACGCCCGGCTGGTTACGGAAAGCGGCTGCAATGGCTCCGGCTTCATCCGGATTTTTCAGGACACAATTATCTGAAGCCGGCGTGACGGCCGGCGTGACTGCACTGCTGGCCGACCCCAGCAAGCCGTTCAGGTACCTCTTACCCTGGTTGTAGTTGTCAGTCTGGGTCCTATAGGTGCACGACTTCACGTAAGAGAGCTGGGTAAGCTCGTCACCGACCGCACGCTGCTCTGTTATCGAGGAGCTAGGATGGAACCATACAATCACGCTGACTCCGTGCTGCCACTCGGTAGTGGCATTCGATACACCCTGGCGCAGGAAGAGTGCCGCTCCTACCAGCGAAAGCGAAACAGCCACGGTCAATATTGCAGCCACGGTCATCAAGCGATTCCGCCAGAGGTTGCTGCCCGCTTCCCGTGCCACAAAGTTCATAGGTACAGCCACATACCCCTCCTGACCGCTACACTCCCTTCCCTTCCGATCATGCTGCGCACCGGCCTAGCACTGACCCTCGGCAACACCTACGGCACCAGGTAGCGCAATTCCCGCAGCTGCGCACCGGCCTAGCACTGACCCTCGGCAACACCCCATACGCCATGGGAGCACTGCCGGCACCGGCATCCTTCGCAGTCTCATCTGCGGTCTCCTCTGGTGCGGCATGGAACCTCAACGGAGTACCGTCCCTCGCCTACCCTTCGACCGGGCGCCTACCGGTTGCACTGAGGAATCCTCGAGCTCTACATCGTAGACTCCTCTCGACTGGTCACGCACCACCTCGCCATTATCGAGTTCCAGAACCCTCTTCCTCATGGTGTTCACTATGCTCGCGTCATGAGTTGCCACCACTACGGTGGTGCCGGTCTTATTGACCCGGTCCAGCAACTGCACGATGCCTTTACTGGTAGTAGGATCAAGGTTGCCCGTCGGCTCGTCGGCAATCAAAATGAGCGGCCTGTTCACGAACGCCCGGGCGATCGCCACCCGCTGCTGTTCCCCGCCTGACAGCTCTTCGGGCAAATCCCGCATCTTGTTCCTGAGACCTACCAGCTCAAGTACTTGGGGTACCTGCCTTTCGATCTGATGGCGCGGCCTGCCTATGACCTGAAGCGCAAAGGCCACATTCTCGAAGACGGTTTTATTGGACAGCAACCTGAAGTCCTGGAACACGCAGCCGATATTGCGGCGCAAGTACGGCACCCGCCAATGCGGCAACCGGGCGAGATCCCTGCCCGCGACCCAGATCCTCCCCTTATCGGGCAACTCTTCCCGCAGTATCAACGACATCAAGGTGCTCTTGCCCGCACCGGAAGCACCCACAATAAAGACGAACTCGCCTTTTGTGATTTCAAAGGTGAGGTCCTTTACTGCTACCGTGCCGGTCTTATAAACCTTTGTAACGTTTTCGAGGGTAATCATAATTGATTTATTTACACCGCCATACCGTTGGCAGCCCCATCGGCTCCAACAATTGCATAGCCTCCGCCGACCCTGACCCTAGCCGTCCACCAGCCGGTTAAGGGTACATCCGGGCAACGGTTCACAGTATACCAGCCCCGCAACAACAGTGCATGGATAGGCGGCTTATTTATTTTTATTTCCATCCTCGGGCTTATCTCCGGAATCCCCCACCCGGAATCCCCCAGCGGGTTGCAGCGCCATGGCGCCGACCAGCGAAGACTGGGTGCCAGTCGTGAGGCGATTGAACCCAGCATCACCATCTAAGCACCTGCACCCAGCCGCCAAGCAGGAATCGAGTGCCGCTCGCGAAGCAACTGAGCCGGTCAAGCGGATGCGGTAGATCGCCGGCGCCTCAATTCGGCCTCTATGAACCTGGATATGTCCCCATCCAGAACAGCTTCGACATTACCGGTCTCCTCCTGCGTCCGGTGATCCTTGACAAGCTGGAATGGAGCCAGCGTATACGACCGTATCTGGCTCCCCCAGGCAACCTCCTCTTTCGGACCGGCCAGAGAATCCATCTCCCGGCGGCGTTCTTCACGGATGCGCTCCGCCAACCGGGCTGCAAGGATCTGCAGGGCACGCGCCTTGTTCTGATGCTGGCTGCGCTGGTTCTGGCAGGTCACAACCAGGCCGGTGGGCAAGTGGGTCAGCCTGACAGCAGAATCCGTCTTGTTGACATGCTGCCCGCCTGCGCCGGCCGATCGGTATGTATCCACCCGCAACTCCTTCTCGTCAATTTCCACCTCCGGGATGTCCTCTAGGAAAGGCACTACGTCGAGGGAGGCAAAGCTGGTGTGCCTCCGGTGCTGCGAATCAAAAGGAGAGATCCTGACCAGTCTGTGCACACCCCTCTCTGCAGAGAGCATCCCATATGCATAGCGTCCCTTTATGATGAAAGTTGCCGAGAGAAGCCCGGCCTCCTGCCCCTCGGTCACCTCGTCCACCTCCACCCCGAAACCGTTACGTTCAGCCCACCGGATATATATTCTCATGAGCATCTCGCACCAGTCCTGAGCATCCGTTCCGCCCGCCCCAGCGTGAAGCTCTACGACGGCATCCAGCGCATCGTGCTCACCCGAGAGCAGGGAGCGTATCTCCAACTCGGCCAACCGATGATCAATATCCTCCAGGGCGGCAGGCAATTCCGGATCCATCCAGTTGTCACCAGTTTCCCGGACCAGTGCAAGTAATGTCTCCGAGTCCTCCAGCCTCCTGCGCAGATCATCCAGGATAGCAATATCGTCCTCGACTCCGGCGAGATCACTGGTGACCATTTTTGCATGATCGGGGTCATCCCACAGGTGTGTATCACATACCGCCCTGTCCAGCTCTTCCTTTCGGGCACGCAACCTGTCCAGACCCATATATACTTCAGCCTCACCCAGCCTGGCCGCCAAGCCAGCAAGAGCTGCGCTCGCTTCAGCCGGATTCATGATTGCAACCTGCCGCCCTACGACCTGCCGCCGCCCGACCCACCATCATCCAGCCCCATGGCAGAACTTGTACTTCTTGTTGCTCCCGCACCAGCAGGGGTCGTTCCGGCCCAGCTTGGCCTTAGCATCCTTCCCGCCGCCGCCTCCCCTGCCATCTCTGCCGGCAGGAGCGCCTTCGCCGGATCCGGCTGTCCTGCCATGAGCACCTCCCGGCACCCCCCCGCCGCGGGCAACTGCGCCGCGGGCCAACCCAGCCTCTGTCCCACCATCCACCCATAGCCCTCCTTCCACATCTCCTCCCACCCGCGCTGGCTGCTGGTCCAACGCGCCTGCAAAAGGCGCAGTGACATTCGCGGCAAGCGTCCCCTGGTTCACATATGCGAGCGATTGTGACAGCGAATCGAGTTCCTGAGCCGGCCCACCTGCCGCCTGGTAGCTCACCTGGGCCAGGTCCGGCTCCTCCTCCATACCTTCCACGGCATCCACGTGCAGAACGTAGCGCAGGTAGTCATCATTGATCCGGTCCATCATCTGCCCGAACAACTCGTAGCCGTCAGCCTGCCAGGCCACCAGCGGATCCAACTGCCCCATCGCGCGGAGATTGATCCCCTCTCTTAGGTAATCCATCTCCATGAGATGATCTTTCCAGTGCTGGTCGATCATCTGCAGCATGACTTCCCGCTCCACAGACCTTGCATCTCCTGCACCACCTGGAAATATATTGTCACGCGATTCGTAATATTGGAGAGCTTCAGCCACGAGACTCTCGGCCAAGTGTGTACTATGCCTGGCAGCGGCCAGATCGTCAGGATGGAACTCCGTAGGATAGTACTGGCCGAGTTCGGCCACTAGACCCTCTGTGTCCCACTCCTCCTGGAAATCTCCCGGGCAGTACCTCTCCACAAGTGCCAGGATAGTATCCTCCAGCAGGCCTCTGGTGAACTCCTTCAGATCTTCGTTGTCGATCACCTGTATACGCCTGGCATATATCACTTTGCGTTGCTCGTTCAGCACCTCGTCGTATTTGAGTACATCCTTGCGGATCTCCGCATTACGCTGCTCTACGTTACGCTGTGCCTTCTCTATGGCTTTTGTCACCATCCTCGCCTCTATGGGCACATCCTCCGGCAACGCACGTTCCATCACCCACTGCATGGCTCCGGTGGCAAAGAGTCGCATCAGATCGTCCTCGAGCGACAGGTAGAAACGGCTCTCTCCCGGATCACCTTGCCGGCCGGACCGTCCACGCAACTGATCATCGATCCTGCGACTCTCATGGCGCTCACTGCCTAGCACGTACAGCCCACCGGCCTCGCGCACGATGTCACCCTCGGCAGTGCATGCCTCCTTGTATTTCTTCAGATACTCATCATAAAGTGCGCCGTACTCGTCACTGTCGACGCTTATCCCCCGTGCCGCGACCTCACGGGCGGCCAATCCTTCAGGATTCCCGCCCAGTAGGATGTCGACCCCACGACCGGCCATGTTGGTCGCCACGGTCACGCTTGCGAGACGCCCGGCCTGCACCACTATGTCCGCCTCTCTGGCATGATGCTTTGCGTTGAGTACCTGGTGGGGGATTCCGCGGCTTTCCAGCACTCTGGCAAGCTTCTCGGACTTGGCAACCGAAGCAGTGCCCACCAACACAGGCTGTCCCTTCTCGTGTCGCATGGCTATATCGTCGGCAACGGCGGCAAACTTGGCATCCTCGGTCTTGTAGATGATGTCGGGCTGGTCAACTCGTACCATCGGCTCGTTGGTGGGGATGGATACAACCTGCATCCCGTAGGTATTCGCAAACTCTGCGGCCTCACTCGATGCCGTACCGGTCATCCCTGCAAGCTTTTCGTACATACGGAAGTAGTTCTGCAGGGTAACTGTGGCCCAGGTATGATTCTCCTCCTTGATCCTCACCCGTTCCTTTGCCTCCACGGCCTGATGAAGGCCATCTGACCAGCGTCTCCCTTCAAGTACCCTGCCGGTGAACTCGTCGACAATCTTCACCTCCCCATCCGCTACAAGGTAATCCTTATCCCTGTGATAAAGTTCCTTGGCACGCAGTGCCTGGGTAAGATGATGCACGTAATTGACTGCGATGGAATCGTAAAGGTTGTCGAGTCCGACCTGTTTTTCGACCTTCTCTATGCCCGACTCCGTCGGCACGACAATGCGCTTCTCCTCGTCAACTTCATAATCGACATCCGCTTTCAATGTACGAGCAAGGTTCGCAAACTGGTAATAGAGCTTGGCGGAGTCCATGGCGGGTCCCGATATGATAAGCGGCGTTCGAGCCTCGTCAATGAGGATGGAATCTACTTCGTCGACGATTGCATAAGCAAAGCCCCGCTGCACCATGGTCTCTCGCGACCTGGCCATATTGTCACGCAAGTAATCGAACCCGAGTTCGGTATTGGTGCCATAAGTGATGTCACAGGCATACGCGGACTTCTTGTCATCAAAATCCTGTACATCGGGAGAGACCCTTCCTACACTCAAGCCGAGAAAATTATAGAGCCGACCCATCCACTCGGAGTCACGCCTGGCAAGGTAGTCATTGACCGTAACCACGTGCACACCCTTGCCGGCCAGCGCGTTCAGGTACGCCGGAGGAGTGGATGCGAGCGTCTTTCCCTCTCCAGTCTTCATCTCGGCTATCCAGCCAAAATGAAGGGCCATCCCACCCATGATCTGGACGTCGAAATGACGCTGGCCCAGCACCCTCCATGCAGCCTCACGAACAACCGCGTAAGCCTCGATAAGAAGGTCGTCCAGCGACTCACCATTGGCTAGGCGCTCCCGGAACTCCACCGTTTTCCCGGACAATTCCTCATCGGACAACGCCTCCATCTCCGGCTCGAGTTCGTTGACATAGCCGACCAGCTCAGCAAGGCGCTTGACCTTCTTGCCCTCGCCAGCCCGAAGGACCCGATCCAGTACGTTGATCACATGATCTCCAGGAAATACCGAACCATCATCGATTCACGGATAATCGATTCACGGATATGACCAGAATACCAGGAAAGCATACCTACCAACATGTACCTACCTTCATGTACCAATGTTCCAGGAGCGCAAATACTCGATCTGTGCGCTGGTAAGGATGTCGATCTCTACGCCGAGCGATTCCAACTTCAACCGTGCCACCTGCTCGTCGATATGAGTAGGCACAGGATGAACCTTGCATTCCAGATGAGCATCCGAGGATAGCGCCCACTCGCTGCAAAGAGCCTGATTTGCAAAGCTCATATCCATCACGGCTGCGGGATGGCCCTCAGCAGCGCCCAGATTCACTAGACGGCCCTCCGCTATCACGTATATCCGCTTTGTATCACGCGCGCCGGCCATCCCACCACTTGCATCGGAATGGCCAGCCAAGCCGGCACTGGCGCCAGTACCCGAAAAGCCTTCCAGCTGGAACTCTTCCACACCGGGTCGTACCTCTCTCCTGTTGCCACCGGCCATCTTGGCCAGCGCCTTGAGATCGATCTCGATGTCAAAGTGACCGGAATTGGCCAGTATCGCACCATCTGCCATAACGGCAAAATGCTCCTCGCGTAGTACGTCGCGGTCACCGGTAACCGTAATGAAGATATCTCCTTCTCGTGCAGCCTGCTCCATGGTTTCGACCCTGAAGCCATCCATCACGGCCTCCAACGACCGTAGTGGATCGACCTCGCACACGATCACCTGCGCACCCATACCCCTAGAGCGACTAGCCACTCCCCTGCCGCAGTTTCCATAACCGGCCACCACAATTTTCTTGCCTGCCAGAAGGACGTTGGTAGCCCGGATGATACCATCCAGAGTGGACTGCCCGGTCCCGTAGCGGTTATCAAACAGATGTTTCGTGTAAGCGTCATTCACGGCAATGATCGGGTAACGAAGCGCCCCCGCCGACTCCATGGCTCGTAGCCTGATCACGCCGGTAGTGGTTTCCTCGGTACCGGCTGTCACTCCTGCCGCCAATTCCGGCCTCTCCCGATGCAACCTGGAAACCAGGTCACAACCGTCATCCATGGTCAGCGTTGGGCGGGTATCGATGCAGGCATCGATATGCTTGTAATAGAGTGCCTCGTCCTCCCCTCTCACGGCGTATACAGGTATGCCAAAGTCCTGCACGAGGGATGCCGCAACATCATCCTGGGTGGAAAGCGGGTTGGATGCACAAGCCACCACTTCGGCACCGCCAGCCGAGAGTGTTCTAAGGAGGTTGGCGGTCTCGGTGGTGATGTGCAGGCAGGCCGCCACCCTGGCCCCCTCCAGCGGGCGAACAGCGGCGAATCGTTGCCTTATGGAAGCCAGTACCGGCATATTGGCATCGGCCCACTCTATGCGCTGCTTGCCCAGCCCGGCCAAGGACAGGTCTTTTACGTCATATTCTTCAGTCATTGCTACTCCTTACCTTATCTTCTCAATTCAATATACACGGATCAATATACACAGAGCCCCAGCCAGCAGGGGTACCACGTGCAGAGCCGACACTTCCGACACTTGGTCAAGACGGTCTACTCAGCGGCGCCTGGAGAAACGCCTTCATCTGATCAAGGATGGGGACAGGCCCTGGATCGATCTGCTCCAAACGAGCCACCGCCAGTGAAACCATATCACCGGTGAAGATCAGATCGAACAGCCTGGACATATCTGTATCTCCTTCTGCCCACAGCTCGACCATATCGCTCACCGACTCCGAAACGACATCCATCAGAAACTCGAATCGCCTCTTCACCTGCTCATGTTCACCGGCATGCCTGAGCGCGACCACGGTGACAAGCTGGCGAGTTATGTCACCAAGCTGACCCCATCCAGCAAGTTCGTTGTGACATAGCTCCGGGACCACCGAGGAAATAGCCATTGCCTTGGCATTCTCGTTCAGCTGTGACCGCAACCGGACGGCAGCGACAGAAGCTAACCCATCGGAACCCCAGATCAGCGGAATGTGCCCCAGAAGTTTTCCTGCGATGACCTCTACGGGCGCAGGATCGGAAAGAAACTGCTCCCGCCTGCGCTCCAGATGAGCAATGGCATCCCGCAACTTGTCCACAGCACCTTGAACGATTCCGATGCGCTCCATGGCCACAACCAGTGGGACGGACAAGGCCCCTATCGCCGCTCTGGGCTGAGGTATACCGGAGTCCACCTCCACCCATGGGACACCCCACTGCAAGGCCAGCTTGGAGACCATGCCTCCGGTGGAAACAGCCAGCATCCTGGCTCCTGCCTCACGGCCCGCATGCATCACCTCCAAGGTCTCTTCCGTATTGCCCGAGAACGACACCACCATCAGAAAAGTATGCTCATCCACATATCGAGGCAGCCTGTACGACTTGATCACCGAGACAGGAACCGGACACTCATCTGCCACCAGGGAACCAAGAAGATCACCGGCCATCCCGCTACCACCCATCCCGGCCACACACACATTTGATATACCCGAAATGTGAGGTAGGATGTCGATGCCCGCGGACAGCGTACCATTGAGAGCTGCCGCCATCTGATCGGGCAGCCGCAAGGCCGCATCGCTCATGCCCAGAGAGTCAATCATGCTCAATAATGCCAAGACCTGCAGCCGGTTCAGCCAGCACCAGCAAGGGTCTCCACCGCTTCACCACCGGCAGCCTTGGTCATGAGACGATCATGCTCTTCGTCATCCACCTGACGTGATTCATCTATCAGCATAACTGGTATGCCGTCGCGGATCTCGTACACGCGCTTCAGGCGCGGATTGTACAGTATATCCTCGCTCTCGAAATACAGGAGCGAACCCTTGTCCTGCGGGCAAGCGAGCACTTCCACTAAAAGCTTGTCCAAAGCCATGACCCTTAGCTGACCTCCTCGATCAGATGCTTTACCATATCGACACAGGTGCCGATTTCCAGCTCACCTGACGTTTCCACATTGAGCCTGAGCAATGGCTCGGTATTGGACGGCCTCAGATTGAACCACCACCCACCGTAATCCACTGTAAGCCCATCTGTCAGATCGCACTGTACGCCTGAATCTGAAAGCCTAGCAGCAACAGCAGCCACCACTCCAGCAGGGTTGTCCACCTTTGTATTGATCTCGCCAGAGGACTTGTACTGCCTGAAGGGCTCCAGTAACTCTGAAAGTGATGAGGACGACACCGACATAAGCTCCAGGATGATCAGAGCGGCAATCAATCCTGAATCAGCCCTGTAGTTGTCACGAAAGTAGTAATGACCGGAATGTTCCCCACCAAAGACCGCTCCCGTTTCTGCCATCACTTTCTTGATGAACGAATGGCCTACCCTGGTACGTACGGGTACACCACCCATGGCAATAATTGTTTCGGGAACCGCTTTTGAACAGATAATGTTGTAGAGGATCGTGGATCCAGGAAACTTCGAAAGCATACGGGTTGCCACAAGCGCCGTAGTAACGGAACCTGATACAGGCTGCGCATTCTCGTCCACCAAGAATACCCTGTCAGCATCACCGTCAAAAGCCAGACCGATGTCGGCGTGCATATTGATAACCGCCCTTTTGAGATCAGCCAGATTCTCCTCTTGGATGGGATCCGCAGGATGATTGGGGAAGCTGCCATCCAACTCCGGATAGAGCATGTGCAGCTTCAAGGGAAGCTTGGAGAACACCTCCGGGACCACCATGCCCCCCATCCCGTTTGCGACATCCGCCACCACCACAAGCTCTCGCAGGGTACCTACATCCACAAACGACAGTACATGATCGACGTATTCCGCCATCATATCGATTCTTTCCAGATGCGTGCCCGGCGTCTCCTTGCCGCCGTCCGACCCGTGTGCCAGCGCCTCTTGCGCCATCTCTTTCACCAGCGCCAGCCCCGTTTCCTGCCCGACCGGCCTTGCACCCCGGTAGCACAACTTTATCCCATTGTAGGCGGCGGGATTGTGAGACGCGGTAAACATGGCTGCAGGCATGTCGAGATGCCCCGAAACAAAATAAAGCATGTCAGTGGAAGCCATACCCATGTCCACAACATTCATACCGGCAGCCATCGCCCCCGCCGCAAATTGCGACGCGAGTCCATCTCCTGATTGTCGCATGTCGCGCGCAATCACCAGGGATCGAGAAAATTGCGAATCTTCCGGCGCTACGCCTGCCGGCGACAGCGGCGGTGGCAGTGGTTGCGCCGGAGTGGTAGAGGCCACGCTTGGCCCTATGCCGCCAGTACCCATACAGAGCCTGGCAAAAGACCACCCGATGGCCCTCGCTTTACGCTCATCCAACTCGTCCGGGACCAAGCCTCTTACGTCATATGCCTTGAATATTTTCAACTGATCATCCATCTGACACGATCATAGCGCATGTCGCCCAACCGCTCTACTGAAGATACAGATGCCGCGGATCGTTGGCTTGATGCACCACCGGAGATGCAGCCGCCGACTAGGCCATCAAAAGACAGTCTCAGGTGACTGCAACAACCGATGGCACCGCAGCCGGTAGGCTGAACTCCTCCACAAGGCGCTCCGCGGGCATCGGCTTCGAGAAAAGGAATCCCTGGATCAAATCGCAGCCAAGGTCCTGCAACATCTCGAGTTGCATATCCGTCTCGACACCTTCTGCGACCACTTCGAGCTTCAAGGCACACGCCACATCGATAATGGCCTTGACAAGATAGGCCGACTCTTCCTTGGTGCCCAGATCGTCTATGAACGACTTATCAATCTTGAGCACGTCAAGCGGGAATCTCTGCAGGTAGGCGAGAGACGAGTAACCGGTGCCGAAATCGTCTATCGACAGCGTAACTCCCAGAGATTTAAGCGCTTGTATCACACTGAGCGCCGCGTCTGCATCTTTCATGAGTGCGCTCTCCGTGATCTCGAGAGTAACTCTTCCAGGGGCGACTCCGGAGCTGTCCAGTATCTCCTCGATGGCATCTACCAACCCATGAGAATTGATTTGCCGTACCGACAGATTGACGCTCACGGCCTGGCATTCTCCACTCCACCGCCAAGGCGGACTGTCCCACAGTGCAAAGCTGTCACACGCCTTTTCCAAGACCCACTTGCCAATAGGAATGACGAGCCCGCTCTCCTCCGCCACCGGGATGAATCTGTCCGGTGAGACCATGCCCTTTACTGGATGTTCCCAGCGGATGAGCGCCTCCACTCCTACCACTTTCCGTCCCCTTGCATCTACCACTGGCTGGTAGAAGAGCCTCAACTCCTCCATCTCGATAGCCCGGTGAAGCGCCATCTGAGTATCCATGCGTTCCACGACCTCTTCGCGCATCTTCTCGCCGAAGACAACGTACGATTTCAAACTCGACTTCTTCGCATTCTGCATTGCCGCATCTGCGGATGAAAAAAGCAGGCTCGCATCCACTGCATGATCTCGACCGGTACCACCGGAATCCTCGCTTTCCCCCAAAGATCCGTACGCCCCCGGCTTGACGGCGGTGACAGTTGTACCGTTCCGTGAGGAGCCAAAAAGGTTGTCTACAGTGGCTGTGCCGATACCCACGCTCACTCCCACATAAAGATCCCCCATTGATGTAGAGATAGGCTCACCGAACACCTCTATAGCCTTAAGTGCAAAATCCTCCGCCGCTTGGATTGCTCCCGCCCGGTCGATGCAAGCAACGAACTCGTCCGCACCAAACCTGCCCAACAGAATATTTTTCCCTGCAATGGTGGCAAGCCTCTTCGAGGCGGCAATGAGCACTTCGTCACCGACCTCCTGACCGTAAGCATCATTGATAGCAGTGAACCCGTCCATATCCACTGCCACGACCGCTACTGACATGCCGGCCTCCGGGTCACCGTGCGCCTTGGTGCTGTTCCTCGCGAGCGCATAATTGAGCTGGTAGGTCAGGTAGGCCCGATTCGGAAGACCGGTAAGCTGGTCACGAAGATGGGCAGCGGCCAGCCTTTCCTCCATCGCACGCAAGGAAGACATATCCCTTATGAATCCACCTATACGGATTGCATCCCCATCCTTGGTCGCGTAGGATCTCGTCAATACTTCGATCTCGGTACCATCCTTTTTCCGGAGGACGAGACGGCGCTCCACGATTTCACCACGCCCGCGGTCCGCCATCTTCGCGGCATCAGCCAAGATCTCGTCATTATAGGCGCTCCTATACCTGGCAGGCACGATTAGGCCCTGAACATGATGTCCCAGTACCTCACCACGTTCCCATCCAAACAACTCCTCCGCGTGACTGTTCCACTCCAGCACCACGCCCTCGTCATTCACTTCCACAAAAGCATCGATGGCAGTATCCAGCAGTCTGGAAACGGGATCGCCATTCTTCACACCGGCTGGATCGCCGTAGTTGGCAAGGAAAGCGGTAGCGCCAGTTAGGTTGCCCGGATTGGTAGAGATGGCGGAGTCCGTATGAAAAATGGTATTCGGGGCGGTATTCCCTGGTGGGCCACCGCGTTCATCATCGCGATCTCCATTGCGCACCCTGCCACTCGTTTCAACCATCCTCTGTATCATCCCTCTGTCATCGGAACTGCATACGTGGTGAAGCACAAATCTTGTGTACCGCCCACACCACCTCCACTGCTCCCGACAGTGCGATCTATTCCATTAGTTTACCATTACGATGTACCTATTCTGGCACCACTTCGGTCGAAAAGCAACCATGTTTCATACAAATCATTGACGTTGTAAGCAGTTATTACCCTATAGTAAGTAGTGGTTTAGGTTGCATTACTATAGTATTATTATAGTCCACCTAGTGGGCAGCCAAGAATGCAGGCAGGCGAGATAGGCAGCTTAGCGCAGGGAACCGCCTATCCGGGCAGGTGGTGCAAGATGGTAATGCCTGACCTCCTGACCTCTGAATCTCCAGTAAGAACCGGCTGGCGCATCCAGCGTGGCTGCTCCTATGATTGGAAGAACATGATACAAGTCACCGGAACCTTACAGAAAACGGCCTGGGCCAACGGGATAATGCCTCCAGTCGAGGACCTCGGGTCTGGATTATGGTCAATCCCGGTGCCATTGCCTGACAATCCCCTGCGCTACGTACTGGTATATGCCCTGGAGATCGACGGGGGGTTGGCCATAGTGGATGCCGGCTGGAACACCGAAGAGGCATGGCAAACCCTCACCGCCGGCTTGGAATCTTTTCGCGCATCGGTTCGGGACGTACGTGCCGTGCTGGTAACCCATATACATCCAGATCATTACGGGCTGGCAGGCAGGGTCAAGGAGGCGTCAGGGGCATGGATAGCCCTACACCCAGCCGACGCGGCCCTCATACCCAACCGGTATGCTGACCCTACGGAGCTTCTCGATACGATGCAGACCATGTTGAAGGCAGCAGGAGTGCCGGCGGGTTCCCTCGAAGAGTTCACTATGGCTTCCATGGCCATCCGGCAGTTTGTATCCACTGTGGAGCCCGATGTACTGCTGGAAGACGGCGACATGGTGAAACTGCCCGGTGTGGACCTGAAAGCGTTGTGGACACCGGGACATTCCCCGGGCCATCTCTGCTTTTACAGCGAAAAGCGGCGCATACTATTTGCAGGGGACCACGTGCTCCCGCGGATCACCCCTATCGTAACCGTGCATACCCAGCAAGCATTGGACCCGCTCGGAGACTACATGTCATCGTTGGCAAGGATCCGCAATCTGGCGGTAGATGAAGTAATGCCTGCCCATGAATACCGGTTCACCCCGCTTGCAACACGTGTCGACGAGTTGCTGGAACACCATGAAAGCCGCCTGAAGGAAGTGCAAGAAACCATCAGCATCATGCCGGGATCGACTGTATGGGAGGTAACCAATCACCTACACTGGGCACATCCCCTGGACGACCTGCCTCTCTACATGCGCAGGGCCGCCGTGGGAGAAGCAATGGCTCACATAGTCGTCCTGGAGACACGCAAGGAAATCGCCCGCCGGGGAGGCCAACCACTGCGCTTCTACGCCACCCACCCAGCAAAGTGATGTAAGGGAATCCGGTTGCAATTTGCATTGAACATTGACCGTGCTCAACACATCCCGGATTCCTACTGTAAGGTATAACGCTGTGCCGGAAGAAAAAGAATCACACAAGAACGATCACCTGAAACGTCCATCCTCACCTGTCCAGGATCGTCCTTCCACCAGGACTGGTACAGGCGACACCCGCAGCACCCACGCGCGATCCCTTGCCTTCCGCCGGATCAGAGCCGCAAGCATAGCTTTGGTGCTGGTGGTGGTCGCATGGGGTATATCACTGGTCGCGTCGGGAACCCCTAAGAGCGCACATACGCACACGGGACGTAGCTCCGCCAATACAAGCCTGCAAGCAAACGGCGTCCCGGGATCGTCCTCCGCCAGGATACCGGCGGTAGAGGCAGGTCAACTCCCTTGGACCACACCCCAACCTATCCAGCGTGCGCTTGGATTACCGGCGCCGGCTGGACTCGGTGCAGGGCAAATCCTAATAGCTGGAGGCATCGGACCTAGCGGCACATCTCTGACCACGCTGTCACTGGTAGCGGTGCCCTCGGGCAGGTCCCGACCGGCAGGCAACCTGCCAATGGCGTTGCACGATGCCGCTGGGGCAACCATCGGCAACCGCTCGTTTATCTTCGGGGGCGGGACCGCTGGCGGGTTCTCTTCGGACGTAATCACCATAAGTCCAGCGGGTAACTCTACCAGTAGAGCATCCGGGGGGTCCCCGGGCACGCTTCTCACCGCCACGGTAACGGGCCGCCTACCCAAGCCAAGGGCGGACGCGTCAGCAACTGTCGCGGGAAATCATATTTATATCGTTGGTGGATATAATAACGGTTCCCCTTCCCGTTCAGTCCTGGCTACGACCAATGGCACCACATTCACAACCATTGCAACCCTCCCTGTACCGGTACGCTACCCGGCGATAGCAACGCTCGGGCACACCATATATGTCTTCGGCGGTCTGTATGTCACGGGCTCCAAGGCCGGTAAACCATCCTCGATCATCCAAGCAATAGACCTGGCGACGCATAAGGCAACCGAAACCGGCCACATGCCTGTTCCGATTGAAGGAGCATCCGCAGTCACACTGAACGGGCACATCTATGTCGCAGGCGGGATAACCGATGACCCATCTGCTGCCACTGGCATTGCGGGACCGTACAGCCCAGTGGTCGATCCCGAGGTGTCATCATCGACGGCAAGGTCGGTGCTCAGCACAATCTGGGCTTTCCGGCCATCGACGGGTAAGCTTCTCCCAGCAGGCCAGCTTCGCAACTCTACAGCTCATAGCGGGACGGCAGTCATAGGTGCTACAGCATGGCTGGCCGGCGGGGAATCCCCAACCGTTACGGCCTCCAATACCGAACAGATGATGACGCCTAACGCCTCGTTTGGCTACGCAGGGCTTCCCGGTGCTGGTTCCCCATACTACGGCGAGAAGCTCCTAGTGGCCGACGAGGGGAACAACCGCCTTCTCGTGCTCGACGCGCAGTCAAGGATAACATGGCAGTACCCCTCACCTACCGCCCCGGCACCGCCTGGTGGGTTCTCGGCAGACGACGCATTCTTTGCCAAACATGGAAGCGTCATAGTGACCAATGAAGAGAACGAAAATGTCGTGGCCGAGATCGGCTACCCATCGGGTAAGGTTCTCTGGACTTACGGGCACTTCGGAGTTACGGGGTCATCTCCCGGGTACTTGAACACACCCGACGACGCATACATGCTCAAAGGCGGCAATGTGGTCACCGCCGACATCGCAAATTGCAGGGTTATAGTCATCGACCCTGGTACCGGCCGGATAGTTCACCAGATCGGCACCACGGGCCGGTGCATACACGACCAGGATCACCCCGTAGCGCTCGGTTCCCCCAACGGAGACACCCCATTGCCAAATGGCAACCTACTGATTTCCGAGATCAACGGCCACTGGGTGGACGAGTACACGATGCAGGGAAAGCTGGTGTGGTCAGCACAGATCCCCATCTCCTATCCGTCGGACCCCCAGCGCCTTGGCCCAAACAGATACCTCATAGCAGACTACACAAAGCCCGGCGCCATACTGGAGTTCAACCGTGCCGGCAGGACGCTTTACAGGTACCAGCCTGCCAGCGGCCCAGACATGCTGGATCACCCATCGCTCGTCGAAATGCTACCCAGTGGAGTGTTCATGATGAACGACGACCACAACGACAGGATGATCGCTATAGATCCATCCACAGGTGCCCTGGTGTGGCAGTACGGCATCACCCACACGCCCGGCAGTGCCGTAGGCTATCTCAACGTGCCTGACGGATTCGACATCCTAGGCCCTCACGGTACGACGCCGACCCATCCGGCCACCGGATAGCCCTATCGTATAGCAACTTCATCAAGCGGAGACTACGTATGCGCCCCCTGTTGGTCTGACCACCCATGCTCCGGCTGGGTAAGCGCTCGTATCCACACTGCCAGGTTCGCAGAGGGCGACCACACAGCCACCGAATCCCGCTCCGGTGAGCCTAGCGCCGTAGACTCCATCCAACGCAGTGAGATGGTCCACCAGCTCATCCAGCGCCGGGGTAGATACTTCAAAGTCCTCGGCGAGGCTGCGGTGGCTCTCGATCATCAAAGTCCCTGCCGTCTCCAGATCGTCTTGCTCCAGTGCAGCAGCAAAACGCCGCACCCGCTCACACTCGCTTGCAACATGGCGGGCCCTCCGTCTCAGCGTGGTATCAGGCAAGGCACTTGCAGCGTCGACGGTAACCTGGCCCAAGCTACCAAGATGTAGTGAGGCCGCATCGCACTCCGCTCGCCTCGCCGCGTATGCGCTACCGGCAAGTACTCTCGGTAAGCCAGAGTGAATGACCACCACCTCTGCCAGCACAGGCAGTTTGACGTACTGATAGGACAGATCGGAAAAATCAATCATTATTGCAAATCCCTGCCGCCCCGCCAGTACCGTCAACTGATCCATGATCCCAGCAGGCACGCCAGTGGCCACTTCGCCAGCGTACCTGCACAACTTGGCCACGACCCTGTGCTCACCTTCGATTCCAAGGGCAAGAGCGGTACCGACCTCGAAAGCGGCCGATGATGAAAGCCCTGCCCCTACAGGGAGATTGCCGGTATACGAAAGGGTTCCGCCACACTGCGGCCTCATCATTGCAACCACGGCCGCGGCAGCCCGACTCCAGGCCGGCTCCACCTCTACCAGTACGGCGTGATTCAGCGGGATATCAATGCTCACGTAGGCGACTCCCGGCTCCGCGTCCGACGATAATTCTATGGATCTGGATCCGGCATCAGGTTTGTAGACCACTTCTGTATAAAGGTCTATAGCCATGGGTAGCGCCAGGCCCTGGTTGTAGTCGGTATGGTCCCCTATCAGATTGACCCTGCCCGGACATCTTACAACTCGCATGTGTCCAGGATAGCTCGTGAATGCATGACCTTCCACAAATGTGGCTACAGGGCAGGTATGCAGGCCAGGCGACCGAGTCGCCAAGTCGCATGCATTCGAGCAGGCCGGCAACCATTTGCGGCTACTCCACTGTGCTGTTGCCACCTACTTGTCACCGGCACCTTGCTCCCCATTACCGTCCACTGGCCCTGACGCGGCCTCTGTCGAACGCCTGCGATAGTAGTGCCAAGCTATTGCACCCACCACTATGACGGCAACAAGTCCAGCTGTTGCCCAAGCACTCACAGAGGCCGCTTTCTCGAACGATGTACCCAGCACGTAACCTATTAGCACGTATGTGACGCTCCACGGTATACCTCCCGCTACGTTGTATATGAGAAAGGTCCTGTAACGCATACACGCCATCCCCGCAAGACCGGGTATAATCGCACGACCCACGGCCACCCAGCGCCCGAGAAACACCGCCGCACCCCCGTAGCGAATGAGAAGCTGCTTGGCCTTACCTACTGCAGGCTTATCTTTCAGCGGACGGTGTTCCAATAAGTACGGTCCAGCCACCTTGCCGAGTCCGTACCCAGTGGAATCCCCTACGATTGCTGCCGCCGCAACCACAATAAGCACGAATACAAGCTGCAAATGGTGCGGATAGTGCTGTGCAGCAAGCGCGCCTCCGACGGTCGCTGCGGTCTCACCCGGCAGCACAAAACCTACCATGATAGCATCCTCCGAAAACACCAGCACCCCTATCAGAAGGTAAGCAATGGGACCATGAATGGAAAGTATGTCGCGAGCTACCTGGGTGAGCACATTACAGACCTTAGACTTTCAGATACAAAAAAAGCATGCGCTCCAATACGCCGGCGCAGCCTATCCGGCATCACCATTTCCCGCAGTTTTTGCGAATATCTCACTGACTTCGTGTCTGGGCGGCTGGTGATCCAGCCGTACCGCCGGCATGACACTACTTTGCAGGCGACCCAGTACCGCTGGATGGCCACGATACAGATACCCAGGTGCGCTTGTGACATGACGGGCACACCAGCAGATGGGTGTTGCCCTTCCCAGGAAGCCACAGCCACACAGGACAATGCATCCGGAGGAACTCCGCCATGCGCACTGTAGTATCCGCCTTGCAGGACCCGCAGGTTATATCCACGCAGAAAACTCCGAACGTGCAGGACTCTTTTGCATCCTTGGTGCCACTGGCCTTGGTGCCTGGGCCGGTACCTGCCAACCTGGAGGCTGTCCTGGCTGTCTCTGGCAGGCTGGTGGATCGTTTACCCCTACTAATACCGGTCGCCCCATCGGCCTCGGTTGCCCCATCCGCACCATGCAGGAGGCCGTTACCACGAGGCATGCCACCCCCCACCCGAGATATCGCATGAGCCGACCTACGCTTGGCGTGCGTTGAACCCGATCCACTAGAACCGCCCTTAGATCCACTGCCTGTAGATCCACCATCTTTGGGCTTCCCGCCTACAGTCCTACTTGCCACGGGTCGTCCAGTTCCTTCCTGCGTCATCGACCTGCCAGTGGCATTGGTATAAAATGCCCTGCGTCCCTCGTCGAAAGCCGGATGTTTGGAATCCTTGCCGTCCTCCTGCGGCGTAACCCAGAATAGAGCTCTCTTCCCCAGTGGATCAGGACCTACCATGCGTCACCTCCCACATTATCGATCCAACTGGCACGACCGCAATGGTAAGCCCGCCGGCAAAAATATTCATGCCGGCCACCCGCTCAGTGAGAATGTGATCCACCAATACGCATTCCCTTTCCAACCGTAGATAATCCAATATCATCTTCATCGTTTCATGATCTGCTCTGCAATGGCGCTATAGGCTTTTGCTCCTGGTGACGACGGGGCGTGCTGGAAGATGGACATCCCCCGTGAAGGTGATTCAGCAAAGCGCACCGACTTGTTAACCGGTGGGTCTATCACCTCAAGACCGTAACGCGTAGTAAGATCGGAGAGCATTTGCCGGGCGTGCCTTGTCCTGCCGTCATACATCGTCGCAATGACTCCCCTCACCCGCAGGGTTGGATTGGCAAAGGTCTTCACATCCTCGAGTATGTCAAGCAACTGCCCAACGCCTCTGTGGCTGAGAGTCTCGCACTGTAAAGGCACCAGAACCTCATCAGCTGCGCTGAGGCCGTTGATGGTAAGCACTCCAAGCGATGGAGGGCAGTCGATCAGAACGAAGTCATACTCCCCTGACAGTGGCTTCAGTGCCCGGGAAAGCACATGCTCCCTGCCAGTCCTCGTCAAGAGATATACCTCCGACCCAGCAAGATCAATGTTGGCTGGAATGATATCCAGCACCATATTTGTTGCGAGAGCAACCTTTACATCCGCCGCCTTTGCGCGCCTCACGAATACATCGTGAATGGTCTGTTCCAGCTTGTCCGGGTCTATGCCAACAGAGAATGTCAGGCAGCCCTGGGGATCCAGATCGATGAGCAATACCTTCGCATCACTTTTTGCGAGCGCGTACCCCAGATTATGAACGGTGGTGGTCTTGGCCACGCCACCTTTCTGGTTCGCAACCGCTATCATTCTCGCCACTTCAACAGCATAGCGCTCTGATCGCCCGCGGGCTGGCCATAACATGGGAATAGTTGAAGCGCACTAGCCTGTTGCACCTGCCTGCGAGAAGCAGGATCGGTGGTGTACTCCCCTGCTTACCATCCCTTGTCCAGAGATGACCGCCACTATCCGATTAGAGATGACCGCCACTATCCGATTAGAGATGACCGCCACTATCCGATTAGCCATTGTCAACTCCTCTACCAATGGGACATGGACATGAGTGGTGGTGGCACCGAGACAGCTAGATGGCTGGATACAGGTATGCTGTATGGGTTGTGAATTATTTTTCAATCGACAGGATAGCACCGGTATATGCTAGACAAAGCCGTAGAGGAATTGCATATAGCGTTATAATGATTGTCCTGCCTGGGTAGCTCAGTGGTAGAGCAGCGCACTCGTAATGCGCAGGCCGTGGGTTCAATCCCCACCCCAGGCTCCATACAGATGCAGGTCATACTATGGGTTTTAAGTATGGTTATTCGGGGCCACCAGCACCGTGTCTCCAGGATCTACCACGGTATCCGATGGTCTTAGTCGTACGTAGCGACCGGGATAAGCCTGTTCAATATGCCTTGCCTATGACAGCCAGTGTATCGTTGTCTTCTATCCCTACCGGTAGCGATCCGTCCGCGGCCACCAGGCATCGGACGCTCAACCCTTCCCGAGCAATGCTCGCTTCACCGTCGATTCCAACAGATCTCCAGGGCAAGGTTGCGAAACCGCCCTGCGCGACGTACGCAATGGCATCGTCAAGCGAAGTGAACTCATG
Organism: Actinomycetes bacterium; assembly: GCA_021841005.1. Lineage (GTDB taxonomy): Bacteria > Actinomycetota > Acidimicrobiia > Acidimicrobiales > JAMCPL01 > JAMCPL01. The sequence continues at coordinate 32,527 of JAKBVZ010000023.1, read as the reverse complement.
GGTATTTTCTTCGCGAAACGACCTTGCTCCATCAAACATCCTTTTCTGGATTGCAACAAGAGCCTCTTGCACTTCACCTGCCACAGACGGCACTGGTATAACCTTCTTCTCCCCTGAGTCGCGCGTGGTGATTGTCACATTGCCCATAGCAAGTTCCCGAGGACCCACCTCTATCCTTAACGGAACTCCTTTCAGCTCCCAACCTGTCACCCTGCGCCCGTAGGAGCTGCCGATCCGGGCGTCCATCTCCGCCCTGTGCCCCGCAGATGCCAGGTCTCTCAGGATTGCGCCAGCTGTTGACCGAACTTCGTCATCAGATGTAACGGGGATTACGACCACTTGTACCGGAGCGAGCAGGGGCGGCAGGCATAGCCCCGAGTCATCACCATGAGCCATGATAAGCGCCCCCAAGAGCCGTGTGGACACACCCCATGATGTCTGCCACACATAGACCTCGCCTTCGCCAGACTGGAATCTAGTCCCGAACATCTTCGAGAAGCGCTGACCGAGTTCGTGGCTGGTGCCCATCTGAAGGGCCTTCTGATCACGCATCATTCCCTCGCATGTCCAGCTCTGGTCCGCTCCCGGGAATCTCTCTCCAGCTGTTTTCCGCCCGGCGATGACCGGCACCGCCATCACGTTCACCATGAAATCCTCATATACTTCCCTCAAGATTTTGAGAGCGTACTGGTGAGCCTCCTCGGCTGTTGCATGTGCCGTATGCCCTTCTTGCCAGAGGAACTCAGTGGTTCGAAGGAACAACCGCGGCCTGAGTTCCCATCGCACCACGTTTGCCCATTGGTTGATGAGCAGTGGGAGGTCGCGATGGCTTTGTATCCACTTTGCGAAGTATGCGTTGACAATTGTTTCGCTGGTGGGCCGGACAACGGCAGGCTCCTCGAGAACTTTCCCGCCACCATAAGTGACCACCGCTAGCTCCGGGCTAAATCCCTCCACATGTTCGGCCTCGCGATGTAGGTAGGACTCCGGTATGAGGAGCGGGAAGTAGGCATTCAGGGCGCCGGCCGCCTTGATACGCCTGTCTATCTCGCTCTGGATACGTTCCCATATTGCATAACCGTACGGGCGTATGACCATTGTGCCCCGTACCGGACCGTTGTCAGCCAACTCGGCCTTGGCTATGACGTCCTGATACCAACGCGGATAGTCCTCTGCCTGGGATGTGATTATACCTGGTCGTCTTTTCTCGGACATTTTCCTATGTTATACGCATAAGATTGGACACATGGACATACCTCCCCAACCCGGAAGAAAATCATTCTGCAGGTATATGCATGACACCTGCTCAGTGATACCGTTGCACTCCATGGAAGAGGCAGCGCCACTATGACAACGATGCGAGAGAACTGGAGAAAGAGATCATGGTGGGGATGGGGATACGAATCGGAACAGATTAATGGCAAAGAATTCGCCGACTTGCTTCGAAAGGCAGGGCCGCTCCTTCATCTGGATGCCCCCACACTGGATCCTCCGTCACCGGGATCCATCTATCTGACAAGTCCGAGGATCAAAGTGCCTGAATCGTTGTCCAGCATTACCGTTTCGGACAATTTTGCCCGCTTGCTGCATACCTATGGATGCTCTTACAAGGATGTGGTCCGTTCATTGCACGGAGAGATAAAAAATCCTCCCGATCTGGTATGTTTTCCTCGTAATGAGGCAGATGTCGTGGCGATGCTCGATTACTGTACATCCAATCACATTGCCCTTATCCCATACGGTGGTGGCAGTAGCGTGGTTGGCGGGGTGGAGCCAGATGTGGGAGGTGATTACAGGGGGGTGGTCTCACTTGACATGGCCAGGATGAGCAAGGTGCTCGAGGTCGACCCAGTATCGCGCGCAGCACTCATCCAAGCAGGCTGCCTGGGCCCGGACCTAGAAGATCAGCTCAAGGTTCACGGATTGACTCTTAGGCATTTTCCACAGAGCTTTGCCAGATCTACACTCGGAGGCTGGATCGCCACCAGGGCAGGTGGTCATTTCGCAACGGGTCCCACCCAAATCGATGATCTTGTGGAGTGCGTGCGGATGCTGACTCCCTCCGGTGTTTTCGAGACAAGACGGCTGCCTGCATCTGGAGCCGGCCCATCTCCCGATAGGCTTGTCATCGGGTCGGAGGGCATACTGGGAGTGATTGCGAGCGCTTGGATGCGGGTGAACCAAAGGCCTCGATTCAAAGCTTCCCGTACCTACCTGTTCAAGAATTTCATGGAGGGCAACCAAGCCCTGAGGGTTCTTGTCCAATCTGGGTTGCAGCCATCAAATTGCAGGGTAGTCGATCCGACGGAAGCCTTGATCAATGAAGCCGGCGATGGATCCCACGCAATGATGATGGTGGCATTCGAATCTGCGCACCACCCCGTCAACGCATGGGCTCAGCTGGCCGGTGAATGCATCATGGACCACGGAGGCACGCCAGATCAAGACGGCGAGTGGATCTTTGCTGATACGAGCAGTACGCGTGAGTATAGATCCGAAGATATCCCTGCCAACGACAGCTGCAGCTATCGAAGTATACCGGATAAGAACGGCACTGGTAAGCACTACTCCGGGTACCAGCAATACGACCGACGGAGTGCTGCCGCCGCTTGGCGAAGCTCCTTCATAAGAGCTCCTTACGTGCGCGACGCACTGGTACGCAAGGGAACGATGCTGGAAACATTTGAGACTGCCACTACATGGGATAGATTCCCTGAGCTATACGCTTCGATCAGGGAATCGGTAGGGAGTGCACTGCGTACACTGGGAACTCAGCCATTCGTTGTCACCTGCAGGATTACTCATGCATACGCTGACGGCCTAGCACCGTATTTTACCATAATTGCCAAGGCAAGGCCAGGTAACGAGCTGGTGGATTGGGACACGGTAAAGGGGGCAGCATCGAAGGCAATCAGCGATAACGGGGGAACCATTACCCATCATCATGCTATAGGCAGAGAACACAAGGCGTACTACGAGAAAGAACGTCCTGATCTTTTTGCACGTAGCCTGGCAGAGGCAAAGGCGGTTATGGATCCTGCAGGAATCCTCAATCCCGGGGTGCTGATCTGAACGTCATGTATCATTCTTCACCCGACAACAGATCACGTCGTAAACCTGCCCGCAGGAGAGTGACTCCTCATCCTGCATTGACAAAAAGCGATTGATGTCCATTACGGCCATACAGCTCAGGGACAGTAGCAACCGGGTTATCGTGCTATGAGAGACATCATCCTGACATGGCGCGGGCTCTCGTATACATGTATACGCATATCCATGTATACGCCGTCTCTCACTCCAAGGTGAATTCAGGATCAATGAAGTCACGGTTATGATATCGTTTCAAGATGCCACTTCGAACGGGAAAGCCCTCCAGGCTCTTGCGGGCGGTCTCAACGCCTACAGTTGCAATCGCTACGGCAGCCAACACCATGGGAGCAGCCGAGAGTCCTGCGGCACCAGTTAGGCTGGGGGGCGAGATGGCGAGTACCGCGAGAACAAGCGCGAGCACGCCGCCAAGTTTGCTGGCGCCGGCGGCAACGCCTGCACCGCTGGACCGCATACGTGTTGGGTACACCTCAGCGCTATAGGGACACAGCACAGAGATCGACCCCCACATAGAGATGAGCAGGATTACCAGCAGCACTATCAGCAAGGAAGGAGAGGAGGTAATCTGGCGACCGAATACAGCAAAGAGCGCCAGGCTTGCAGCGCACGTAGCAGCAAAAAAGACCATGGCGGCCTTGGCACTGCGGCCATAGAGCCAGGCGGCAAAGACAGCACCGGGGATCGAGAACACCGCTGCTTCCGAAAGGATAGCTGTGATTTGCGTCTGGTCAATTGCGGTATGTGCACCGGCGATATCGATAGGCAGCCAGACTATGAAGCCAAAGTTCACGACTCCCCAAGCGAGCCCGTATACTAGCAGCGCGAACGTGAGCCACACAAACGGGCGGTGGAAGAGGCCGTGATCGCCATTCGCCACAGGAGGGCAATGCACCACCGATGATCCTGTCACGCCTGCATCGGGTGCCACCTCGATCACTGCGGCGCCGAAGATGTGCATGATCGCTCGTGCCTCCTCGAGACGACCCCTAGCCATCAGAAATCGCGGGGACTCCGGAATGAACTGGTTCAGGGCAATGAGCACAAGGCCAGTCGGAATGCCAAGAAACCACATAATCCGCCAATTGAACAGAGGTATCAACCAGTGCGCGGACACGCTTGCTAGTAGGAACCCGGCTGCGGTTCCTATACCGGCCACAAGTACCACAACCTGACCCCTGCGCGCTGAGGGTACAGTTTCCACCAGCAACGAGTACGCTATCGGAAGGAACCCCCCAACGGCAAGTCCCATTATAAAGCACATTGCCTGGTTCTCCCAGAATGCGGGCATAGCGCCACAGGCCGACGAGGCGATAAAGATCATGGATGCCAGAAGCATGGAAGCCCGGCGACCCATCTTGTCCCCCAGGTAACCCCAGATAAAGGACCCGAGCGCCGTGCCAAGAATGCCGAAGAATGGCAGGAGTGCAACCGGTGGGTGCCCAATTACATGATTCGCCGGCGAACTTAGGTCATATTCTTTCGCAACACCGGGAAGGATAAAGGTGAAGGTATACGGCTTCAGTGTGTCGATGGCAATCGCCAACGCAATGACAACCATCAGGCGAATGTGCGCTGCACCGATCCGGGCACCGTCTAGGGCCCGAACCTCAATGCTATCTCCCAGTGGTTTGCCTGAGACCTCGGTCGACCTGCGCGCCACCAGGCCATGGACAACGCAGGCAAGGCCCACCGCCATCAGGGCCATGCCAATCAGCATCTCTGGATCCATCGCCATCCCTCGGAGTACGAAGTGCCTATGCCGCGCATCGTAATACATGGGCAGTTGCAAGAGAACCCCTATCGTTACTGCCGCAACTCCGGACCAGAACGATACGGGATGACTGACACCAACTGCAACCCCGTCTGAACGAGACACTTATACCCGACCTCCTCGCTGCTGAGTCAAAGCTCCACTAGCCTTACGCTGTTGCGTTGCCCGCTTATTGCGATTTTACCTTGAATCCAATATACCATTCTGGCGGCATCGCGGGTGGATTCAGCTGGAACCAGTGAAACGCGAGGCAAATGACCAGCTCCTTCTGTGTATGTCACTCAGCCCGTAGCTCGCCAAGCCCATTACGTGTGCAGGAGAGTGGTACCCCTTGCAACGATCCAGGTCGTAGACAGGATATAGTTCGGCCAAGGTACGCATTATCCTGTCTCTGGTTACCTTGGCCAGCACCGATGCCGCGGCAACTGATGCACAGGTGGAGTCGGCGTGCGGCATCGCTTTCACCTCCATGGCTCCAATGCCCACCGACATGCCCGCATCCACGCTTGCGTCCATGACGCCTGCGTCCCTACGTGCATCTATGCCCGCTAGTTGCGGCCCATCTGCAAGGAAATTCACCGCCCCGTCCAGGATGAGAGCCGACGGCATCAGATGAGGTGAAAGTGCTTTGATGGCGTTCCGTGCAGCAAGGCGGAGCGCACCGGTCATTCCCAGATCGTCACATTCAGAGTTGGTGGCATGGCCTATGGACCATGTACGGCACCACCCGGCAACCGCTGGGAAGATAGCTTCTCTGGCCTTCTCGGAGAGGTCCTTCGAGTCACGCAATCCCGCAGGCTGGATACCGCATGCACTCTCCACAACCACAACTCCGACGGTAAGCGGTCCTGCCCATGCACCTCTCCCGACCTCGTCCATACCAGCCACGAGAGCATGACCTGTACTGAAGAACATTTCCTCGATGGAAAGATCCGGAATGCGCCCGCTGCTCATTTGCACAAGCATACGCCAAGGTCAGTTGCCGGCATGGACAGCCAGGAATCAGCGGCAACGACAGGCAACAACGGCATGTACGATTGGACTGCACTTGAAGCGAATCATGCCGGTACGAGTCGGCATGCCGGTACGAGTCGGCATGCGTGAATCTGCTTGGCCGCGGCACAATACCAATGTAAACTTCCGGTTAAATACTACCGATACATCTAGTAAATGATCTCGGATAGTATTACGATTACTTATGTGCCAGCTACAGATACTGCCACGATGAAGCCCGGATACCAGCAAGAGGATGCCGGTAGGTTGGCTATCGACACCCATGTCGAGGTGCGCGACAGGTATCAGGGTACCTGGGCACGCGGGTTTGCTATAGCTGAATGGCTTGAAAGCGGCTACAAGGTACGGCGAATTTCCGACGGTGCCATCCTACCTGATGTATTTACCGAGGATGAGGTAAGGCCGAGCAGGCGACGCCAAGGACTGTGGTGGTACTGACCTGCAAATAGGTCATCTCACAATAATTGTAGCAGGGTGGTTGCAGTAATCAGGACGCTATAAGCCAGACTTGTGACTGGCACTGATCAGTTTGCATAAGCACTAATCTCTGGCCTCCAGCACGGCTAAAAAGTGTTCTACCGGCATAGCGGGGAGCGTCTGGGTCTTGAGGGTTCCACGCGCGCCAAGGGCCACGGCCACTTTGGCGACCGTCTCCAAGTCAGGCGCCTCCAGTACGGTACAGAAATCATACTGTCCCGCTAGGGCCCACTGCGCTATCACCTGCGCACCCATCTCCGCCACCTCGGAATTGACCTCCAGCAACCGTCTGGGATTGGATTTGAGCGTAGCCATCCCATCGGGGCCAAGGGTAGATAACATGATAAACGTTGCCATGAGAAGAGATTAGCCCAACCAGGCCATCGTGCGCATAATCCAGGCCATCATGTCGGTCTTATTCTTGCAATCCTCCCAGCTTCCGCATCATCAGAGGCTGTCGACAGGAATGCCTCTAGTATCTCCTTGCCAACTTCAGGCGATGTCAACCTTATGCTCAGAGCCAGTACGTTGGCGTCGTTCCATAGTCTGGCTCCTTGCGCAGTGGCGGCGTCAACGCACAGAGCCGCCCTGATGCCGCCAACTTTGTTGGCTGCTATGGCCACTCCGGTGCCGGTCCAGCAGCATGCCACCCCAAACTCCGCCTCCCCTGAAGCTACAGCCAGTGCAACCTCCCGACCGACTTCCGGCCACTCCTGCCCACGTGCTCTCCATAGACAGGTATGTCCTAACTCCACCATGGCATTGCACAGTGCATCAGTCAGGCAGGTCTCTTCATCAGCACCAAACGCAATACGCATACTGATCGAATCTACCACCTCATGCACAGGTGTCCGTACTTGGCAGACTAGGAGCGCCTGCGGCATCCGCCTGTAGACCCCCACAGGCAAGTTGCACAGATGACGGCGCGTCCGGTGCCGTTCCAGAGGCCTGTACGGCTAGTCGTGATAGTGTACAGGCAATGCAACTTGATGTATTCATAGTCCCTCATACGCATTGGGACAGAGAATGGTACATGCCATTCCAAGAATTCCGTTTCAAGCTGGTCGAAACAATCGACTCTCTCCTGGACCTGATGGAGAACGACCCAGGATACCGCTGCTTCCTGCTGGACGGTCAGATGGCCATGGTCGACGACTACCTCGCAATCCGCCCGGAGAACGAGACACGCATGAAAGCTCTCGCAGGAGCTGGACGGCTCACGGTAGGACCATGGTATGTTCTGGCCGACGAGTTCCTCGTATCTGGAGAGACCCTGGTTCGCAACCTTCAGATGGGTATGTCCAGGGCCGCTGAGTTCGCCGCACCCATGCAGGTAGGCTACTTGCCCGACATGTTCGGCCACATCGCGCAAATGCCTCAACTGCTCACCTTGGCAGGATTAGACCAGGCGGTGGTATGGCGCGGGGTGCCATCTGCCATCGAACGGACGGAGTTTGCATGGCAATCACCCGACGGATCCTCCGTACACACGGAATATCTCCTCGAAGGCTATTCCAACGGAGTCACCCTCCCTGAAGACCCACACATACTGCTCGGACGCGTCCGTGAGATAGTGGAACGGTTCTCACCTTTCATGGACGGATCGGGCAGGCTGCTCGTGATGAACGGCAGCGATCACCAGCTACCCCAGGCACATCTGTCGCACACTCTCGAAAGAGCGCGGGAGGTGCTTGCGCTCCGTGAAGAAAAGTCAGCATGGAGCGATATCGGAATCGACGATGTGGCGTTCAAGGTCACCAGCCTACCTGAGGCCCTCGATTGCAACCACCGTGGCGGCAACATTGCCCATGACGCCAGCCACGCTGGCCAAGCTGACGAAGGACTGCCGTTGTGGCACGGAGAACTGCGTTCCGGCGCGAGATCCAACCTACTCATGGGAGTCGCTTCCAACCGGGTAGACGTGAAGATCGCTGCAGACAAGGCTTTTCTCGAGATGGAAAAGAGGACGGAACCATACTGCGCCCTATTCCTGGATCCTGGCAAGTGGCCCGATCGATTCCTGGATACCGCATGGAAATTGATCGTGCAGAATGCAGCTCATGATTCGATATGTGCTTGCTCGGTGGACGAGGTGGTGGACGAGGTACTGGGAAGATTCGCCCAAGCGCGCCAGATAACCAGTAGGCTGGCAGGAGTTGCCATCGATTCACTGGCTGGCTCTCTCGCCGATCCAGGCATCGTGGTTGTGAATCCCTCGCCATTTTCACGATCAGGCATGGTCGAGCTGACCCTAGAGGCAGGATTGGATGCAAGTGGAGTACTTGCCACGCCGGACGCTGCTATCCAGGTACTGGAGGAGTCTGCCACAGGACCAGGAATGCTCACGTTCGACTCAGATGCCATCAAGAACTTCCTGCCGGGCTTGAATTCTCCGAAAATCGACAGTACCAGCTTTGTGCAGAACATAACCATCGAGACGCTTGCATCCTCCATAGAGGTACATGTATCCCTCGGGCCGAGGGAAGCCATTGGTCTGCAACTCGATGCATACAAGCAGGAGCTGCTGGCAGCAATCAAGCATTCGCCTCAATTGCCAATCCATGTTCACCTGGACAGGAAGCCAACCAGGCGTGTGATCGCAAGAGTGACGGACGTCCCAGGATACGGATGGAAGCCTTTCAGCGCCGCCGCGCTGGATCATCCTGCATCTGCCACAGAGACCGGAACCAGTGCAGACACAGGAACTAGGACGGACGTGAAAACCAGCTCGAACGCGATGATCGGTTCAAACCTGGAGCATCCGGATGCCAGGCCCACCATATGGCTGGGGAATGGCCTTGTGGACATCGAGATCAATCAGGCAGATGGAACATTTACCCTGAACGGGCTTGCCGGCATGGGCCGGCTGGTGGATGGTGGAGATGCTGGGGATTCCTACAACTACTCTCCCCCGCCAGTGGATACCGTTGTGGACCGTCCTCGCACTGTGAATGTCGTCACCGAAGAGAGCGGCCCGCAGAGAGCCCAGGTAAAGATAAGATCCACCTTTGCATGGCCTGCTTCGCTCGACAGCAACCTCTCGAAGCGCACCGGCGAAAACCAGGTGATAGTAGACACCCGGCTCGAACTAAGAGCCGATGAACCGTACGTCCGGGTTTGCACCTCCTTCATCAATCCCTCTCAGGACCACAGGTTGCGCGTGCACTTCCCTCTACCCCATCCTGCCAACCGGTCATCGGCAGGATGCGCGTTTGGCACTGTGGAACGAGGGCTGGATGCCGAAGGAAGACCGGAGGAGTACGGCCTGCCCACTTTCCCCTCCAGAGGATTCGTCTCGGCAGGAGGGCTGACCGTAGTCCACCAAGGATTATGCGAATACGAACTGATCGACCTGCTGGATGCCGCGGATGGTCCTGTGGCCAGCGCCATGGCGGTAACTCTCCTTCGCTCTACATCCATGCTGTCCAGGCTGGGGATGCGCTACAGGCCTTTCCCTGCAGGACCGCTGGTGGAGGTGGAGGGACTGAAGATGCTCGGTCAGCGCATCGTAGCCAACTATGCCCTGATGGTGAACTGCGACGATCCTTATAGATTCATGGAAGACGTGTTCCTCCCCCTTGAAATAATCTACCCACAGGGAGGCGGGTGGAGAGAACCTGTTGGTTCCGCTCTCGAGATCGACCCAGGCACAGCCAAGGTATCTGCTCTTACCCGTACAGGAGAATTTCTCGATATACGACTTTTCAACCCTGCAGATCGGCCAACGACCATAATAGCAACGGGCTACACTGGAGATGTGATTGATCTCACTGGAAGGGTTTCAAGCACCTTCGACGGGGCCATCGATCTCAAGCCTTTCGGGATCATCACCCTCAGGATCCGCCGCTCGTGACCAGGCACTTGCATTACCATCAGTAATACCATCACCAGCATCACCCCCGTCGGCACCATTACTATCACCAGCATCACCCCCGTCGGCACCATTACTATCACCAGCATCACCCCCAGTAGGCATGGTACCGGCCGAGGTGGCGTCGGCAACCTCCGGGGGATGGCCCTCCGCGCCTCCTCCGTCCACATGGTCTCCCTTTGAGCTCATCCTAGCAACCACCTCATTAGCATTGCTCATGCATACATCATATGCTTTCCGTATGGACCTACTCTACCCTGCCTGGCGGTACTCGTGGATTTGAACAAGACATCACGGGCAGCCCTAACGGGCTCGCCAGTCGTGCTCATTCCCGTGAAGCGTTTCGACCAGGCAAAACTACGCCTCACCAATGTTCTCACGTCCAATGCCCGAGCCAGATTGGCCAGGGAGATGGCTGAGCATGTGCTCGAGGCGGCCCGTCCGCTACCCTGTGCAGTAGTATGTGACGACAGCGAGGTAAGCCAGTGGGCAACGAGCAGGGGTGCAATCGTACTGCAGGAACCCTCTCAAGGATTGAATCAAGCTGTAAGCAGCGGCGTGGATGCTCTGTTTGCATACGGTGCTTCAGAAGTAATCATAGCCCATTCCGACCTTCCGCATGCAAGCAACCTGACGCGGTTATCAGGGTACAATGGCATTACTCTCGTACCCGATCGTTACGAGTCCGGTACCAATGTCATATGTATACCTGCCGGATGCAAATTCAAATTTTCCTACGGGCAAGGGTCTTTCCGGCGTCACCTCGATGAAGCCCTACGCAGTAGCCTACAGCTAAGAATCATCCGGGACTCGGATCTTGGCCTTGATGTCGACATGCCGGACGATCTGTACAAGGCATTCGGCACTGCCTATCCATCGTACTTGCCAGTGCTGGAACTTCCTTCCACGATGTCACCTCCTGGTAATTTGAGCACGGGACTGCCTGTACCAGCCTCAGCACTGGCCATTGGTGCACATCCCGATGATATCGAGTTAGGATGCGGTGGCACTCTTGCAAAGTGGGCAGCTGGTGGAGCAACTATCTATTACCTCATACTTACCGACGGATCGAAAGGCACCTGGGACAGGTCCTCCAGCCCTGCAATGCTGGCCTCACTGCGCGAAGAAGAGCAGATTGAGTCAGCGCGCAGGCTCACCTCCACTGGAGCGGAAAATATAATCTGGCTGGGTGCTGTCGACGGTGAACTGGAATACAATCTCGCCAACCGCTATGAGATCAGCAAAATCATCCGGTCATTACGACCGCAGATCATACTGGGACACGATCCGTGGAGAAGGTACAGGCTACACCCTGACCACAGGAATGCAGGCTTTGTAACTATCGATGCCATCGTAGCTGCAAGAGATCACACGTTCTCCCCTGATTCGCCAACCGACCCTCACAGACCTGAAGCATTACTTCTCTTCGAAGCCGACCAGCCAAATCACGTGGAGGACATAAGCAAGTACTTGGACACCAAGCTGGATGCCATTCTTGCGCATCGTAGCCAGCTGCAATCCACATTCGGGATAGACCCACAAACCATGCCTGGCCCAGACATGGACAATGTAGACACAGATGAGCCAAGGTCCAGCACCGCTGGCTCATCTTCACTGGCGGCCCGTCTTGAGTACAGTGCGCGGATGCACGGCAACCTCGTCACGGGCATCACTCGCGGCGAAGCATTCCATCTGCTGACTGATCTATGACTCCACCAGCCCATCCACGCAGGAAACTGCTCCCGTCCGCTGCGGCCACTATGCCGCAGCCCGTGTAATAGCTCCACCAGCCCATCCACGCAGGAAACTGCTCCGCTATAGATTGGATCGTAGCCAGTAGGTGGCTCGCTACCGCACCTACCTCTGGGTAGCTGCCTTCTTTACAGGAGCTTTCTTGGCAACTACCTTCTTCGCGGGAGCCTTCTTTACAGGAGCTTTCTTGGCAACTACCTTCTTCGCGGGAGCCTTCTTCGCTACCGCTTTCTTGGCAACTGCCTTCTTCGCGGGAGCCTTGCCATTGAGGACGTCCTTCAGGGCGCTACCGGCGGAGAAACGGACACCCTTGGACGCCGGTATCTTGATCGGCTCTCCAGTACGTGGATTGCGGCCTGGCCTCGCACGACGCTTGGTAGGGACGAACGAACCGAATCCTATGACAGATAGCCTACGCCCTGCTTTGAGCTCACTGGCCACTGTAGAAAACAGCGAATTGACCACCTGCTCGACATGGCGCTTCATCACTCCTGTCTCTTGGCTTATGCTATCTACTATTTCTGCCTTGTTCACCGCCACCTCCTTATTGTCATGTTGCGGGATTACTGTAATAAGATAGCAATTTCTGAGGCTACGTCAAGTATTTCCGCCAAAAAATCTATCATAGACGCATTATCCGGTAACAAGACTGTTCGTACACCGCCCTGACCAGGAGTTGGCTGCTGGCGCACACTTGCAGGGAATGCACAGTGTCATGCACCACACACATGTAAAGTGTCCAACAACCCTGATATTATCTCGACCATGACGTCGTTCCCCGCCAATGCTGAAGATCCGCGTTGCTCCCTACGCGCTCTCAAATCGCTTGCGCAAGGACCGATATATCTTGGTAGAACTTCACGTGGCTATATGTGGACGGCTCCTGAGAGGCATCTCCTGGTGCTCGGCCCACCTGGAGCAGGCAAGACTTCCTGCATCGTAATACCATCTATACTCACTGCACCCGGCGCAGTACTGTCCACGTCCACCAAGACCGAGATAATGCAGGACACGTACCGTATCCGCAATGTTGTGGGCAGGTCATTCCTATACGACCCCAGTGGCGCCGTACCGCTTCCCAGCGGAGTCCAGCACCTGAGATGGTCACCCCTCACCCGAGCGGGGGACTGGAAACACGCACGGATGATTGCTGCCACGATGGCCGGCATGGCTCACCTGAGCGCTGGCGCTACTGCAAGTACCGGCACCGCCCGGGATCACTGGCACGAGCGGGCAGAGTCATTACTGGCGCCACTCCTGCATGCCGCTTCAATAGACGGCAGGCCTATGCGCGACCTGATCAAATGGGTAGACACCCGCACCTGCATGGAAGCATTACGGATACTGCAGGAATCGCAATCCGCGTCACCGCTGGCGCTCGACCTACTCACTGGCATTGCATCGACGGAAGAAAGGGAACTCAGCGGCATATGGTCCACTGCTTCCGGACTGCTCGGAGCATATCGCGACGAGGCTGCTCTCGAATCCACAACCGGAGAGATGTTCGATCCTGCTGCATTCGTCCGGTCGAACGACACTATATACATATGCGCCACCGGCACGGAGCAGGCTGCCTATGCTCCGCTCATTGCCGGGCTGGTAGCCTCCATCCAAGATGCATCGTATACAGATATTGCGGAGTATACTCTCTCCACCACACTAGGCGCCAGGATGCCATCGCGCCCGCCTGTATTATTTGCGCTCGACGAGATAGCCAACATAGCCCCGCTTCCCCAGCTGCTGTCCATCGCGAGCGAGGGCAGGGGGCAGGGAATCATCGCCCTGGTCTCCCTGCAGGATCTCTCGCAGGCACGCAACCGATGGGGCCGTGATAATGCAAGCGGCTTCATGACACTCTTCGGGACGGCTATCGTTTTCCGGGGTATCAAGGACATCGACACGCTGAAAGCTATCGAGACACTTGCAGGCGAACACCCAGTCATGGAACATTCCGTGTCCACGCCACTTACCCGGCAGGGATTCCTGCGACACTTGTCAAATGCCACATCACGCAACCGTACGCCCCGGGAAGCTACACAGACATCTTCCGCAGTAATGCGCCCGGTGTTGCCTGCCGACACGATAGCACGTGGATTACCAGGACATGCAATAGTCATCGACGAGAACGCGGGCTACAGCTTGGTAGAGACCACCCCTTATGATCGATGTGAACCATTCCGAACAGCTGTGCAACAGGCTGGCCGGATACCCGCAGGCACAACTGCACCTTTGCGGGACAAGATGAAAGATCTCATGGATAGCACGGAGCTCATCGCTGGTAGATCTACGCGCTACACCACTGAAATAGATCGTAACGGTCGCAACAGTCGTGGTGGACTGGAACGTTGATGTCACCTTGGAGCGAGCAGTTAGGCCATCATGTAGGGATCAAATTCGTTACTCCAGGCGAGACGCGTAGTGGAGCAACCCCAGCAATCCTAACTGCGCGCCACCAATGATACCTATGAGCCAGGCAAGCCAATGTCCCAGATAAATCCTTGGAATGACCAAAGACCATAGCCTTGGTATTGATGGCGGAAGTGAATCGAGGTAGGTTTAGCAACCGAAATGCAACGTAAGTAAAAGCAACGGCTGGGTCAGCAGCCGCCGTTACTGTACCTGATCGGCAGATCCAAGATAGACCTGCATGATCATGGGCCGTAACCCGGCATGTGAGCATAACGCCGGTGGATGGGTAATGCTTTTCCCTGCTAGTTTTGATCGGCAAGCGCAGGCGGCCTTATAATATGGTATGCGAACACAACACAAACGCATCGGCAAGACTCTGCTTGGAGCAGGTCTCATAACAAAAAAGCAACTGAATGAAGCACTAGATATCCAAGAGTGCAGCCGCGTGCGTCTCGGCGACATTTTCGTTAAACGGAAGGTGGTTGCCCGAATTGATCTATACCAGGCATTGGCACAGGCTAATGGAATTCCCCTAGTCGATTTGACTCAGAAAAGTGGCGTGGACCCCCACAGCCTCGGTCTCGATCCAAGGGAGTTGGCGATTCTGGGCTGGGCACCGTTCAAAATTGGTTCCAATAAAGTTCGCGTGGCAACCTGCCATATCTTGAATGATGACCAGCGCTCAATCATTGAGAAGCGCATAGGCCGGCCTGTTAACTTTTACCTGACCACCGAGTGGGACCTAATCCAGTACCTGGCTCGAGCGGCAGCTTCCGGGCTCGCCGAATTGGCCAGCTTTGAGCTAGCCAGAAACTATCCGGACCTTTCGGCAGCTGATACCACCTCCTTCAAACAGCGGATCGTCCTAGCTGCAGCCTTCACCGCCCTAGTGGTGGCGCTGGTTCTCGCTACTCGACTTACGTGTGCAGCACTGGTGGTGCTGGCAAGCGTGGTATTCTTGCTCGGGATCGCGTTCAAGCTCGTGGTATCGCTAGTGGGTAGCCGCTCCAGCCTTGACGCTACTACTGAAGAGGACCTAGCCGATGGTGATCTCCCTCGTTACAGCGTCCTGGTCCCCCTATATCAAGAGGCCGAGGTTGTTGAGGGTCTCGTAACTGCACTGGAGGCTCTAGATTATCCGCCGGAGAAGCTGGAGATCCTGTTGCTCATGGAAGCTGACGACGAAGAAACGCTTAAAGCGATAATCCGGGCCCGTCCTCCGGCCACGATAACAATTATCACCGTCCCACCTGGCGGTCCCAACACCAAACCAAAAGCATGCAATGTCGGGCTGGTATTTGCCACCGGTGATCTTCTTGTCATCTATGACGCAGAGGATCGGCCAGAGCCTGACCAACTCCGCAAGGTTGCCGCCAGTTTTAGCAACCTGCCACAGGCAGTGGCGTGTATACAGGCTGCACTCAACTATCACAATCGTAACCGCAACATGTTGACCCGAGCCTTCACCCTTGAATATTCTCTGTGGTTCGATTACATGCTCAAAGGCCTCGATCTACTCGGACTGCCCATCCCGCTCGGGGGAACCTCAAACCACTTCAGGACGGGCATACTCAGAGATCTGGGAGGGTGGGATCCGTTCAATGTGACCGAAGACGCTGATCTCGGTATCAGAGCCGCCGCGCTCGGCTACAAGGTCAAGGTAATCGACTCGACCACCTTCGAGGAAGCCAACTCTCAGTTGTCTAGCTTTGTAAGGCAGCGCTCCAGGTGGATAAAAGGCTATATGCAGACTACCATCGTCCACATGCGGCACCCAATCAGGTTGGCCCACAAGGTGGGGGTCGTGCCCTTCCTGAGCTTCCTGCTCCTAGTTGGAGCAACTCCGGTGATCTTCCTGGCGGTAATCCCGCTGTACGCAGTTTTCGCGCTCTCACTGTTCGAGCCCTCTTTACTGCCCCTCCCCCATTGGGCGCTGGTGGTAGGTTACATCGACTTCTTCTTCGGCAACGCAGCAATAATCTACCTATCGATGATAGCGGGCTACCAGCGCGGGCTTTTCGAACTTTCTTGGGTAGCGGTGTTCAACCCAATCTACTGGCTGGCGCACTCCGTAGCCAGCTACCGTGCCATGTGGCAACTCATTACGCGGCCCCACTACTGGGACAAGACTATGCACGGTCTTCCATGATCGCAAGCCAGGCATCTCAATCGAGAATCATCTACCGCATCCTGCTTATCGCTATTCCGTTCTTTGCAATTGAATTACTTGTCAGACCGCTCTTCCGCTATCCATTGGCTGGAACGGTATTCGACATGACGCACCAGTTCAGCAGGATCGTGCTGGAACTGGCCGCACCCTTACTGGCGGCACTCGCCCTTCTCATGATCGAACGGCTTTGCCGCATCCGGGAACTCGATTCCGCCCAGCAGCTGGCCATTATGGCGGCTCTGGCAGCGAGCGCTCTTGCCGGTTATCTTTCGACCGATCCCCTAGCCGTGTGGGCCTTTGTTGCCCTGGTAGCCATGGGGGTGGCCGCGCTGGCACGATTCGCTCTGGAATTCGAAGAAGTCTCTGGATTGGGCGCAGGTTTAGCCGTATTGGGTCTCTGCCTATTAGTGCCTCCTGCCATATTGGTCGTAGGGGCGTGGGCAGTGGCACTCGGCGTCCTGGTAACCAAGTCAAGAGGGGTTGCCGCAACCGTATCCTTCGAGCTTGTCCTTTCCTTTCCTCTACTTGCCTTTGGCCTCAGCCTGCTGGGGATAGCCATCGACAATCACGGAATGACCGCGGCTCACTTGGTCATCGGAAAACTGCTTGCTGCCACTATTCGGTTTCACTCCTACGGAATCGGGCCTGCGGGCCTCGCCGCTGTAGTGCTGGCGATAGTAGTCGCCTGGCTTCCTACCAGAGCGGGTTCTTATCTTCGCTCAGGTTACGTGGCCACAGTGCTGGTTCTAGGCACGGCGTTCGTGGGCCTCAATATAAGCAAGGTTGCCCTTGTGGCTTCGACCGTGAGCGGCGCAATCATCGCATTTTTGCTGGCGCCACGACGGTTTGCCTGGATTCTGATCGCGGTGCTGTCGCTACAGCTGCTCCTCCTCGTCTTCGTGGCCTTACCGGCGTAAGGTCCCCAGGACCTCCAGCCGCTTATCTGGGCTGGTGTCTCATCGGGGCCGGCTCCGGCTTCCCCGCCTGTGCAAATGCCGCCTTCACGAACGGCTCCGCTCTACTGATGACAGCTTTCGGGGGGTGATCCTCGAGGAATGTGGCATACTGGACAAGCGCCCGTTGCAAATCTCCCTGTTGAAAATATATTGTGCCTAGATATAGATGCGGCGCATACGATCCAGGTGACACATCAAGTGCCTCTCTCACCTGCGACTCGCCGGCTTTGATGAGTTTGGCCTGACCGCTGTACATGCCGGTTTCATATGTGATCCATCCTGACTCCGCAAGCGCCTGCGGTTGGTGCGGATCGGCTGCAAGTATGTCATGGTACAAGCTCAGCGCTGTCACGTCATGCCCTGCGTTCTCTGCCGAAGATGCCTGTGCCAGCCTCCTTTGAATCTCCTGACCCCTTGACACCGAGATACTCCCGGTCGCCACTTCGCCGGAGAGTCTGGAATGAGTGGAGAAAATAATTGCAAGCGATGCCGCCGCAGCCAGGCAGGCAATACCTCCGCCCAGTAGTACCTTCCTGTTACGCTGGACCACGATGCCCAGCCAACCCGAGATCCGTGCTCGCCCAGCACGGAGCATTGCCCCAGCCTTTACCCTTGCCCCGGCTACATCCTCGGCTACATTTTGGAATCCATCCGCAGCCACATCCCCGGGTCCGGGGGCATGTACCGCTACGGCAATGGGCCACCTGTAGCGGGTGCGTACGAAGGGAAGGTACCTGCGCCATTTACGCCGGTTGCTACTCATTGGCCCCTGGCCCCCTTCACCGCCGTCCAACATCACCACCAGCAACATCACGGCAGCGACACCGCCACCCAGCAGCGGTAGGAGCCACAGAAGCAATCCCAACCCGCCCGCCGATGGGGTGAGCATGATGCCTGGTCCGTACCGGCTGGTAAGCAGGCGCTCTATCCCGGTATTACTCATACCAGCCCTTACGTATGCTGCTATTGCGCCCTTCATCTCTATCGCAACTGGAGCATTCGTGTCACTCACTGGGATAGTTCCCCCGCAGGACGATATATCGGGACAGCGCACCATCCCTTCGATCTGGGCTATTCGCTGTGCCGGTGTAGCAGGCTTCCCACTGTGAACATGTGTAAAGATGAACACGGCCATACCAGTTACCAGCAACGCCAGTGCAAGCCACCCACCCCATGATTTCAACAAGCCATACAAGCGACACGACAATACGCCATCGTTCCCCGACACCTGATCACCTACAAGCGCATCCAACTCTCCGGCAGGCTGCCGTACGCTCACGGCCTGCCTACCGATGCAGTTGCACGCTGAAAATCGCGCTGTGCCCGTGAAAAGACCGAGTTCAGGAGAGAAACGGTTACTGCCCCATCTACGTGTTCCACAATCCTCCCTGCTGGATCCACCAGAAAAGTCTCCGGAGGACCCGTTACCCCGTAGGCAACTGCTATCCTGCCCGTTGGATCGAGCACTTCCGGCCAGATGGCTCCTGTTTCTCCCATGAACCGGGCTACTGAGTTGGCTGGATCGTCAAAGGCCACCCCTACCACGGACACGCCACCGGGCCCACGATGTTCCATCGCAAAAGTGAGCAGCTGCGATGCTTCCTGCTGGCAGGGTGGGCACCATGAAGCAAAGAAATTGACCAGTATCCACCTACCATGCAGCGTGCTCATCGAGAATGGCCTGCCTGCTTGTCCTGCTTGTCCTGCTTGTCCTGCTTGTCCTGCTTGTCCTGCTTGTCCTGCTTGTCCTGCCGGTGTGCCCGATGATGAGTCCACTCCGGCTCCCCGATGACTTGCAGATGCAGGCCCGAGCGTCCCTCCAATACCATTGCTGTAGGATGTAGTGCCCTCTATCGCAGTACCTTGGATACTGGGCGCTCGCTGGCCAAGTAGGGGCGTATCCGCAACGGTCTGTGATGGCGGTACCCGGGTAGCAAGCAAGACCACCAGACCGATGACAACAGCCAGAGCAACAACAGATACGATACGTACAGGTTTTCTCTTGGAAACACGATAACCAGATGGAGATCCTTCAGCCATTTGCACCAGGTCGCATCCCGCCTTCAACGCCTCCGGCACCTGCAAGCACCTCCTCTTCCTCTTCCTCCTCTTCCTTGCCGATTCCGTGAGCACCCGAACTACCGGCTTCACTATCGACACTTGCATGATCATGAATGCCTGCACGAGCGCCAGTCACCTCTCCGGCCGGCACATCACGCGCGGATCCACCAGCACGCACCCCGCGCACTGACCTATGGCTCCTGTCCAGTAAAGCAAGCAGTATGCCGCCCGCAGCCATAGCTGCTCCCAGCCATAGCCACATCACCAGCGGTTGGACGGTAACGCCTATGGTCAGCTTCCCGTCTTTGTGTTTGGGGAGTGATTCAAGCGTAAGGTACACATCACGCAAAGGGCCAGAGTCGAGGGCCGGGGTACCGACTGGTTCTACGGCCGAGCCGAACCAGCTGACACCGGGCCTGTAGGGACCCTGACCGTCCACCATGACTCTAGCGCCGACGAAATGGCGATCCGGCGTCACCGACTCGTACTGCCCAAGGTACTCTATGCTCTGCCCAGCAAAGGTGGCTGACGAGCCCGGCGCAAGCGTCACGCTTCCCCTATTGGCAAAGGACACTGCAGATGCCAGGGCAACGGCGATGACTGTTATCCCTACATGTGCCAGATGCCCTCCCGATTCACGTGTCAGGATTGCCCGTGCCCAGCTACGATGGCGAGTCCTAGCGGCTCGCACATGCAAGTATGCCTGCCGTACGCTGGCGGTCACCACGAAAGCCGCAGCTGGATATACCACAAGCAGGACTATGCTGGATATCCCCGCAGCAACGCACGCCACTGCCGTGGCTCCCCCCGCCCACGCGGGAATGAGAAGTCGCCTCTTCAGTACTCCCCTGCTCGCAGCACCCCAGGGGATCACTGGAGCTATCCCCATGAGAAGCAGCAGCAAAATGGCCAGCGGCATCCCCAGGGTATTGAAGTATGGTCCCCCGACTGTCACCTGAGTGCCCTTGAGGGCCTGGTACACGAGGGGAAACAGAGTGCCAAAGAGAATGATCCCAGCGAGCAAGGCAAACGATACGTTTTGCACGAGAAGCATCCCCTCCCTGGATCGGAAGCCGGCCGACCTCTCGCTCGAACGCAATATGTCGCCCCGCCAGGCCAGCAGGGCAACGCCGGTTACAACGGACACTCCGAGCAGAATAAGTATATATGCACCCACATCCGACTCCGTAAATGCATGCACAGACTCCACGACACCTGACCGGGTAAGGAATGTACCCAGTATAGTAAGACAAAAAGCTGAAATGACCAAGGAAACCGTCCAGACGCGATATGCGCCGTTACGCTCGGTGGCCATAGATGAGTGTATGTACGCTGCGCCTACCAGCCATGGCAGCAAGGCTGCATTCTCCACCGGATCCCATGCCCAGAATCCCCCCCATCCAAGAACCTGGTAAGACCACCAAGCACCGAGCAGTATGCCTGCTCCAAGGCATCCCCAAGCGAACATGGTCCATTTACGCGCTTCGAACTGCCACTTTCCATCCAAGCGACCGGTAGCGAGCGCCGCTATGGCATAGGCAAATGGAATGGTAAATCCCACGTATCCCAAGTAGAGCAGCGGAGGGTGGATGGCCACCAGAATGTTGTTCTGCAAGAGCGGGTTGGGTCCCACCCCGTTGGAAGGGTGGGATCCACTGAATGTCGCGAACGGATTGGCAGGACCCAGCATGATGCCAAAGAAGAAGGCCGAGACTCCATAGCACACAAGTTGGACCCAAGCGTAGAAAGGATCCCCTGCCTGCTTACGGTGCCTGTAAGCAAACACGGCAATATATCCAGCCAGAACCAGCCCCCATAGTAAGATCGAGCCGGCAAGCGAGGACCACATGCCGGTAATCGTGTACAGCAATGGTGTCTGTCTACTACCGACTTCTGCAACGTAAATTATGGAGAAATCATGGGTAAAAAGGGCTTCCTGCATTGCGACCGTGGCAACCAGCGCTCCAACAGCCAGTAACACAGCATATAACGGCACGGAACGAAGAAGGCTTAGCCCGCGCGACTGGACGCTCTCCCCGTCCAGGACACCCGACTGCCTGGTTGCGGCCGGCCCCCAGCCCGCCACTATCATGCCGACGATGGAGGCCACAAAGGCCAGCAGCACCCCCAGGGTGCCGAGGACCGCTATCACGATCTCTTTGCAGGAGTGTAGACCGAAGAGTGCTTTACCATTATGCGGTTGGTCCAGAAATAGCCGGCCTGGAAATGCCCTACCAGTACAACCCGTATACCCACTTGGAAGAGTTGTGGCGGTTGCTCCACTGCAAGCACGTCCACCCTGCGCCCTCCCCCTGTTACCGCGAAATCGACGCCCTGACGGGTCTTTCGCACGCTACCAGGCACTACGACACCTTCCAACCGGAAGGACCCAGAACCGAGCGAGTCCTTCTGAGCAAGTGCCTGCGGAACCGTCAGGTAATAATTGAGTGCACTTCCAACTCCTTCGTACAGCAGGAATCCCAACGCCGAAAAGAATACCAAGGCGACAATCACCATGCGCAACCTATTGGATCTGCTACGTTCGAGCGATTCAGTCACGAAGCACGCTTCTCCCATTTTCCATTTCCAATGTCCTAGCGGCCTTCTCCAGCCTGGCTCGCCTCACCATAAGCGTAACGCCATACAAGAAAAGCACAGCCAGAGCTATGATATAGCCTGCATAGATATACTTCATCTCCAGCCTCCTGGCAATGTTGTCACTTCCGTCGCCTTACCCGCCGTGCTCGTCGCCACACTCGCCTCCGTGCTCGTCGAAACACCTGACGCCGTACTCGCCGGCCAATCCGTATCCTGAACAACCTACCCCCCCGAAACCGGCACTCTCAGATCGGCCGGCAACTCCAGGTGTCCGGAAGTGCCGGCCTCCGCCACACGTTCCCTGATGGCAACTTCCATCTCGGCTCCCTCCAGGCTCTCCTTGAGCACCTCTATCCTGTAACGGTTGATAAGCATCCATACAAACAGGAGAAGGAACGCCACGAATGAAAGAGCCAGGGTGGCTCCCATAATACCTCCTATCTTCGGCGTAAGAGATGGATTGAGCACAGTGGATTTCTGGTGAAGAGTCTTCCACCAGAGCACCGAGAACTGTATAAGCGGTACGTCCATGAAAGCCACCAGCGCCGTGATTGCACTACGGCGCGCACGGCGTTGCGGATCTGCAGTCGACTTCCTTATTGCGACATATCCCAGGAAGAGCAAGAGCAACAGTGCGGTGGACGTAAGGGTTGCATCCCATGTCCAGTACACACCCCATACCGGCCTGCCCCACAGGGACCCGGTGACAATGGTAAGCGCTATGAATACAATCCCGGTCTCGACGGAAGCGGCTGCCAGCCGATCGAAGAACGGTGCCCGTGTCCTTCGCCAGAGCCACAGTGCGCTCGACAATGCCGCAAGAGCAAATGCAACGTAAAGTGCGACCGTGGCAAGAGCCGGGTGTATGTACAGCAACCTGACAAGATTACCCTGCACCTTATCGGGTGGAGTAACCCAGAGCCCCAGGTACACATCCAGGGCAATGGCGAGGATCGCCGCCACTCCTATTGCCCGTACCCATCTGTTCCTTCTTGCGCTCCAGGGTGCCGGTCGTGTGACCGGTTCTGCTGCCATAACCGTTCTCCTTTTATCTATCGCTTTATCTATCGTAGCCATTACTTCCAGCAACGACTCCAGTGAGCACATGAACTCATTTCATATCCTCCATAGGGCCATAGAGAACGATGCCGGCACATATGTAAAGAGCAGCAAAGGCTCCGAGCAAGCCTAGCCATGGAGATGATGCCGAACTGTTCCCTTGCAATCCGATCTGCCAGGCTCGCGTTCCAGCAATCAGTACGGGGCTGGCCACCGGAAGGAAGAGCAACGGTAGCAGCGTCTCACGAAGCCGCATACCTGAAACCAGCGCGCCATATATGGTACCGGCAGCCGCAAGCCCCACCGTGCCCAAGATACCAGATACCAGTAACTCCGCAGGTGATTTGACGTGCGCACCGTAAAGCACGATGATTCCCGATGTTACCAGTACCTCCAGCGCGAAGAGCTCACAACCTATCGCCAGCAGCTTTCCTGCAAAGAACCCGGCAGGGTCAATGCCAGCCAGAACCATGCTGTCATGCAACCCTTCGGCAGATTCCAATGAGAAGCTCCTCTGTACTGCAAACATGGTGGAGAAAAGCACCGCCATCCAGAACAGCCCTGGCGCCGCTGTAATGAGAGGGTTCCTGTCAGGACCTAGGGCGAATGCAAACAGAACCAGTACGAGCAGCGCGAACGGGGCCATCTGATTGATCACGACCCTGGAGCGCAACTCTATCCTCAGGTCTTTGCCGGCAACCAGCAAGGTGTCACGCAACATTGCAGCCATCTTCCGAAGGCCGTAGCCCTTGGGGCGAATCCCGCAGTATCTCCTGATCCGTACCCTGCACCGGCGCCTGCAGCAAATCCTGATGAAGGGAATGCTCTGCCAGGATCTGGCCTGTACCGGCAGCGACGGCACCGAACCTGGCGGTACCAGCACGGGAACCTATGCGAGAAGCAGCAGTGACGCCATCGCCCACCACCACCCCGCCCGATATAGATACGACCCTGCTTGCTAATACAAGCGCTTCTTCGAGCTCATGCGACGCGATCAGCACAGTGGAACCGGCTGCGGCAGCCTGCGCGACTGTCTCGCCTAGCATTTCCCTACCTTCAGCATCCAGGCTTGCGTGCGGCTCGTCCAGCAACCAGATCTCAGGATGGCGTGCCACCAGGAAAGCAATGGCCACTCGCCTGCGCTGGCCCGCCGATAGCAAGCCTGCGCGGGTACTCTCCAGCCTGCCTCCCACTCCCAACCGCTCCAATGCCATAGGTATCCTTGCAGGATCCGCCCTGGCTGCCTTCATATGAAACACCAGGTTCTCCCAGACGGTGAGATCATCATAAAGTGCCGGTGAATGACCCAGAAGCCCTATGTGCTTCCTCGCTCCGTCCCTGCCCTCTTGCAGATCGTACCCAGCCACCTGTGCCTCTCCCCGGGAAACCGGCAACAGCCCCGCACACAGCCTCAGCAGACTCGACTTGCCGGCTCCGTTCGGCCCTTCGACCACCACGACCTCTCCTCTCTCGACGCGCAGATCGACACCGGCAAGCACCGGAAACTGTCCCACGATAGAGACGACTGACTTCAGCACAATTGCGGGGGTGGACATTACTAAGTACAATGATAGAGCCTAATGGCCCATCTATGCAAGACCACTTACCCATATTATTTTAGTGCTTGAGCGCCGATACCTGGCCAGCGCTGCATGTGCCGCTCCTCGAAATACCAGCAACTATCTCACCGGCGGTTGCTCCGGCATCCGGATCAGGATACGTGTAAACGTATCCATGCATTCACCAACGACAATCTACCACCGTGACAAGACGCAGTTCTGAATATAGGCAGGCACGAGCCGCACATACTTCAAATATTTACGCGCTTGCGCAGCCAAGATACCCCATCGTCTGATGCCATTGCGGCCTGCCATCCCTGCAGGGCCTTCTCCACTTCTTCCTTGTCGTGTATACGAGCTAATATCTCTACAGTGAGTTCCTCTCCCAGCACTTCGGCAGCTGTGTCGCCTGTAGGCTTTTCCGGCAGTGATTTGAAGGGCTTGGACCACTGCTGCTGCTTGGCGCTCTCCGGCAATTTCGCTTTCATGTGGCGAGGATGGAGCACATGGTGAATCATGTCCACCACGCCGTTTTCCAGATCGTCAGCCAGCCGCTCGGCCTCTATGACATGCGCCTGATTTACCAACGGCGGCTTCCACCGCGAGTAATCCGGCTTCCTCATCAGATATATTTCGCCGGTAGCGGCAACCCAGTAGAGATCATAGGCATGATTCCGGTCATTGGCTGATCGCCAGTCCGTCCCGTAACATGTCTCGTCGGAGGTACGCCTCGATTTATTACTGTCGTAAAACTCTTCGATATTCATCATGCTCCAATCCGATTTTGCAGATCTTGTCTGATCCGATCTTATCATACCGTTTCTCTTAAGTGCCCTCTAGCGACACCCAACTGGCGCGAGCGGTCTTCGCCAGTCTGGGATCCCCCGATCCTGCGTCCGCCGCTTTGGGTCTTCCACGGGTACACGGGCATGAGCACCGTCTGGCCGGATTGCCGTTTGCCTCTACGGCCGCACGATCTCCGCCCTGGATCAGCTGGCGTCATCCGGGAAAACTGCGGGACCAAGTGGAGCGTGCCGATCTTTCCACCATCTGAAGAGTGCCAGCAACGTCCATATCCCTTCCACCACGCCGAAGGGCCACGCCCTGCTCAGGAAACCGTAGGTGCTCGAGAGTGCACATCCGAGGGCGAAAGCAAGTATGAAATGACCGTGGCGCCGTTCGAGTGCATACATTGCCATCATGAAGGTGAGTGCAACCACTCCAAATACAGTAAGCATACGCCTGAGCCTAGCGGCCGCCACGGCTGGGCAAGCCACCTCGGCAATCTGTTAACAGAGCGTTCATGATCCAGAAACCCGCATGCAATGCCTGCCTGGCATGATCACCTGTGAAATATACGTTGGCATCGATCGGGGTTTTGCAGGTGTCAGGTGTCAGGTGTCAGGTGTCAGGTGTCAGGTGGCAGGTGTCAGGTGGCAGGTGGCAGGTGGCAGGTGTCCGGCCTGACCTGTAGCTGCACGACACGATTGGATGCCCGAGCAAGAGAACAGAGGGAGTTTAATATGACAGATACAGCTGATACAGCTACTACCGGCCAGATGAAGAGAACCCTGACCCTCACGGGAGTGACCGTTAACGGAATGGCATTGATCGCACCAGGAGCATTCCTGTGGACTACCTTCCAGGCTCAGGCGGCCCAGGTGAACCACGGCCTGGCTACAGGGTCCGACATGTGGACAGGACTGCTTTTCGCATTCGTGCTGGCGATGCTGACAGCATGGAGCTACAGCCAGCTGGCACGAATATATCCTGAAGCCGGCGCAGGCTCCAGCTACTACTTCGCCGAAGCGGCCTTCTTGGACAAAGAGAAGCCTCACCACCAGCGATATGCCCGGGTGGCGAAACTCACCTTCGGGTGGATCAGCCACCTCTACTACTGGATATATCCCGGCATTATGATCGCTTTCATTGCTACCCTGGTCGGATATATCTACAGTTCGCTGTTCGGCGGCACGCTTGGCTGGGGGGCACTGAGCCTGATATGTATAGTCTCCGCTGCCGGAATCGGATACATAGCATATCGTGGTATTACAGGCTCGACACTGACTGCCATAATTATCAACGTCATACAGATCGTGACACTTGTGGCCATGACGATTATCTTCTTCATAGCATTTAGGATCGGCCACCCCCACGGAGGGTATGTGCTGTCCAACGCTGGGGGCGTACTGATACCGCACAATTTCATCGATCTGCTATACCAGTCCACGATAGCCATCCTGCTGCTGGTCGGCTTCGAGTCAATTACAGCCTTGGGTGCCGAAGCCCGCAATCCCGGACGGGACATACAGCGCGGGGTAATGATCAGCCTGATCATACAGGGAGGTTTCTGTTACCTCCTCGAGTACTTCGGAGCGAACTTCGCACTTGGCTCGACAACCATCTCGGCCGCCAAAGGTACCAGCCCCTACCTGGCAGCAGGTAACAATTCTGCCCCGATAGGTACTATGCTGCACAACTCCGCGAATATGATGTTCGGTGGTGGGGGAACGGCGGTCTCGCTGATCGTTGCATCGACAGTCTTGCTGGCCCTTGTAGGAACCACCCTGGCATGCATCAATACGGGCGTGCGGGTGAGCTACGCAATGGCCAAGGACAAGGAGCTGCCTTCGGTGCTCGGAACGCTCCACTCCCGCTTTTCGACTCCACACAGCGGTATCTGGGTGCTGGCCGCAGTATCTGCGGTCATAGGGATCTACGGCGTGCACACCGTTGACAACCTGACCCAGATCACGCTTGCATCGAATACCGGCACCTTCATAGTGTACGGGATGACCTGCCTCGTGGCAGTGGTTGCATTTGCGAGCCGGCACGACCGCCACACGGTGAAGCACATTGTGCTCCCCGGCCTCGGCTTCCTGATGAACTTTGCCGAACTCTGCGGCGTGGTCTACCTTGCACTGGCCTCAGGCGGTTCCGGTGCGTCGGATGCCGTCAAGGCGCTGGCGATTGTCGGCGTATGGGCGGTAATCGGATTGATCTGGGTGGCCCTGAATCCGCAAAAACACAACGCCAAGAAGGTCGTACTCGACCGGCAGCAGGAACGTGTACAGGTTGGACAGGGGGCGCAAGCGTGAGTACAGGTGCGGGCGCAAGCGTAAGTATGGCAATACACCCCGGCCACCAGTTACAGGTATCGCAAGCATGGCATCCATCGCACAATGCCTGCGGATCGGCCAGAACACCATCGCCCACTCCAGCATGATGAACAGCCATCTCGCCCGTGCGCCTGTGTATTGAGCCCGCGATACTGATGCGCAGGGGCATTCCAAGCGTCGGCAGTCCGGGAGACAAGGTAGGAGATGGACTGCGAAACGTTCCCGACGGTGGCATCGGCGCTGGTACTTCCGGGTTGCCAGCATCCGGCAACGGGCCTATAGCGGCACAAGGATGCTCCACCATGGCTGTGTGGGCCCTGCGTTCGGAACCGGGGGAGGTACGCCCACACAACGAGGACTACGCCATTGCATGCTCCCCATATGATATGTGTGGGGATCCTCCACCATGGACATGTGGACCCTGCGGACCGTCCAGGAGGTTCGGACCACGATGTGCAAGCAGTCGTAGCAACACCTATGGGTATGGGAGGTACGCCAGAGACAGTGGCATTGGCTGCCACGACCTGGCTGCGAGTCCTCAGCTACCCCCTACTTCCCCACCTGGCGAGCCTGTGCGAGATCTCGAGAGCTCTGGAAAGATGGCCCCGCTTTTCGTGGTGGCAGATGGGCTCGGCGGCCACAACAGCGGGGAAGTTGCAAGCAGGATCGCGGCAGAGACTGTCATCCAGTCATGGCGGGGCGGATCGCCCGCCCCCCAGCAGGCATTGCGCTCCGCGGCCCGTCGCGCCAACGCCGCGGTTTTCGAGGCGGCATTCGAGCATGGGCAAAACGGCATGGCAACTACTCTCACCGCTCTGGCGCTGGTAGGTAATGAGGCCATAATCGCCCACATCGGCGACTCCAGGGCTTACCTAGTACGTCGAGGAGAGGCAGAGCAGATCACAACGGACCACTCCCAGGTGGCGGAGATGCTGCGCCGGGGGCTGCTCACCCCGGGACAAGCCGCGAACCATCCGGCACGCTCCGTGCTAACCAGATGTGTCGGGATGGCTCCGGCGGTTTCCGTGGATCTGATCCGTAGGCCGTTTGTCCGAGGAGACGTGTTTGTACTCTGCTCGGACGGCCTGTGGGATATGGTGTCTCGCCAGGAGATCGGCGAGGCGGCCGGCGGCATCACTGTCGACAGCCCGGCCTCAGATGCAGCCAGGATACTGGAACAACTGGTGGATATGGCGCTTTCGAGAGGCGCCCCTGATAATGTTACTGCCATGATCGTATTGGCACTGGGAGATCCTTCAGCTAACGTTCCGAAGAATTCACAAGGCATCTTCCGGCGATGGATACGCGGATAGCCGGACAGGAGCGAGAGTCACATATGGGATCCCGTTTCACTGCAAACCAGAACATAGACCACTACGAGCTTTTAGAAGAGCTGGGTGAGGGCTCGTACGCGGAGACCTGGAAGGCCCGGGACAGCCACTCGGGGGTGTTGGTGGTGCTCAAGCTTGCCAACCCGCAGCTATTTGCGGACCCTGTACTGTTCCAGCGTTACCGCCGGGAGAGCGAGATTGCTTGCCGACTCGATCATCCCCATGTACAGCGGGCATTTCGCAACACGCAGTCGAGTACGGAACCATACCTGGTACTGGAATATGTGGATGGAGAGAACCTACGAGCCCGTTTACGTAACAGTGCCGAGGAAAGTGTTGACGGTAGTTTGCCAATATCTGTGGTGATCGATTGGGGACGCCAGCTCGCCGAGGCCCTTGGCTACCTCCATGCTCACGGCATCATCCACCGCGACCTGAAACCCGAGAACATACTGGTGACCTCTTCGGGCGTCTTGAAGGTAATGGACTTCGGTACCGCTATGATGGCCGGTGCTCGGAGGTTGACCTGGAAGCACGTGTCCGAAGGGCTGGGTACCCCTGACTATATGAGTCCGGAACAGGTTCAGGGAGGGCGCGGGGATGTGCGTAGCGACATATACTCTTGGGGAGTGGTTATGTACGAGATGTTGACCGGAAAGGTCCCCTTCGAAGGCGACAACTGGCTGGCGGTGATGGCCGGCCACCTGCAGGGTACTCCCGTGCCTCCCCGCCGGTTGCGCCCCGACATCCCACCTGGTCTCGAATCCGTGGTTCTCCATGCGTTACGGCGTTACCCCGATAACCGTTACCAGACGGCTGAGAGCCTGCTCTCTGACCTGGACCGGTTGGATACCCTTGACCCTTCTGCATACGATATGTCCGTGGAACCACCCATGGGAGGCATGGCGGCACTGGCCCGGCGTAGCCGCACGTGGGTACTGGCCACGGTAATAGCAGTAGGCTTTCTACTCTTTGCTACACTTATAATCGTGCTGTCGGTGGTGCTGAGATGAGATGGCAAGTGTGGCAATCGGGAGCAACGGTCACTCCTACAGTGGTCACTCTTGGCGCGGGTAAAGTTCTTGGCATCTATGCCAACTGCCCAGAGGTGGCGCATGCCTCGGTATCGGGCTCCGTGGCGGTGCTCCGGTGATCTCGGTGAACCGGGTTGCAGGATTTGCTGAGATGGAAGAGGCACGTTCCCTCCTTGAAAGGCTCTCCTTCGTAAAGCTCGTCTTTGTCGATCTCTTTGGTTCCGCGCGTGCCCTGCAAGTGCCCGCCTCTCGCCTCATCCATAATGAACGTCCCGCGGTGTATTTCGACGGTTCTGCCATTGAGGGTCGCACTCGCCTCCTAGAGGAGGATATGCTCCTGGTCCCAGACTTCTCCACGCTCATGGATGCGGGAAACGGCATCGGTAGGGCGTTTTGCAGGGTGGAAACACCTGATGGCCTTTCCTGGCCGGTGGATCCGCGCACGGCACTGATTAGTTACTGCAACAGGTCGGCAGGTTCCACCGCCTCCGGACTGGTCAGGAGATGGTCCGCCAGCGCCGAACTGGAGTTTTATATATTGCAGCCCGACCAAAGGCCGGTCGACAGAGGTGGTTACTTCGCAGACATCGAAAGTGTAGGCATCAAGGTGGCCAGATCGGTCGCCAAACGGATGCACGCGCTCGGTATAAATGTATCCGGCATGCATCATGAGGCGGGACCAGGGCAGTATGAGATCGACCTGCCTGCATTGGACCCCGTTGCCATAGCTGATGCGATTATCCTGGCAAAGCAGATGATTGTCGAGGAAGCAAGAGTTGCAGGCTTGACGGTCACGTTTGCCGCCCGTCCCCTAGCTGGAGAACCAGGCTCTGGACTTCACCTTCACCAGCACATCGAAGGTGCTGCCGTGACTCCATCGCTCAGTTCCGACGCCGAAGCGATAATCGCCGGTGTTCTCGATCATGCCGGTGGCTTGATCGCCCTAGCGGCTCCATCGCCAAATTCCTATCGCAGGCTTCATGCAGGCCCGGAAGCTCCAGGACTGGTGATATGGGCACACGAAAATCGCTCAGCCCTGGTCAGGGTGGGTATGTCGATAGATGGTAAAGCGTCCATCGAGTTCCGGGCGGCCGACCCAACGTGTAACCCATACCTGCTCGTAACCGGATTGCTGGCAGTGGAGCAGGCGGGGTTGGACGAGGAATCCCGTGCGGGGCGGCCCGTAGAAGAAGAGCCCAGGGGCTTTGACCCAGCCGCGCTGGAGGTGGCGCCGCGCCTGCTACCCCGAAACCTCGATGAAGCGCTCGATGCGCTACTGGATGACGAGTTCCTGTGCGACGCATTCGATGACAGGCTGCTAAGCCGGCTGGTGGAGGGAAGCAGGAACGAGATAGAAGCCGCCAATGCAACGATCGGCAACATGGAATTGCTTTCTTACTTGGAGTAACACACCATCCAGCAACTCCACTATCCGCACTTGCCCCATAAGCCAAGCTAGAGCCTCTTAGTCCAGACCAGTGAGCGCAATTACAGCTCAATCCATGCAGGCTTTAGCTGTCCTACGGAGCGGAATCCAGCCTCTTCTGCCGACGAATTACGCTGGCAACGGCTGCACGCAGGTAGAGAGCGCCAAACCCGAAATAGACTATGGCAGGAATCAGCTTCCAACTCGCATGCAGGTACAGCAATGTCAGCCCTCCTGCAGCAATCCACAGGACTGCAACAAGTGCCAGGAAGGAGGGCCGGGATGGTCTCCGACCGACCTGGCCCGGCGTATCCAGAGTACTCTTGAACGACCGACCTCTTCTCGATTTTCGTTGGTTGTTCACTGTTCCATGTTACTCGCTTTCCAGAGAGCCTGCTTCACAGGCTCTCTGCGGGCGACTTAGCCTCGATCCACCGCCCCGGCTCCCGTAGCGCTCAATCCTGTGTGCCCATGTAATTTGATTGGTGCAACCTCGTTTCTCCAGACCACCCAACCTGGGTCGGGTAGCGAGCAAACATTTCCAGAAATGGCCCAGGAGAACAGATCTCAATCAACGGATATATCTCGTCCGGCTTCCGTGAGCGTTTCCGCTTGAGGGTGCGGCATGGTAAGCATGAAAACTGTCCAACAAACCGGACGCGCCACAACTGGTAGCGTCTCACACCGTCCTTGTCCATCCAATGGCTGGCCATCTACCAGGAACAACGTCGCAGGTGGTAAGATATTTATATGTCCATTACCTACGAGGTAAGCTCAGATCACAAGGCGCTTTACAATGGACGGACACTAAA
>JAKBVZ010000005.1:25313-29922 GCA_021841005.1 Actinomycetes bacterium | reverse complement strand
GTGTGTCGTTACCTGATAGAGCCATCATATGCCTCCCTCACCCACTGGCCCAGAGGCGCACCCCAAGACCATACAGTTATAACACAAATGATTGTAACCAGATAGCATCGTTTTGTCAAGCGATACTGGTCATATGCCTGTTATGCTGGTATAAAGCGAGGTTGGCGTTTCTGTATCTTATTTCCTTGCCAAGACCCTACAAGACCGCTACCAGGGGCGTTGCGGTCATCAGCGCGATAAGTTGGGCTAAGAGGACGGCAAACACACTTGATCGCGTAGAGGCTCTAATCCGGCATGGGCTGTGACTGCGGTATGTACTGTGGTACGTAATTGCCCCTGCCGAGAAATGCGCTCTCGAATGGATCCATATCTTCATCCACGCCACTGTGTACTGCTGTTACCCAGTCAAGACGTTCGTGTAAAATCCGTTCTACACCTCCCTGCAGGGTCACGGATGAAATGGCGCAGGAACTGCATGCACCTGTCAGGCGAACCTCTATCACTCCCGATTCGACGTCGGCGCTCACGAGTTCCAGATCTCCTCCATCTTGCTGGATGGCTTCTCTCATCATTTCCATGAGACGGGCAAGTTCAGATTCCCTGGACTCCATATCCTCCTGTGTCAGCATGATTGACTCAGTCTAATTGTCATATTTTATTAGTATAGTAGAACTATTCTGTGGCTGTCCGGCACGTATCGCTCTGCTGGTATACCTTATAGATGTGAATGGATTGCAGGATGTGGACGTTGACGGTCAGCTTGACGCTGTGCCGCTTGGGGTAAGGTGATGGAGCATATAGGTCTGGTTGGCCTGCCCAACTCAGGTAAAACCTCGCTGTTCAATGCCCTGACTGGATCGAATGCCCAGGTGGCTGAGCATCCTTTCACAACCACGGAAACTTCGATTGCGATTGCTCATGTTCCTGATCACCGGCTTGACGCTCTGGCAGGTATGAGTAAGAGCAGGAAGGTTGTACACGCTGGGGTGGAAGTTGCCGATATTGCAGGGCTGGTAAAGGGTGCTTCAAGCGGTGAAGGTCTTGGCAATCGTTTTCTTGCAGGTATTAGAGAGGTGGATGCTCTCTGCATAGTGCTGAGGGCATTCAATGATCCTGAAATACCCGGTGAGCCAGACCCAGTGGAGGCACTGTCGATTCTCGAAACCGAATTGGTGATCGCGGACCTTACTTCCCTCGAGACCCAGCTCCAGCGGCGCCGTAAAGCTCTCAAATCCAAGAAGCAGGACAATATCACTGAGATGGAGATCGAAGCCATGGAGGAGGCATACAGCCTACTGTCATCCGGCACTCCACTTTACAGGTCTGCCACCCATGATCCCGATACCGCAGCGGCTGCCCGCGCATACAGGAAAGAGCTTTTCCTCCTTACTGACAAGCCGGTGTTTTGTGTAGTGAATATTGACGAAGCGGATATCGGTCAAGCGGCCGGCAGTGTGGCAACTGGCCTTGGCTCGGGCATCAGTGAGAGCACTGGCGAGGCGGGTGATGATGCCAGGCAAGGTAAGCCGGCGGATCCGGTAGCCAGAGTGCGCGATGCCTTGGGAGGCTGCGGTGATGTAATAGGAGTGTGCGTATCACTGGAGGCGGAGGCGGCGCAGTTGTCCGCGGGAGAAAGGGCCGAGATGCTGGAAGGACTCGGCTTGGGTGAGGGGGCGCTCGCCATGGCTGCACGGGCTGCTTATTCCATGCTGAACAGGTGGACTTTTTTTACAACTGGAGACAAGGAATCGCGAGCATGGTCATTCCAGGCAGGTTCCACGGCACCGGAATGCGCAGGGGTGATCCATTCGGACCTTCAGAGGGGATTTATCAGGGCAGAGGTAATTGGCTGGGAAGAGCTGCTGGAGGCTGGTTCCTGGCAGGCAGCTCGCCAAGCAGGTCATATGAACCTAGTTGGAAAAGATTACCAAGTGCTGGATGGAGATGTCATCGAGATACGGTTCAATGTCTGATGCACAATCATCATCGGATACCGGCGGTTACTGGTTGTTGCGTAGCGGCGTCGTTCTTAGCTCGGTGGAGGTAATGGATGGATTTTTCAAGCGCTCGGTAGGACTGCTTGGGAGGAAATCCTACGACGGCGCCATACTCTTCCCGCATACTCGAGCTGTCCACACCCTGGGCATGAAAATGGGGATAGATGTTGCCTTTCTTGATCGGAACCTAAATGTCATCAGCATTACGACAATGTATCCGTGGAGGATCGGCCTTCCACGCTCGAGGGCGCGTTACGTACTCGAGGCGGAAACGGGTACATTCGAACGATGGCACCTGGCGGTTGGTGACATCCTGGAGTTGCGGGAGTCCAGATCAAGCAGTACTCGGTAGAGTGTGCTCTATGCTGTATGAGATTACCGCGATAGGTGGTGGAAGCCAATGCGTATTGAAGAGGATGGTGTAGGTAGAGAGGTGGGTGCCGGCAACGCTTTGGCTACGCATGCTGGAGGGGCGATAATACTTGTAGGCACTCCTATAGGCAATCTTGGAGATGTATCGGTACGGGCTCTTGACACGCTGTCCCAGGCAAATATAATTTGCTGCGAGGACACCAGGCGTACCAGGAAACTGCTTTCCCATGCCGGGATCACCGGCAAAAGACTGGTTGCACTGCACGAGCACAATGAGAGGGAACGTGCTGGTGAGATAGTTGGATGGGCATTGCAGGGCAATAGTGTAGCTGTGGTATCGGATGCCGGCATGCCTCTACTGTCTGATCCTGGCGCGTTTCTGGTGGATCTGGCCTACGCCAGCAACTGCTACGTCTCGGTGGTTCCAGGACCCGATGCGGCCACTGCTGCACTGGTGCTGAGTGGCCTTGACACAAGGAGATACTGTGTGGAAGGTTTCCTGCCACGCAAGGGCAAGGAACGCGCGGACCGCTTGGATACGATAGCGCGAGATTTTCGTACGACGGTGATCTTTGAAGCGCCGGGGAGGGTGGCATCCACCTTGAATGATCTGCTGGCAATTTGCGGTAAGAGCAGGATGGTGGCTGTGGCCCGGGAGCTTACCAAATTACATGAAGAGGTCTGGCGCGGAGATCTGGGCAGTGCAGTCGATTGGGTTGCAGGTCGAGTGCTGGTAGGTGAGGTGGTCATAGTTCTCGCTGGCGTATCCACCATGGCCGACGTTGTAGAGGAAGGCCAGGTATTCAAGGCGCTAGAGAACCTGCTAAGTACTGGCAAGGGAGTCAGCGCAGCAGCTGCAGAAGTGGCGGAGTGGATGGGGGTGCCCAAGCGCAAGGCATATTCCATGGCTTTGGAGATGCTGAGCCTCTTAGAACACCCGCGTGAACATCCGTAAATTACCGGGAATGCCCGTTGTTCCCGCCGGCGTTCGCTGTGGCACCGGAATGATTGTACGATACAGGAGTGCAATCTTTTTATATCACTACGCCGATCTACTACGTAAATGACGCACCGCATATAGGCCATGCCTACACTATGGTCATAGCTGACGCTCTGGCGAGGCTGCACAGGATGATGGGCGACGACGTGTACTTTGTCACCGGCACCGACGAACATGGTCGGAAAGTGGCCGAAGCCGCAGGCGAGCACGGCGTAGCCGCCAGGGAGTGGACCGACAGGATGTCTGCACGCTTCAGAGAAGCCTGGACAGATCTTGATATATCTAATGACGATTTCATCAGGACGACTGAGGAAAGGCACTACGCCACGGTTCAGAATTTTTTCCGCAAGATAAAGGAGAACGGCTATATATCGAAGGATGTGTACAGGGGTCCCTACTGTGTTGCATGTGAGAGCTACTACGAAGAGAGTGAGCTTGATAACGGCAATTGCCCCTACCACGGACGTCCAGTGGAGGAGATGGAGGAGGAGAACTACTTCTTCGAACTGCCTGCCCTGGAGGACCGCTTGCTCGAGTGGTATGAACGCAATCCGGACGCGGTGGTACCGGCTACCAAGCGGAACGAGGCCGTTGGCTTCATAAAGAGCGGGCTCAAGCATATCTCCATTACCCGTACTTCCCTTACCTGGGGGGTACCAGTTCCCTGGGACCCTGGTCATGTCTTTTACGTGTGGTCGGACGCGCTGGTGAACTACCTGACAGCCATAGGTTACGGAAGTGGCGATGGCAGGTTGGAGCGATTCTGGCCGGTGGTGCATCATGTTATCGGTAAGGACATCTTGAGATTCCACTGTGTATGGTGGCCGGCCATG
Organism: Actinomycetes bacterium; assembly: GCA_021841005.1. GTDB lineage: Bacteria > Actinomycetota > Acidimicrobiia > Acidimicrobiales > JAMCPL01 > JAMCPL01. The sequence continues at coordinate 25,720 of JAKBVZ010000005.1, read as the reverse complement.
TGCATCGCGGCGGGCCTGGAGCCTCCTTCTCAGGTACTTGTGCACGGTTGGCTTCTGGTGTCGGGCGAGAAAATGTCCAAGTCCAGGCTGAACCAGATTGCACCGGGAGATCTTACGGGCGACTTTGGTGTGGATCCCGTCAGGTATCACCTCCTCCGAGATGTATCGCTTGGCGCAGATGGTGACTTTTCCTATGAAGGCATGGTGGAACGTTACAATGCGGATCTGGCCAACAATCTCGGTAACTTGCTGGCCCGGATCGTAGCAGTGGTCAATTCCAAGTGCGGAGGTATAGGTCCTGTTCCACCGGGAGTCGTTCCACCGGGAGTCGTTCCACCGGGAGTCGTTCCACCGGGAGTCGTTCCACCGGGAGTCGTTCCACCGGGAGTCGTTCCACCGGGAGTCGT
>JAKBVZ010000005.1:0-25213 GCA_021841005.1 Actinomycetes bacterium | reverse complement strand
GTTCCACCGGGAGTCGTTCCACCGGGAGTCGTTCCACCGGGAGTCGTTCCACCGGGAGTCGTTCCACCGGGAGTCGTTCCACCGGGAGTCGTTCCACCGGGAGTCGTCTCGCGGGGAACGCAACCGAGCATAGAGCCACAGATCGGCTCCGGGAACCAGCCGACCGTAGGGCCCGCTGGTACAGGGCCCACTGCCGGAGTGCCCGCGGAGCTTGCTACAGGTGGCTCTATCGCAGGTGCAGGTTCCGGCGCCTCATCAGATGCGGTTGCCGACCTAGCTGGCAAGGCTGGTCGTGCCGCCGTCCGGGCAATGGATTCTTGGAGCCGGGGACTTCCCCACGATGCGTTGCGCGAAGTGTGGGAACTGATCAGAGACGTGAATGCCGCTCTCGAGACAGTGGAGCCTTGGCGCAAGGAGCCCGGCGTAGAGGTCGACAGTATACTTGGAGCAGGACTTGAAGCGCTGAGGATAATAGCACTTCTCGTTGCACCCGCTATGCCTTCAACTGCAGTTGAAATCTGGCGCAGGATTGGCTTGACGGGTTTTCCCGAGCAGGAGCGTTTGCCCGATGCGCTTCAGTGGGGAGGTTACCCTGGAGGCCTTCAGGTGATAAAGGATGCGCCGTTGTTTCCCCGCATTACCCGCTGATACCTGCGCCGCCCGAGTCGGTCCTGTAAGAGGCGAGCTATAGGCAGCTCGGGCTCGTCGTCCCCCTGACTTTGCATTGGGTGTTGTCGTCGAGGTCCGTTCACGGAATGTTCTCCATAATTTCACCACAATGACCCTTGCCGTTCACTGGCCTGTAATTCCGGCTCTGTATGTTGAAAGTGCAATGGTTATGCGAGTCAAGTGATCCTGCGCGATGACGTGGGGCGGAAGGAGATTGATGCATATGTTGAAGCTACGACCCGGTGTATTATCGGGCATTGTATTACTGGCGACGGCCGGCACACTTGCGGCCTGTAGCTCTTCACCGCCGAGTACGAGTCCTACGGCGCACACGGCTTCCGGAAGTGCCTGCTGGGCCACGGCTACCTCAGCGAATTCCTGTGGTGGTATGAGTGCCCTAGTGAAGGCTGCCAAAGCGGAAGGTCACCTGAATGTGATAGCACTCCCTGCGGACTGGGCAAACTACGGCACCATAATCAAGGATTTCGAGGCAAAGTATGGCATAACCGTCAACAGTGAAAATCCCAATGGATCGAGTGGCGAGGAACTTGCTGCAATCAAGTCCCAGAGGGGAAGTGGCAATGCTCCTGATGTCGTGGATGTGGGACCGTCTTTTGCGCTGCAAGGTGCTTCCGAGGGTCTTTTTGCGCCATATAAAGTGGCAGAGTGGGCCAACATACCTTCAGATCAGAAATCCTCCAATGGCTACTGGTGGGAGGACTATGGTGGTTATATCGCTATTGGTTACAACGCTGGAGTGTTTCACAACCCTCCGACTTCTTTCAGCTCGTTGCTTTCTCCGCAGTACAAAGGCTCAGTATGCCTGGACGGCAATCCCGAGAGCGCTGGGGCGGCATTTGCCGGGGTGTTTGCAGCATCTCTTGCGAATGGTGGATCATTCAACAATATCGAACCTGGTATCCAGTACTTCAGGCGCCTGGCAAAAGCAGGTAACTTTGTTCCAACTGGAGCGTCACCTTCGAGCATAGCGAGTGGCCAATGCCGGGTGACGATTGACTGGACTTACCTAGAGGCGCAGTACGTCAAAGGGCTCCAGGGCAAGGTAGACTGGAAGGTGTTGGTTCCGAGCAGCGGGCACTACGCATCCTATTACGTACAGGCAATCTCCAAATACGCTCCAAACCCGGCAGCTGCCCGCCTATGGGAAGAGTATCTCTTCTCCCCGACAGGACAGAATCTATGGCTGGAAGGTTACTCGATGCCAGTAGAACTTCCATCCATGATCAAAGACGGTACCGTCAATAAAACAGCACTTGCTGCTATTCCAGCGGTCAAGGGAACAGTGTCATTTCCAAGCCAAGCGCAACTTGACAAGGCTCAGCAGTTGATAGTTTCCCAGTGGGCATCTGTGTAAGGTGTTCGAAAGAACGACCCACTGTGAGGGTAGGATGGTCGGCGTGATGCTGGACGAGCAGGGTACTTCGCCGGTGGACGGGCTGCGGCATAGTGGCCGTAGCGGATGGTCGGCGTGATGCTGGACGAGCAGGGTACTTCATCGGCGAGAACGGCAGGGGCAGGGAGAAATGGATGGCGCGTCTGGAAGTATCCAGTGGCGGGGCTGGTGCCACTTGTGGCTTACATGGCACTGTTCTTCTTCCTGCCTGCTGCAGGAGTGCTGGTGAATGCGTTCCGCTCCAACAGCGGGCATTTCAGCTTGGTGAACCTGAGAATGGCCACAGGAGGCACTTACCTGAAATCCCTTGGTGTCAGTGTCGAGCTGTCCGCGGTTTCGGCCACGATTGCCGCAGTGATTGGGCTGGTTGTCGTTGTGGGAATAGTTTCATCTCCCAGCCGTCTGATACAGCGGGTTTCTGGCAGTCTATCGGCCGTGCTGGCGAATACCGGAGGCATCCCGCTTGCGTTTGCATTCATCGCAACCTTGGGTAATTTCGGCATAATCACAAAATTGCTGGCTGGTATCGGCTTCAATCCCTACGTGCATGGCTTCAGCCTGTATTCCGTGAGTGGTCTGGTCATCGTCTACCAGTATTTCTTGGTTCCAATGATGGTACTGGTGATGTTGCCGGCCGTGGAAGGACTTCGCAGGGAATGGTCGGAATCCGTTGCAAGCCTTGGGGGTAAGCGACACCATTTCTGGCGGCATGTAGGATTACCGCTTCTGGCGCCTACTTTCTTTTCCGGGCTGCTCGTGCTGTTTGCGGACGCGTTTGCGGCTTATGCCACCGCTGCAGCGCTGGCAGGAGGCGTGATACCACTGGTACCGATAGAGATAGGTAATTTCGTATCTGGTAATGTCATTGCAAACCAGGCCCATCTGGGCGACGCTCTAGGTCTTGAAATGGTGGTCTTGGTAATGGTGGTTGCGGTGGTTTACGGCACTGTCCAGCACAGAAGGGCACGATGGACACGCTGATCGGCAGCGTCGGTATTCGCCAGGATGATGAATTTCCAGGCCAAGAAGCCCGCAACGGGGCCAGTGCACGTCATCCGCGACACACTGGCGGTAATCACCATGGCAGGTATTCGATGTCCAGTACCTCCCCATCAAGCGCCAGCACATCCGGTATCGTCGGGAGTCATGGACGGCTATATCGTAGGGTGGTGCTCAGTGCTGTGGCATTGTATTTCATCATTCCGCTTGCGGCATCTGCGCGCTTCAGCTTCGAAGGCAACCACAACAGTCTTTCGCTTTCCGGCTATACCATGGCATTCAGCTCTCACCAGTTCTGGTCCTCGCTCGCACTGTCGGCGGAGGTCGGTGTGGGTGCTGTCGTTTTCGAGGTTGTTCTCACGCTCGGTACATCGTTGTGGGTGAACCTGCGTGCTCCGAGATGGCGGCCATTCGTCGATATGATTACCTTGTTGCCGATCGTGGTGCCGGTTGTGGTATTGGTGCTGGGAGTATCGGGTACGTTGCACTTCTTACCCCCCTTCATAATTTTTACGCCGATCATCCTGGTGCTGGAATATGTCATTCTGGCCATGCCTTACGCATACAGGATAGTGGACAGTGGCGTGCGGTCATTAGATCTTCGTACGATGGTCGATGCAGGGAGATCCGTAGGTGGCAACTGGTTGCATATCACCTCTCGTATCCTTCTACCCAATCTGAAGGGCGCATTGCTTGGTGCAGCATTCATGACGTTCGGGCTGGTGCTGGGTGAATATGTGATGGCAAGCCTGCTGTCGTTCAATACATTTCCGGTGTGGCTGGAGACGGTGGGAGTGGTGCATGCAACTGAAGCAGTAGCCCTCTCGGTCATAGCGCTGGCAGGCATGACAATCGTTCTAGGGGTGATCGCTGTCGTCACGTCAGGCCGCAGAATCATGTCCAGCCATGACGCGGGCAACCGTGACGCGGGCGGCAGTGACATCGCCGGCATCATGTCGTTACAGGAGGATCAGGTATGAGCATAGTGGAGGATCTTGCCGGCAAGTTAGGAGGCATTCATATGCGCCAAGTCCAAGAGGACTCAAGTGTCACCAGGAAGGATGGCACTGCTGGTGTAGTGGTGGAGATGTCGGATCTACGAAGGACGTTCGGTGCAGTACTGGCTCTCGATGGGTTTTCACTTAGAGTGGAACCAGGAGAACTGATCGCGTTACTGGGCCCATCGGGTAGTGGCAAGACTACTGCACTGCGCGTGCTTGCAGGCCTGGAAGTGGCCGATTACGGAAGGATTGTCGTTGGCAACAGAGATGTCACTCATCTACCGGCTCATCGACGAGACATGGGTATGGTGTTCCAGGCTTACAGCCTTTTTCCAAACATGACTGCAATTGAGAATGTCGCTTTCGGGCTTCGTATCCGTAAGGTGAATGCCGCTATGCGAAAACGGAGAGCCGGCGAACTGCTCGAGCTTACCGGACTTGCCGGCGAGGCCAATCGATACCCGCACCAGCTCTCGGGCGGCCAGCAGCAGCGGGTCGCGCTCGCACGTGCGCTGGCGATCGAACCGAGTGTGCTCTTGCTCGACGAACCCTTGTCGGCCCTTGATGCCGCCGTACGGTCCAGGTTGCGTGACGAGATACGGCGTATCCAGCTGGAGGTAGGCACGACCACTGTTTTCGTCACTCACGATCAGGAGGAGGCTCTCTCGATAGCGGATAGGGTAGGGGTCATGAAAGATGGTCGTTTACAGCAGGTGGGTACTCCTTTCCAGATTTATAATGAGCCGGCGAATGCCTTTGTGGCTTCCTTTGTAGGATCGGTCAACCGCCTGCCAGGTATCGCCGTAGATCAAGGATGTGTCCAGGTCTTAGGAATGACGGTGCGAGCATACGCGGCTGGATCCGAAATGAGCTGGCCAGCAGGAACTCCGGTAGAAGTTCTCGTAAGACCTGAAGCGCTTAGCGTTGAGCGGGATCCTGCGGGATACTGCCATTTGACGAGCCGGACTTTTCTTGGTGCAATGTTACGCGTGGGCGTATCCGTTCCTGGTCATAAGGATTCACTTTTTGCCATGACGCCTGCGGTGGAAGCGGGTTGGGCTGTTCCGGGAGCGCCCGTACGGCTTACCCTCTCTGGAACTCCTCTGTTTGTCATGGAGAGCAACGATGAGTCGGCACTCAGCAGGTAGAGGGAGTGGCTGCACGACTGCAGATGCCACTATTGTACCCGTACCCGGCCATGAAGGCTTGTACCGGTGTCTCGAGACCGCCCTCGGAGAGCCTTATTCAGTGCGTGGCGTTACCGGCCATACTGAACATGTGGCCCATGATGTAGATCGTAATGTAGATCGCCTGTTTGAAGTGGAGCCCTTACTGGCGTTTGTACACCTGACTGACCTGCACGTTACCGATGCACAGAGTCCTGCAAGGGCGGAGTTCCTCGACAGGCTCGGCAACATTGATTCGGCACTTTTCCCTGTACTAGGCAATATCGGTACTTACCGGCCTCAGGACATGCTGAGCATGCAAGTGGTGGAGGCAATGGCCGTGGCGGTACGTAATTTGCATTATGGGCCGGCAACTGGATGCCCTGTTTCTTTTGCGATGATTACGGGTGACGTAGTCGACAACTCCCAGTACAACGAGATCAAGTGGTATCTCGACCTGATGAACGGGGGAAAGACGATTATACCTGATTCGGGTGATCGCAGTCGTTACGAAGGAGTAGGCAGTACGGCTTTCTACGATTGGTACTACTGGCACCCCGACGGTCCACGCGTCGCACATGGGTCACCTATTGAGGCTGGTTCGGACATTGCCCATGAACGCTTCGGGTACCCAGATGTGCCAGGACTGCTTGATTCGTGCCGCAGGGAGTTTACTTCTACGGGACTCGGTATTCCCTGGTATGACGTACCAGGAAACCATGATTACATGCTTGCGGGGACCATACCGCACACTGATATATTAAGAAGAGTGGCAGTGGGTGACAGAAAGATGACGGGCTGGACTGAGGGAATTGACATGGGCAAACTGCTCGCCAACCACAGTATCGTACCTCCTGATATCGTAGCTGCGTTATCCGGCGGTACCTGGGAACAAGTCACTGCCGATCCAGATCGACGACTCATTGACCAAAAACAGTGGCTTGTTGCACTTCGACATGGGATTGCTGCAATTGATGGTGAAAGCTACGGCCAGGATTCCGGCCATGGTCATGAAAATGCTGGTTACAAAAGTGCTGGTTATGGCGACGGCCATTCCGGCGGGGCATCGAACGGCATGATACAGCAACCAGCGCCTGAAAGTGGGCATTCCTACTATAGTTTTGATGCAGGCCCGGTCCGGTGTCTTGTGCTCGATACCGTGAACCCGTCGGGCGGGTGGCAGGGATCACTCGATGCCGAACAGCTTTCCTGGATCGAAGGAGAGCTGTTGAACGGGCACAGCCGTTGGCTGGATGAAGATGGAAGATGGGCAACCAGTAGCTGTGAGGATCGTCTGTTTGTCCTGTTCAGTCACCATCCGCTGGAGACGCTCGTGAATAGTCATTCTCCATCAGCTTCCAGCAGGATACTCGCCGGTGACCTGGATGGACTGCTCGGGCGTTTCCCCAATGTCATCCTGTGGGTGAACGGCCATACCCATCGCCATAAGATAACCTTGCTCAGCAGTGCCGGTCCGGTCCATGGCAATGGGGAAACCCGTAATGCTCGGAAGGCGGTGCCGGAACATCCAGGGCATCGGATCTGGCAGATCACTACCGCTTCCCTGATCGATTGGCCGCAACAGGGACGGGTTATCGAGCTTGCCATAGATAGAGGCTCAGGCGAACTGGTCATCTACTCCACGGTGTTCGATCATGCAGGCATGATAGACCCTTGGACGGGGGATCTGGACGATCCGCAGGTGCTTGCGGGGTGGTCCAGGGAGCTTGCCTTGAACTCCTGGCATCGTGACGATCCTGCAGGAGAACCGCCGGGACGTGGCAGCAGGTATGATCGCAATGTCATATTGCGGATTCCCGCTCCATTTGCCCTTTAGAGGATCAGTCTCTTAGCTGAATCTCTTGTTGCTAGATGGTATATTGATCGCATTCCCTGGCAATGATGATTGGTGGGCAGAATCGGCAATTTTCACACGATATTCACCAAGTGTTCATGCAAGTGTCCCGCTGTGTTCATCTGCCGTTCACCTAGTGCTTGGATAATAAGAACCATGAATAGCGAAGTGGCCAGAAACATTGGAACGACTACAGGTGGCCTGCCTTCTGTGAATATCCAAGACATGTCCGAGAATGCTAAAAGTAGTTCGTCTCAATTCACGAACACATTGCCTTGGCAAATGCAGCGATGGCCTTTTCGTACTAACGGAATTGACTCGGGTAAAGGCTCGGGCCCTCGCTATCCAAGTTCGGGCATGCCACCGGTTACGAAGATGCCACGAAGATCTTATACACGTATACAGATCATGTCTGGCTTCTCACTCCTAATCGGTGGGATCGTACTGGTAATAGCAGGAGCTCTGTCACGACATGGACTGCTTACGATATGGGGAGTTTTTGGCGGCATATGGGCAATAGGATTTGGATATGCCCTACTACAAGCAGGGTACCTGACCTGGCGTGAGGATATTGCCAGCAGGCATGGCAACCAGTCGGGGACAGGATACCCGTAATGGTGGTTCAATATGTGAGACCATATGTGAGAACAGTCCAGGTGCTATGCACCTACTGATTGCCGGGCTGGCTGGTTTGCTGCAAGGTATCGCGGAGTGGTTACCAGTAAGTTCCAAGACCATGATTAGTCTGGTATTTGTAGCTGGCGGGGGATACTCTCCCAATACAGCATATGTGATGGGCCTTCTAGCCAATTTTGGCTCTTTTTTTGCTGCACTATGGTACTTTCGTGCTGACGTGTGGTCAGCAATGAAGGGATTACGTAATCCATTCAGTACTGGTATCGACGCAGCCCGATTACGGTTTCTGGTAATAGCTACCATCATGACGGCGGTAATCGGTTTACCTGTGTATGCCGGGGTACTCTCGGTGTTCCATGCTTCGGCCGGTAACATATTTATGATAGCAGTGGGATTGCTCCTTCTGGTAAGTACAGTCGTCAATGTTCAGCGAGAGCGTGCCGCTCGCAAGGCTACGAAGGGGGCTACAGATGAGTCCATACCGGGAAAGGTTCCAGGGTTCGTTACTACTGTCATTGTCGGAGCATGCCAGGGACTTGCAGCTCTGCCGGGCATCAGCCGTAGTGCCATGACAGTGACACCTATGCTGTTTCGCGGACTAAGCCCTCGTGACGCGTTGAGACTTTCGTTCTTTCTAGACGTAGTGGCGCTCCTCGGCGTAGGGCTGACTCCTTTTCTTGTCGGACATGCAGGATTGGCGGCCGTGCGCTCCGTCGGCACTGTTCCAGTAATTGTGATGCTGGTAACTGCTGGCATATGTAGCTTTTTCATGATAGGTACCATCCTGGGCTTTGCTGCCCGTTTAAGAGCTTCGGTAGTTACGTTGCTAATCGGGATAATCACACTTGCCTTTGGCATAATATATGCAACCGGCCTGCTGGTAGCCCCTGTCCACGGCTGACCAGATGCACACCGCAAGCCCCTGGCTTTAGCCATGGGGAGAAGGTCAATGATAGGTCATAGACTTCACTGAGCAGCCCGCGCACCTAGTGATCTGCATCCTGTAAATAACGTGACGTTATCCGGTAAGCCAAGAGCCTCATATGGCTGGCGGAAACCCATGGTTATTCGCGGAACAGACCACTAACCGCAAACGATATTCTCGCTGAATACCATTCCTGCAATTCACTGAAATGTTCCTATCAGTTCATCCTGGTGCCTTGTTCTCGTTCCGAATGCTTAACCTCGCCCTGTTAGCTTGAATGGCATAAGACAAGGAAGATAATTATAAAAGGAGGTACGGCGAAACATGACAGTTCCGTGCGTTGCAAACAGAGAAGATAGTTCGATTGAGATTAAATTTGCGGCATCGGCCATTTTAGAAGGCGCTGAAAAGGCGGTGCTTGCCCTTAGGGGGGTCAATGTCGACAACTTTCTTGCTGCAGCATTTATAGAGTCACAGATCGGTCATATAGAGTCCGTAATCGGAGAACTCTATGACGCAGCCGAAGCAGAGGCGAGACAGGACATAAGCGAATGGAACTCCATAAGCGAATGGAACTATGGTATGCCGGCGACGCCCTCAGACGTTCCCGAGGAGGTGGATGGATGATGCAATCGGAAAAGCTCCGAATTGTTATATATCGATATAAGAGGTTTGTTCTTGGGGTGACTGTGATCATCTTGGTATTGCTGTTCGTTCCTTCCATACACAGCGTGAATGCACAAGACCCCGTAGTGTCCAAGGGCAGCAACGGATTCGCTCCCTACAGACCCCCAGGAGAAGGGCTGGCGGGCACGACGGTAGGTGGATATATGTGTGCCCGCGGTAAAAGGCAAGTTCCCTGGTCGGAGTATGCTCCATACTGCGTGCCGAGATGGAGCGGCAACAACGGTGGCGCCACATCCTCTGGAGTAACCGGTCGAACCATTACAGTGACTGTGGATATTGCCAATAATGGGGGGCTTTGCACATTTCTGGCAAAGTCGGGGAGCAAATCAATTGCATCGACTGCGGTGTTCAAGCACAATATAAATACTTATGTTGGCCTGTTCAACAAAGATTTTGAGCTATGGGGCCGGAAGGTGGTTGTAAAATACTTCAACGGGCAAGGCTGTTATGTCAGCGAATTGCTGGGGCAGGACCAGTCTCAGGCAGAGGCGGATGCCCAGACTGCAGCGTCTCTTGGCGCTTTTGCCGATATATCGGAGGTGTCCTCTACGGCCCCATATGATACCGCTCTGGCGCAGCACCACGTAATTGCCATAGGCGGTGAATTCATGCCCCATTCTTGGTACCAGCAGAATGCGCCTTACGAGTACTCTTACTATGAAAGCTGTAGCAAATTTGTCCAGAGTACGATAGATGTGGTCAAGAGTGCTTTCAATGGATTGCCGGCCATATATGCCGCCGGAAAGGGCATACATGATGCACCTGCCAGGATAGGCCTTGTATATCCCAATGCCCCGGTCATCAGGGCATGTGCAGCGGACTTGACCGGCGGGCTACAAGCAGCGCACGTGCCGGTAGCCGCTACATTTGTCTATTCGATGGCCAACTTTGGTAGCGTGATGCAGGAGGCTACTGCTGCAATGGCGAACTTCCGTAGCAAGAGAGTTACGACGGTGGTATGTGCGTGTGATCCCCTAACCCCTTCCTTCCTGGCGGATGCAGCTGCAGCACAGCATTATTATCCTGAGTGGCTTGCCATGTCGGTCAGTGATGAGACGATGATCCGGGGAATCATGTCGTCCCCGCAGGACAAGGCTGAGTGGGCGCATGCCCTGACAACGATGGTTCAGCCGACGCCTGCGCGAGACCAAGAGTTTACCGTTGCATACAAGTTGGCCACCGGTCATGAGCTGTCCAATCCTCCTGCAATTGGGGACGCAGGAACGGTATACCAGGGAATACTGTTGCTGTTCAGCGCGCTGCAGCAAGCTGGCCCGGACCTTACTCCGGCTACGTTCCAGAAGGGGATGTGGTCGCTTCCTGCGTCGGTGCAGGATGCCGGTATGGGTGGGTGGTCGTTCGGTCCAGGCCATTACACCACTCCATCCAATTTTCAGGTTCTCTATTGGAGTAATGACGCAAGGGGACCTATTACCGGTGAACAGGGTGCATTCGTAGCATGTAATCATGGTGCATTCTATTTGTACTATAAGAAGGTACCTGGACTTCCGGTTGGCAGGCAATTGGAGTGTTTTGGAAGAGGCGGGTCGACGGTACCTTGGGCACCTCCGGCAACAGCGATCCCATCAGTGCCTTGACGGCGTGGCTGCCAGGCGGGCGCCACTGCTGGCGTGTACCTGAACATGCTATATCGATTGCACCAGTGCTTGCAATCCTGTACAGAATTGCTTGAAACTGCGCGACCGGTTGCAGTTCGGATCCATATGGATAGCTATTTGTTCGGCAGCTCGGGTCTTGGCTATTCCACCAGCATAGTAACCGGCCCGTTGCAGAACCCGATCAAGCTGTTCCCATGTGCCACCTTTGACCGCATCTGGATCACGAAAGCGACTGGTCTTTTCAAGAGAAGGGGAAATCCGAGGATACGCAGCCCTGAGGGCATTGCAATCACCGATAAACCATGCCTCCAGTTCCTCTACGGCTATACGGTTGAGGACCAAAAAAGGATTTCCACTGCCCGCAGCAGTTTTCGTACTGAGTCCCGCCTCGGCTGCCGCTTTTTCCAGCTTTTCCTTGAGTGCAAGGCAATCCTGCCGGTCTTCATCGACCAGTACGACTATCTTTGTGCGAGTTCCCTGTATCCAATGCGAGTAGCCTCTCAATCGAGAGGGAAGCTTATCGAGCAGGTCACGCTTGCCCTGGAACACATGAATGGTGAAATCGACATCAGGTCCTACTATCTTGGGCAGGAGGATGCCAAGCGCCTTTTCGGCCGAAGCCTCTTCGACTAGCACTTCAAGATGCACTGGTAATCAGTTTCTTGCTTGGCTGCTGGTGGCTAATGGGTCACCTACCTCGAAAAAGCCTTCCATCCAAAGGTCTCCTAGTTTTGCACCTTCGTTCACAAATGCCTTGACACTATCCATCTTGCTGACTCTCATGATCTTGGCAAATCCATCATTAGTACGATATAACACCCACAGTTCTTCTGAATGCAGCCCATCGACAAAGAACGGAGAGTGGGTGGTGACAAGCAGCTGGCTTCTCGATGCCGCCTGCCGACATTCTTCCGCCAGTGCTTGCAATAGGCGTGGATGCAGCTGGTTCTCAGGCTCTTCGATGCCGACCAATGGTGGTAGATCGGGATCGTAGAGTACTATAAGATATGCAAGCATCTTCAATGTGCCATCTGAAGCAAACTTTGCCAAAATGGGTTCGCTGAATGGGGCATCCTTGATCCGGAGCAGCAAGCGTCCGTCTGCAAGAAGTCCGGCATCCACGCTCTCGAGCCGGGGAATCCGCTCGGCAAGAACTTGCAGTATATGTTCCAAGCGCTCTGGATGTTGCTCTTTCAGGTACTGGATGACATTTGGCAGGTTGTCACCAGCCTGAGAAAGTCGTTCCTGTGGTCCCGATTCCGGAACGCCTCTTGTACTGTCGGCGCTAAGGTATGAAAGGTACCACCCGCTTATGAAACGCCGTAAAGCGGCGGCACGGGGATGGTCCTTGAATTGCCCCAACGTATTGACTGCTAGGAGGTCCGGCGATTCCAAAGTGGAGTCAATGCGTTCATCGTTGACCTCGGGAAGCTCGCCGGAGATGACATGCCCCTCTCCATTGTTGAATTCCAGAAACTTGAAGGGACGGCCTCGCCGGCCACGAGTCCAACGCAGCCATTCTTCAGCCACGACCGGTCCTCGCCTGGTCTCGTCAATAGCTAGGTGATAGGTTATAAGAGGAAGATCAGGCCGTTCCCGGTACTTCAGTTCAATCACCATTGGCCCTTCTGCTCCCCGGCTGCGCAGTTCTTTGAAACGGTTGCGCCGATCCCATGCCCTTCGTAAACCTACTGTAAAACACTCTGAAAGAAAGGCGAACACATCGAAGACGGTCGACTTGCCACTTCCGTTAGGACCGAGAAGTACCGACAGGGGAGACAGTTGTTTCAGTTCAAGATTACGGAGAACGCGATAGTTCTGGACTCGTAAGCTCTCAATGCGAGGCGGTACCGGGAATGATTCTCCTAGCCTTGACCCATTTATATTGCCGGGCTGCTCAAAATACACCATACCAGGATACCATAGGTAAAACGGGCTGAGTCGAACTCGGAAAAAAACATTCCCAAGAATGTCCTTTCATTTGTCGGAGTCAGTTGGCTTGTGGCAGGACGATGCAGGTGTATGGTGCGGGCGCCACTGCTGGCGTGTACCTGTCGATAGCGAGGTTCAGGGATCCGAACTTCTGGGGAGCACTGAAAACCAAGCATAACCGCTGGCGTGTACCTGTCGATAGCGAGGTTCAGGTACACTTGAAGCGTGAACGCGTCCCAGCTTGGATGGATAGACAGCCACTGCCATATTCAAGGCGAGTATGGCGATCAGTGGAAAGACCCCATTGATGCTGTTGTGGATGCCAGGGCAAACGGAGTTGTGGGACTGGTTTGCGTGGGTACGGATCTGGGAAGTTCCGTAGCAGCCCGGGATCTAGTGACTGACCTACGTATCCGGATGGGGGAAGCTTACTTTCCTGACTCGAGGGGGGAATGGCTCGAGGCAGGGGTGACAGGCCGGTGCGTTTCGAGCCCCAACGCTTCCGGTCCTGGCGGTGACATGAGCGGTGAGGTAAGAGGTGAGGTAAGGGGTTCCACGGTTTATAAGCGTCTTCATGCGGAGGACTCAAGTAGTCATGGCAGTCTGGATGGATCCGGCCTGTGGCATACGGTCGGAGTGCATCCCCACGATGCTGAGACCTGGGCGGATGTCGAGCCGGATATAGAAAAGCTGGTTGTCGGGTCGGCCAAGATGCATCCAGGAACGCTTGTAGGCATCGGCGAGTGCGGTCTCGACTATCACTATGACGCTCCTTCGAAGGACTTGCAGAAAAGGGTCTTTGCCGACCAGATTGGTCTGGCCAATTCCCATGACCTCACATTGGTGATCCACGCGCGAGATGCATGGGACGATATATTCGAGATACTGGAGTCAGAGGGGGCGCCTGCGAGGACCATCATGCACTGTTTCACGGGAGGTCCTGACGAGCTTGACCGAGCGATTGCCCTTGGGGCATATATATCGTTCAGCGGCATAGTAACTTTTGGCAATGCAGAAGAGGTGCGTGAAGCAGTCAGGCGGTGCCCGCTCGAACGCCTGATCGTGGAGACGGATGCTCCATTCCTGAGCCCTGTTCCGCACAGGGGTAAGCCCAACCGTCCGGGATGGGTTGCGCTGGTCGGCAATTGTGTCGGCAGGTTGCTGGGAATTGGCGAGGACGAGATACGGCGGATCACCGCGGACAATACCCGTGCCGCGTTCAGGATTGCGTAGTGCCTTACGGGGGTCGTGACGGACATCTTGGATTCCGGTTTCTGCGCCGGCCCATGCACCGTTCCACAAAACGTGGCCAGGTATTACAACTGTCCAGACTTGCCGGACCTGGCAAGCAGGCACCATTGAGCAGGCACCATGCACGCGGCGACTTCAGGTAATCTAGAGGGGAGGCAAGCCCGAGAGGCCTACTCGCTAAGCTTGTTGGTCCCCAAGCGGTCGCTGGGGCAGAATTTCGTCATTGATCCCAACACATCGAGAAAGATTGCCTGGTTGGGAGAGTTGCATCCTGGTGACAAGGTACTGGAAATAGGGCCAGGGCTTGGCGCTCTGACCGGCGCGCTTGTGGATGCCGGTGCATTCGTGACTGCCGTAGAGATAGACCGGCGTCTTGTGGAGAGATTACGTCCCATCGAGCACTCCGGCAGGGTCCGTATAGTAGAGGGCGATATTCTACGGATATCGTTCGACGAGATACTTGGGCAAGATAGATGGAAGATGGTATCCAACTTACCCTACAACATAGCCACACCCACTGTGATGAGGATACTGGAAGATGCGCCCCAGGTGGAATCCATGGTCGTCATGGTACAGCGCGAGGTTGCCCGAAGATGGACGGCCAGGCCAGGTTCCAGCACCTATGGTGCAGTGACGGTCAGGATGTCGTATTTTGCAACATCCCAGTTGCTGGGCGCTGTGTCGAGGAACGTCTTTGTGCCACGGCCTAGGGTGGAATCGTCACTGGTCCAGATCAAGAGGCTTCCGGAAGTGGCTGTAGATCCTACTGTAGCTGGCTACGCGTCCATGGTGGAACTTATCCATGCTTCGTACCAGCACAGGCGGAAAATGCTGAGGCATTCGCTTGCAGGCTGGTGTAGCCAGGAGGCGTTCTTGCATGCAGGCGTGTCTCCCGAATCACGTCCGCAAGAGCTGAGCATCATTGAGTGGGGAAGGCTAGCGGCTGCGATCCGGAGCGGCGACAGTTGACGCAGCCATGGTGTGTATCGATTGTATATAGTATGTAGTTGTCCTGCTGCGGGATGGACTGGATTGCGTGGGCAGGCTGATTGTGATGTGAGCTTGTTGGGTGATGATCGTGACACAATATGCAAGTGAAAGAACTAATGGTGGCAATACTGCGGCTACCGTGTCGGCGTATGCGAAGCTTACCCTGTCGTTCAGGGTGGTTGGCAGGAGGGACGATGGCTATCATTCGATAGAGGCGGAAGTGGTAACCGTGGATTTTGCAGATGAGCTTGTTTTCGAGCCCGGTAGAGGTCTGCAGGTGGTGGATGAAGTCGTGGGCGGACTGGGCCTGAGGGACATCACAGCGGGTGACTCGAATCT
This sequence comes from Actinomycetes bacterium, assembly GCA_021841005.1. Classification (GTDB taxonomy): domain Bacteria; phylum Actinomycetota; class Acidimicrobiia; order Acidimicrobiales; family JAMCPL01; genus JAMCPL01. The sequence continues at coordinate 9,730 of JAKBVZ010000005.1, read as the reverse complement.
GGTCAACAGGGCTATACGTATGGTGGGCGCCAATGTGGGGGTTAGACTGGTCAAGCGGATTCCTTCGGGTGCCGGGTTGGGAGGCGGATCCGCGGATGCGGCAGCAGTACTTCGCTGGGCCGGTTATACCTCGCACAAAGCTGCTGCACGATTGGGTGCTGACGTGCCGTTCTGCCTATCGGGGGGCAAGGCCCGTGTTTGCGGGCTGGGTGAGGACGTAACACAGATGCCATTCGAAGAGAAGTGGTTTGTCTTGATGATGCCGCCATTCGGTATCGATACAGGTCGGGTCTACGAGAGTTGGGATTGCTTAGCACCGTCTTTGCAACACAGTAGCACTAGCGATGATGGGTATTTCAACGATCTTGAAAGTGCGGCGCTCCGCCTGGAGCCGCAACTCGAATTGTGGCGGGATATACTTGGCAACGCCACCGGGCGTCGGCCTCATCTGGCCGGTAGCGGGACGACCTGGTATGTAGAAGGAACCAAGGAGCAACTGGGACTGAGCGGTAGGGATGCACTTGTCATGAAAAGCAACCGAGCGCCTATAGTGGAGGCATGCACACTGCCGGCACGTGCTCTTTAGCAGGTAAGGAGTAGACATGGAATCGAGAGTTGCGGTGGTGACGGGAGCTTCCAGCGGGATAGGAGAGGCCACTGCTCGCGTCCTTGCTGCGGAAGGTTACAAGGTGGTCATGGGTGCGAGGCGACTGGATCGCCTGAATGCTATAGCAGTGGAAATAGGAGCGGATGCCTATTATCTTGATGTCACGGATACCAACTCTGTGGCCGACTTTGCAGCCAAGATTGATGAGGTGGAAGTCCTTGTCAATAATGCCGGTGGTGCACTTGGCATGGAACCTGTAGCTGAAGCCAATGACAGCAATTGGCTCTGGATGTTCAATGCAAATGTAATGGGTTCGCTTTACGTGACCAGGACGTTGCTTCCCAAGCTGGAGGCAACCGGGCGGGGCAGTGTCGTGTTTGTAACCAGTGTTGCAGCTAGGCAGGTATATCCTGGTGGTGCCGGGTACGTTGCAGCTAAACATGCTCAAAGGGTGGTGGCTAGGACCCTCAGGCTTGAATTGCTGGGAAAGCCGGTACGTGTCATCGACATAGCTCCGGGCATGGTTGAAACCGATTTTTCCCTGGTACGTTTCGAAGGTGATCTGACGCGCGCAAGCAAGGTATATGAAGGCCTGGTTCCGCTCAGTGCCAGTGATGTAGCTGACGCGATAAGGTGGGCGGTCACGCGACCGGACCATGTCAACATTGACGAGATTGTCCTCATGCCCAGAGACCAAGGCTCTGCGCGTGACGTTTACCGGAACGGTCGGGTGGAAAGACGCAGCTGATGGCGGGTACCCAACGGTTACTTGCCCGCGGAGCGCCTCTGCCAGCGCGTTGCCTTGAGCAGCTTCTTGTGCTTCTTCTTACGCATGCGCTTGCGGCGCTTTTTTATCAGTGATCCCATTGTTCTGAGTACAATAGCCCAACTTGAGGGTTGGCGCCAATCTGGGGAGGGCAAACAGCCGGACATGTTGCGCATAGCGGTGTCGGGTAGCGGCGCCAGCCCGTAGCTGAAGAGCGATAATCGGTAGTGCCGTACATCCAGCGAGGCATCACGCAGGAGAAAGCGAGCAGGAGCGGTACTGTTGCACGCATCACTTTGGTAGTATTGAGTATAATTGGTAAAAATCAGTGCATGCGGTCGCTGGTGACCTTGAAGCTTGGCACTGGATGTATCGTGAAGTGTTTCCGCATTGGCGGGTAGTTCAATTGGCAGAACGCTGGGCTTTGGACCCGGAGGTTGAAGGTTCGAGCCCTTCCCCGCCAGCCAAGGAGTTCAGGCCAGGTTACAAAAATTAGGCACGCGGAGTGACAGGTACTTGCCGCAATAGTGCCAGTTCGACGAAGTGGATCGGATAGTGGCCTTGTGCTACGTTTTGTACATGTCCGTTACAGTGCCATCAGTTGCAAGGGTAGGCATTATCATGGGTAGTCGTTCCGACCTGGATACCATGCGTGAGGCAGCTGATCTGCTGGACGAGTGGGGTATCGGCTACGAAATCAGAGTGGTGTCAGCGCACCGCACCCCTGACGACCTGCTGGCATACGGTCGTAGTGCTAGGGGGCGTGGGCTGCAAGTGCTGGTGGCCGGTGCCGGTGGTGCAGCGCACCTGCCTGGAATGCTTGCCGCCACCACGACGTTGCCGGTCATTGGAGTTCCTGTTGCACTTCGCTACCTGGACGGTCTGGATTCGTTACTGTCCATGGTGCAGATGCCAAAAGGTGTGCCGGTAGCCACGGTGGCCATCGGGGGGGCGGCCAACGCTGCAATCCTTGCCGCCAGGATTATTGCTATTGGCGACCAGAAGTTGGAGGAAACGCTCAGCGCCTATGCCGCCCGCATGGCGGACGATACGCGTATATCAGACAGCAAACTCAATATCGCCACTCTTGGCTGAGTCGTTCGTGTGGTCCTGTCGTTGCCAGTGCTGATATGGTCTCCATGGCAGCTGGCGAATCATCGGCAATCACCCTTCCGCTGGCTGCCCTGAACAAGCGATCATTCACTGCAACACCGACTCCGGTCTCCTCCAGCACGCCTGCCAGGATGATATCTGCACCCTGGGAGTCCGCCAGTCGCAACATCCTGTAAAGATTACGAGCCATTCCAGTTGCATCGTATCGATCTAGTATCAGTATTGTGCCACCCGACATATCATCATAATTCATATGCTCTCGGCCCGTGGCTTCGTACTCCCAATTGGTGGCACCACTAATCACCACGACTCGTTTCCCCGGTCTGCTGCGGCCACTATGCCGTAGCCCGTGCAGATTGGTGGCACCACTAATCACCACGACTCGTTTCCCCTTGTGCGCTAATTCCTGAGCTATCTTGTACAGGAGTCCCCGATCTTCGCCATCTACCACCACCATAGGAGCATCAGGCGCGTAGTGCCGTAAGTAGCGTCCTGGTGCATCTGGGCTATTATCGACCTCACGCGACTTGTACTCCACCTTTGGAAGCACCTGGCGCAACTCCTCGATGGTTACCCCACCCGGTCGAAGTATTGCTGGGACTTCCGCAGTCATGTCGATCACAGTGGATTCAACGCCTATGCGAGTCGGGCCGGCATCGATCACCATGTCCACCTCGTCTCCGAGGTCGGCAACCACATCCTCGGCGCAGGTGGGGCTGACATGACCGAACCGGTTGGCGCTAGGGGCCGCCACAGGCACTCCAGCCGCTTCGATTATTGCAAGTGCCACCGGGTGATCCGGCATCCTAACCGCCACCGTCGGGCGCCCTGCGGATACCTGTGGAACGACCATGTTTCCTGATCGCTGCAGCACCATCGTCAACGGGCCAGGCCAGAAGCAATTCGCCAGTTCCTTTACCGCAGGTGAAGCTTGCCCGGATATTGCATCCATGCCTTCCAGAGACGAGATATGCACGATAAGTGGATCTTCGGCAGGACGCCGCTTGACACGGTATATCCTGCTAACCGCAGTTGCATTGGTGGCATCTGCCCCCAGCCCGTAAACGGTCTCAGTGGGAAAACTTACTAGGCCCCCGCTACGTATAATCCTTGCTGCTTCCCGTAGGGCATCCTGCATCTCTAGGTGAATACCGGCTCTTCATACGTGCCGAATACTGTCGCCAGCGCATCCATGGTCTCGCCTACCGTACAACCTGCCTTGACCGCTTCTATCATTGGAGGAACCAGGTTGCTCTCGTCTCTGGCGCCGGCAACCAATGCAGCCAGAGTCGAAACGACCAGTCTGGCATCGCGGCTTGCCTTTGCGCGTTGCAGAGCATCCACCTGCCTGGACTCGGCATCCTCTCCTATTACCAGTGTGGGAATTGCCTCTTCGTTTCCCTCCAGGAAAGCATTCACGCCTACAAAAATACGATTCCCCGACGATATGCGCCGCTCTTGTTCGTAAGCCGCCTCCGCCATCTCTCGCTGGTACCATCCTTGTTCTATGCCTGCATAAGAACCTTCAAGAAAGGAACCGTCACCCATCTCCAGTATCTTTGCAAATATATCCTCCGCCCGGCGTTCCATCTCCTCGGTCAGGCTTTCGACGTACCAGCTACCGCCGAGCGGGTCTGCCACATCCGCCACTCCCGTCTCGTGAGCTATGACCTGCTGGGTGCGCAAAGCGATACGAGCCGCCTTCTCTGTGGGGAGAGAAAGAACTTCGTCCATGGAGTTGGTATGAAGGCTCTGCGTACCACCCAGGACACCGGCCAGAGCCTCTATCGCAGTCCTGGCTATATTGACTTCGGCCTGTTGAGCGGTGAGCGAGCATCCTGCAGTCTGGACATGGAAGCGGCACCTCATGGAAAGAGGGTTCCTCGCGTGATAATGATCCTTCATCCATCGTGCCCATATTCTCCTAGCAGCCCTCAGCTTGGCTATTTCCTCGAAGAAATCGATGTGGCTGTTGAAGAAGAATGACAGCCCAGGTGCAAAGTCATCTACATCCATACCCATTCTCATGACTTCCTCGACATAGGCAAAGCCGTTTGCAAGCGTGAAGGCCAGTTCCTGTACTGCAGTCGATCCGGCTTCCCTGATGTGGTACCCCGATATAGATACTGGATGGTAGCTCGGCATCTCCAGGGCGCAGTAGCGGATCATGTCCGATACAATGCGCACAGCCGGCCTAGGCGGGAATATGTATTCCTTCTGAGCCTGGTACTCCTTCAAGATATCAGCCTGAATAGTACCAGCCAGTGCTTTCTTCTGTACACCTTGCATCTCTGCTACTGCGATATACATAGCCAGCAGACCTATAGCGGAGCCATTTATGGTCATCGATGTGCTTATCGAACCGAGATCGATGCCCTTGAAGAGTGTCTTCATGTCCTCGAGGGTATCCACTGCAACTCCACAGCGGCCCACTTCACCTTCGGAGCGCGGATCGTCGGAATCACGTCCCATCAGGGTGGGAAGGTCAAATGCCACCGAAAGGCCACTCTGGCCATTTGCCAACAGCTTATGAAAACGGGCGTTGGTCTCCTCCGCCGTGCCGAACCCGGCAAACATCCGCATGGTCCATAGCTTGGTACGGTACATCGAGGCATAAGGACCTCTCGTGAATGGATAGACTCCAGGCATCTCGGCATTCTCTGGGCCGTATACCGGTTCGAGCGGTATACCCGACAGCGTGCGAAAATCCTGCTTGCGCTTGTGTTCCGCTTGGTATGTCTCTTCCCACTCCACGGCTGTACTGCTTCCATCCAACCCGCGGTTGCCCTGAGGTAAATCTGTCCTACCCTGCTTTACCATACCAATGTTATAATACATCTACAGCGATGGAGCTCGCTGGACGGTTCCACTGGATTGACTCTGCGGACAGGTACCTGTCGGGTTTGCCCGGTTGTAGAGCATATATGGTTCCTCGAAAGCGCTGTACGGCTGATAGCTCCTGTATAGATCCCCGAAAAGGAGTCTGTATGTCAATATGGAGATATCACGGTGGAAGTACGGAGCCGGCACGTCCAACCGCCGGGCTGCTGCAGTCTGTGGCACTGGAAATGGCGGATGCCATGCAAAACGATTCGGAAGAGCTGTCCAGAAGGACACGGCGCGTGGCAGAAAGACTGGGGTCAGGCAAGTTTCATATCAGTATCATAGGGGAGTTCAAACGCGGGAAGTCGACTTTCGTAAATGCACTTCTGGGAGCGCAGGTACTTCCTACTGGAGTGATACCGCTGACAGCTATGGCGGTGGAGGTCGCATACGGCGAGAAAGGCGCTGTGGTTATGTACGAGAACGGAACCCTACAGGAAATTGCGGTATCCAGCCTTGGAGATTATGTAACCGAATATGGTAACCCAGACAATGAGAAGCATGTATCACGAGTCAAGGTAACTTGGCCTGCAGGCCTTCTTGAACCCGGCATCGTGCTGGTGGACACTCCAGGGATCGCCTCCATCAACGCTCACAACGACGCTGCTGCACAAAGGGCCATACTGGACACCGACGCTGCTGTGATCGTTCTTTCGGCGGACGCACCGCTTTCCCAGCACGAGAAAGATCTTATCTTGATGCTGCAGGGCCGTGAAAAAGCCACGTACTACGTTGTAAATAAAATAGATCATCTTGACCCAGACGACCTTGGCAAGGTGAGGAACTACATAGACGGTGCAATGAGTGAATTGAATGGGGTACCTTCAAGTATCTGGTACGTCTCGGCCGCCAAAGCGCTGTCGGCGAAACTGGCGGGATGTACGCTCGACGCCGATTCAGGAGAGTTTGGTAGTCTGGAAGCTACCCTTCGCAGCTTCGGCGGTGAGACTCTCGACAGAGCTGTTGTGGATGTGTCACGAAAAGAACTCCGCCGGATCGCTTCCGAGTGGGATGCATTACTGGACATTACCGGCTCCACCTTGAGGTCGTCTCTGGAACAGATAAGCAGCATGCTGGTCCTGCTGGGGAAGGCCGCCTCTGCTGAAAGATCAAAATTCGACGACTCCAGGGTCCTGTTGAAAAAAGGAATAGATGACCTGGATAAAGTACTGTCTGGGAAGCTGGAGGCGTTTGTAGGTAGCAGCGCCGCCCAAGGAAAGGAGTTGCTCGCCAGCATGGCGGCAACGTATAGCACCACAAGATCACTTGAAAATGACCTAGTGACCGCTGCAGAGGAATATGTAACCGACCAGCTTGACGGATACCGCAAGGAACTGGCTGTGCTTGCAGAGAGCGAGTGGGCCAGACTAGCTGAAAGGCTGAGAGAGGAGACCCAGGAGCGGGTGAACAAGATTCGCGATGTTGCCTCGGAGCTTATGGGCATTGCCCTGCCCGAAATCGACGTACCAACAGTTGATTCGCAACACGAACTGTTTACATTCATCTTCCTCCATGTGGGAAGCGACATAGAGCTACTGAGTAAGATGTCACGCAGGCTGCTCCCCAGGAGTATAGCCAGGCGCAAGATACTTGATCACGTTGCGGATTACCTGACTAGAGAACTCGACAAGCACGCCGGTAGGGCACGCTATGACCTCATGCAACGTCTGAGGTCAGTCTCTCGCGACATGGAAACACATATGCTTGAGGAGATGGAGAATTACACGGCATCCCTTTTCTCGGCATTGGAAAAAGGCAAGCATATGGCGGGACTGGCCGAACAGGATAAGATGACATATATGAGAACTGCTTCCAAGTCCAGACTTATCGTAGACCGGGTGATGTCGTTATGTACCGACGGGGTGATGTAATTGTGCACCGATGGCCAGCGTTCCTTGCCGTGCTTCGCGGGAGTAAGGCTTGATGGATTTCAGTCGTGAAGATGCTGCTCGCGCTGGTACACTATGGGCTGACATGATTTGTAGCTCATGATGTGCACTAGTTTACCTGCTCGAACAAGGGAGATATATGCCGGATAGCGACGACCTATTGCATCCTTTTACACTGGGTGTAGACATTGGAGGCAGCGGATTGAAGGCCGCTGTCTTGGATGCGCGGGCGCGGATGGTTACAGAAAGGCTGAGGATCGAGACTCCCTATCCGCTGAGCCCGGAGCGCTTGGTGGATTCACTTGCATCCATGGCAGGCAGGCTGGTTGAGTACGATAGGGTATCGGTAGGGTTCAACGGCATGGTGCGCCATGGTATTGTCATCACCGCCCCGCAATTCTCACGGATTGGGGGACTTGGTACTCCTATTGACAAAGATCTTGTCACTGCATGGCATAATTTTGACCTTGCCAATGCCCTCGAGGACGTGTTCGGGAAACCGACCAGGGTGGCAAACGATGCCGATGTACAGGGGGCCGCTGTGGTGGAAGGCAAGGGGCTCGAGCTGGTGGTCACTCTCGGCACCGGCTGCGGAACCGCCCTGTTCTACAATGGAGGCTTGTTGCCTCATATGGAATTTGCGCATCATCCGCTGCATGGCGACGAAACGTACAACGATTATGTGGGTGACAGTGCGCTGCGCGAAGTAGGGGAACACAAATGGACCAAAAGGGTGTTCAGGACACTGGATATACTACGTAATCTGGTGTTTTTCGATAAGTGTTTCGTCGGTGGCGGTAATGCCAAGAAGCTCACTATGGAGCTTCCGCCCGACTGCGTGATCATCGACAACTCCGCCGGTATACTTGGTGGCGTAAGACTATGGGACACTGGCCATCTGGGAGTGGTGGATACTTTATGAGTAGGTCAACACCGAGGTTTGGTGCGCTGTCGACCGCCATGGTAAGCCCATTTCTTGCCGATGGCTCCTTTGACGCAGATGGTGCGGTGAAGCTGGCGCGTTGGCTCGTCGATCATGGTAGTGACGGCTTGGTGCTTGCTGGTTCGACCGGTGAGGGTCCGGTGCTCTCCGATGAGGAAAAACGAGTGCTCTGGTCAGAAGTGGCTCAGAACGTCACCGTACCGGTTATGGCTGCGACCGGAACTGCAGATACGCGCCATACAGTGGAGATGACCAGGATGGCGCAGGAGTGCAAAGTGGATGGCATACTGCTGGTGACTCCGTACTACCTGCGCCCTTCCCAGCAGGGTCTTTTCGAGCATTTCAAGACCGTAAGCGAGGCAACCAGCCTACCTGTACTACTGTACGATATACCCTCGCGGACAGGGCGTCGTATCGCGATAGACACTACTTTACGCTTGGTAAACGAGGTGGAAAACATAATCGGGATAAAGGATGCCACCGGAGATATCCCTTCGGCGGCCAGACTCATCGCGAATGCACCTGGATATTTCGAGATGTATAGTGGCGATGACTCTCTCACACTGCCATTCCTATCGATAGGTGCCGTGGGCCTGATCAGCGTAGCCGGTCATTGGGCCGGCGAGGAACTCAGCCAGGTGATTTCAGCTTTCAAGGAAGGCAGGCCGGAAAGAGCCGCCACAATCAACGCGACTCTCATAGAATCCTATCTATTCGAAACCTCCGAGACCTTTCCAAACCCCCTGCCCGCCAAAGCCGCGTGCAGGGTGCTCGGCCTTCCGTCGGGGCAGTGCCGACCACCGCTCGGGTCTGCACCCACCGAGCTGGATGGCACGGCACGCCAAGTACTGGCTCGCCTGGGCAAGATCCACACCTAGTGGTCCGTCTCGTAAATGACATGATGTTATCCGGTCTCTGGGGCATCATCTGGTCGGCGGGAGCGCGCGTTGTTTGCAGGACAAACTACTAGTTCCTGCCAACCGGCGAACCTCCTCCTCGGACGGGGGTTACCAACAGCTAACGAATAGACGCCTATGATAGACCATACATGTGTTTAATGTGCTGTACTATGATTATGAATTTAAAGCAGTGGGCCGACCTTCAGGGCATTCACTATCACACGGCCTCTCGCTGGTTTCATGACGGTATCCTTCCAGTGCCAGCCGAGAAGGTTGGTCCTCGCACAATCCTCGTATATCCTCACGGCAAGCCTGGCGAGAACAATGTCGGCATCGGTCTTTATGCACGAGTTTCATCCTATGACCAGAAAGCCGATCTTGACCGCCAGGTGGCAAGACTTGTTGAATGGGCGACAAAAGTGGGAACGCCGGTTGTCCGTGTCGAAGCGGAGGTAGGATCGGGAATGAACGGCTCCAGGAAAAAGATCAGACGCTTACTCTCAGATCCGGAAGTGACCACAGTAGTAGTGGAACATCGGGACCGTCTTGGTCGGATGAATACCGAACTCATAGAAGCGGCTCTTCAAGCGAGTGGCAGGCATCTGGTGGTGCTGGACGATGGAGAAGTGG
>JAKBVZ010000026.1 GCA_021841005.1 Actinomycetes bacterium | reverse complement strand
GGCGCCTGATGAGATATACTTTTCAATACAAGAACAAATTGGATTACAGGTTGCCTGACCTGTGTAATACAAGACACGCGAGCTTAGCAGGGCCCTCAGGTTGTCCAACAAATGGGGTCCACCTCAGAAGACCAGTTTCCACCCCAGGCTGCCAGTTCCCTTACGCAGGTATCGTCAGATGGTGGTGAGCTTCACGTAAGCCACCGCCTCCAGGAAGCCTTCCGCATCTGGCGGAGCGCCCGGCGCCACCACTTTCGTCCTCACGCGTTCCGCAAGCCCTTCTGCCAGAGACACCCGTGCCTGCATGCTGAGTGACCAGCGACGATGCAAGAATTCCTCCACCAATCTCAGCTCCTCTATTTGCAATCCTGTAAGATCCCAGCCTTGTGGTGCCCGCGGTGGCGGTGGCGTTCCGCCCCATGCCATTCCCGGCGCACCTGGCACCACAGATGGCACCACGAAAGTCATGCCTCCATATGAAAATGGTAAGGCTGGCACTACAGCAGGCACCCCCCTGTACGGCGGCAACGTAGCCACCCCCGCCGGAAACACCGCCGGCACGAAACCGGCGCCTACCCTGGGCCGGTCTCCTATACGCTCCCGCACGACCAGAGTGCCGGAGGCCATATCTCCCAAGCGCTGGTGGTGGCTGGTGGCAAACACCAATACCAAACCGACCAGGTAAGTGGGAGGAGGAAAAGAGTCGACAATCCGCAGCAGGTTACGAAGCAGGCTTCCTCGAAAGCTGACGGCTCCACCGTCTGAACGAACAACGCGTAACCCTACAAGCCGTTTACCTGGGCTGCGCCCCCGATCGAATACCTCAAACAGCACGAAGTAACCAAAGTAGCTGGCAAAGATGAATACGACAGCAAATGCCGAGAATATATCGCCTACGATGCCGGTGCTGGAATGCAGTACGGAGAGTTCTACCAGTAGCATGGCGGCATAGACCAGAATGATTGCAACCATAATGATGGCGTAGTCTATGACATATGCGATCACTCGCGAACCCAGACCTGCCAGAGTTAGATCCATTGATACACCCTCAGGAGTGTATATGGCATAATGATCATCGAGTTGCATTGATATGAGACTAGACCATTTCGTAGAAGAGCGCTCTATGCGCTGGGCAGAGCTGCAGTCGTTGACAGCAAGTGCCCGCGGCAAAATTGCACGCCTCAGTCCACCGCAGTTGCTGCGCCTAGGACATCTCTACCGTTCCGCAACAGCAGATCTGGCCTTCGCCCGTAATTCGTTCCCCGATGCTCCCATCACCCGGCAGCTGGAATTACTGGTCACTGAAGCGCACGGCATCGTCTACGGGAATGCCACGCGGGAAGGTTCCCTGCGTGATTTCGTTGCGCGGCGCTTCTGGCAATCGGTGCTAGAGGGTGGGTGGATGCTGTTACTGGCAGCGGGGCTGCTCGTTCTGTTCGCAGCAATTGGCTTCCTGTGGACCAGGATGGACCCCGCTCAGGCAGTGTCTTTCCTGCAATTACCCATATCGTCACACCCCGGCAAGGGGGGGATGGTAGGTCTGCCCGTTCCAGCAAGGGCTCCACTTGCCACAGAGATATTCACCAACAACATCTACGTAGCCTTCACGGCGCTGGCAGGTGGAATGACCCTCGGCATACTCACCTCTGTCGTGCTCGCATACAATGGGGTCATGCTTGGCATAGTTGCCGGCACGCTGATACGTGAGGGGTATGGCGGGGAACTGGTAAGGCTCACAGCACCACATGGATTCCTGGAGCTATCGTGCATCGTGGTGGCCGCTTCCACGGGATTTCGCCTGGCACGATCGATAGTCATGCCTGGCGCTGGGTCTAGGCTGAGATCGCTGCAACGTTCGGGGCGACTAGTGGTGGACACCATCATGGGAGTGGCTGCCATACTGGTCATATCAGGCCTGGTAGAAGGCTTCGTCACCCCTGAGAATCTCCCTCCCGAAGTGGCTCTCGCTGTGGGGCTGGCCCTTGCCGCCACCTTCTGGACGCTGGTGATCGTGCGCGGTAAGTCTCCATCCAGCATTGACTCTCCCAATGCGGAGAAGCAAGACCGATTTACCTTACCACTCCTTGGTAAAGAAGCGTATCGAGTTCCAGGGTAGCTGGCTGGATGCCATTCATGGGTAGCCCTGCCAGGCCTAAACCGAAGTCACGACCGCTTAGCCCGAAGTTCAGTGTGCCATAACAGATAAGTCCCCGTCTATCAGGTGATATAATCCACCGTAGTAGAGCGTTCTGGCTACCTTGAACCGAAGGGACGCTACGAAACCGAGCAGTTCGAATGCCTGACGCTGTATAACGGTTGCTGTAGCAAGCATCTCAAACTTTACCGTGAGACCCGAGGTTATATTCATGGCGTTGCGGGTGAGAGTACTAAGATGATCGAGTACCCCGTAGTGGCCAACTCATTACGGGTTAGCCTACTTGTAGGCTCGTAAGTTCAGATTAAATGCTGCACTTTCAGCAGCATAGAGACATGCCAAGACCAGACATAAAGATATGGTGACAAGTCCGAGATGCTTACCAGCCAGGTGCATTGCTGTACTATTGCAAGGATTGCCAGTATGGCCACATAGAAAAGCACGGTGATCGCTGCAAACACAAGCACAGCCAACCGTGTCGCGGTAGTATCTACATCATGAACATGACCAGGTCGTCGTGGTTGAGACCTTATTCAGCAGGAGAAATCGTGGATGCCTCTTTCAAGCTGTACCGTTCGATGTTCGGTCAGATGATAAGAGCCGTAGCGGTGGTAGCGGTACCAGCAGCAATCGTAGAAGGGTTGCTGCAGATTTCGGCTTTTCCTCACGGGTTTTTCAGTGGCGTGACATTGCACCCAGGTGGATTGCCCACTTATCCTGCCGAAGGAACCTTTACGCCCCCTATGCAATCAGCAGCCTCGCTACTGGTTGACATTTTGAATTTCGCTGTGGGTGGGTTGGCGTCTGCTATATGTTTCAAACTGGTAGCCGACTCTTATCTCTCTGTACAGTCTGATTGGCGTACCAGCGTAGCCTTCGCATTGAGACGTCTCCATTCGGTGCTTTGGACGGTGTTGGAATGGATGGTACTCCCGTGGATACCTCTTGTAGCCACCATCGCACTGGCAATCGCAGTCGGAGCCAAGTCGCTTTTTGCCGGAGTATTCCTCGGTGTGTTGCTCGGCTTACCGGCCCTAGCAATAGTCATCTGGCTGGCCGTTTCGTGGCGCTTCAACACCATTGCCCTCTTGGTGGAGGGGATCAAAGGCAGGCATGCGCTGGGGCGATCTTTTTTTCTCGCAAGAAAGCGGTGGTGGCCGGTATTCGGCGTACAGCTCCTGGTAGCACTCCTGGTCGGGATCTTAAGCTTTGTAGTAATGATCCCGTTTGGCATTGTCATGCTGATCTTGATGGTACATGGATCCATAATAACGGCGTTTGTGCTCACTACAGCAGGAACCGCCCTCAGCAACATGCTGTTCTTGCCGCTGGCAGCTTCGGCACTTACCGTGCTTTACTTCGATCTCCGCGTACGCAAAGAAGGGCTGGATCTTGCTCTTATCGCTCGTGAACTCAACATGGCAGAAACCGTAATCGCGACATCAGGCCCACCTAGGTTCACTCCCCGGGAAGCATACCCTCAGTATCCATGGGGAGGGGTTCCTCAATGGGGGCCACCTAGTTACCCACCACCACCTAGTTACCCACCACCACCTAGCTACCCACCACCACCTAGTTACCCACCACCACCTAGTTACCCACCACCACCTGGCTACCCACCACCACCTGGCTACCCACCACCACCTGGCTACCCACCACCACCTGGCTACCCACCACCGGAATAGACACGTGCCAATAATCGCAGCTCTCTCGCCTACAACGGCTGCAATTCTCGCCAGCCCTCTCAGCCGCGAAGCCCGCAGTCAAGCCAGGCAGATCCTCGCACATCCTCCATTTCACTCGCGTCCATTGCCACGCCCATTCGCAGGCATCCTGCATGTAATCGGCACCTGGCTCGATAAGGTATTTACACCGCTGGAGCGTTGGGTACACAACCTGTTCCATTACCTATCAATGTCACTTGGAATTCCAGGTTCCTACATATGGATCACACTGGGAGTAGTGGTGATTGCCGTTGCTACCGGGGTAACCGCGATCTACGTGCGACGCAGCGCCAGACTTGGAGTCGAGGCGCTCTCCCCCCATGCAAGTGCCAGCACAGAGGTGGGAAACAATCCGGAGAAGTTGGAGCGACTGGCACTTCAAGCGGAAAATGTCGGCGATTACTCAACGGCTGTCCGGTTGCGCTTTCGCGCTGGACTTACCCGACTCGAGCAATTGGGGCTGGTACGCCAGCAGGCTGTACGCACCAGCAGCAATATAGCTGCTGCAATCCACTCCCCTACCTTTTCTAGGCTCGCATGGATGTTCGACAACATTGCGTACGGCGGCATGCTCGCATCTGCCAAAGATGCACGAGAAGCGTCCTCGGACTGGATGCTTGTGCAGCAAGAGGTATCAGCAGCACAGACGGCGGCTGGCGCCACATGAATACTCCAGCAGCAAGCGATTATCCGGCATGCATAGGCAGTTCGGTAGCGAGCAACAACTCGACACGTATTCAAGATGGAGCCCCGGCGCGCGTACACGAAGAGGGATCAGCCAACAACGGCAGCGACACCTGGTGGAGTCGTGCCAACGGCTGGTCCAAAGCAGCCATTGCGTTACTGGCATCAGCAACAGTGGTATATGCAATTGCATTCGGGCTGCAATACTATGCCGGAGGTCCGAACCAGCAACTGGCAGGCAGCCCCTCCCAGCATGGATCGTCACTTAGCACGGAGCCGTCAGGTCTGGGTGCGTACGCCGATCTTCTGGCCCGTTTCGGCCATGGCGTAGACCGCCTGTACGCTCCATTGCCGGGCAACCTTGGCCGTGCTGCATCCACCACAAAAATCCTCATCGTCGCATCACCCGAGAGCTGGAATGCCACCGATTCTGCATCGGTAAGGAAATTCGTTAGCGGTGGAGGCACAGCAGTACTTGCCGGAAGTTTCCTCGATCACTCTGTTCTGGAGGCTTTGCTCGGCTTTCACGGTACAGCAGGATTCCCTTACCATGCCGTACCTACGCTGCATGCCGTACCTACGCTGCAGCCCAGCCGTCAACCCAGATATCGAGCATATCGTGCGATACAGACTTCACCGTATACAACCGGAGTGCACCAAGTCGATTCCGTAGCTGGAACATCCTATTTTACCGCACCCGGAAGGTTGAAGAAAATACTGTCGAGCGAAAGCGGCCATACCCTTGGCCTGTGGGCAAATGTCGGCAACGGCTCGCTCGTGCTGCTGAGCACTTCGTCCCCACTCCAGAACAGCATGCTTGGCCAAGCGGACAATGCTGCTTTCGGCCTTGACCTGGTTGGCCATACCGGTACTGTGGTTGCTTTCGACGAAGCCGCTCACACCGTCACCGTAGAGCAGAAAGGTCTTGGAGCTGTTCCCTTGCGCTGGAAAGTAGCTCTCGGATTTGCCCTATTGGCAGCGCTCATCGCTATGTTGGCTACAGGAAAGCGGCTGGGTCCGGTATCTCCACCGGAACGCGTGCTGGCGCCGGAACGCGCGCTCTATGTGGATGCTCTTGCCACTGGGTTGTCCAAACTGCACTCTCCGGCCATGACAGCATCAGCTCTGCAGAACGAAGGCAAGAAGAGTATTTCACGCAAGCTCTCCATTCCCCCCGGTACCGTGGATAGAGATATATTTTTCATTGCGCACAGCGCGGGAGTTCCAGATCATGTCCTGGAAGGCCTGAGCATTGAAGTAAAGAACGTCACTGGTCTGATGGCAGCCGGAAGGGCATTCGCCTGGACAGTACGGAGAGGGAGTAAGGTTGCATCCCCGATCCGGTAAACAGCTGGACGTACGGCTAAGAGGCTCAGCGAATAGGGGCTCTGGATCGGAGAGTCGGCTATCCAGGCAAATAGAACAAGGCAGGGGAGGAAGAGCACGCTGGAGTGCATGGACAATGATGATAACGCAGTTATGCGACGGCTGGGAGCTGGTGAACCCGGATGCCCTATCCGCTGAGTCTCTAAGTGCAGGCAGCGCGCGTCTGCTACCAAGGCGAGCAACGAGCAACTATTCGAGAGTGGCTACACTGGAAAGGGCAGGTCATGAAGGACCTTCGTGAACAATTAAGTGTCGAGATCGGCAAGGTGATTATAGGGCAACAACACTTGGTGGATGCTGCGCTGGTGGCCATAGCCACTGGCGGCCACATACTGATAGAGGGAGCCCCAGGTACCGCCAAGACGCTCTTGGCATCGGCATTGGCACGCGCATGCGGAGGGACATTCCGCCGGGTGCAATGTACTCCGGATCTCTTGCCTTCCGATATCACCGGAACACTTACCCTGCATGGTGGCGAACTCGCCTTCAGGCCTGGTCCCATATTCACCAACTTGCTGCTGGCCGACGAATTGAATCGTACCCCACCAAAGACACAAGCCGCTCTACTCGAGGCTATGCAAGAAGGCCAGGTAACAGTAGATGGCACTGCCAGGCCGCTGCCTGACCCATTCATAGTAATAGCTACAGAAAATCCAATAGAATATGAGGGAACTTACCCATTACCTGAGGCACAGCTCGACCGTTTCCTGCTGAAACTGCGTATCACTTACCCCTCCGCCGAGGAAGAAGTGGCCATGCTCCATCTTGCTCATACCGGAGTTTCTCCTGTCGGGATACACGATGTACAACCCATCACCACGCCTAGTGCGCTGATCGCTCTGCGACACGATATATCCAGAGTATCCGTCAGCGAGGCAGTGATT
Source organism: Actinomycetes bacterium (assembly GCA_021841005.1). Taxonomy (GTDB): domain Bacteria; phylum Actinomycetota; class Acidimicrobiia; order Acidimicrobiales; family JAMCPL01; genus JAMCPL01. Next base: position 23,438 of record JAKBVZ010000026.1, on the reverse strand, counting down.
ACATACATCACTGCAGTGGTACGGCGTACTCGAGAACTGCCCAGTGTATCCCTGGGAGCCAGTCCCCGCGCAGCTGTGCATCTGCTTGCTGCGTCACGGGCTTTGGCATCCATGGCAGGCAGATCGTTTGTCACCCCTGACGACGTGGCAGCACTGGCGTCGCCTGTTCTGGCCCACCGGCTGGTGCTGCAGCCGGAAGCGGAATTGGAACATTTCCGCCCAGAGGATGCCATACAGGCAGCCCTGTCGAGCGTACCTGTCCCACGTTGAGCTACGCAGCAGAGATGATAGCGGTTCCCTTTTCACTGCAGGCCACCTTGATTGGAGGCTTCCTGCGTTGAGCTGGGATGCAGGCAATATGGCGGCGAACCAATACCCACAGGACCAGCCTGCTCCTGTAGACGGTGATGGTTGTAGTCAAGCAGCAAGCCCGGCAGCAAGTCGGCACTCCCCGGCCCGGACCAGTTCGTCCAGTGCCATTCCACCCCAGACCTCGCCGTCTGATCCCCGATCTCACCCGTCCCGCCCGTCCGGGTCCGGTCCATTGTGGCGGTCCATGAGCCCGACTCCACTGGCTGCTGCCATAGTGCTCATACTGGCGATTGCAACAGTGCTGCTGCCGCTCCCTCTGCCTATCAGCCTATTGGCACTCGCCGCTCTGTGCGGTGTAGCAGCCGTAGACGTGAGAATTGCACACCACGCACACATCGGAGTGTCACGAGATCTGCCCGCAACACTGGTGAGGGGCTTCCCTGCAAGGATAGCGATAAGCGCTTTTGCGGCTGACTCTGAGTCCACCGGCAGGTCTGCCAGAGTATGGTCATTCTCACGTATCCGCCAGCCGCTCCCATCCGAATTGTCCATGCCGTCATCGGAGGGGGATATACATACTGATGCCAGACACACCACCGAAGAACTTGCAGATGCCGAGATGCATCCCGTGCTCGAAGTCGTCGGCAACCTGGTTGCATCTCATCGCGGGATGTTCGTACTGCCGCCACTATCAGTCAGAGTAATAGGGCCAATGCATCTGATGCGTTGCGACTACGAAATAGGAAGTCACGAGCCTATCAAGGTCATTCCCGACCTGCCTGGCGCCCGTGCCCGTGCGGTTGCTCTGAGAAGAGGACGCCTTCGCTCAGATGAGGGAAGATCGCGAGGAAGGATGGGACTTGGCACCGAACTCGAATCGGTACGGGAATGGACCCCGGATGACGATATCCGGCGCGTCAACTGGGCTGCCACAAGCCGGACCGGACGGTACATGAGCAACCAGTACCGGATCGAAGAAAATCGTAATGTCATCTGCATGATAGATACCGGAAGGCTGATGGCGTCGCCGCTTGGAGATGCCACCCGGCTGGACATAGCACTAGACGCAGTATGCGCGGTCGCTGCCATAGCCGATGACGCTGGCGATCGCGTAGGGGCGATAGCGTTCGCTGATAGGGTAATACATGCTGTGCCACCTCGCCGCTACGGCACGCAGGTGGTGGTAGAAGCACTGTACGACCTCCAGCCAGAGGAAGTGGAAAGCAACTACGAGCTTGCATTCCACCATGTAGGACGCGAAAAGCGCTCTGTGCTGGTAGTACTGACCGACCTGATTGACGAGACCGCGGCCGGGCCGCTTCTTTCGAGCATTCCCATCCTTGCCAGGCGTCATGCCGTACTGGTCGGATCCGTTGCCGATCCGTTGCTGGCCCAAGCTGTTGAGCAGGAGCCGAGCCGGCCTTACGACGTCTACAGGGCCGTAGCGGCACTGAGTGTACTCGAAGAAAAGAGAAGGGTGGCTGCCCTGTTACGCCGGAGGGGGGCACTGGTAGTAGAAGCCCACCCCTCTTCTTTCGGCGCGGCGTGTGTGGCTGGTTACCTCGACCTAAAACGAAGAGCCTGGGCTTGAACTGGAAATTACCCGCATCCCATCTCAAGCATGCTAGCAATTCCACGGAAATTCCAGAAATACTGCTGCTATTATATTGCTTGTGGTTACGGCAGCAACAGGTCCAGATCCGAAACAACAACAACAAGCATCTCAGCCCAGCTGGGGACAACCGCCTCAACCGCCTCAACAAGCATCATATGGCTATTCCTACGGCTTTTTCAACCAGCCTCCTACGCTTCGCCGGCCCAGGCGCAGATGGCATATCGTAGCAGGAGTAGCGGGCACGGTTGTTATACTATTACTGGTGGCCTTGGGTGCAGCGACGTTGGCGGTCAAGGTTCAATCTGTAATGAATAAAGATGGGGGTTCTTTGCTCCCAGTACCCCCTCCCGAGCACTCCATAAACATGGCAAAGGTCAAACTGCCCACGGTGCTTACCAGTACATCCATTATGGTGCCCGGCAGCCCAGTCATTACACCGCCTAAAGCGAACGTCATTGCAAGAACGCTATGGACTATGCGACAACATGCGAGAGCATCCCTGGATCTCGGAGAAATAGATCAGATCGACTCTGGCATTGCCAAGGCATACGATACCGATATCGTCCGAGCTGAGGCATATGGATTTAGCATCCAAGGCATTCCGACCGGGTCGGCGAACGCTCTTCGTGTGTACGTACCCAGGCAGAGTGACTACCCGGCGTCCTTCCTGTTCGAAGTAGCTACTGCTTCCAGTAGCGGTCCAGGGCAGGCAGGGCCTCTGACGCAATATATCTCAGTGGATATCGCCGAACGAAAAGGCCCATCGACTCCATGGCAGGTAGCCTTCGTGGGGACATTCGTACCTGTAGGTACGACCACTACGGTGCAGACACTGAGCCCTTTGCCTGTGGGAGACAACGGCTTTGATCCTCCTCCGGCTTATCCACCTCCATCTCATCCGATGACCGCTATAGCTGCCTACTGGCAGCACTGGGTGGATCATGGCACAGCACCAAGGAACTCTCCGTTTATGCCGAGCTACTGGACTACGCAGTTCGGGGCGGCGTTGGCATCCCAGCATGAAGGGGTACTTATCGACAGCGGCGCCGCTCGCCAATACTTGCACTACTCTGCTAATCCGGCATATGGCAAATGGGTGTTCAGCACATGGGGTGGAGCACCCATGGTCTGCGGAGTAGTGACGTTGGATCAGAAATTTATCGCCCACCCGCGACAGGGAGGATTGCTCTACCAGAACTCTAGCCGGCACAACTGGGGATCCTTTTTGCGACCGGGCATGTACACGTCGATAACTGACAACAGGGCCCACGCAGTCTGCATGGTGGTGGATCCAGCAGGGAAAATAGCGGTAATGGCTGGGCATGACTTTTCGGTGTCGATGACCGGCACGGCCCCATAGGACAGGAAGGCACCTATTTCGCCCCAATGTTGTTCTGGCGCCCCGATGTTGTTCGGTCTGGCTACTACTGCTCTGTCGGGGTAGCTGGTAAATACGTGAAGATCTGGGTCAAAAGAGTCTCACGTATTGCCCGGGAACACGGGATCGATTTCCACATCATGGACACGCATTCATCGGGTTAGCGACGATACCGAGGATAGCCTGGGTCGGGGTCTGTGCCCCCTTTCCATTACAGGATTTGACGAAGAACTTGCCATCTCCGGTAACCATTCAGCACCCCTTTGATAATACCAGATACTTGAAGTGATGCTATGGTTTGGGTGATTATTGGCGCTTCGCTGCCAGGTCAGATGCATTGAGGTACCGGAGGTATCCACGGGGTACCGGCAAAGAGTCCGGTGAGGGCATCGAGCACATTGACTTGATGCTTGCGGCGGTGGAAATATAGAAGCATTCCTTGGCGAGTCTTTCGACTCCATTAGTGGTTCGCGGCGATCCAGAAATCTTCTGCTGGAGCTTGGCCATTCTCAGGTCGGACTCCGCTTGGTTGTCGGTGTTATTTCAATATCGGCATAATTCGAAAAATGCCGTTACGCCGAGAATGGCTTTACACTGAGTTACCGTCATGATTCGCCTAGCATCACTTGGCGCGTAGGTATGAACAACTACGCACGGCATGATGATCACAAGGGACACGATCGCGACATCTCCGTACCTGAGGAGATAGCAAGATGGACCCAAATGGGTGATTGCCTTCAGGGAAAGATTTGCTTGCCATGTCTTTCCCCACCAGGAAAATGACAGTACGGTTGCGCTGAGCACAGCCCGATCCTCCCTGCCCAGCCTGATCACCGTGACCACACACTCTCTCTCTACTTCCACATGTAGAATTGCGGTCCTATCCAGTCACAATTACCGTGACCACGGCGCTGGACCCGTCACGGCGCCATGAAATATCCGTAAATGTCTACGAGCATGTTCACGCTCCCTGCCGAGCCATTGTATATGGTTATGTAACCGCTCGTATCAGGCATGGCAACAGCAAAATTGGATACGGTGGTACCCGGATCCCAGTTGACGTTGGAAGATTGTGGGGGGATGGATGAAGGGTCTACCGAAAGGTACCCTTGTGCAGTGCCCCCAAGCGCGGTAAGATTCAGTATCACCGCACTTACCCCTGAACTTGGCACACCGCCAACTCCCATTACCTTCACCGTTATCTTTTTGCCAGATGCGAGTGTATGCCCGTTGCACTGAGCCTGGCTACCCGAGAGATTGGACGGATTTCCCGACCTGGTATCACAGATACGTACGGGGCTCATCGCCACGCCATCCGCGCCACCGGTGGTACTCGATGATCCGGTAAAGTACCCGTACACATCCAGCACGGCATTGGCGCTTGCGGAACTGTAGATTTTCACCTCACCATTGGAACCAAGCGGCGCCACAACCTGATTGGCGCGCGTCTCGTACGGCACCCAGTTCAGGTTGGAAGTCGTAGGTCTCGACACTCCAGCAGGATACATGGTGAAATAGCCCCCGCTCGAAGGTGACCCAACCGTTAGATTGGATACCACCGCCGACGCACCGGCGGGTATACCATCTATTCCCCCTACATGTACGGAATCGCTCTGATTGGCGGAGATCATGCCAAGGGCTGCGTTGGACGAGGGCAGGTTGGCGCAGTAGTCTTGGTGAACCAACTTGAAAGCAGGTATGGAGCAACGGGTATCAACTATACGCGCAGGGACAGCAAGCGGAACGTACTGCCCGCCACTCGATGACGCCGACGGATCCTCACTGTACCCTTCGACATCCACCACAACGTTGACATAACCGGCATTGTTGTAAATGGATATCTCGCCAGCGTACGCTCCAGACACCGGAAGTGAAATCGCTACGAAATTGGGTACCGCTACGCCGGGCGATACATTGACACTGGACACCACTGGCCTCGACGTGCCAGCTGGATATACAGTTAGATACGTTGGCTGCGTGGCTCCGACTGCTGTCACGTTCAGGTAAGTCATGGTGGCGCCCGATGGGATGCCGGAAATCCCTGACGCATCCAGTGTAAGCACTCCCGCCGGTCCCAGCGTCTTACCCTCACATTGGGTAAGCGCCGTGCCGGAGAGACCCGAGGGATTGCCCGGTCTTGTGTCGCATACTCGTACAGGAGTAATCGGATGGTAGGTGCCGGGTGCAGCACCGGTCGTCGATGTCATGCCGCAAAGCGCCGGAACCAGATCGGCGCCGTTCGGAGTACCGATACCTGACGCCATATCGTAGCCGGTAGTGGCGGGATACAGCCCGTGATTGGTACCGGTGGCATCATTGTTGCCAGTTGTTATGTCGTAGAATGCACCTGAATCGTCATTAGCCAGCTTGTACAGGACAGGATTGAGGAACCCTACCGGCCCACTGGCGCAAAGCTGGTTTGCCATCGTCACTATCGAGGCCCATACAGGGGTGGCCATCGACGTTCCTGCAATCAGTTCCCAACCAGCATTGTTGCATCCTCCGGCAGTGCAATACATCGAATACCCTACCTGTGCATTCGCGGAAACGTCGGGGACTTCCCTACACAACCCCGAAGCGGCTGAACACGGCGCACCGGAGGAATACTTGTTGATCACGCCTGGAGCGGACTGCCAGGAAGGCATTGACCAAAATTTCGAGATGCCTCCACCACCACCTTCGCCGTTATGGCTGTTCCATACCGACTCGGTGCGAGGAGAACTCAAAGAACTCAGGTCTGTCCCGCCAACCCCTGTAACATAAGGATCGCTTGCCGGGTCGTCGACAGCAAGTGCTGTATCAGGAGTGGACGAGCCGGGCACGTAGCAGCCGGCTGATCCCGAATCTCCTGCCGCGGCAAGCACTGTCTGCCCCTGAGCCGCAGCCTGCTCGAAGAGCGCCTCCTCAGCTTGTGCTTGGCTCTGCCCCACCACCTGCTCGCAGTTGCCGTAGCTGATACTGATGACTTTTGCGATGTTGGCATCGACCGCCGATCGCAGCGCGTCGTAATATCCCGTACCTGTGTTAGGAGCCTCGTACACATCCACCGTAGCCGCAGGAACCATGCCAATTATGTTCTCCACATCGCTGGTGGCTTCGTTGGTATCCGCGTTGAAGCTGCTCCCACCATCCACTGAAATTGCGTTCACCTTTGTGGATATACCGTAGCAACTCTCATATGTCGATATATTTGCTGGAGAAAAGGACCCTAGTTCCACCAGCCCTACCGTCTGGCCGGCGCCGCTCCCGCCGCTCTGATACACTGGGCCCAGATCATATCCTTGTGCGAGTTCCTGCGGCGTGAGTCCCCCGAGAGAAGACGCCGAGCTACAGGCCTGCGGTGGGTAGGACGTGGTGGTGTAGGGGTGTAGCGGGTAAGTGGTGGTGGTGGTGTAGGGGTGTGGCGGTCGATTGAGGTGAACGCTCTGCGCACGGTCGGGGTATCCGCCCGTGCCTACCACATGAAGCTGAGGCTTGGGAGTGGATATACTGGATAATCCCATGATCCCCTGGATGGTAGATTGCAACGCGTAAGGCACTTCCGGACGCCCGGCGGCAAAACGCACAACCTGCCTGTTCCTGAGCCTTACGAGGTCTATGGGGACGTGAAACGCCGATGACGCTTTCGCGATCGTGGTACTTACGGGGATGGAAAGCCCATCTGGCGAAAGTGATCCCGGGTGCAGACCAAGAGCGCGAAGCGCCTTTAGCACTGCGCTGGCAACTCGGCTGGGTGCCCCAAACCGGCGGGCAAATTGACTCACGCTTAGATAGTGCCTGTAGTAGGGAGTTCCAGGTGTCGATACCTCGCTTACCAGCCTGGCAAGACCCCCGTCATTATGTGGAACAAGGCTTACCGTCAGATCCAGCCTTGCGGATCCCGGAGCCGTGCCTACCACGTGTGCACCCGCTGGCAACGGTACGGCGCTCTGGCCGATTGGGACAATGACCGAACCAGCAGCACGTGCAACCACGGGCTGGATAGATGAGTCGGGCCGGGATGCGGGGATGCCGGTACCGGCAGCACCAAGTGCCATTACCAGTGCGGCAATGACAATGCTACTGCCCAAAGTCCTCATACGTGACCAGTATAGAGCCGGTAGCCTATAAATGAGCAGTCGCCCAGTATGTCCACGACCATGAACACCCATCCGGCCACTGCACAATCGTACGGATCGACCATCTGTCAACCCACAACGGACGCCGTCCCGCACTACCCATCCGGCCACTGCACAATTCTACATAAATTTCAATTACTACCCTTCCCCCCTGGGGTGGATCATGCTATAGTAATAACACAGTGGACCGGTATGGCCCGCATGCACAGGATAACGCATGGACGCCCAATGATCGGATGTCCATGCACGAGAAAACAGTAAGGGAGAACAGGCTATGCCATTGATCGAAATATCCGTACCTGGAATATCATGCGCCCACTGCAAGGCCGCGATAGAAGGAGCGCTGCGGCCCGTCGCAGGGGTGGATCAAGCTGTTGTGGACGTGAGCGCAAAGACCGTAGCTGTGTCCTATGGTTCACCCGCCACTCTTGATGCCATCACCGAGGCCATCGAAGATCAGGGATACGACGTAGCTGCTCACGACGTGCTGGAGCAATAAGCAGTGACACCGCCATCAGCAATACCGCCAGGGCCATCACCAGAGCAACTGGCCGCTGATACGAGAATACTGCCCGGACAGGCTACGGTAGATAGCAACGGAAAACGCGATCAGCCGGACACTGGATCCGAACCAGAATGGGCATCGGACATAGGCAATTCTCTGGCAACCTTGGAGATTGGGATAGAGGGAATGACTTGCGCGTCATGCGTTGCCAGGGTCGAGAAGACGCTCAAACGACTTCCGGGCGTGTCCGACGCCACCGTCAACCTAGCAACTGAACGCGCTACTGTCCGCTACGAGCCGGACCACGTGGGCCTCGACAACTTCGTACAAGCCGTAGCCGGTATCGGTTACCAGGCGCACACGCTCGAAGACAGCAACGGTTCAGAAAATACCGCCCACAAAGATGCGCTTGCGGCAATGAAGCATGACGTCATACTTGCCTTCGCCCTTGCCGTACCGGTCCTTGTCCTCTCAGAAGGGTCCACATTCTTCCCGGCATTTCACAGGGCCCTGATCTCAGCCAGTCCTTGGGGCAATTTCTATGAGTGGATACAGTTTATTTTCACGACAATTATCCTCGCCGTTCCCGGAAGGAGATTCTTCAAGCCTGGACTGCTCGCATACCGCCACCTCTCTCCGGATATGAACTCGCTGGTCTCCACGGGAGTGGGAGCAGCCTGGCTGTACGGTGTCGTGGTCCTGGTCGCTCCCGGCCTGTTCCCTCTCTCCGTCCGCCAGGTGTACTTCGATTCTGCCGCAGTAATCGTAGCGTTGATACTGCTCGGGAAGTACTTCGAAGAACTGGCCAAGGGGCGCACTTCCCAGGCAATCAAGAAACTGGCCGGCTTGCAATCGAAAGAGGCCCGGCTGCTCCATGATGATGGAACCGAAGAGGACGTACCCGTAGGCTCGGTGCACGTCGGCGATCGTATAGCCATACGACCCGGTGAGCGACTGCCTGTGGATGCCCGGGTAGTCGAGGGGGCCTCCCATGTGGACGAGGCCATGCTCACCGGCGAGCCACTGGCTGTATCCAAATCAGTAGGGGACAGCGTAGTCGGCGGGACCGTAAATCGCGAAGGAAGGCTCGTCGTCGAAGCCACCTCGGTAGGCGCTGATACCGTCCTCGCACAGATCATCCGTCTGGTGGAGCAAGCACAGACAAGTAAGCTGCCTATACAGAAACTCGCCGACAGTGTCGTGAAAGTCTTCACTCCCATAGTGATAGGCATTGCGCTGGTCGCGTTTGGGGTATGGCTGGCTTTCGGTCCTGCGCCTGCCATCACTACCGCAGTGGTCTCTGCCGTAGCAGTGCTGGTCGTTGCCTGCCCGTGTGCAATGGGGCTTGCAACGCCCGCGGCCATCATGGTCGGCACCGGACGCTCTGCCGAACTGGGCGTGCTCTTCCGCAACGGCGAGGCACTCGAAGTACTCTCAAAGGTGGATACGGTACTGTTCGACAAGACAGGCACGCTTACCGAAGGAAAGCCACGCGTCACGGAGACCATCGCTGGAGCACCTGACAAGATGCTTGCATTGGCGGCATCGGTAGAATCGGGATCCGAGCATCCACTGGGACAGGCAGTTCTGGAAGCGGCAAAGGCTCGGGGACAGCAGTTACTGCCTATCGGCGGATTCGAGGCGGTAGCCGGATTCGGCGCAAGAGCGGTGGTCGACAAGGCAGAAGTGCTGGTGGGCTCCTCACGTTATCTCGAGAAGCAAGATGTGGATGCCAGCGGCTTCACAGAGCAAGCAGATGCGCTCGCAGCACGTGGTCATACGGCTGTGTTCGTAGCAGCAGGAGGCAGCGCCCTTGGCATACTCGGCATATCGGACGCGCCCAGGGCAGAAGTCGCAAAGATAATACCGGCATTGAAAGAACGCGGCATCCGGATCGCCATGGTCACCGGAGATACGGCACTCACGGCAAACGCTATAGCACAGGAACTGGGCATTTCCGATGTACATGCAGAAGTGCTGCCACAGGACAAGTCCGCCGTCGTAGAGAAGCTGCAGAGAGAAGGGCATACGGTGGCATTTACCGGCGACGGGATCAATGACGCGCCTGCGCTCGCTCAGGCAGACGTGGGCATTGCCGTGGCCTCCGGAACTGATATAGCCATAGAGGCCGCCGATGTGGCTCTGGCAAGAGGCAGCGTGTCAGGGGTAGTCACAGCTCTGGACAATGCAAGGCGCACCCTCAGGATCATCAAACTCAATCTCTTTTGGGCCTTCATCTACAACATAGTGCTGATCCCTGTGGCAGCCGGAGCCCTGGCGCCAGGCCTTGGAATCCGTTTGAATCCCATGCTCGCCGCTGCGGCCATGGCCCTGTCATCGATCTTCGTATTGACCAACAGCCTGCGACTCAAGCGACTCGGTCCATGGAACCCAACCTGAAGGCTCAGCCTGGGGGATACTGATCTTGCGATTGGTCAGACAGAGGTACCCAAGCCGGTGGATACAGCCAGGAAAGCGGTGCTGGAGGTGCTGGATATATTGTAGACGCGGGTGGCGGGTTGATCGGGAAGCCAGTCATTACGCTTGAAGCGGCAATCAGCGTTCGTAGTGATACCGAGCTTGGAGAACTACAAGGTCCTCGTTCTGGACAAGATACACAAGGCGGTGTTCCTCGGTGATACGGCGGGACCATGAACCACTTATGCCGTACTTGAGAGGTTCTGGCTTACCGATTCCACTGGCAGGATCACGCAAGGCATCGTCGAGGAGGCGATTAATACGTTTGACGACCGTACGATCCACGCCTTGCCAGTACGTGTAGTCATCCCATCCATGGGGAGTAAAGACCAGCCTCATTCACGATCAAGCGGGCGCTCGGCAATCTCTCCATGCTGTGCTGCGGCAGCCGCATCCAGCAGGCGCCGCGCATTGGCTGGGGATCTGAACAAATAGGCTGTCTCTTCCCACGCAGCGTACTCGTCAGCTGACATGAGGACAGCATTGCCGCGTTTCGAGGTGATCTCAATCGGTGTTCGATCGTCGTTGACTTTCTCGATAAGAGGGAACAACCCTCTTCGTGCCTCGCTGGCCGTAATCGCCATGACGCCTCCTTTCGATTCCAATAGTACCATATATTGTACCATGGTTATTGGCGATTGGCGTTGCCTACCATCGTACCTGCTTGCACATGTTCACTTGACTTGGTGCTGGGACTCCCGCTTCCCTGCATAATCATGTAACCGGCTCATCGAGACGGTCGGCATTGGTAAAGTGCCCAGGTCATTGCTGGCGGTTGCAGTAGGAGCAACGGCTAGCTCAGCCGGCCGGATACCTCAGGTAATACTGGTCAGGCTTGCTCGCGACATCAACAATTGCCCAGACCCACACTCCAAACGGTGCTAGCAGGAAGATAAAACCAACAAGCACAAAAGCCAGCAACATCCCCAGGATCCAACCACCCACAGCCACGCCAAGCCCGAGCCATCGCTCCTGATCCTACCCGAGCCTTGCAAAAACCGCTGCCCCCAACTCACTCTCATCTCTGACCAAACACTTGCCATACCTGACTGTACACCACCTGGCCCGTAATGTACACTGATTACTTCCATGTATGTCGTCCACGCCACAATTCGCGTCCCGTTTATCGCTCGGATCAACCGGCCTCGATGCATTTTACCTAAATGAACGCATTCTTCGAAGCAGCGGGCAGGTTCTCGGTACGGTGGCGCTACGCTATACTAGCCGTGTGGCTCATAGCCACCTTCGCGGCCATGACCCTACTGCCCGGAATCGGCAGCGCCGTCCAGCAGAATGACCAGAAATTCCTGCCATCCAACTCTCCCAGCGTACAAGCTGCAGACCTCGCCCAGCCGCTTCAGCCTGCCAATGTAACCAGACTGACCATCGTTGCCTACACTACGGGAACACCTGACAGCGCGGGCAACGGTACCCTCACAACCGCCGACCAATCGGCCATAGCAGGCATAGAACAAAAGGCGCGCGCCGTGCCAGGTACTCTTCTGGTAAAACAAGTCGCCGTATCCCGGAACAACCGTGCTGACGAGATCTTGGTGGCTTCCCGTATCCAGAAACTGAATGAGTACCCACTCAGGGCATACGTGGGTAGGCTTTCTACGGCTGTGCACTCTGTGCCAGTACCCTCAGGGCTACATGTACATCTGGCAGGCCCGCTGGCGAGTCAGGTGGCCAACCTCAACCGGAACAAGGGAACAAACAATCGCCTGCAGGATTTCGCCGCACTCTTCATCATCATCCTTCTAGTACTGATATTCCGGGCTCCACTCGCCCCCTTGCTCACTCTACTGCCGGCGTTCCTTGTAGTGCAGATCTCCGGCCCCCTCATTGCCGAAGTGGCTAAAACGGGGATACCCGTATCGGTTATCACAGAGTTTATGCTCGTAGTAATCGTGCTTGGGGCAGGAACAGATTACGGTCTGTTCCTCGTATTTCGCGTACGCGAATACATGAGATCAGGAAAGGAGCCCAAAGAGGCGGTATCGTTGGCAGTGGCCAAGGTGGGAGAATCCATCACGTTCTCAGCCGCCACGGTCATAGCTGCCCTTGCAAGCCTGACGATCGCCAGCTTCGGCATGTACCAGAGCCTGGGCATCCCCATAGCCATAGGAGTAGCTGTAATGCTGCTGGCAGGCCTCACGCTCCAGCCAGCGCTGCTGGCCATCTTCGGAAGAGCGGCCTTCTGGCCGAGCAACACCAGGCCGTTGATCGTCGCTGCGAGTACTGCTGCTCCCGACAATACGCAAAACAATACATCGCTGGAATCACCACCAACCCTCATTGAAAACCACAAGCCGGGGTTGTGGGGAAAGACCGCAGCGCGCCTTGTCCAGCACCCCATGGAAACTCTTATTGCAGGCGTGGTAATCTTTACCTTGCTTGCAGTGGCATCCACAGGCAACAAGCCTGCCGGATTCATCAGCGGTACATCCGCTCCATCCGGAAGCAATGCGGCAGCGGGCAATGCAGCCCTCGCTGCCAACTTTCCAAAAGCCGCCGCGAACCCGACAGACATAATCGCCCACCTAAAAGTACCAGTCTGGCAGGACGCCGGTCCCCTGGCCAGCTTCGAGCAGAAGCTCTCCGGGTCACACTTGTTCACCTCGGTAATAGGTCCGCTGGATCCAAACGGTACCCATCTCACCGAAAGCGAGTTTGTAAGGCTTCATGCGTTGCTCGGCCCCCCGCAGGGGCTGCTCATATCTCGTTTTGCACCGCCTGCCGGAGTGACTGCCGCGGAGATGAATGCTTATATGGCGGCTGCGTCGCTGGTAAGCACAGGAGGCCACACCATCGCGCTGGAAACCAGCCTATCCGCTGGCGACCCGTCGAGTACGCCGGCAATGCAAGCCGTTCCTGCAATACGTTCCGAGGTGTCAACCGCCGCCCACTCATCTGGGATACAGCAATACGGTGTCGCCGGCGAAGCCGCCGCTGCTTACGACGTCAGCTCAGTGGCAGGCAGCGACCTGCTCCACATCCTCCCGCTCGTTGTAGTAATAATTGCCCTGCTGCTCATCATACTACTACGCAGCCTGGTAGCCCCGCTTTATCTAATCGCCAGCGTAGTATTGTCCTACCTGGCCGCGTTGGGATTGGCTGTCATTATATTTATCTATTTCGGTGGCCATCACGGGCTCGTATTCTTCCTGCCGTTCATGCTCTTCCTTTTTATCCTGGCACTTGGCGAGGACTACAACATCCTGGTGATGACGCGCATACGCGAGGAAGCCGCCAAGGCCCCTCTTCGCCAGGCGGTTGTTCGCGCAATAGAAAGAACGGGTACGACTGTCACGTCGGCAGGGCTGGTGCTGGCCGGCACTTTCGTGGTATTTGCAATCGTCGGTGGAAGCAGCTCAGACGGCAGCGAGATCACCGAAATGGGTATAGGGCTGGCACTCGGGATACTCATGGATACCTTTCTGGTCCGTACATTGCTGGTTCCCTCGATAGTAGTGCTTCTCGAGAAGTGGAATTGGTGGCCGTCACGTCATGGATTCGTGGAGACGCTGCGCGAAGAGGACTTGCTTGACGAGCACGCCTTACAGAGCGATCCAGGCCGGCAGGTCATACCGGCCTCTCGTCCAGATTAGGCCAGTAGCCTTTCGCCAGAAGCGCTGGCGCTGGTGCCCTCGGGAAGGCATACGGCTCTGGCTATATGATCAGAAAGTAGCCTTTCGCCAGAAGCGCTGGCGCTGGTGCCCTGCCGACCCTGGTGTGCAGCCAGCGTTGGATTCCTGGTCTCTTCGTGATCTTCCTGGTGCTTTCTTAGCGGCAAGAGTTGCGCTATGTTGGTGCCGTGGATACCAATGCAGCTCCGAAAGTACGTTTCGCTCCATCGCCCACCGGCTACTTTCATGTCGGAAGCGCCAGGACAGCCTTGTTCAACTGGCTTTTCGCTCGTCGCAACCACGGAACGTTCATACTCCGCATAGAAGACACCGACGAGGAAAGGGGACGGGAGGAATGGGTTTCGGGAATCCTGTCGGCACTTGCCTGGCTGGGTCTTGAATGCGACGAGGGTCCTTACCGTCAATCTGAACGATATGCCCTGTACGCCGATGCTCTTACGCGGCTCTGGGATGGTGGATACCTGTACGCGTGCGGATGCAGTCATGAAGAGGTGCTGGAACGCACCAAGGGCAATCAGACCCCTGGCTACGATGGACACTGCCGAGAATTGGGCCTTGCCCGGGAGGGACGCGCCTTGCGCTTCAGGACGCCCCGTGACGGGACAACCGTAGTAAAGGATGTGATACGAGGTGCGGTGGAGTTCCCCCACCGGGCCATGGAGGACTTCGTCGTATCCAAGGCCAATAGCAGCCCACTGTTTGTCCTCGCAAATGTCGTAGACGACATCGACATGGGAATCACTCACGTAATCAGGGGAGAAGACCTATTGCCGTCCACCCCCAAAGGCATCCTACTCTGGAAAGCGCTAGAGGGTTCAGAGGTTGAACTCCCCGTCTTTGCTCACCTGCCTATGCTCGTCAATGAGAAGCGCCAGAAACTTTCCAAGCGGCGCGATCCGGTGTCTCTCGAATACTATCGTGAGCAGGGATATTTGCCGGAAGCATTCTGTAACTACCTGTCTCTCCTCGGCTGGAACCACCCATTAGGCAAGGAACTGATGACGATGAAAGAAATCGTACAAAGCTTCTCGCTCGAGGATGTCAACCATTCGCCTGCCTTCTTCGATGTAGTAAAACTCACTCATATAGATGGAGAACACATCCGGAGGCTGGACTCAGACGAGTTTATTGCCAGATCGTCTGCATGGCTTGACACGGTCACCGTGCCCTGGGAAAGACACTGTTTCGAGATGGACACCTACCAGCGCATTGCCCATCTCGTCCAAGAACGCGTCGCCACTTTTGGAGAGATAATTCCCATGGTCGATTTCTTTTTTCTAGAATCGCCGGTTTACGACAAGGTAGCAGTAGAGTCTTTGGTCGGCAACGAAACTACACAAAGGATGTTGACAATGGCCTTGAACACATTTTCTGACTGTTCATGGGAGACCGATACGCTCCACGAGACGACTGCAGCAATGGGGAACGAAATCGGACTGAAACTTTCCAAGGCGCAGGCTCCTATCCGGGTGGCGGTCACCGGCAGGAGAGTCGGACCACCACTTTTCGAGTCCATGGTGATCCTTGGACGCGAGAAGGTGCTGGCAAGGCTACAGGCTTTTGCGACCCTTGTTGCACGCACCACACCAGAATAGGCTATCCTGGTAAGTGCCCTTCGGGGGTAGTTCAATTGGCAGAACGCTTGGCTCTGGACCAAGAAGTTGGGGGTTCGAGTCCTCCCCCCCGAGCTAGATGCTCGAATACAAGGCCCCATCGTCTAGCGGCCAAGGACACTACCCTCTCAAAACTAAACAGCCTCGTTTGCACCGTATATAACGAACGCTGACGGTGACAAATAGCAGGTCATTGGCTATGTCATTTCGACCACAAATCGTGGTAAAACAGGACGAATGTCTACACGCGCGCGATAAACGCGCGATGAGGACTCGTAATACGATACTCGTGTAATGATATAAACACGATATTTATAATACACTCAAGATGATATAAATATCATCCATCCAGTCCCCTCACGAACGGCATCTCACACGCCTGTAATTTGCCCGCTAGTATTTCCGATATGTTTCCCTTACTTCGTTCCTAGCGTTGCTCTACGGGCACATTAAACGGCTCTCGCGGCTCCTGGCAAGGGTGCCTTCCGGCACACCGATCAGGGCATGTCTCCGGTAGCTGGCAAGGGGTGGTAAAGAGTTAGTGGAATACTCAATTAGCCTAGATGCCCACTTACACCATGGACTCCACAGCAAGTTCGTCATCTATGAGCTGACAGGCTATCAGGCTGCGTTTCAGCTTGCCGGAGGGGGTTTTCGCCAATGTGTTCCTGGTTACGAATACAACCCGTGTAGGACTTGCCTGCAGTACCCTTGCGAGTTCGGCACGTATCTCACGTCCCGCCTGGATAAGGCTGTCTTCGGATACACCAGGTCTGACGGGTTCCACTACAATTGCGTATCCACCATCGTATTTGACGGCGGCGCAATCACCCTTTCGCACAAGCGGATGGTTTGAGGCGACAAGTTCTATATCGTCGGGGTAGAGGTTCCTTCCTGCCATGATGATCACGTCGTCTGCGCGACCGGTCACGAATAGATCATGGCCATCCATGAAGCCTAGGTCACCGGTGGTGAGCCATCCGTCGTCTCCGATCGGTACCGACTCCTTGCCAAGATAGCCATCCATCAGGGAAGTGGATCGTACCTCAATCAGTCCGTAAGCGGCAGCGCCTGCGATCCGCACGTCAGTGTTAGCAAAGGGGCTACCGCACGACACGAGTTCGTAGGTATCATCTGCTGCAGTTCCCTGAGACAACTCTACCACTCCCTCACCAAGGGCTTCCCTGTCCACTCTTTCAACCCTCCAGCGCTCCTGGGGGCGGATGGTTGTCACTCCGAGGGTGGCCTCGGCAAGTCCGTAAGCGGGACAAAAAGCAATGTCGTCAAAGCCGAAGGGTCTGGCTGCATCCGCAAAATGCCGAAGACCATTCGCTTTGATGGGTTCAGCCCCACAACTTATTACCCGAATAGATGAGAGATCGAGAGCTGTGCGTGTGTGGCGTAACATCCTGGCAGCAAGCTCAAGTGCGAATCCAGGGGCAGCCGTGAATGTGGCCTTCTCTTCGGAACAGGTCTCGAGCCAGATCGACGGACGGGCGAGGAATGCCTCTGGGCGGATGAGTGTAAGGGTTCCCCTTGTATTCCATGGAGGTGCAGTAGCGCCAAGAGCCGCCAGGCATACCCCGATGAATCCCATGTCATGGCTGAGCGGGAGCCAGCTCACCCCTGCCTCATGCTCTCTTGGCTCAAGAGCATCCACGGTTGCTTCGATGGCTTTGCCAAGAGAACCAAGGGATAACACGATGCCCTTTGGATCAGAGGTGCTCCCAGAGCTGAACTGCACGAAAGAACCGGGATATGGACCTGCAGGAAGGTTGTAGGTGGGCTGAATGGATCGCCTGTATCCATCGAAGCCGTACACCTTGAGATCTGTGTCCGGCAAGAGTGGACGGTAGGCTGGATCCATCACAAGTATTCTCGCATCTGCAAGAGCGCACATGGTCTTAAGATTCTTCACATACTCCTGCGCCGAGACGCCCCTGGCTGGATGAGGAAGCGACACGAGTCTAAGACCAGCAAGCCATGCACCGTAGGCAACGCTAAGACAGTCAAAGGAGCTGGTGAGTACCGCCGCTACGGCTTCGCCTGGCTCTGCGATGCCTCTCCACCACCATCCGGCCCGATATGCTGCCCTACCAAGCTCACTTGGTGATCGCCAGTCGGGTTTGTCGGGTAGGAATCTGAGCTTTGCATCTCCGAGACTTGCTATGTCGTCGAGGAGATCGAGAACGCTTCGTCTAGCCATGGCCGTCTGTGGAGAACTCGACGGCAGTTTTGATATCAAGAGGCATGGAGACAAGTTCGCAGTAGTACAGCCAGGTCTCTCTCGGTGTAGTGAGCCGCTCGTATGCATCCATTGCAGCCACTCCAGTAAGCTCCTCCAAGAGCACGATGAGACTCACCATGTCCAGTGAGTCAAATCCAAGGGTTTCCACCAGGCGAGCATCGGGCAGGACCTCTTCTGGGCTGCGATCGAACTCCTCTGCAATCAAGTTGCAAAAAGCATCAAGATCGAGCGCCTCATCGGGCCAGTCTCTGGAAAGTGACCCGATGTCCGAGCTTCCGGGATCACCCTCCATTCCTATGGCATGACGGATGAAGGGGGCCATCTGCTCGTACTCGTCACGGTAGAGGGCAAGTATGAGTTGGTCGTGATATTTCCCGTCGTAGAAGTGGTGATCCTTCATGCGGCCTTCTTCGTGGAAGAAACTTCCAAGCCCGCTTTTTATCTGATCCACATTGAACTCCGGGGCTTCCATGTAGAGCTTGCGGAAGTTCCAGTTGCGGAATACGCCAAATATAAAGAGGGCAACCGCTTCGGCAAGAGCGCCGGTGCCTACATACTCCGGTGCAGCCACTGCAGCGAGGTAAGCCCAGCCATCCACAAAGTCTGTGTTGTAGCAGACGACGAGACCTATTGGATGACCATTACTTTTGCGAGTTACCAGGAACTGCGCAAGGACATGAGACCACATTTCACGGGCGAACACCTCCGGGCTGGGTGTCCCCCCTCGAAAGCGCCATCGGAATGCATTCTTTGAGGCCGTACTGATGGAATATAAAAAGCCAATGTCACTGGGCATCACTTCCCGAAGGTTTACCCGACGGCTGGACAGCTCCCACGCGCTGAACGCGTAAGTGTCCTGAGTGCCCGCTCCATTGACCGAAGATGCCATCTGCCCCAAGGTGTCACTTATATTTTCCCTGCCTATCTGCATGGGCATACTCTCCTTACGTCTGAACTCATAGAACGTGTTTCACTAACGAGCGATCCTGACCGGATGCTTTGTGTTCCATGGAATTAGTAATACCGCCTTATTACTTGAGCCCTGGTTACTCACTTCTCAAGATGTACCAATCTTTGATTCCACTAGTTCCTACGGATGGTGCTCCTGGCATATCTCCAGACATCTCGGCATAACAACGTGGATAAGCTGGACAGCTGATTCCCGGTCCGTAGCTCCAATACCCCCCGAATGGTGCCAGCGAAGGCGAGATACGAGCGAGGAGGACAGAGGGTCCTTGAAGATAGACCAGCTCCTCTCCCAGACCGGGAGGAGCAGTCAATCGGTACTTCGACTCAAAGTCTACGAGACCCACACAGAGACCTGGACGAGGACAATCCAGCGCGCCTACGCCAACTGCCGAAGGATCATCTATAACATGTTCCTGCCAGCTGAGACCACCATTCGTAGTAGTAAGCCAGGTACTAGCACCACTGCCTATGGCTCCACCTACAGTACACTTGTCTACAGCAACGCAGGATACCGCCATCAGGCGTCCTCCGGTAACTGTAGGTGGCCACGCCGAGGTGGGCAAGGTTTGCCAAGTGGCACCTCCATCTTGGCTTACTTGAACGGGGTTTCCTGTTATTTGTTCCATGAAAGGCTCAGCGCCGACGACCATGCACCATGATGGGCTCGGGCACGAAACGGCATCAGGGAACTGTATATTCATATTGCTACTTCTTACCCAACTAGCACCCCCGTCGTTGGACACCCATCCCAAAGAAGTGCTGCTTGGCGGTATCTGCCCGACTCCACGCACTGGCACCTGGCTTATGGCAACGCAGTGATTTGATGCCGGACAGGTAAGAGCAATTACGTCGCCTGGACCAGGATTGGGCTCTTTTGTCCAGGTGTTCCCGCCGTCAGTGGTCACCCAGGTCGACCACCCGATCTGTGCATTGTACAGGTTCCCTTGCTCAACGGCTATGCAGCGCACCTCGGACATGCAGGCTACAGCATCTATGGGATGCGCCATACGGGTTGTCGACCAGTGACCTCCCCCGTCTTGAGTGGTGGAGATCACTCCAAATTCCGGATACGGCATATCAGCGGGGTTGGCATCCAGCCCGTAGTTGCTGAGTGGCCCATACCCAGCTGCTATGCAGCGATTCGCTGTCGGGCAAGAAAGGCTCGTATAGGCGAACTGGTTACTTTTCAGTACTACCTGCCACTTCGGGCCAGCTAGGACGGTCTTAGCAGCTTCTTTTCTCCTGCTGGTCGTAGTGGAGTGGGACACTGGATGTGTACTTGTTCCACAACTGGCAACCAGCAGAGCAAGTGCTACACCGAAAAAGAGGCTACGCCCAGTCCTTAGCATTTCACCACCAAAATAGGAGACATACTGATACAGGTAAGTTTTCCAGGCCACCATAAGATATTTGCCATGTACGTCCCCCGGAGATCATGGATGCTCACCCAGCCGTGATCTTGCCAGTAGCGATATCAAACGTATAGGTCTTTCCGTTCTGTCCCTTCAGCTGTAGGGAAGTACTTGACAGTACTGCCGTTAAGGTGAGCGCCCCGCTTCCGGGCACGGTCGCCACCGCCCCTTCGGCTGGACCAATAGCCTCTACCACTGCACCGGTTGATGTTACTGGCGGAGCGCCAAGCGGCTCGTACGTACCGGCCCATACCACCACGGAGTCCGTATCGCCAACGGGACTACCAGTATAGATGGTATTTTCGTCAATAGGGCCGGGTACGCCTTCAACCATCTTTTGGATGCCTGTCACTGGCGATGGGGGCTTGACCTCGCAATTGGTCGCCGTCATCTTGTCCAGCCAGGTTGCATGTCCGGAGGAAACCTGTTGATTCGCGTAGTGACACATGAGCCAACCAAGAGCATCGATCTGTCCACCTTTTGCTGCTTGCAAGGCAGACGCAATTGGACTAGGGTCTCCGGGTACATAGGATTTACACTGCGTGTACAGCCAAGCTATAAATGGACTCGGGTTCCCCTTGTTGTTCTGGGGTGCTGCAACCTGGCACACGCCCGCCGCACTGTTCGGTATAGTAGATGGTGGCGAAGATACCGTGGAAGACGGAAGTGTAGCAGCTTGCCCTGTAGTTGCCTGGGTACTCGACACAGCCAGGCTATTCGACGGCGCGTGGCTGCTTAGCCCCCAGGCTACACCTGCGGCGACTAGGAGCGTGGTGACCATAAATGCTATCACGCCACTTCCTCTCCGGAGTAATGACACTCCCTTGCCTATCCGCTTTGAGGTCAAATCAAATGCTGGTATTCTCATTTTGTACTCCTAATTCTCATTTAACTCTCATTTCTGTTGCTCATATAATTTATCTGTCGCCTAGGTCTCGCATCAGGTCATCGGTGCAATATTGGTCGCAGCCAATGAATATTGATGGACAGTTGTTGTAAAGTCAGACCAGCCCACCTGAGGAGTATACTCTGTTCCATTTTCTGTCATTACAGTTGAAAACGGGATGGTAACCGCACTATAAGTGTTCTTGTATGAGTTATAGGACGCGTGGTTCTCGACAGAAAGCCAGTCGGAAGCCATACCAGGGTAGTAGTCCTGTGGCATCGCAATCGCATCATAGTAGCCAGATGCCAAGTTATAAACGTCCGGCCAGGTATATCCACCACTACAGGTGTGCTCACAGCCATTTGCTGAACCATAGTCGAAGTACCCAATCGCTCCAGCTCCGCCTTGATATCCTGATGTTGATCCACTAGAAGCGCCAGAGTATGCCGGGTTGCTTCCACCAATCCAATCACTTATCTGAGCAAAAGTAGCAGGCCAATGACTGCCAGGTCCTGCGAATTCAATATCGTCCGCGCCACGCACAGTGATCGGTGTAGATGCAAAGCGTCCATGGAGACCCTTGATCATCTCGCCCCAGACATGACCAGACGTAGCATTTACATTAGAAGCTACGCTGTCGTTAGTACCCACGCCGATCCAGCCTTGTAGGTTCGGTTTGCAGGAAAGCCAGCCCAGTATAAATGTCGTAGTGGCAGATTCCACCGATGCAATATACGGATTGTTTGAATTGTCGGGAAGTTCTGGACCATCTGGGCTAAGAGTGCCCCACTTGTCTGTACTGGAAGAATAGTTGGGCACTTGTGTACCGAAATCCAGTATTACATTCCGATCACCGCTGACCTGAGCATCGGCATCTAGACATCCTGCACTATGAAGTGCAGTGAGATTGTCAATGTAATAGCTCGCAGTGTAGCCAGGAAAGGTGCCTTGGGCAGATGCAGGTTGACTAAACGATATTGCCCCTGCTGCTGTACCTATACCTGCGGAAGCCGCTAGAGACGCAATCGTACCCCTCACAGACGGCCATTGTGCCACTCGCCGCAAGCCCACTTTCTTGTCTCCACCCTTCGCTACCGAAATATCGAGCCGGTTACGTTGTATGAGCCGTCTGGTTGCCCGGTTGGGCTGATCTTTCGCTCTCCTTACTGCCCGAGCATCCCTACTTGCAGCAACCCCTTCGCTGGTGCTTAGTTCACGTCTATCGCCATTGCCTGCCACTAGACCTACCTCCTTTAGTATATCAAACCACGAAGCAGATCCGAAGGATTGCCTAGAATCATTCCAGGCAACACAACTAGCGTGAATCTAACGCTCATTACCCCAAAACTGCATCCTGTTTGTTTTACTTTGTTCATTATACAGAGAGAGAGAGAGAGTCAAGCAACGGAATATCAATTTTGCTGATCGTGCCATTGCGACACCATCTGGATTATTCATCTACGTAAAGATAGGTCTCCGGTCGATCCCATTCTAATCAGTCGTTAAAAACTTCGCGTGCTGAAGGTGGTGTGGTATAGTATGATATTGCTGTGTACGTAGCACGTGCAGGGATGGCGGCGCGAACGGACGACGGGTGATCGACATCGAATCGGATCACGAGCCGGTACTGGCTACGATGGGGTCTGGCGGCTCAGTGGAGCAGCACTTGGACACATCGGGCCATAGAGTTACTGTCAAAGACCTCTTGGACGCTAGGCTCATCGAGCCCGACGAGCAGGTCGTGTTTGATCGTCCTAAACTCGATGCTCACTATACGGCAGTGATCACCGCCGATGGGACATTTGAGCTTGCTGACGGCACGAGATGCGCAATGCCGTCTTCTGCAGCAATGCAAGCAGCTGGTATGACGGCGGCCAATGGCTGGCAGGCATGGAGGGTTTCGCGTCTTGGCCTAAAGCTCGCCGACCTGAGGAAGCAGTACCTACATGACCAAATATCTAGTGCCAATGAGTGAGCTAGACCTACTACTAAGGGTTCCGGCCAGGCGTGCCACAGAACTGCTTGTCTACCCGTGAATACGGGTGATATGTGTTACTCGAAATATTAGCCACAGGCTAACTGTAGGGGTCACTGCCAGGACGACTCCGATACCTACCGCCAGCCAACCAACGATGTGCTCAAAATGCCTGTCGATATATCTGCTGATATGTGACAAAAGACTCTATCGAGAGAGAGAGAGAGAGAGAGTAAAATAATGCGCAGGATAAGTAATCACTATGTATTGTAAATTATA